>JABMDL010000103.1 GCA_015903945.1 Nitrospira sp. | reverse complement strand
TCCCCCGATCGGCAGCGCCGTCATGAGAATGTCGCTGTGGGGAATGCTCTTCTCCGATAAGACACAGATGTCGAGCGGATCGTCGTCTCCCACCATGCCTTTGCGGCGAGCCCGCTTGGCAAAGATGCCGGCCACCTGCTCTCCGGAGTAGGTCTGGGGAATGAGACCATAGTAGACCGGGCAGCAGTTGGAAAACCGTTGCGGCCGGTCCACCTTGAGAAAACCACTGCTCTTGTCCACTTCATATTTCACCGTGTCGGTGGGGACAATTTCGATGTAGGCCGTCACGACATCGGGAGCTTCCTCTCCAATGGACACGCCGTGCCACGGATGCGCCTTAAACATCAGACCGAGCAGCCGTTGAAAGGGGTCGCCGCCCCCGCGTTTCTCACGCGGCTTCTCCACGTTCTCGATCCGCTCGTTCTTTTCTCTCATTGCTCCTCCGCCTATCGGCCGACTTGTGAACCGCATTTTGCCAGTCTTAACCGCACCCCAGTATTTCCCCAAACTCTCGTTCGAGCCAAGACCTACTCCCTGATCGAGGCCTGAACCGGTTGGACAGGGAGCATCGCCTCGCCCTACCGGCAACTGAAGTGGCAATACTCAATGGGACTGGGAGGCGCGCCAAGCGCCATCCTGATGGCGTCGCTCTCGTAGCCGATCGCTTCCAAGTCCTGTTGCGCCCGGGCAAGCTCTTCTTCGGTCAGATAGGCCACCGTGTCGGGCACGCCGTTGTCTTTTAACGAGCGCAGAATCGCGCCCAAGGTCTCCCGCTCGTCCGGCGGCATGTTCGCGGACAACGGAAATTCGAACCGACGGCGGTAGGGGCTTTCATACGTCTCGTTCAGCGCCTTGATGGTTTTCAGCACAAGCCGGTCCTGCTCCCAGGGCTCAAGCGTCGGCCCGGCGGAAGGATGGGTCGCCAGCAGATCCATGAGCGTGAGGACGTTGGTGTTCAATGACCGGCCGACGAATTCGCGCTGCGGCTCCAGACCCGTGCGCGTGATCCCCAGCTGCTTGGCCACGGCCTCAATAAGGGCGAAGTTGATCATGAAGCTATATTGCCCCCCGAACTGGCCATAACAGGGCTTCTCCGGATCGTTCAAGACCTGCCTGTCCGCGGTCCCGGCATCAAACGCACTGAGCCCGACCGCATCGGGCCCCAGGAGGCGCTGAGCCTCTTTCACAACCGCAAACGCACCCAGATTGACAGGCAGCAACACATGTTCGTCGATCGTCTTGAGAAACTCCGTGATGGTTTTCCGGAAGGGCACGTCTTTCCATTCGACCTTCCGATATTCCTTTTCCCACACGAGATCGTCCAAGAACGGCGGAACCGTCTTCAGCACTTCGAAGTCCCTTGCCTCGAATGCGCGCACGAAGGCGGACCAATCCGGAATCTTGGCATGCAGCGCTTCGCTCAAGTTGGGCCGGATATATTCTTCTTCGATGTCGGCGGCATTCTTCGCCATCAGCTTGGTGGGAAGGTCATTCCAGAGTTCGTTGCACAGAATGCGGTCGACGGACCCGTCGGCCATTTCCGCGAGATGCTCGATCGAGCTGCACTGAATGACCAGGCGATCCCGATGCGCCGCCAGGTCAGGATAGGCCAGGGCCCCGTCCAAGACCGGCTGTTCCCAATCGACCATGACATAGCGTACCCGCGGATAGACCAGCTCGTGTTTGTCGAGAACTTTGAGATGGCTGAGGAAGCAGGCGGCCAGATTGCCGTTGCCGGGTCCGAGCTCCATGACCGTCAATCGTGAATCGTCATTCGTGAAACGGTTGACGCTTGACGGTTGACGTTTAGCAGCGGCATCCCGCTTGGTAACCCGCTCGTAATAGTCAGCCGCCAACGCATGGGCGAGCCGATAATCGGCTGAGGCAAAGGTTTGATAGTACGAGCGCAGCCGGTCCCCACGCAGCCCATAGAAGAGCCGGTTGAGATGGGTTTGCCATTGATCGAGCGGCTTGAAGTCCCCAATCAGCTGGGGAAGCGCATCGGCATCTTGCAACATCAGTGACTCTCGTTCGTGATGGATGGCTGTGAAGAACCGCGAAATCCTAGCAAATGGGTGAAACCTGCCGCAACGGGATAGAGGAGCGATCGGCTGTCAGCCTTCAGCATCCAGCCATCAGCTCGCAATGCTGTCTCGGTACCGCTGTTCCTTGACAGGGTCTGTCGGACCGTTGTACCACACGCCCATGGGACAAGGAACGAGACAATATTGGGTCATGGCCGCTTTCACGGCATGGGCGGCGATGCTCTCACTACATCCGGCAGGCTGGGCCGAGAACCCGCCTCTGACTAAGAACCTGCCGGTCACGGAATTTCAAAACCGCGCCCAGGACACCAAGCCGTACGATTTCGATGCACCGCCGGAAGGGTTCTTCCGTTCGATTGTCACGGCGGAGGACTTCGAAGAAGAGATCGGCCCGCTTCGCACCCACCTGATCGTCCCGGTCAGACCGACCGACCGGTTCGCCGTCAACATCCCGGCGGTGTTCATCGTCTTTGCGCTCCATCAGCACTATCAGGGGTTCAAGATTTTCGGCCGTTGCTTTCCTGAGTCTGTGCCCGGCCTGGCGCCGGACAGGGTGGTGACCGAGGACGTCATGCAGGTGGCCCTGGAGGATGAGAGCGGCTATCTCAAATTGTCACCTCCTTCCGGAGGCTGGCGTCCCGGCCGCTACAAAGTGGAGATCCACGCCGGCGAGCAAGTCAACGAGATGAGCTTGATGGGCGCGATGCGGTTCACCATCGGGGC
>JABMDL010000064.1 GCA_015903945.1 Nitrospira sp. | reverse complement strand
GGCCAGAGAACCGATGTGGAGTTCGTATTCGCAGGACCATGGTCGCATGCGGAAGATAAGCGGTGGGCGGACGAATTCATTGCGCGACAAGGAATCGAAGCCTATGTGTCGTTTGCCGGGCAGGTTGATGCTGAAGAGAAGCGTGCGTTATTTGACTCCGCCGACATTTTCGTCTTTCCTGGAGTTCAGCAGGAAGGGCAGCCATTAGTTGTCATTGAGGCGATGGCAGCTGGTGTGCCGGTGATCTTTACCGATCGCGGTTGCATACGCGATACGGTGTCTGACGGAGAAGCAGGATTGGAAGTTCCGATCGGGGATGTTCAGCACTTAGCGGAGCGAATACTCTGGTTACTGGGTCATCCTGAGCAGATTAAGATAATGGGGGCACGTGCTCGGACTCGATTTGAGACGCTGTACACCAAAGAACGACACGTCAGGCAAATAATCGATGTCTTCGAACTATCCTGTAAGGAAAAGGCAGCGTGAGTGCACCTTTGTCATCGGGTAAGAATCACGATGGAGATGATCGCGAGGTCGGAGTCCTTTTGGGCATTCCAATCGACCGGAAGGCTCTCCGTGACATAGTTCAAGAGTCCGTACGTGCCATCGAGCATAGGATAGATCAAAGAGTGTTTGCGTGCGCCAATCCACACTCGTTGGTGGTTGCGCAGCAAGACTTGACATTCCAGGCGGCGTTGCAACAAGCGGATGTTCTCGTAGTTGATGGAGTCGGTGCATTACTGATGGCGCGACTTATCGGTGTGCCCCTCGGGCCTCGGATAACGGGTTCCGACTACTTTCATGGAGTTCTGAATGCTTTGCAACAGCGTGGCAGCGGTCGCATCTTTTTCTTCGGATCGTCGCAGCATGTTCTGGATCGCATTGCTAAACGTTTCGCTGTCGATTTCCCCTCATTGACGCTCTGTGGCATGTTCTCCCCGCCGTTTGGAGAATGGACAGAGATGGACAATCACCGAATGGTGAAATTGATCACTGACGCTAGGCCTGACGTTCTCTGGGTTGGGATGACGGCGCCAAAGCAGGAGAAATGGGTGGAGGCGAATCGTCGGAAGCTCAATGTGCCAGTGATTGGTTCGATCGGAGCGGTCTTCGATTTCTATGCCGGCACCTACGCGAGGGCTCCTCAATGGATTTGCCGTATAGGGCTTGAGTGGGCATATCGGTTCATGTTAGAGCCACGCCGTATGTGGCGACGCAACTTTGTATCTGCTCCTACGTTCATTTGGCTGGTACTTCGCCGACATGTGTTTGGCGGTCATGCCCACGTGGTATCTTGTAATCAGCCTTCCTCCGATAAGAGTCACGATCGAGGTCAAAGAGCTGCCTAGCTGGTGTATTCAGGCTCTTCAGGATGGGAGTATTTCCGTACTAGCCACGCCGCTTCTTATGTGGAGACGTGCCACGTGATGGCACGTCTCGTCCTGTCTCGTACCCGTTCATACATATTCATACATAATTGAACGTGTTGTAGGAATGCGTGCAGGCCCACAGCGCTGGATCTTCATTCTCTTCCTGTATTTTCAACGGCATAGAGAATTGGTCGGTGGTCTGGAATTTGCTGAGATGTAACATTGGTAAGATTGGCTTCCAGGTACCACCTGCTGAAGGAGTTATATTTATGCGGACAATCAAGGCTTTGTTGAGTAAAGGATTGATCCTGCCAGCGATTGTGCTGAGTGCAATGGCGCTTCCCTTGAACTCCGCGAATGCGGCTCTGGTGCAGTACGCGTTTACTGGGACTGTAGGGAGTGCAGGGTCCGCTCTAAGACCCACCATTCCAACAGGGTCCTCATTATCAGGCACATTCTCGTTCGAGGATACAACTACGGCCACTGGGACGGGCAGGTATATGGGGGCAGTGCAGAATTTCTCCCTACATTTTGATGGCTATTCCGTTAGTTTTGATGCCTCGGGTGACACGAACCTCGTCCGCATTATCGATCGTCCTTCCGGTGATATATGGCGTCTCAGGACATCTGTCATGGGGAGTGATATCGGGCAATACTCACCGACGGAATTCCGCCTGGATTTAGAGGACGAGGATGGTAACGCGATAACCGGAACAGGGCTCCGGAATCCACCTAGCTTGGGCGATCTCTCGTCGACCCAGTGGCGACTGGTATTTGAGAACTCCAATGGAAGGGCAGTCAGGCTTCAAGGAGTACTGAATAGTTTGACGGTCGTGCCATTGCCAGCGGCGGTTCTCTTGTTTGGTGCGGGTCTTATTTCATTGGTCGGTCTGGGGGCAGGAGGTTTGAGAAATCTCCGAAGATCCCAGGCGTAATTGAGCACATTGTTTCCGAGGGTCAGGGCTTGATACTTCGACAGAGGTATCAAGCCCGTTTTTTCTCAGGGGCCGATTGATAGGTGAACGGTCGCAGCATACAGTCTCGCCCCACTCTTCAGGACAGCAGTAGCACGGTGGTCTCGCTCCCGATCATCCCTTAGGTGAGTCTTTCATGAAGGGCAGCATACGGTACCTTGCCTTGAGTACAGTCCTGGTCATGGGGCTATTGGCCTTTCTGTATGCGGATAGTCTGGCCTTCTTGTTCAGCCAGTGGCTCGGAAGTGAGGATTACAGCCACGGAATCTTTGTTCCTCTGATTAGCGGATTGTTAGTATGGCAATCCCGGCATCGCCTTCTCCAGTTACCGAAAGAGCAATCATGGTGGGGTCTTGTTGTTATTACACTGGGTCTTGTGCTTCATGTGCTGGGCGAACTGTCCACGCTATATGTGGTCCTCCATGTCTCTCTGTGGATGGTAATTGTCGGGTTGGTAATCGCCCTACTCGGGCTTCGTGGGGCCAAGGTTATCGCATTTCCCCTGGGCTATCTCCTGACCGCCATCCCTTTGCCGGTATTTCTCTACGCGGGCCTGTCGAGCCAACTACAGCTGTGGTCCTCATCGCTCGGAGTGGGTTGCTTGCAGCTGGTCGGTGTCATGGCATTTCGTGAAGGCAATGTCATTGATCTCGGACTGGTCCAGCTTCAAGTCGCCGAAGCCTGTAGCGGGATTCGATACCTGCTGCCGCTGACTTCTCTCGCGCTGCTCTGTTCCTACCTTTTTAAGGACAGGATGTGGAAGCGGGTCGTTCTCGTTCTCTCAGCGATTCCGATCTCAATCGTGATCAACGGCTTCCGGATCGGCATGATTGGAATTTTGGTTGAAATCTATGGGAAGGGGGCAGCCGAAGGTTTTTACCATCTCTTCGAAGGATGGGTCATTTTTATGGTGAGTTTCGGATTGCTGATCTTAGAAATGGCGTTATTGGGAAGGCTTCGGAACGGGATGCCGCGAAGATCGTTTCTTGCGCGATTGTCGTGGAGCGATCAACCCCAAGACAGCAGTCATGAATTCGGGCCTACATTTAAGAATCACAGTATGAGTTCTCCTGGTCCCGCCTATTTGTGCAGCGTGATACTTCTCGTGCCATTCAGCCTGTTCTCGGCGGCGATCCTGGATCGTGAGGAAACTCCTCCTCCGCGAGTGTCGTTCATCGACTTCCCGATGCAGCTCAACGGTTGGCAGGGGGCGGCCTTTGCTCTTGAAAAACACTACATCAACGCACTTCGTTTCGACGATTACGTTCTTGCCGACTACCGATCCGACAGCGAACAGCCGGTGAACTTCTATGCCGCCTACTACCGATCGCAAAAGAAAGGGCAATCGGCGCATTCGCCTCAGAGTTGTCTGCCTGGAGGAGGATGGGAGATAGCTTCTTTGACACATACAGAATTGCCGTTGTCTTCGGCGATAACTCAGCCGCTGCGAGCCAATCGTGCCGTGATTCAGAAAGGTGATCAGAGGCAAATCGTCCTGTACTGGTTCAAGCAGCGAGATCGAAATCTCACGGATGAGTATCTGGTCAAGTTGTACTTGTTGTGGGACGGTTTTGCTCGACAACGGACTGACGGAGCGCTGGTGAGATTGGCTTCGCTTGTCGGTCCCGGTGAATCCGAGGCAGCAGTCGACCAGCGTCTTCAGGAATTTGCGGCTGTGGTTGAGCGAGAACTGACTCGGTTCGTTCCAGACTGACGGGCGGCGTTGAGGATCAGAGAGTCTATTCATGATAAACGAACTGTTTTTCAGTTCCATGACATCGCTACTCGTGTGTATGGCCCTCATTCCTCCGTTGCGGCTCATGGCAGAACGATTTCAGGTGATGGATCTACCCGGAGGGCGAAAAGCACACGAACATCCGGTTCCTAAAGTGGGTGGGATTGCTCTTGCCATCGGTGCCTGCGCCTCGATCGCCTGGTGGGTTCCCAAAGATGTGAGTACCGTTTCGGTTCTGCTTGGCAGCGTGATTATTGTGGGATTCGGAGTATGGGACGATCGAGTCAACCTCGATTATCGGACCAAGTTGTTGGGACAAGTGCTAGCAGCCCTTGTTGTTGTCATGGCTGGTGATATCCGGTTCACCACTCTTCCGTTCCCGCCCGATACGGAAGTGCCAGTATGGGTTGGTACTCTCATGACGGTCGTGTTTCTCGTCGGAGTGTCAAACGCCGTGAATCTCACTGATGGACTGGATGGTCTGGCTGGTGGCCTCTCATTTCTTACCTTAGCTGGGATTGCATATTTGGCCTATCTTTCCAATGACTCAACAGTTTTGTTGTTGACGGTCCCGTTCCTTGGAGCGCTGTTGGGTTTTTTGCGCTACAACACATATCCCGCTCGAATTTTCATGGGAGATGGCGGCAGTCAATTGCTGGGATTTATCATGGGCCTGTTGGCCATCCTGCTGAGCGATTCGTCGCGCGGTCCGTTCAGCCCGAGCCTCGCCCTATTCTTATTGGGATTGCCGTTTCTTGACACGCTCGGCGTCACGGGACAACGACTGGCTGAGGGACGCTCTCCATTCATCGGTGATCGTGCTCACATTCACCATAAGTTGCTTCGCGTCGGGTTCACTCACTACGAAGCCGTGACAGTCATTTACGTGATTCAGGGGGGTATGTTGGGCTTGGCATACCTGCTGCGGTGGCAGTCCGACATGCTGATCTTTCCGCTTTATCTCGGCATTGCATTATCGGTGCTGGTCCTCTTTATAGCGGCTGGACGCGGCCTTCTTCCCACACCCAAGTCCCAGGACGGACATTTCCTCTCCAATATGACGATCACACGATTCGTGAATGGGCCCTGGCTGACAGACCTGCCGATCCGGTTTCTGGCCGTGGTCGTCCCGATGTTTCTGATTGCGCTGGTTTTTGTACCATCCAGCATACCGAGCGACGTGGGCTACCTCTCGATCGCCGTATTCGTGGTTGTGTTACTCGGCCTCTCGTTCTCTACTCAGATCGCTCCATACTTCGTGCGCGGTGGGCTCTATGTCGGGACGACTTTCTTGCTCTATGTCTGTGAGGGATCGCGGGATGGTTCTCTGTCCACTCTCGTGATAGCCCACAACACATTCTTTATCGTTGTCGCCGTCATGGTCTTATTGAGTCTTCGTTTCAACCCCGACAACCGTTTTCAGACCACACCGCTCGACTATCTTATGGTGTTCCTGGCCGTCACCTTTCCGCTGCTTCCCGAAGTGAGCGCAGATATGTCCCATCTCGGTGTCCTTGCGGCCAAATTGATCGTGCTCTTCTTTTCTTTCGAGCTGCTGCTCCATACATTTTCAAATCGAGTGCAGCAACTGGGCCTGGTTTCACTCTGGATTCTGTTCGGGCTGGGAATTCGAATTGTATGGTAGGTGAGCTGAGGAATAGCCCAGCCCACAGGTAGTTGGTGCGGTCATGAAAGGCGAAGGTTGTGTGACATGATGAATGCCAGGAACTTTCTTATTGTTCTCGTCGCGATCACCTGCGCAGCGTGCGGCGGTCCTGAAGAGAGGAAGGCCAAGTATATGGCTCGGGCGCAGGAGTACATTGGCTTGGCCAATTACCCCAAAGCAAGGGTGGCCCTCCGGAATGTTCTGAAGATCGACCCGAATGATGCAGAGGCCTATTATCTCTTTGCGCAAGTTGAGGAAAAGGAAAAGAATTGGCGTGCCGCAGTCCAGCTGTATCAGGAGGCTGTCCGGCTGGTCCCCGATCATACTGCCGCCCAGATTTCGCTGGGGAAATACTATCTCGAAGCACGGCTGATCGAGCATGTGGTTGAAGCGGCGGACACCGTGCTGAAAAAGGATCCCCATCATCCGCAGGCCAGTGCTCTGAAGATTGCGGCACAGGCCGTCACCGAACAAGCACTTCCTTCCGTTATTCCCAAGGCCGAGGCGCTCGCGACGCAGTTTCCTGCTGAGCCGGACGTGGCAATCTTACTTGCAACTCTGTACGGGACCCAACAACGCTACCGAGATGCGGAGGGCACATTACGACGAGCTCTCGCAACGCATCCAAGAGACTTAGATCTTCTGAACAATTTGAACACGATTCTGACGCAAGCAAAGGATATGGCCGGTGCGGAGGCTGTCATTCGTCAGATGATCGAGGTCGAACCGAAGTCTTACGACCATCGCCTGAGACTTGCCCGCTTGTATATAGAACAGGGTGTTCATGACGGGGCGGAAGCTGTCCTGCGAGAGTCGGTGGCGCTGGATCCAGACAGCGAACAGCGTCGTCTGGTGCTGGCAGAATTCTTTGTGAGCAGAAAGGATATTCCTTCTGGTGAGCGGGTACTCCTCGATGCCGCAGCGCAGATGCCGGGTTCGAGCAAAATACGGTTCGGCCTCGCTGCGTTCTACAGGAAAAGTGGACAGGAGGTGAAAGCTCGCCAGCAATACGCCACAATCGTCAAGGAATACACCGACAAACCGGCCGGCCTTGAAGCCAAAGTGAAGTTGGCGGAGATGGACTTCATCGCAGGAAGTCAAGCCCAGGCCGTTCTTCCGACGGCCTGATTCTTTCGGGACGAATGGCCTTAGCCAGAAGGAATGGGAAAGAGGCCGTACAGGCATTTCGCACGGTATTGCACGATCAGCCCGAATTAGCCACGGTTCAGTATCTCCTGGGTCAGGCCTATCAACTCATCGGCGAGACCAACCTTGCAAAGGAAAGTTTTGAGCGCGCGGTGGCGCTCTATCCCGATCAGGTGGATGCCAAGCGCTCCCTCGCAGTGCTGGAGAGCAGACGCGGCCACTATCAGCAGGCCCGTGCGCGACTGGACGACTTGCTGAAGCAGCGTCCCGATGATATGGCGGCTCTCGACATGCTGATGACGCTGGACTTGATGACGAAGAACTGGCCAGGGGCTGAACAGACGTTCATGCGGCTTCGTCATCATGCATCAGCCGGGAATTATGTGGCTCTGGTGGCCGAGGGGCGTTTTTACGAGGCGCAGCGCCGCGTGGCTGACGCCGCTCGAGCCTATGAACGTGCGACAGCTCTGGCTCCGAACGAACCAGAGCCCCTATCATTTCTCGTGAAACTCGAAGTGGCTCAGGGCCAGACACTCCGCGCGAAGGCTCGATTGGAATCAGCCCTTGTTTCTCGGCCGGACCATCCATTTGCCCACGGATTGCTGGGGGAGGTGCTGTCACTCATGGGTGAGCACGAGGGGGCTGTCCTTCGATTCCGTGAGGCAACGCGATTGAACCCTAAGTGGATGACCCCCTGGCTCAACTGGGCAACGCTGTCAATTTCGCAGAAGAAGGCGGATGAGGCAGTGCAGATTCTCGAAGACGGTCTTAAAGCCAATCCGGATAGTGAAGAGTTGTACATGCTATTGGCGTCTGCATATTCCCAGCAAAGACAGGTTGATCCCGCCATGGCTGCGTATGAAACGGTGTTGCGCCTCAACCCTCGCAATCTCCTCGCCGCGAATAACTTAGCGGTCTTTCTCATCGAGCACAAAGGTGATCCATCAAGTTTACAGAAAGCCTTCGGCCTCAGCCGTGATTTTGAGAAAGAGGCGCCGCACCCTCTCTTTATCGATACTCTCGGCTGGGTCCGATTCAAAATGGGACAACACGAAGAGGCTATCCGTTTGATGAAACATGCCGTTGCCAAATCTCCTGAAATGTCTGTCCTGAATTATCATCTTGGGATAGCATTCTTGCAGTCGGGAAAACGGGCAGAGGCCCGTACCTATCTTTCAAGAGCCCTAAAGAGTGCCGATCAGTTTGAGGGGCGTCGGGAGGCAGAACAGCTCCTCGCACAGCTAAGAGGGTAAGGAGAATCGATGTTTCGTTCGGCTCAAGGATTAATGGGTTCATTCATCTTGGCGGTTGGTCTCACGGTTACTGGACTGCCGAGTTATTCAGGCAATGCCATGACAGCTGCTCTCGCGGCGCAGGTTGATCCGGGATATCGCCTGGGTGCCGAGGATGTCATGTTGGTTTCTGTGTGGAAGGATGAACAGCTCACGCGAGAGGTTGTTGTCCGTCCTGACGGGATGTTTTCTTTTCCCCTCGTCGGTGATATCCAGGCCGAGGATCGAACGGTTGATGAAATTCGTGGTGATCTGGTGAGGCGGCTGACGAAGTATATCCCGAATCCGAACGTGTCCGTGGCGGTCACGAAAGTCATCAGTTACAAAGTCTACGTGGTGGGACGAGTGAATAAGCCAGGAGAATACTTGGTCGGCCATTACACCGACGTACTTCAGGCACTGAGCCTCGCCGGTGGATTAACCCCGTTTGCTGCAGAAAACGATATTAAGGTTATGCGCCGAGCGAGGGGAGGGCAACAGGCCATTCCCTTCCGCTACGGAGATGTTCGGAAAGGCAAGGATTTGGACCAAAATATCGTTCTCCAGCGCGGCGACGTTGTCATGGTGCCCTGACGCCCGCCGCGGATATGCCACCGAGCTGCAAAGGGATACGTCGTCGATGGATCCTGGGAGAGGCCACCCAAGCCCTGCTTGCGGTGACGATCATTGTGTCTGAGGTGGCACCGCAATGCGAGGCTGCCGAGTGGTCACTCGCTCCATCTGTCGGTGTCAAAGGGGTCTATAACAGCAACCTGCTCTTGACTCCGCTGCGCCACGAACACACCTATGGATATTGGGTTACCCCTGCTACGGAGTTTGCCGGCAAGACCGAGCGCCTGGAGGTCAGCAGCCGGATTGCCGCAGATTTTGTGGGATACCTTGGTGGGGAGGATAGACGATTCACGAATGCCTTTGCCCCCGTGTCGGTACGTTATCGGACCGAGAGAGATCTCCTGGGCTTCACCGGTGGCTTTACTCGAGACAATACGCTGCTGGGAGAGTTGCAGGCGACAGGAGTTGTGCTGAGCTTTGCTCAGCGCAATCAGTGGACTGCGCATCCTACTTGGACGAGGAGTTTGACCGAAAAGCTGTCCGTTCAATCAAGCGCACAATTATCCGACACGACGTATGAGAGTGACCGACTGGTGGACTACCGACTGGTGGGCGGTTCTGGTGGATTCCAGTATCAGTTTACTGAGCGGAGTCAAGCCCAGGTATCCGGGTCGTATGTGGATTTCCATACTATCGACTCTCCATCTCCAGTTCGAGCCAACTTTCCTGGGATCAACATGAGTCTGACGCATGCCTTTGATGAATCGCTGACGGGAACCATCTACGGCGGTCCTAGATTTCTATTTTCCAGCACGCAGACGGCGAGTGGCAGCATCGTAGCCCGGGATACTGTGTGGTTGGCAGGAGCGAGAATGACGAAGAATTGGGAGCGAGCCACAGTACAAGTGTCTGCCTCACGGGATCTTGTTCCCAGTGGACTGGGGTTACTCATTGAAACCAACAGAGGTGAAGTGGCGGGTACCTATAGTGTCTCCGAAGCTCTCACCTGCTCTCTGGATGTGGTGGGAGTCCTCACGTCAGGACAGACAAGACTCTCCACTGGCGGAGTCTTTCCGGATAACCGTTATGTCAGCGTCGCACCAAAACTGTCCTGGAAGTTTCTCGAATGGTGGGAAGCAGAAGTGACCTATATGTATCGATGGCGCGGTATTGACGCGGCTGCCGATTCAGCGCAATCCCATGCCACGACGTTCATGGTGACGTACCATCCGCCCAAACTGTCATTCTCTCGCTGAGGCTATGGCACAGGCACACGCTTCAATGCAGGCATCCACGGACACCATGAGTTTGAAGGACTATATTGCGGTCTTTCATCGACGCCGTAAAGTGATCCTGTTGGTCAGCCTGGGGCTCTTGTCTGTGTCTCTGGCTGTGGCATTTTTCTGGCCACCGACCTACAAGTCGACGGCCACCATATTAATCGAAGAGCAGGAGATCCCGTCCGACCTCGTGCGATCAACTATCACGAGCTATGCGGATCAGAGGATTGAAACGATTAAGCAGCAGGTGATGAGCCGCACCACACTCTGGAAAGTGATAGAGCAATTCAATCTCTACGAGGATCAGCGGAAGAACAGTCCTGCTGAGGAGATAGTGAGGAATGTTGTTAGAGACATTGAAGTAGAAGTGATCAGTGCTGATGTCGTGGACAAGCGCACACAGCATCCGACCAAAGCTACCATTGCTTTTACAGTGGCATATCAAAACCGATCTGCGGAGTTAGCACAGAAAGTGGCGAATGAGCTGACCAGTTTATTTCTGGGGGAAAACTTGAAGAGCCGGGAGCGGCAAGCGCAGGAAGCCACATCCTTTCTTCAGCAAGAAGCGGAAAATCTTGCGCAGCATATCAGCGAGATTGATGAAAAGATTGCGGCGTTTAAACAGCGGGCGAATGGGGCGCTTCCGGAGCTGACGCCCCTGAATCAGCAGCTGATGAACCAAGCTGAGCGCGAGCTGATGGAGGTCGACCAACAGATCCGAAGCCTTGAAGAACGCAAAACGTATCTTGAAGGAGAATTGGCAACGATCAAGCCGAACACGCCGATTTTATCCGTGACGGGAGAACGCATTTTGGATTCGACGGAACGCTTACGAGCACTTCGCGCTGAGTATGCGGGTGTCGCAGCCAATCTCGCCCCCGATCATCCGGACGTGTTCAAGATGAGACAGGAGATCGAAGCCTTGGAGAAGGAGACCGGTCAGGTCCCTGATGCGGAGGAGGCTTCCAAGCGACTCATCGATGCGCGCGCAGCTTTGGCAGCCGACTCGGAACGACTGGGGAGTGAACATCCCGATATCCTACAGGCCAGGAGAAAGATTGCCGCCCTCGAGCAGGAAATGCATCGACTGAGAGCCATGCCGAGCAAGACGATCAAGCAGCGACCGGAGAATCCTGCCTATATCAATCTTCAGGCGCAGATGAATTCTGCCTCCTCGTCTTTGGCAGCACTTCGGAACACCCGTATGGATGTCAAACGTCGATTGCATGAATACGCGACACGCTTGGAACGGTCCCCAGAGATTGAGCCGGAGTACCTGGAGCTGACGCGGGATCGTGATACATCCGGACAAAAGTATCAGGAGATCCGGTCAAGGTTGTTGGAAGCGAAGGTTTCGGAAGGTTTGGAGGTACAGCGGAAAGGTGAGCGATTTTCGCTGATTGATCCCCCCAGCCTTCCTGAAAGGCCGTTTAAGCCGAATCGCCTGGCCATCGTGCTGCTTGGTTTCATCCTCGCCGTAGGGGCAGGACTTGGCTCAGGAGCTGCGGTGGAATCACTCGATCATTCAATTCGCACATCGGAACAGCTCGCCTCTTTAACGCAACATTTCCCGTTGGCGGTGATTCCCTTTATGCCAAATGAAGTAGATGTGTCTCGGGTGCGAAGACGACGGCGCATCTCTCAAGCTGCGGGAGTAGGTATTTTGGCGACGATTCTACTCTTCTTGCATGTATTCGTGGCTCCTTTGGATGTGTTGTGGTTTACCGCACTGAGGCGGTTTGGCATGGATTAACCTAAGGCAACGTCATGGATCGAATTCGAACCGCACTTGAGCTGTATAAGGATGTGAAGGCGACTGCCTCTCGCTCCTCCAATGGAACGACTCCCAGTCGGGCTGCCGACCACATGGCGCCGCCTCCCATCACCTATACGCGGACCAGGTCACTCACCATCCCACTTCATGTTCTTCGTGAACACCGGGTCATGGCCGCTTACAATAAAGGGCCGTTCGTCGATGCCTACAAAATTCTTCGAACGCAGGTCATGCATCGACTTCGAGAAAACGGGTGGAATGTGCTCGGTGTTACGAGCCCAGGGTACGGAGAGGGCAAGACCTTGACGGCCGTCAATCTGGCGATCAGCCTCGCCATGGAAACGACGCAGACCGTGCTTCTTGTGGACTCGGATCTTCGGGATCCCAGCGTGCACCGTGTGTTTGGTGTGAAAGACTGCCGTGGGCTCGCGGACTATTTGCTGGACGCCTCGCCTCTTGAAGACCTGCTCCTTCATCCAGGAATCGGACGGTTCGTCTTGTTGCCGGGAGGGAGGGCCATCTCGAGTTCCACCGAAATCCTGACGTCGCTGAAGATGGTGGCCTTGGTCGAAGAGTTGAAGCATCGGTATCCCTCTCGAATCGTGATCTTTGATCTCCCCGCATTGCTTCACACGGCGGACGTATTGGCGTTCTCCCCCTACACGGACGCACTTCTCATGGTTGTAGAGGAGGGGAAGACGACGGGCGAAGAGTTGCAGCGGGCTCTAGGGTTAGTCAGAAATTCGAGACCTGTCTTGGGAACTGTGTTGAACAAAGCAGGTCAATCGTCTTTGACGCTTGCCGACATGAAGGCCATGTTGTCTCAGTAGGTGATGACATCAGGGGTTGATCGACACGGCCATGTACGAATTGTTTTACAGCTTAAAGACCAAGCCATTCGCACTCTTACCGGCTAGCAGTTTTCTGTATCCCGGTTCGGAGCACCAGGCCGCCTATAGCCTGCTTGAATATGGTCTCCTGAGCCAGGCGCCGTTTATGGTTCTCACAGGTGATCCTGGGATGGGAAAAACCTCCCTGCTGCAGAAGCTGATCGCTGAGCACGGAACAAAGCACAAGATTGGATTGGTCACAAACGCACGTTATGACGTCGAGCATCTCTTGCCTTGGATTCTGCTGTCCCTGGGATTGAGCGTCAAGCGACTGGATCCGATCGAAGCCTATCACCTGTTCTCGGAATATCTCATTCAGGAATCAAAACAACATCGACGGGTGATTCTTATCGTGGATGAAGCGCAAAATTTAGGCGCTGAACTGCTTGAAGAGCTCCGGCTCCTCTCCAACCTGAACGATGGGACGACTTTGAAGCTGCAGATCATCTTGTCCGGCCAGCCGGATCTCCATACATTGCTACAACGGATCGATATGACTCAGTTCGCCCAACGGATTGTTGTCGACTACCATCTGAAACCGTTGTCAGAGATCGACACTGGCAACTGTATTCGCCATCGAATACAAGTTGCTGGAGGGGATCCGTCCCTCTTTACGAATAAGGCCTGTGCACTGGTACATTGTTTAAGCCGGGGAAATCCACGACTGATCAACCAGATATCCGACATGGCCTTGACCTATGGATACGCCGAGCAGGCAAAAGTTATTACCTCGAAATTGGTGGCCCAAGCGGCTCTTGACCGAAGCAAGGGAGGAATTCTGCCTCTGTCCGCCAAAGAAGAACTGGACGGACTGGCGGCAGCTCCATTGGATGCGAGTGAACTGGATGATCCTATTCCAAGAGCCAGGCCGGCAATGCCTATCGAAGAATCGGCCTCAGGTCTGCCCATTGACTCGCCAGAAGAGGTCTATGCGCAAGGGATGGTTCTTAAGGACGAGGGACGATTGAAAGAAGCAGTAGATATGTTTCATTCAGCAGCGAGAGACAAGTCAATGTGGCTGAAGGCCTATAAGCAAATTGGACTCTGCTATATGAAGATGAGAGAGCCCCAGGCAGCGACACACGCATTTCGTACTGCTTTGAATGATCAAGCGGCCTTACCAAAGGATCTCATTGAGGTACGGTACTATCTGGCGCGAAGCCTCGAATCCATCGGGGAGACACACGAAGCATGTGAGGTCTACCGCCGGATTAGTCAGTCGACACCAACATTCCGAGACGTCGCCGATCGGCTAAAGAAATTGAGGCAGACTCCGAAGCAGGCGAATACAAGACGGGACCCAACCAGAGGAAACGATTCTTGGTTCAATGGTGTGATCGGTAACTTCCAGCGTCTCCTCACCGGCAGTCAAAAGTAGTGCTTTCCCCGGTATCTTCGTGGTTCTTTCGATCGCGTTGTGTAGGTGCCGTAGTACCGTGTTCTAAAGCGAACAGGGGAGCCAATACTTGGCAGATCGCCTGATTCCGCTTGGTCATCTAGGTGATCGAGGACAGGGGCCACCCCTGAACCAGGCGTAATACTTGGATATATTAAAGTTTGATATCATTGTTGGGTGAATCGGATCTCTTGTTCCCCCCTCTGGTGGCATAATTTGTGCTGTAAGGCTGATAGGTTCTCTTCTTTAGTTGTTATGCAGTGGGGATTGGAAGGAAATCATGCTGAAACCGATCGAAGCTTCAGCTGAACCTGTGGTGTCTCCCGCGGAACGGTATGAGCGCGGACTTGCGCTGAAACAGGCGGGGCAGCATAAGGCTGCCATCGTTCAGCTCGAGATGGCGGTAGCTGATCCGGCTCTTGCCCTTAAAGCGTATGCGCAGATCGGGCTCTGTGCCAAGATGATCGGCCAGTTGGAAGACGCAGTGGCGGCGTTTCGAAACGCACTCTCGGCTCCTGGCGGGTCTCCGAAGGAAACCGTTCAGATTCTCTATGTGTTGGGGCGCACGCTCGAGTCCTTGGGACGGGTGGAAGAGACTCTGGAAGCGTATCGCTGGATCAGGAGGGAAGAGCCGGACTACCGCGACGTGGCGGATCGCATCGAGTGGTTGAGCACCCGCCGGCCGGCCACCACGAGGAAGAAAAGCTCTCCTGAAGACCTCCGTAGGACCGGCAACTTCCTGAAGGTCTGGAGTGACCTGTTCGGGGCGTCCAAGTAATCTCACCAATCAGTTTCTTCACACACCAACGGACTCATGGAGTGACCCCGTAACTTCCGTCGGCCGTGGAGAGAGCAGTCGTACTCTCTGAGCACAGGCCCGCAGGCTTATGGTTCAAGAAGCCCGGCCAGCCGCTCCGTCACCTAAGCAGACAAGGTTAAGTCGGGAGCTGGGCGGCGTGGCTACTCCTTGACCACGAAATGCACGCTCCGGTTTTTCTGCATGCAGTCGGTACTGTGCTCGAAGCAGAGCGGGCGGTCTTTGCCGTAGCTTGTCGTTTTGATTTCGAGGGACAGGCCAAGCTGTTGGAGGTAGTGCTTGACGGTCTTGGCGCGACGCTCGCCCAAGACGAGGTTGTAGGCGGACGTCCCGACTTCATCGCCACGGCCTTCCAGCAGCACGCGTGCCGGATGCTGCTCCTGCAGCCGCTTGGCATTGGCCTCCACGATTGTGAGGGCGTCGGGGCGCAGGTTGTCCCGGTCGAAGTCGAACAACGCATCCATCAGCAGTCCCGCAGACAATCCCGACGCATTTCGTGAGGACAGTTCGGACTGCATCTCCGGACTGGTTCGTGATCCGGATGAAGCACCGGTTGAGTTGGCCTCCTTAATCGCCTGCTCACCGATTCGCTCAGCTTGCGTCCGTTCAGTTCCCGTCCCGGATCCTGATTGAGTGGCACAGCTTTGAGTGAGCAGCGTGGCCAAGGCCAGCGCGCCGAAGATTCCCACGTTTCTCATATGCGGCATACGTCCTCCTCTGTATCTATCCGGTAAGATGGCGCACCGTCAATCACAAGGCTGCGGTTTTCACCTGTTCATACACGGCGCTGATTTGTGGTGGCGCTCCCCATCTGAGCACGGCCAAAGCGTCATCGACGTACTGCTGCGTCCGCATGCCGTTGAGAACGCAAGTGACGCCCGGTGTGCCGACAAGGATCCAGAGCGCTTTTCTCGATAGCGATTCGCCCCGGCGGGATTCCGGCAAGAACGGATCGATCACACGGGCGACCGCAGCGGTACGAACACGGCTCCGTTCGGCAGCTTCGCGCCGCAGGCCGCGCAGCAGGGTGAGGAGTTCAGGAATATAACGGTCCCGCCAAGTCTCCCAACGTTCAGACGGGGCCCCAGTCAGATCGCGGGACAGTGTTTGCAGTACCTGGTTGACTCGTGGAGCGATCATCTGATGTTCGATCTGTTCCCAGTGTTCCAGACCCTGGATCTTGGGGCGTAGGGCGCACAATTCCTCTGACCAGTTGAAAAACTCGGCAGGCGCCGCACCGCGCCCGTCATATGGAACCGCCGGCGCGATCGAGCCGCGGTATTCTTGCTCGATTGCGCCGACAGCGTCAAGCTGGCGGGCCACGTCGATGGGCGCGTCCTCCAGCGGGAGATCTGCCAAGCGCAGCATCCCGCTCTGCGGAGAGGGCATGGAGTTCAACGGTCGATTCACCAGCACGGCGACGCCGGCTTGTTGCGCATAGTCCAGGACGGTCTGCAGATTGGACACGCCTGTATTGGCCGTCATGGCGGCTCCCGACTCGAACAAGTTCATGGGCAGTTGCACGACGCGGAAGTGATGAGTTCCGGTGCCTGCCGAGCGGGCTGCGGCTTGCGCCGCCTCGATCATGCGGGAGAGCGAAGTCGCTTCGGGGTCGTCGGCCGGCGCTGTAGCGGTATTGGATGAGACTCCATAATACTGTAACCGTCCAGCCGCCACCTGCGACTCGAAATAGGCGAACGCCCGTTCGAGCCGACTGTAGAACTGCATGCGAAGTTCCGACAGATCGCTCCCGCCTCGGTGCGCGGCTTCCGATAGGAAATATTCCGGATTGTGCAAGAGACAGACGTCCAGAGTGGCCAGACCAAGGCGGTCCAGCGACAGGGGCAATTGGTCCGCCAGGAATTCCGGGTGGATGCAATGCCAGACGCCTTCTCCATACTTGACCATCTCAGGATAGGGCGCGCCGGATTTCTCCCTGGCTTCGGCCTGCTTGAGATTCTGCCCCTGTACATAGCCGATCTTGGAGACAACGACGACTTCTTCACGCCGTATGTCGCCGGCTCCGATGAGTTCCGCCAGCACGGACCCCACGAGGCGCTCACTGTCCCCGTCCACATAATTGGTCGAGGTATCGATGACATTGCAGGAGGTGCGCAAGGCCTTCTTGAGGGCCTCTCGGTGCTCTGGTTCTTGTGCGGTCACGCGATAGGTGCCGAATCCCAGGCGCGACACGACGAGGCCGGTTGTGCCCAACGCCGTAAAGCCGCTGGCGAGCGCGGCGTCACCGGCTTGTCCGATCATGCGCGACGTGTAGGCAGCTGTCCCATACACGGTGGCATGGCCGGCCAGCTGCCTGCCTTGCAACAATTTGGGTTCATGACCACGACGATCCGAGCCGGCCGTGTGCGCGTGCAGGGTGTCCGCGACGGAGCGGGGATCGGTGACCGGCTGTTGGCATGAAAAGTTTCGA
>JABMDL010000063.1 GCA_015903945.1 Nitrospira sp. | reverse complement strand
GTACGCCGCCAGCGCCTATCTGTCCAAAGAGCCGGTTCAGATCGGCACTCTCCGCGGGCAGGATATCGGGAAAGCGATCATCTTGAGTGCCATCGTCATCGGCACGGTGTTGGCGACGATCGGCGTTGTCACGGGCGCGCAATGGCCGTCTCTGTTTCTGGACTTCTTCAAGGATGTGAAATGATCTTCCTGCGCCGGCAATTACCATTGCTGATTACGATGATCACCGGGCTGCTCTTCGCCGGGCAGTATTACGTGCCGCATCCGGCCTCAGAACAACTGCTGACCTCCGCGACTAAATGGCTGCAGATCGTCGGCGGCTTTGCGCTGGTCTTGGGGGTGACGAGTTTATTCCATCAGCATGCGGCCAAAATCAGAAGGAAGGAAGAGGGGTGGGGCTATAGCCTCGTGCTTTATGCCGGGATGCTGGGGACGATTGCGGTCGGACTTTGGGCCAACGGGAAGGAAAGCGTCGAAGGGGCCGCCACCGCGTTCGGCTGGGTCTATTCCTACATGCTGGTGCCGCTGCAGGGTACCATGTTCGCAATCTTGGCTTTCTTCATCGCCTCTGCCGCCTATCGGTCGTTCCGGGCAAGGAGCCGAGAAGCCGCGGTGCTCTTGATCGCGGCGGTGATCGTCATGATGGGCCGCGTCCCGCTGGGCGAATATCTGATTCCTCTGAGCGGCGATGTCTCGCAATGGATTTTGAATGTGCTGAATGCCTCGGTGCGTCGCGCCATCCTGATCGGGGTCAGCCTCGGCGCAGTGGCCTTATCGTTCAAGATCATCTTCGGCGTTGAACGGTCGTATCTGGGGGGCGGCAAGGAATAACGTGAAGCGTCGGTCGCATCTCGTGAAGCGCAGACTTTTCCGGACGAGATACGCTCGCCTCGCTGAGTCGGCGAAGTGGGCTTCACGCTTTACGGGGCACGGTCTATGAATTTTTCCGAAAGAATGCTCAAGATAGACCGGCGGATCATCTTCCTGGTGATTGGTCTCTGCACGCTGTTGCCCTTGCTTTATCCGGTCGGGCTTCCGATCAAGATTTCCTCTGAAGTGCGCGGCGTCTACAACCATATCGAATCGTTGCCGGAGCGGTCCGTGTTTTTTATGTCGTTCGATTTTGACCCGGCCTCGAAACCGGAATTGCATCCGCAGGCGATCGCGCTGCTTCGGCACGCCTTCCGGAAGAATCTGCGTGTAGTGACGATGACGCTGTGGGTGACGGGCACCGGCTTGGCCGATCAAATCGTGACCCAGGTGGCGAAGGAGATGGGGAAAGAAAACGGCAAGGACTATGTCTTTCTCGGCTGGAGTCCCGGCAACACGGCCGTCATCATCAACCTCGGTCAGAATCTCTACAACACCTTTCCCAGCGATTACGGCGGCAAGCCGACGAAGGGGCTTCCGGTGCTGGACGGTGTGCAGAGTTTGAAAGATGTGACGTATATGGTCAGTCTGGGCGCAGGCAATCCGGGAGTTGAAGCCTGGTACGTATTCGGCAAGGACAAGTACAAGTTTGAGATGGGGGGCGGTTGCACGGGGGTCATGGCGCCGGGGTTATATCCCCTATTGAGAAGCGGGCAGATCAACGGCCTCATCGGCGGCCTGCGTGGTGCGGCGGAATACGAAAGCTTGATCGATCAGAAGGGCAAGGCTGTGGCCGGCATGGATGCGCAGTCGGCGACGCATGTGGCGATTATTATCCTGGTGATCATCTGCAATCTCTTTTACTTCAGCATGCGACGAGCGGCACGGCAGCAGAGTGGGTAAGCGGCCCGGCGAGTCCCCCGTGCTCGCCCAGCGCGCACACGGGACTTGATCGAATTGTTATCAGAACGGTAGGTGCTCGTTGTATGCGCGCAGTAGGGGACTCATCCGGACCACTTTGGGGTGAGTAGAGGAGTATCGGTCATCTTTCGGTGGTGGAGATAAGCAAGATTATGGACGCAACGGTATTCGGAGCGTGGGTGGCGACAGGGTTGACCCTGTGTATCTTCACGTTCCTGTACAAAGATAACCCGTTGTTCAAGCTGGCGGAACATCTCTATGTGGGCGTGTCGGTCGGCTACACCATCGTGAAGGCGTACGACACGGTTATCGTACATTTGATCGTCAAGCCGATCTTCGAGCAGGGCGAGATCGCCCTGTTGATTCCTGTCGCCATCGGTATGCTCATGCTGACACGCTATGTGCCGAAAGCCGCCTGGCTGTCCCGCTACGCCTTCGCCTTTATCGTGGGGGTCGGATCGGGGCTCGCGATTCCACGCACGATTTCATCGTTTATCTTGAGGCAGATTGAGGATACCGTCAGACCGCTGCTTTCGATGGCTGGCGGAGATGGCGTGACCTTCTCGATGAATCTCCTCAACCCGTCGAGCAGCATCAACGTAATCATCATTTTGATTGGCGTGATTTCAGTGCTGTTCTACTTCTTCTTCTCGATCGAGCACAGTGGGCCGGGCAAGATCGTGGCGAGAACCGGAGTGATCTTCCTGATGATCGCATTCGGCGCGGCCTTCGGCTACACCGTGATGGCCCGCATGTCGCTGTTGATCGGACGCCTGACCGACCTGATCGAATTCTCCGATGCGTCGTATGGCCGACCAACCCTCTGGCTTCTGATGGTGACGATTGGCGTGCTCATCGTTCTTAGTCGGCGCAGCCAACGCAAACCGCCTCAGGAAAGTTAAGCCAGCCCTTCCGGTCAGTTGCAGCATCCCAAGCCCGTCCCCTACAATATCGATGCCATGACGACACGCGCTGCAAGAGACCCCAAGCAATATCCGGTTCTACGGAACCTCCAGTTCTCGCCGATTAAACAGGGCGAGGAACAGTACATCGTCCTCTGGGACCCGACTGGCCTGGGGAAAGAAAAGCTGGTTCTGCCATTGAACTATTTTTTCATCGTGCAGCATTTCGACGGCGAACACTCCCTCACGGACATCTGCGCGTTGTATCTCAAGCGGTTCGGCGAATTTCTGATGCCGGTTAAAGTAGAGCAGCTGGTCGCCGACCTCGATCAGAAACTGTTTTTAGAAGGTGCGCAGGCAGAAGCGGCACGGGTTCAAGTCAGGAACGAGTATCGGCAGGCTCCGCTTCGTCCTTCTCTATGCGTCGGCCGCAGCTATGAAGCTGATGGAGCGAAACTGAAGAAGCAGATCGCCGGATTTTTTACGTCGAGCGAGGGGCCGGACTTCAAGCCGTCCGAGAATGCGGGAAAACTTATCAAAGGGCTTGTCGTGCCAACGTATGATCTTAAGCAAGCCGGGCCGGTCTATGCCTGGGCGTATAAGGAATTACAGGAAGCAGCACAGCCGGATGTCTATGTGATCATTGGAACAGCCTATGCCGGGTTGGCCAAGCTGTTTGCCGTGACCGACAAAGACTTTGAAACACCGCTGGGGGTGGTCCGCACAGATCAGCCGATCATGTCGCAGCTAAAGGACCGGCTTCCGGCATCGTTCGAGGAGGATGTCTGCCATCAGGCGGAGCATGCCATTGAGTTTCAACTACCGTTTCTCCAGCACGTCCTCGGGGACAAGCGACCATTTACGATCGTGCCCATTCTCTGCTCGTTCTCAGCACTCGATCTTTCAGAAGGGGGAGTTCGCGTTGCCATCGACGCATTCCTGGTGGGCTTGCGTGACATCATGGCCGGATGCGGGCGGAGCAGTTGCGTGATCGCGGCGGGTGAGTTGGCGCATCTCGGTCTGCGGTACGGCGACAAAGAGCCGCCGACGGATTTTTCGTTTCACCGGTCCATGCAACATGATCTGGAAATGCTGAAGCACGTGGAGGAACTTAATCCCGGTGCATTTGCCGCCTATATTCAGAAGGAACAGGACCGGCGTCGCATCTCCGGGTTCTCCCCGATCTATAGTCTGCTGCGATTGATCCAAGCGGAAAAGGGTGAAGTCCTTCGCTACGACCGAGGCATTACCGACCAGTACAACTCCACCGTTACCTACGCGAGTATGGCCTTTTTCTGAAGGTTCGCCTTTCGGAAAGTGAAACACAATGATGGAGCGTTCATGAAGCCGTTTCGACTGATCGTTTGGATGATTCTGGTATGGGGACTCCTCGTTCCGCCATCCGGACAGGCAAGCCAACCTCGAGCGGGGCAGGGAGGAGATGCCTCCCGATTTGTCTTCCAGTACGCCACAGCGTTGGCAAACGAGAACGCCGAAGCCTGGGCTATGGCGGATCTAGGCTGTTTGAGCCGGGATGAATCCTTGTCGCCCGGCAGCCGGCGTGCACGGTTGTCGCCTGAATCCGTCCGTCGGTGTTGGGATGACACGCTCAAGGCTCATCGAGACATGGTGGCGCAACAGACTGGGTCGGGTGGCTCCAGTGCCGTCGGCCGAGGTGTCGGATTTGGATTGTTGCATAATCGCCACCGATCGACGGAAAACTGGAAGGAATATCCACCGGCTGTATTTCTCTCTCCGGCTATCGTTCGGCAGGAGGGCGGGCCGGTGCCGGCGGTCACGGTTGTTCATGCCAGTCCGATACAATCGATCGCGCTAGCTGGGTTGGCCGGATCTGAGGCGGTGACCGTTCGTGGGCAAGCCGTTGATGTGAAAGTTGTGTACACGGATCCGCTGTCCGCGCCCCTGGCTCTTCGGCCTGAGGAGATTTGGTGGGTCAACGGCGCGCAGCGCCGTTTTGGGCCGGTCCGGGAAGTGATCGCGCGGTTTGTGCTCGTGAGTGGTCTGAGAAAATATGGATTCCCCGTGGACCAGGCGGTGTTGAACGAGGCTCTGTCGGGCGCGCCGCGCATTCCGACCACCTACTACGGCCTTCGTCCAGATGCCGGGAGACGATTCGACCACCCTGATCCTGATCACCGACTAATAAAAGGTGAGCTGATTCCCGGTTCTGCCCGATGGTGGGAGCGGACGGATGTGGAGCCGCTCGTGCGTGAGACGCTGGACCGGGTGGTGCGTCTGTCTCACACTGAGCGGCGTCCGTGGCTGACCAAGCTGCTCTTGCTGGATCCCTTGCATGCCGAAACTCATGCGCTCAGAGGAGACGATGCCTATCAGGTGTTTCTCAAACAGGGGATGACGAAAGGCCGCTTGGCAGCGGATGAGCCGGAGGCGCTTGAACGGATGTCCGAACTCTATTGGAGCATTCAAGCGCAAACCTGGCGCCAGGAAATGACGGCTGTATCGGACGAGCATGAGCCGGCGGCGGAGGCGCTCTATCAAGCGCTCGCATCCTATGACACGATTGGGCGGCAGGATCGAGCGACGTCCGTGCAGCGGCGGCGGCTTGGCGCCCTTACGCGATGGAATAATGACCCGACGGAAGCCGTCCTCATTCATGAACGGCTGCTGAAAGACGTCGCGCCAGGGACTGTTGAGTATGGACGGGTGCTCGCGGAGCTCGCCTGGGATCGTCTGCAATGGGCATCCTGGGAACGGCGGTATGACCATCCTTGGCTTCAGCAGGCAAACCGCGAAGCGGAAGAAGCTGCTCGGTTGCTTCAGCAGCCATATGACCGGCTGTATGCCGTTTATGTTCAAGTGGCCGTCGAGTCTCTTCTGGTTCCCCGCAATCCGGAGCGGTTTCATGACCGGTTGCGGAGAGTCAAACAGGATCTCGATTCCATTCCCGGTGTGAAGGGCTTGCCGGAGCAGTTGCTGGCCAACGATCTCGTCAAAGCGCTTTCACCGGAGGCCGCCGCCATTGTGCTGCCGAGTTCGCCGCGCTCTCCAGAAGTGCTCGACGTCGCCATTCATGCCAAGCCCCCCAAGCAAGATATCGTGTGGCAGTGGAATTTCGATCAGGATCGCCTGGGTTCCGTTCCCTCCGGATTCGTCGGCCTCAATCATCCGGATGGGGGGACAGCCGGATGGGAGGTGACGACTGACGGGGAATCGCCATCTAGCGCGCGACAGATCATTCGTTCAGCCGCCTGTGCGAAGCCGGCTTGCGTGCGCCTGCTGGTTGCTGAATCTATTCGGACAACCTATCCTGATGTGACGGTGCAGATCAAAGCATCGCGTGATGGCGGAGGCGGTGGGACTGGTGTCGCATTGGCGGTGCGTGACGCTGACAATTATTATTCCGTTACATTGCAGGCGTCGACCGGGATTGTGACGACGAGGCAGGTATTAAACGGCACGTCGACGATATTGGGGCAGGTGACTGCGCGCCTTGCGGCAGGGCCGTGGCACACCATCCGCGTACAACGGATCAATTTTCTCCATCTCGACAAGGGCCGGTTGGCGGTGTACGTGGATGGCGCTCAAGTTGCGGCGGTGGAGGACGTGGTGTTGCCGCAGGAGGGGCAGGTTGGCATGATCGCACTCGGGTCCTCTGAGGCCTATTTCGATGGTCTCCATGTGTTGGATTTGGTGTCGAACCGGACATTCTCGAAACCGGCGGCGTACTAGCAACATGGGGTCCACCCTTCGCTGATTGCCAATCACGAAAGGCATACGTGGGAAGCAGAGTGCTAGCGGGAGACCGACCGGAATCGATCCGTCAGGCGGCGGAGATGATTCGGGCCGGCGGTCTCGTTGCCTTTCCCACAGAGACCGTATATGGACTCGGTTGTGATGCGCTGAATCCAGGCGCGGCGGCAAAGGTCTTTGAAGCCAAACAGCGTCCAACCTTTGATCCTCTGATCGTTCATCTGGCTGATCGATCGATGGTCGAAACGGTGGTGACGTCCGTGCCGCTGTCGGCACAGCGGCTCATGGATGCATTCTGGCCGGGCCCGCTGACATTGATTCTGCCGAAGCAGCCGGCCGTCCCCGATCTTGTCACTGCCGGGCTGCCCACAGTGGCGGTCCGCATGCCGGATCATCCCATCGCCCAGGCCTTGATTCGAACAGCCCAAACACCGATCGCCGCTCCCAGCGCCAATCCATTCGGATATGTTAGCCCGACGACCGCAGAACATGTGCGCGACGGTCTGGGTGAGCGAGTCGATCTGATTTTGGACGGAGGACCTTGCTCGGTCGGAGTGGAATCGACGATTCTCTCATTGGCCGGAGCGAGGCCTGAGCTGTTGAGACCGGGCAGTTTGACGCTTGAGGCAATTCAGGCGGTCATCGGTTCCGTGGATCGAGCGACACTGTCTGATGAGACAGTGCACGTGCCAGGACAATCGCCGCGCCACTATGCGACACGCACTCCGGTCGCGATCTTACCGGCCTTAGGAGCATGGCCTGTCCTCCGAGGCCGTGAGCGGGTGGGATTGTTGGCCATGTCTGAGCCGCGCGACTTGGCTGGACAGTTTCACACAGTCGAGGTGCTGTCGTCGTCCGGGGATCTTCGGGAAGCCGCTCGGCATCTCTTCGCGGCGCTACGGAGGCTGGATGAACTGGGGCTCGATCGCATTTATGCTGAACCCTGTGCGGAGCAAGGGCTCGGACTTGCAATCATGGACCGCCTGCGGCGCTGCGCCACGCCCGCCTGATTGGCCCCTCAATTATCGATGTCGGGCAGTTCGCTAACACGTTCCGTTCAAGCGGACGTACTACTCTTTCACCCGTACCGTCATCGTGATTGGATCCAGCGGATTGTCCGCCTGATCACGCGCGGCGGCGACGATTTTATCGATGACGTCGATTCCTCGAAAGACTTCTCCGAACACTGTGTAACGTCGATCCAACCCGCTGTTCTCCCCGACGCAGATAAAGAATTGTGAACCGTTGTCGTTGAAGTCACGGGTGCTGTTGCTCTCACGCGGCATCTTGGCCATGGAAACAGCGCCGCGCTTATGTGGACGATCATTCGGTTCAGGGGGAAGGAAATAGCCGGGGCCTCCGGTGCCGTGGAGCGAGCGATCCGGCAGCTTGCTCAGAGGATCGCCACCTTGAATAAGGAAGCCCGGTACGATGCGATGAAAAGTCGTGCCGTCGAAAAATCCCATCTTGGCGAGATTTACAAAGTTTTCGACGTGGCGTGGTGCATCGTCGGGATAGAAGCGAATGGCGATGTCGCCGAACTTCGTCACGATCGTGGCACGGGGATTTTTCTTCTGAAACTGGATGGCCATGGCGCGCACTCTAGCAACGATGCCTTTGGAGTGGCAAGCCCGGCCAATTACCAGTAGCGATGACTGAGGGCTGAGACTTGTCTCGCCCCGGCACTCAGTCCTCAAGGCTCAGTCCTTTGAAGCAAGACCTCGGCCTGGATCTATGTTGAGCCACAGGATACCGCCGATAAATGCAATGAAGGCCGCGGTTGCCAGAGAGACCGGCCAGCCCCACTGGTCGGCCAGCCAGGGCGTAATCGTGGGAGAGAGGGTTCCTCCAATATTCGCCCCCATGTTCATTAACCCGGATAGGCTGCCGGCATGGGTTTGTGACAGATCGCTGGTGGAGGCCCAATAGGCTCCCACGGAGAAATAGAGCCAGCCTGCGCCGAGTGAGAGACTGGCGATGGCAAGATAGGGCGATTCCATTAAGGCGCCGAGCGCGATAAACCCTGAGGCTAAGACCATCCCTGCGAGGCCGATGACACGTCGTCCGTGGGTCAGTCCAAATCGAATGGCAAGACGGTCTGTAGCCCATCCCCCGAGCGGACAGGAGACGAGGATGGCGAGAAATGGCGCAGCGGCAAAGTATCCACCGCGCAACACATTAAATCCGCGCACATTCACGAGATACAGATAGAACCAGGACATGTAGATATATGCGACATAACCCAGACAGGCATAACTCAGCACCAGCCACCAGACCGTCGGCGTGTTGCGCAAGGCCGCCCATGGTATTGCAGGCGATGATGCTGAGGTGTTGTCAGGGGCGTTGGTGTGACGCTGGGTACTTTCCCAGGGGTGGTCGGCCGGACGATTCCTGGCGAATAACCACCAGATGACTGCCAATACTAGCCCTAGAGCCGCCGCAAGATAAAATGCGCTCTGCCAGCCGTAGTTCACCATGATCCAAGCGGTGATGGGTGGGGTGATGGCCGAGCCAACGCCGATCCCCCCAATGGCAATGCCGATGCCCAATCCCCGTTCATGGGCGGGGAGCCAATCAGTCACGGCACGGTTGAAGGTCGGGAGTGCCACCGCTTCGCCAATGCCGAGGAGAAAACGGGTCAGCGCCAGCGCACCGACGATGCCCACCGCACCGACGAGTGGTGAAGTGGCTGCTATGGCAGTGAGCGCGGTGAAACAGGACCACCAGAGGAGGCCGATGGTAAGCACGACTCGCGCCCCCCATCGATCACCCAACCATCCCCCCGGGATTTGGAATAGTGCATACCCGATGACGAAGGCGGAAAAGACAAACCCCATCTGCTGATCGGTGAGGCCGAGCGCCGGCATCATCTGGCGGGCCGTAACTGAAATATTGACGCGATCGATGTAGGTGACGACGCTGATGGCAAAGAGAAGGCTAAGAATCAGCCAGCGAGTGCGAGGAGGATCGGATGACGGTGGGTGAACTGAAGGGGCCGTTTCGGTCAAGTTTGCAAGGAGAAGAACGGCCGCCTTTTTGTTAAAAAGGCGGCCGCGCAGAGGCTATTTCTGGCTGTTCTCTTTCTGGACGATATCCAACAACTCCACTTCGAAGATGAGCGTGGAGCCCGGCTTGATCACCGGAGGCATGCCGCGCTCCCCATACGCCAGGTTCGCTGGGCAGACTAAGCGACTCTTGCCACCGACCTTGATTTGTTGAAGACCTTCCGTCCAGCACTTGATCACTTGGTCGAGCGGAAACGTCGCGGGGTCGCGCTTGAGCGAACTATCGAAGACCGTTCCATCGATCAAGGTCCCGTGGTAGTGCACCTTCACCGTATCGGTGGCCTTGGGAGTTGCGCCTGTACCAGGCTTGATGGGAGTGATGATAATGCCAGACTCAGTCTTGGTCGAGCCTTTTTCGGCTCCGGCTTTTGCGGCGAATGCAGCCCCGGCCTTTTTCTCAATGTCAGCCGAGGCGGTTAAGCGGGTCTGCTGAAACTGTTGAATTTTAGGGCCGTAGGTCTGGAGATCAACTTTCGGGGTGCGCTTCAAGACCCCGTCGGTCATGCCGTTTCTGACCATATCAAGTTCAGTCTCGTTCAGGGAAAACGTAGCAAGCGATTGGCTGATGGCCAGCCCCAGAGCATAGAGGGTCTTCTGCTCTTCCGTTCCAGGTTCTTGTGAGGTAGCCGTCGCCGGCGCGGCGATCAGGAGGAGTGAGGCTCCCACACTGAGGATAAATGTACGCATCGAAGATCCTTTCTTGAAAATGGGAGACACGAAAACTGTGTTGTCCGCATGCAGAAACCCACAAATGTGGCACCGTGCGGGTGTAGGTACAATACGATACAAAGGCAGATCCCACAAGAAAAATCTCCTGCCACTGAGTAACGGCTCGGTGCCGGGGTATTTCAGATCGGCGAAAGGCTGGGAGTGAGAAAGACGGACGAGGGGTTTGCAACAGAAGGCGGAGAGGGAGGGATTTGAACCCTCGGTAGAGATTTTGTCCCTACGACGGTTTAGCAAACCGTTGCCTTCGGCCACTCGGCCACCTCTCCACGTCACTATGCTTGGATTGGACCATGTCCGCAGTTACGGCGGACAACGTCGTGAGGTGGGATCACCGCCGACGAGGCGTGATCTTACCTCAGCCTCTAGGGAAGGCACAAGGGATCGGGGCGTATGCAGGAACTATATTATGACGCGGCAGGCAACTCGTGACGTACCCATTGAGAGCGGTGTGCGTCATTAATTGGCGATGGAGGGGAGGATTCAGAAAATGGCGGGACCATCTGCTCGTTGAAGGAGGATTGATCCTCAGGGTCGGTGTGCGTGCCACTAATCTTGATAAGAGGGATCGAATAACGCAATTCGACATCACTTGGACGCACAACGCCGCTGAGGGCAAGCATTTGTAGTGCTTTCCGTGTTTGCTGTCTGTGTATGCGTCGGGCACGCCAGGCCGTAAATGACATTGTAAGTGTCCTCCTTCCCTGTGGCATCACATCCATAAGATTTGCCCAAAATCTTCGTCGAATCTTCGCGGATGGTGGCAGTGGGAACATCGAGCAAAAATCCCCGACTCGTCCGTAGCGGATGCTGTCCGGAGTACGAGTTGGTAGGTGTGCCCGCCGCAGAACGGGCAGGGCTTCCCATGCACTTCTCGTCTGATGGCCCCGATCTTACCGAGCTGCTTCTGCATGGTTCGCTTCTCCTTGCTAGAGAGTCCAGACTGTCCAGGATCAGCAGGTGACAGAATACCCTTGAGGCGTGAGTTCTGAATATACCGTGTAGGTAGCAGCAGCTAGACGAAAGAGGGATACTGAATTTAGGGATGCCCTATCAGGCGGTTTTATAAAACTGGTTAGAACCGAATAAGAACCTGTTGGCTGGTACGCTGTCCGCGGGAGGATGATCGCTGTAACGATTTGAACTGATTGAGCCGGGCCTGATTCTCCGGGGAAACCGATAACAGATCGACTTTGAGCCAGTGACTTTCGATCCATTCGACTTCGGCCAAGTCGACGGCAATGTGGGCATCTTCATCGGGCAGCCACAAGCGAATCTTCACATAATCGCCTGTCCTGAGTTTGTCAGGCGCGGACAGTTCTCGGTCCGGCGCCGCCATATCATAGAGGCATCCTTCACCTTCCAGTCCAGCGCGTCCCCGGTTCAGAATGCAATTGATGATCATCCGAGAGAGCGGCGCGGTGGGCATGTACTTTCCTCTCCTTGGAAGTATCGTCAGGTCGAGCGGAGGATAGTATAATTCGCGGGACGTTTTCCACTCCCCAAGACAGGTAGCAGCCCCACCGAAAGTGGTAGTACTGGATTGTAAATAGTTCAGTTGGGGCAGGAACGACTTACCAAAGTCCCGCTTCTCCCTCCGGACAAGTTTTTGATGGGGGGAGCACTTGATAGGGCGAAGTGTCAGACTTTGGATCCGGTGCATCTTCAGAGAGCCTTGTAAATACGAGAGCTTCATCCGTTGTCTTATCGGCATCGGTTCGTAGGACTCCCTCCCGGTTCAAAATCTTCACCGCGTTGGTTCGAGAGACGATAGGGGGATATTCCCGAAACTGGTCTGCCGCGACAAACGGTACTTGAATAGTTACCGTGCGGCGGTCCACGTAGATGAATTGGCGAAGTTGATCATCGATCGGAGTTTTCAAACTGAGGACGAGGGAGGTCCCAGCGGCAATGGCGGGAATGGAAATGAGATAAAAGCGGCGGGCGTCTCGCGCAGGGGTTTCCATGTGGCCTGTCGCGTAGGTATGTGGTGCCGTCAATAGTTGGGTAGTTGGACTCAGGGCGGGCGATCTGACACCGATGCGGAGGTTGGTAATGTTCTCATCTGAGGGATTTTCCAGTAGTAATTTGAGGACCACCCAGGATTGTGCAAGAGGGGGTATGGCGCGTTCCTTGGGGAGTGGTTCCTCAATCTTCCGGAGGCTGCAATTCGTCACGAGGTTTCGCTTTTCAAAAAAATACCGTGTGGTCTTCCCATCTGAGATGGCTGCACGTTCATAGGTATAGAATGCCACTCCCACCTTGAGAATGGTGGGTCTGAACCAGGCTACGACTGTCGGGAGAACGAACGGCACGACTACGGCAAACAGCCCCAGTATGATGATCTTATTCAGCCGGCTTTGTCTCCAGAACCATTGCCACCATTTCTGCAAGATCTTCATGCGACTCTGCTCCTAGAGAGGCCGGCAGGACCGTATGCTACCGTGAGGAGCTACGACAAGATGGTCGCACAGAACGTGGAATATGGCGGAGGGG
>JABMDL010000062.1 GCA_015903945.1 Nitrospira sp. | reverse complement strand
GACCATTGTGAAGTTGCAGATCTCAATCTCTTTACCCCGTCTTTGCTCCATACGACGACCGAGGTTGCGGTGAAGGTCCGCTACGCCACACCGGCTGTGACTGCCACCCTCCAGCCGATTCACCCTTCCGCGTTACGAATCCAATTCCATGAGCCCCAACGAGCGCTCAGCCCGGGACAGTCGGCAGTGTTCTATTGCAATGATAAGGTGTTAGGGGGCGGCATTATTCAGCCATTCTGAGACGCCCCAGCCCAAACCCCATCATGGTCCTCCGCGCGTCTCCTTCCCTTGACTTGCTGGCGGATCTTCGTATAGCCTGCCGAATGGCCACGATCAGGTCTTTGACCCCATTGCTCGGACTTTTTGAGGTGTTCCATGTTCGGTTCATTTGGATGGATGGAATTGATGCTGATCTTGGTCATTGTATTGATCATTTTCGGCGCAGGCAAACTCCCTCAGTTGGGTGAAGGCCTAGGGAAAGCCATCAAAGGATTTAAGAAAACGGTTCATGAGGCGGATGCCATCGATGTTACGCCGGCGGACCAACCTCAACCAGCCCAGGCCACCACATCCGCTCAGGTCACTGCACAACCGGGAACAACGCCCCCATCTGCTGCGCAACCCGCGCCATCCGGGCAAGTGAAACAAGGGTAATGCCCTGTACGCTGTGTGACGCATCGGGCATGTAACATTGCCTCAATCACGCGCACAAACCGGTTGCACACTATGTTTGGATTGGGAGCTGGCGAAATTCTCATCATTCTGGTGATCGCCTTTCTTCTGTTTGGACCCAAACAGCTGCCGGAAGTAGGACGACAGGTCGGAAAAGCTTTCAAAGGATTCAAAGATGCCGCAGAAGATCTCCGAAAAACCGTTGAGCCTGAACTCAATATGATTCAGCAAGAAGTCAAAATGGCGGAACAAGATTTCCAAGCTTCCATGAAAGAAACCGAAGAAGAAATCAATGCCGCAACCAACCAGACCGAGGACAAATCCAGCACCCAACCCGGCCAGATCTGACCGTGTCTCATGCACTCCCTTTATAAGCGGAGATTTCTAGACCAAGGAAAGTCCCGTCATGCGACCTTCCTCTATTCGTTGACCCTCACAGCCAAGGACAGAGACTCATGTTCACAGACATCACTCTACGCTTGATACCGCTTGGACTGCTCGCCCGCTTCTGGGCTGCCGCAGTGCTCCTCACCACATTCTTGGCGTCCGCCCCACCTGCTCAGGCAGCGTTTGAAGTGCCGGAGGGAGAACGAATTACCAATATCATTGTCATCGGCCGCGGCATTCCCCTCAAGGAGCAATACGAGCTCTTCGATCCCAAAATCGGCAGGAATTTCGACATCAAGAATTTGTGGATCCGCGCGGATCTGCGGGTACGGCCGGAATACCGCAACAACCTCTGTTTCGGAGGCGAAATCGGCAATGGAGGGAACTGCAACAGTCCGCTGGGAATTGCCAACCGCTTTGCGGGGACGGCTAATGATTCATTCGTTCAACAGATGACACGGTTGGGCATCGGGTATGATCTCTCTCCGGACGTGAACTTTTATCTCGAATTCATCGACTCGCGCACCTGGGGAGGAAACGGCGACCCAATTAACCATACATGCGCGCCTGCTCTCGTCAATAACAGAACAGCCTGTTCGCTTGGGATTCGTGCAGGGTATATGCTCGTTCGTAACTTCGCCGGCATTCAAGGACTCGGCATCAAGGCGGGCCGGCAATACCTCGTCTTCGGCGACCAGAGCCTGCTGGGCCACTTCGACTGGGCCAACACCGGCTTTTCCTTCGATGGGATCATGACAAACTACAGCACCAAATTTATGGATACATCGCTGGGCTGGTTCAGACTTACCGAAACGGATCTTGCGCAAGGGGCGGCGCTCGGGAGCGGTGGACCGAACATCAACCCACTTGGCCAGCCGGTATCAGGCCAGGCGAACAATGCCCACGGGGACGTCGACATGCTGGTCTTATATAACCAGATCAAGGCGGTCCCCTGGTCTCTGATCGAGCCCTTCTACATCTATTACAAGAACAACCTCGGAGCAGATAACAATAGTAGTCAAGGCTTGGGGACACCGAAACACGGAAACCAGACTCGTCATGTGATTGGGAACCGCATCGCTGTCAAGAAGGGTGGGTTCGACTTATCCAACGAAATCGTCTATCAGTTCGGCCAAATGGGCAGTACCTCAGCGACGTTCAGTCCTTGCGGGCTTCCCGGAACACAAGACAAATGTCTGCACATCAATGCCTGGGCGACGAGAAACTGGATCGGCTATACGTTTTATGACCTGGCCTGGAAACCACGATTCGCGTTGAATTTCGATTATGCCTCCGGTGACGGTCGTGCAAACTGTACGTTGAATGCCGCCTATGGCACCTGCAGCACTGCCAACACCTTCGAAAATTTGTATCCGACCAACCACATCCACATGGGCTACATGGACGTCATGGCTTGGAAGAACACCCTCACTTGGTCAGCCAACTTCCAAGCCCGGCCGACCAGGGACGATCACATCGAAGTCTGGTACACCAACTTGAACCTTGCCAACGCGCGAGACAATTGGTACCGCGCCAGCCAGGGAGTCTATGTGTTTTCGAAGGTGGGCAATACGACCAATCACCTTGGGGACGAGCTGGACTTCACCTGGACGCACATGTTTATGGAGGGAAAACTGGCCTTTCAAACATCCTTCTCCTATCTGTTCACCGGCCCGTATATCCGCGAAAACCTCGGAACGAACAAAGACCAGACGTGGGCCTATGCGCAGTTCTGGCTGAATTTCTAGGTGACGCCGTTGAATCCGTCTCTCTCTGACCGTGGATGATCTCACGCGACCGCTCAGGCTGAAGTTCGGCTTTCCAGGGTTTCGTCCCGGGCAGGAAGAGGTCATTCGCGCTGTGCTGGCCCGGCGGGATGCGCTGGCCGTCATGCCGACCGGCCAGGGCAAGTCGTTGTGCTACCAGCTACCAGCCACCCTCCTGCCGGGATTGACCCTTGTCGTGTCCCCCCTGATTGCCTTGATGCAGGACCAGGTCGCAGGCCTCACACAGCGCAATATTGCGGCAGCCGCGTTTCATTCCGGCCTTTCCGAGCGGGAACGGGATGGAGTAATCTCCGCGCTGCGCTTGCAGCGGCTCAAGCTCCTCTACCTGGCGCCGGAACGGATGCAGCACGAGGGGTTTCTTCGTCTGCTGCGGTCCTGCCTTATCTCGTTGCTCGTTATCGACGAGGCGCACTGTATTTCCCAGTGGGGCCACGACTTCAGGCCCGACTATATGAAATTAGGACAACTGCGCCAGCAACTCAACAATCTGCCATGCCTCGCCTTGACCGCAACGGCCACCCCACGCGTCCAAGACGACATCTGCGACCGCTTGGCGTTGCGCGACCCGCTCCGATTGATCACGGGTTTTCGCCGAGAGAATCTCACCCTATCCGTGCGTTCCTGTCTCTCTCGTCAGGATAAATTGGCAGCGCTGGAGCGTCTTGTCGGAGCTTGTCGGACAGGCGCGATCGTAATCTACTGCGCGACGCGCCGGACCGTCGAAGAAGTGGCGGGTATGCTCCGACAATCGCACCGGTCAATCGGCTATTACCATGCGGGGCTGTCCGATGAAGAACGGCGGCTTCTCCACGACGGATTTCGCCGCGGCGATGTTCGCGTGTTGGTGGCAACGAATGCCTTCGGCATGGGGATCGATAAGGCCGATGTGCGGCTGGTCGTCCATTTCGATATTCCGGGCAGTGTCGAGGCCTATTATCAGGAAGCCGGACGCGCGGGGCGAGACGGGCTGCCGGCATCCTGCATCTTGCTGTTTCATGAGCGCGATCTGTCCACACAGGAATATTTCATCGAGCAGGCCTCACGCGACTCCGGCAGCACCGGTCGCGCCGACCGTATGAGAACGCTCCTGACCGAGATGGTCGGATACGTATCCACGCCGACCTGCCGCCAACTGGCGATTCTTAATTATTTCAGCGACGCCGACCGCCAGACTTTGAAGCGCTGCGGCCTCTGCGACTGTTGCACCACAACCCACTCGGGAGACACCTGCGCACCGGACAATGAGGAGCACGCCTGTGCAAAAGCCGTTATGGAAACAGTCTCATGGTGTGGGGGCCGCTTCGGGGTCAGCCGCATCGTCGAGATCGTCCGGGGAAGCCGCTCGAAAATGGTGCTGGCCTATGCCGCTGAAGAGTGTCCGACCTACGGCCGCTACAAAATGAAGTCGAAAGCATCCGTGACTCAGGTCGTGAAAGGGCTGATTGATGCAGGGTATCTGCATGTCGAAGGAATAGACTATCCCACCCTGGCGGTGACAAGAATCGGCCAAGAGGTACTGCAGGGAAGCCGCGCTTTCCATCTGGAGAAAGCGCCGAAGCAAACAGGAGCCGCATCATCAATGCCGCCCGATCGTCAACGGCTGATGCCGATGGTTGGTCCGAAAGCCGCGATGGCCGACCCCCAGCTCCTCGAACGGCTCCGCCGCCTCCGTACGGAACTCGCGGAGGAAGAAGGCGTCGCGCCCTTCGTGATTTTTCACGACAAGACGCTCCGCACGATCGCCAGCCACAAGCCCGTCACATCCGCTGCGCTTTTGGAAATTCCCGGCATTGGAGAAGTGAAGGTTGAGCGGTACGGCCGGCGGGTGCTGGAACTACTGACTGCGGAGTGAGGGCTCACCCTTTCGACCGGGCATACCGCACTCCGCCAGCTGCGGCGCAATCAGAGGTTCCCCGCCTTCGCGAAGCGCTGCTGAAGCTCGCCGTAGGTCTGCGTGACCGGGAACTGCGGAAATTCTTTGGGGAGATGATCGGGCGGCTTGAAGAAGAACCCGGCATCCGCCTCGCCCAGCATGGCGGTGTCGTTGTAGGCATCGCCGGCCGCCATTGTAAAGAAGTTCAGTGCCTTGAAGGCCGCGACGGAATGCTTCTTCTGATTCTGCATCCGCATGTGATAATTGACGATGCGGCCGGTACCGTCGATCTCCAACTGATTGCAGAAGAGCGTTGGAAAACCCAGCTGCCGCATGAGCGGGAGGGCGAACTGGTAGAACGTATCCGATAAGATGATGACCTGGCACCGTTCACGGATCCATGCCACAAAATCGGTTGCCCCTTCCAATGGCCCCATCTTCCCGATGACCTCTTGAATGTCCCCGATCTTGAGCTTATGCCGGTCCAAAATCGACAACCGTTGTTTCATCAGTTTGTCATAGTCGGGCATCTCGCGAGTCGTTACCTTCAATGCTTCGATCCCGGTCTTCAGCGCAACGTTGATCCAGATCTCCGGCACCAGCACCCCTTCCAGATCCAAACAGACGATGACGGGCTTCTGCATCAAATGTCTTCCTCCCTGTGATTTACACCGTCGACTCATTGGCCGGCGGTTTATTCCCGGATTGTTGAAAGGTCTGGCTCAAGAACCGCCACACCTTATCGAGCGCCGTATCAAGCAGCTGAGTCCCTTGCCAGGTCCTGCGACTCTCGTGCTGGTGCCGTTCTGCCCAGTCTAATGCAATGGGTAGCGGAATCAGCCTGGGCGGTGTGTTGGTCAGCTCTCCCCACAACAATCCCAAAACAGGGCCGATCCGCACCGGCACAGGGATGGGCTCAACAGGATTCTTTGCCATATCCCGGCACTGTTCAGCCGGCGACGTGACCAGCAATTCGCGGCAGGCTGCCGGGCGCTCTTCGTAAATGGAACAAAGATCGTCTTCAAGGAAAGAACAGGGCATCCGCAGGGCATAATAAGCCTGATTGACTGGTTCCAACGTGTCGTCGTCAGGCGCCCGGGAGGCCTCGCCAAGCTCCACGAGCTGATTCCAGAGTCCGTGCGTCAGCAGGACGGATTTGGCTTCGGCCAATCGTGCCGCGATGCGCTCTTGTTGTTCGCCTGGCAGGGATCGAACGAATTCCCGCAGGGCAAAGGCTTCCGGTGGTGAGAGCGGCACCAGCATCCGACAACAGGCGGCGCACCCTTTGTGGCACGAGCGAGATTTTCCCTCTTCCGAGCACCTCGCTTCTTCCAGCGCCTGGGCCTCCTCTCCCAATCGCCTCATCAAGGGGACAATAGCGGTCACCGGAACGAACGCAGTCGGCACATCGACCGCCGAGGTCAATCGGCCGGCGGGCGTGTTGAGCGCGATTTCGAATCGTTCAGTCGGTGGCGTGGTCACGGCAGTAGTGCTCACACTCTTTCAAAGAGAGGGCCATCATAGAGAAGGCTTTACAGGCTGGTCAACCGCGACCTGTGACATGAGAATCTTGCTCCTCTGCGAAAGAAGTTCGATAATGGGCCATGGACTCGCCGATCCTTCTATCGGGCCATGTCATCGGGCTGCTCAAGGAATACATGCGTGACCTCATCGATCAAGCTGCGCAGGAGACCCATGCAAACGAGCAGTTCGGATTCAGCACAGCGCCGTATCGGTCAGATCAAGCCATTTCCGATCTGCTCGCTTTGCTGGATGACCGTATCGAGTCCGAGGGAATCCAGGTCGGCCTACCGGTTGACTTTCTCCATCGCATGTGGACGTTGTGCAACGAAGCAGCTCCTCACCTGTCCGAACGAGTATGGCTGGAAGGCAATATCGACCATCAGCGTACAGGCAAGGCCCGGATCAGAGAGCTGACTTACCGGGCTTTGATCGAATTCATCGAATCACGCTCGCGCGAGAGATCCTGACGTATGCACCGTCGCCTGTCCTCCTTGTTCCTTTGCATCACCGTGGGACTCCTGATCCATCCGGCTACGCCGAACCACAGCGCAGCCGGCCCTGATTCGGCTGACATCCAGCGCGGGATGATCGCCTTGATTCCCATCGTCAAAGGGAATCTTGAGAATCCGCTGTTTCTGACCCATGCCGGTGACGGAACGGCACGGCTGTTTGTGGTCGAGCAACCAGGCCGTCTTCGCATTCTGGACCAGGGTGTTCTGTTTCCCAGCCCTTTTCTTGACATCACCGACCGAGTCCTCTCCGGCGGAGAACGTGGCCTCCTTGGACTGGCGTTTCACCGGGAGTTTCCCCGCAACGGGCGTCTGTTTGTGAACTACACCAGAAAGCCGGACGGAGCCACGGTGGTGGCGGAATACCGCCGTGGCGCATCCCCAAACGACGCCTCGCGCGAGGAACGCATCCTCCTGGTGGTGCCTCAGCCTTATGCCAATCACAACGGCGGCATGATTGCCTTTGGCCCAGACGGCTATCTCTACATCGGCCTCGGCGACGGAGGCTCGGGCGGGGACCCTGGAAATCTCGCTCAGAATCCCAACGAGCTGTTGGGCAAGATTCTCCGGATCGATGTCGACCACGGAGATCCCTATGGCATTCCTTCGGATAATCCTTTCGCCGTGCGGGGCGGCCGGCCGGAAATTTATGCCCTGGGCCTCCGCAACCCTTGGCGATTTTCCTTCGACTCCAAGACGGGCGATCTGTGGGCCGCTGATGTCGGACAGAACAAATGGGAGGAAGTCAATCTCGTCGTTCGGGGCGGCAATTACGGCTGGCGAGTGATGGAGGGCCTGCACTGTTATGCTCCGGCGTTATTCTGCGAACCCAACCAGTCCATTGCGCCGGTTCTCGAATACAGCCACGACAACGGGCGCTGTTCCATCACCGGTGGCTATGTGTACCGGGGACGCGCGGTAAGCCTTGCGGGACGGTATTTCTACGGCGACTACTGCAGCGGTGAGATTTTCCTGTTATCCAAGACGCAAGCGGGAACGGCAAGCCGCACCCCTGACGTGGCCCTGAAGACACCGTTCAGAATTTCGTCTTTTGGCGAGGATGAAACCGGTGAACTCTACGTGCTGGACCACGCCGGAGGCGTCTATCGCATCGCGCCGCCGTCGAGCCGTTGAAGCGATCTGTTTGCCCCAAAGACGATGCTTCGTTCGCCTCTTCAGCAGGCCGGCGCGCCGACTACACGAGATAAGGAGAGGCTGACATGCCAAAGAAGCGACAATACTGGCTGATGAAATCGGAACCGTCGGCATTTTCCATCGACGATTTGAGAAGGACATCCCAGCAAACAACCGGTTGGGATGGAGTGCGCAACTATCAGGCGCGCAACTTCATGCGGTCAATGGCCGTCGGCGATCGGGTGCTGTTCTGCCACAGTAATGCTGATCCGCCTGCAATTGTGGGCATCGCTGAGGTCGTCAAGACCGCCTATGCCGACCCCACCCAGTTTGACAAGCAGGACAAGCACTACGATCCTGAAAGTGATCCATCCACCCCAAGATGGGATATGGTGGATATAAAATACCTCCGCAAGTTCTCACAGCCCGTTTCGCTGGATCAATTGCGGAAAGACCCGAAGCTCAAAGACATGGTGTTATTGCGAAAGGGGTCGCGCCTTTCGGTCCAGCCGGTGACTCCCGCCGAGTGGGAGCACATCCTGACAATCGTGTAGCTGATAATTTCTGAGAATTTGGGTAGGTCGGAGTGATCAGGTACTGGCTTTTCCGTCGTCCATGTAGCGATGTTGCCAGTCCAGCCAGGCATGTCCGAGTTCATGAGCAAGGATATACCTGCGGCGAGTAACTGGAAGCCGTTTGCGAAGATAGATGGTCTTCGTCGCATCATCCCAGATTCCATCGGCGTTCTCATCCCGTTTGTCCATCTCCGCGTCAGACAATTGCCTGACAGAGATCTGATAGCCGAATGGCAACACGACCCTGGAGGGAATTCGCAACAGCCTCTTCTTCTCTTTGATGATTGTGGCCACTGCTTTCCTCTTGTATTTTAGCGGCAGGTTTAGCCTATCATAACAGGCTGGCGCAAATGTTGGTCAATATGTCACCTTATATCAATGGCTTACAATGGTCGTGGCAGTAAGTAGAATGGAATCGCTTCAGCGTCTTGAGTCGTAATCTAACGTAATAAGATCAAGCAGAACGCGGTTATGCCGCGGAATTCTCTTCCATGTTTATGGACGATCGAAACTAAGACGGCTGGTTATGCGGCCGAAAGAGTCTGCTTTGTGGTTTGACTGGTCAGAAACGATTCCCACATGACCTGATCGGATGGAGGCAAAGCGGTAAACGCGATACCGGCCTGATCTTGATAGGCCCAGACAACAGTCCCCGTAGTTGTGAGAGGACAGGCATGACCGGGAACTTTAAGCTCCAGCACAGCCGTGACTCCTATCGACAAGGGGCGGGCAAGCCGGCATATGGCCATTCCTCCACTACTGACATTGGTCGTAAAGCCTGCCGCGGAGGGCTCAGATGCGACAGTGACAGACATCATTACCGGAATGCGTGAGGAGGCTCGTGGATCTGCTTGATCCTTGAAGATCGCCCGGTCGTGTTTCCCGAACACTCGATATACTGGCTCCGAAAGCCGTGCTGACCCCGAACCACCGACTCGGATTGGATAGAACCGGAATCGCCCACGTAGATGTGAAGCGGTAGCGGCTCCGATCAGAATCCGGCAAGAACAGGGACTCGCGGTTGGATCATCCGATTCACCCAGGTCACGCACCAGTTGTGCGGCAGATCGCACCACGTTTCCCGTGGTCGTAAACTTCAATGAGTGCGCGTGCCCGATGCACACAGCCGTCACATCACCGGTTGCGATCCCGACCCGCATGACAATATCGGGAGCCCCTCGATCATCCCACTCCCGATTCAGCACTTGAAGCGCTTCGCCCATGGCCAAGGCACAAGCAACCGCCTTCGATGCATCTTGCCCGATCTCGTCGGAACGTTCACGGGCAAATGGCACGCCGAAGGTGGCCTTCAGCGCGTCACCGAAGTACCCTTCCACCGTGCCGCCATGATCTATCACCAACCGAGCCATCGTATCCCGATAGGTACTCATCCACTCCATGAACCTATCCGCATTGCGCGTTTCTGCATGTAACGTAAACCCGCGCATCTCCGCAAACAGGATCGTGGCCGGCAAGTCCTGTGAGGACAGGCGGCCACCCCGCAGGAACTGATCGCGGCGCTGCCAGATCGCCTCGGCAAGATCGGATGGGACATGCCGCGACAATCTCTTCTGGATGTATCGGCGACGCCATCGAGTCCGGAAGACACCTTCGGATACTGTGATCGCATGGCCCAACAGAAGGGCGGCTGGCATGGCGCTCAAGCCCGGAATTTGATGAGCAGCGAGGCCTGCCAGGAATGCAATGGCCTCAGACCATATGGCCAACACAACGATCACTCCGAGTGCAGGACCCAGACGAAGTGCCGTGGCGATCTTCACAGCGGAGATGGCGGCGACCGTAATTAGCGCAATGGTCAGGAATGAGCGTGTGGGATGGGACTCGTTTGTCAGCTGGGAAGACACGTCAGTAACGAGCCCATTGCTGGAATGCACGATCGGTTCGATCTCCAGTACGGCGACAATCTCCTTCCAACGGTCAGTCGTGTCGAAGAGGCCCAAGAAAGAGGCCATGCTGACCGACAACGCGGCCACCCCGCCACAGATCCAAGAGCGGAATGACCATGCACGCGATATCTTGTCGTTCTCCATACGATCGCAAGAAGGCAGAGGTAATCTTAATATTTCGACAAATGAGCATACCTTTCTTCTGCGAAATATCCTAATGAAAGTACGATTGTGAACGCGAATTACGTTCACCGTCCATCTCCGGGCTGAAGCCCGCTCGATGAGAAGGGGATCGCTGGAGGGGTTTATCCGGCGGCCTCAAAGAAGAGGGGCTAGGCCCGGAGCCGCCGGTACGCGCAAGCGAGGTTTGGTGAGGACAAAAGATCTACAGGTGGTTTTTATCCGTGCGCCACAATCGGAGAGCAGCGCACGGCACGAGCGAGCCTGGGTTGGTAGACGGTCGAACCTACGGCCCGCTGACCGATTCACAGCGGGCTCTCTTGCGTAATATGCCAGATATGGCATACTATGACAGCGTATATCCTGGGAGTTGAATGAAGCCGGTCCATTTTGTCGGATCCTCGCGGGAGGATCTTCGCGAGCTGCCGGAGAGCGTCCAGGAAACAGCCGGCTTTCAGCTGTTCAAAGTGCAACAGGGGAAAGAGCCGGATGATTGGAAACCGATGGCGTCCGTCGGGCCTGGCGTCCAGGAAATTCAGAAGGGAGGTCGGGTTATGAAACGCGCGATCGTGACCAAAGGTAGCGGACATATCTTTCGAGACCCTGGGTTTTCGGAAGAGCGGTCTGCCGAGCTGATTCTCAAGAGCAGCTTGCTGCAGGCTCTTCAAGAAATAATCAGGGGGCGAGGTTGGAAACAGATCGAGGCAGCCACGCACCTCGATATCGACCAGGCGAAAGTGTCCAAGCTGTTAGCGGGACAGATGGCTGGGTTCTCGGTTGAACGGCTGGTTCATTTTCTCTCATTGCTGGGACAGGATGTCGAAGTAACGGTGAAGCAAGCCCCTCGCGGGCAACGATACGGCAGAGTGCGCGCGAAGGTATCAAGACGATTGAAGACCTTCGCTGCCTCTTGATGGGAGCATTCATCGTGACTCAGAACGGTATGAAGCTGATTCACCCCGGCGTGATTCTACTGGAAGAGTTCATGAAACCGTCAACTCCGCCGATTAACGCCAACACACTGGCCAAGGCCCTCGCAGTGCCGGCGAATCGGATTACGGCGATCATCAAAGGGCAGCGGGGCATTACGGGCGATACAGCCGTGCGCCTGGCGACCTTTTTCAACACCACGGCCGAATTTTGGATAAACTTACAAAAGACCTACGAGTTGCGCCTTGCCGAACAAGCTCTGCCGGGTAAGGTCAAGAAGCATATCGAGCAACGTAGAGGGGAACTCGTCTCAGTTTAAACGCCATGAAGAGTACCTGCGTCACAAAAGGCAGCGGACGCGTGGAAAAGAACGTCTCGCCGTGCCTGCCCTTCTTGGCCGTGGTAGAATGGCGCCTGCCGGACGGAGAGCCAGGACTGGGGAAGGATGGCCCGTCGGGCACAGATCGAGGTAAGGTCTTGTCGATCCCGCAGAGAAAGAACGAGCCATGATCACAAGCCGGGACGAAGTCCTTGCGATCATTGAACAGAATCGGACGGCTTTAAGAAAGCTGGGAGTGCGCCGTCTGGGCCTGTTCGGATCCTATGCGCGGGGCGAGGCTACACCGGGAAGCGATCTCGATTTTGTCGTAGAGCTGTCAGACAAATCCTTTGATGCCTACATGGATCTCAAGAGCTTTCTCGAAGAGCTGTTCCGGTCCCGTGTGGACCTGGTCACTGTGGGTTCAATCAAGCCGCGACTCCTCCCGATCATTCAACGAGAAGCCGTCTATGCCTCGGGATTCTAGGGTCTACCTGGAAGACATTCTCGAAGCGACTCGCAAAATCATGGCCTATACCGGCAGTCTGTCCAAAGCCGCGTTCCTGGAGGATGAGAAAACCTTCGACGCGGTCGTCCGGAATCTTGAGGTCATCGGTGAGGCGGTCAAGAAACTCCCAGAGGATCTTCGTGCGCAGCATGCCGCAGTGGAATGGAAGAAAATTGCCGGGCTTCGAGATATCCTGATTCATGAGTACTTCGGTCTCGATGCAGAAATCGTCTGGGATATCGTGCAGACCAAAGTGCCGGTGCTCGATCGAGAGATTCGATCCATGCTGGCCGAATAGCCTCCATCGCCATTCGCTCTTCCTTCCCGCTTTGGAGTTCTCTCACGCTCAGTCAATGAAACGCCTCTCCCGCTCTGTGGAACATGTTGTGTGCGTTCGAAAGGAAGCCCCCGGATGGCCGGAGGCTTCCCAGGGAAAAGCTCAGTGCTTCAGAGCATGAGCGGCCATCCAGTCCTTGGCCTCGCACGGGCCACGGTCACGAGCGCCTCCAGGTCATTAAGACCGAACGAGGTCCCATTGCGCCATGCACCGGACTGATCTTTGAATGGCCGGGAGAAGGTCGTGGCGAAGAACGATCCCCTCTCGCTGTGTTCTCCCAAATCGTCGCCTTGATGTTCCCACCTCGCAGCTGGTTGGCCGGCTGTGTGGATTGTTGATTCTTGGTCGCCATCTTGTTTCCTCCCCTGGTTGAACTGAAGCGGGAGTGACAGTCTTAAACGCGCGAGCGATGCACCTCGCAGGTGGAAGCCGGTCGGCTGGTGCCTCTGGCGACCACAGATTTCCGAAAACGGAGAAAGAAGAGATCAGGAGCACTAGGATTACGCACAGCTCTTGTCGGGTACGTCGCCAACTTGTGAGCCTACCGGTTCGATGCATATAACAAGATCTTTGACCCCACTCTCCCACGACGAAGGTCCATCTTCACTTCCGTTTGAGAGAACTGATGACGAGACAGGGTTTTCCCTTGGCGGATCGGCCCATTCATGGTACCCGAAAGAGGGGCCTCGACGGGAGAGACTGATGGACAGCGCGATGACACGCTATGACATGCTCATCATCGGCAGCGGACCTGCTGGCCAAAAGGCGGCTATCCAGGCGGCCAAGCTCGGGAAGCAGGTCGCCATCATCGAAAAAGCCCTGCAGCTTGGAGGCACCTCCCTCAATACCGGAACCCTGCCGAGCAAAACACTCAGAGACACGATCGACTACCTTAATGGCTTCGCCCGCCGCGGATTTCCTCAACTCGGTGCAGAGGCCAAACGCCGGATGACCCTGCCTGACCTGATGGCGAGAAAGGATCAGGTCATCAAGAGCGAAGTGACGGTCGTGACCGACCAGTTGCAGCGTAACCACGTCGAGGCCATCCCGGGCCTCGCCTCCTTCGTCGATTCCCGGACGCTGAGCGTCGCGCGACCCGATGGCAGCGCCGTCCGGCTGCGCGGGTCGTCGATCGTCATCGCTACGGGGTCACGCCCCCGCAGACCGGCGTCCATTCCGTTCAACGACATCACAGTCTGTGATTCCGATTCGATTCTGAACACCAAAGAGCATCCCGCCAGTCTCACGGTCATGGGTGGGGGCGTCGTCGGAGCGGAGTACGCCTCCATGCTGGCGGCCTTTGGCATCCAGGTGACCCTGATCGATCGACGGACCCACCTGCTCCGGTTTGTCGATCAAGAGATCATGCGCGTGCTTGATGCCCACATGCGGGGCAACGGCGTGGTCATGCGCCTTGGAGAGGAAATCGCGGACGTCGTCCTCGACCCGAGGGGACGCGTCGTGACCAGACTGCAAAGCCAGGAGACCGTCACGACCGACATGATGCTCTATGCGATGGGGCGCAGCGGGAACACGGAGTCCTTGAATCTCGAGGCGATTGGCCTCAAAGCCGACCGAGGACAGTTGACGGTCAATGAGCACTTCCAAACAGCCATCCCGCACATATACGCGGTTGGAGATGTCATCGGATTTCCGGCCTTGGCGGCCACCTCCATGGAGCAAGGCCGGCTCGCCGCCTGCCATGCGTGTGGGGTAATCCAGCCAGCCGTGCCGAAGATGCTCCCGTACGGCATCTACACCATCCCGGAAGTCTCGACGGTCGGGAAGACCGAAGAGGAGCTCATCACCGCCGGGGTGCCGTACGGCGTCGGTCGAGCCTTCTACCGGGAAATCGCGCGCGGACACATCAGCGGCGACCTTGAGCTCAAGCTCGTGTTTCATCGTGAGACACGTGAGCTGTTGGGTGTCCATATAGTCGGGCCTGGAGCGACCGAATTGATTCATATCGGCCAGCCCGTCCTAGCCTATCAGGGCACGGTCGACTTTTTCGTACAGAATGTCTTCAATTACCCCACCCTTGCAGAGTGCTACCGCACGGCCGCCCTTGACGGCCTCAATCATCTCTGATGCGAATCCCCCCCAAGGCGTAGGCTTCCCTGAAAGTTCCCATGCACCTGTCGAAGTTCACGGAGACGTAGATTGTGTCGATCATGAATACGGCCGTGGCCGGCGTGCCGGAGAGGATCAAGCAGCGAGAGTGACAGTCTGACTGGCGCGAGCGGTGCGCCTCGCAGGGGTGAGCCGGTCGGCCCATGCCGTGGCTACCTCTGATAAGAAACCCGTGAACTGCGGTGTAGGTCGAGGCGGCAAGCAGTCACGAGATCAGGGTCAGCACATCAGTGAATGGATCACTTTCCTTCGATCCGCAGGCCGCGGCCGTAGGGATTTGTGGGACTGTTGGGGCTGTAGGGATTCCCGGCGCCGTAAGGATTGTTGATGGAGTCAGATGAGTAAGGAGAACCGAAACTGGTCTATCTCGTGTATCTGGTCTATTTGGTCTGTCTTGTTGACCGGACCGGCAAATCCACCAGCGGAACCAGAAAAACCAGATAGACCAGACAGACCAGACAGACCAAATGAACCAGACAGACGAGCAGGATTCGCGCTCAGTTCGCCGAGATATTCGGCGTGGACGAAGAGAGGTAGTGGCAGCAGGAACAGAAGGATAAAGACGACCCACATGGCGAGCCTCTTAACTGAGCCTCAACCTCAGCCTCAACCTTTTTTCCCACCGCCAGCCTACTCCTCGCCTGGAGATCAGCGCAAGCAACCGTCAGGCGCTGCCATCAAGTCGTGTGGTCTCTGGGTCTGAGCGGCAGGCGGAAGAGGATAACGCAGGCGCCGGATCGCCGCCCGCGAGAAAATCAGAATGTCCCCATTTTCTTCCCCTCCGCGGTTGGCGGGCACTCAGAAGCCGGGACAATCCTTGACGGTGGGCTGCCTCGTCGCAAGCAAAAGACGCCCGCCCCCTTGAATTCCTGTCTGGACGTCGGAAGATACTCCACCTGCTCTCTTGTTTCGCGCCGTCGAAACAGCCTAAGATTTGGTTTAACGAGTTGTTCCGCATGTGCCACACCACAAAGGAGGTACCCCGTGCCAACCTACGTCAGCCTCGTCAAATTCACCCAACACGGTCTTCAAACGATGAAAGACAAGGGTGTTGAACGCGCCGAGATGGTCAAAAAGAACGCGCAGGCGCTCGGCGGCAAACTGGTCCAAGCGTACTACTGCCTCGGCGAGTACGACGTCGTGGCCATCTGGGAATTTCCCAATAACAAAACGGCCATGAAGGCGGCGGTGATGAACGCCTCGATGGGGCATATTCAAATCACGACGATGCCGGCCGTCAATCGTGACGAATGGAAGGCCCTGCTCCAAGAGGCGATGGGCAAGAAAAAGTAGCGCGGAGCATCATCACGGCCGGCTTGGTACCCTCGTGGTTCTAAGCCTGCCGTGGACCCGGCCCGAGCGCGATCAGCCGGAATCGTTCGAGGGCGGATTCGAGGTCGTCGACGATTCACCCGTACTCTTTAACTGGCCTGCCTCTCTTCTTTTCAATTCAGGGGTTCGGCGTCGTCGCCACCTGCGTAGGGAACGACTAGGTGCGAAAGGCCGCGACGTCGCCGGCCTTCCGCAACATCTTGTTCACCTCGTCCAGGTGCAGCTCTTCTTCGACGATCATCTCACGGGCAAATTCTTCCAGCAGAATGGACTTGCCCTCCGCGAGTTTCAGCAGTTCGTAATAGGAGCCGACGGCGGCCTTCTCGTGCTCGAGGCTTTCCCGCAGAATATCTCCCACATCATGCTGTTCGGTTTCCAACAGCGGCCCGATCTTCAACGACGGATGCCCTCCGAGCATCGTGACCAATTCGCCGGCCTTATGCGCATGGGCCAGACTCTCGTCGGCATTCTTCTTCAGCCACGACACGATCGGAATGCGGTTGTACCCGTAGATCATCAGCGAGTAATGCACATAGCGGACGACCCCGGCCAGCTCATGCTCCATAATCGTGTTGAGAATCTTCACCGCGCGTTGCGTCTCTTTCGCATTCATCAGCAACCTCCTCGCACGACGTCAGAATGAGTGATCGGCATAGTTTACGCCACCCGCCGCGGCGTATCCACCGGGTTCTGTCACACGTCGCCCCTCATCAAGCCCGGCAATGACACAGCGATCGTTCCGCGCATCCCCAACCCACCCGCGCGCCGGTTTGGCTGAAGATGCCACCGGGATCATTCGCCGGCAGCCGGAATGGGGCGAGGGAAGATTTGCGGGCAGCGGCGCTGTGGTCCCGCCGATTAAGTAGCCCGCCCCCTTTTCTTTGCCTCGCCCGCGAGAAAATCCCGAATCCTCATTTTTCACACCATTTTCCTCCTCACTAATACGCCCCCTTGCCTGGAATGACGTTCCGCACACCTCCGCGGGGCTGCTCGACATCGCCGCGTCGCCTGGGAATCAAATGGACATGGCAATGATGAACAGTTTGACCGGCGACTTCGCCCACGTTGATCCCAACATTGAAACCGGCAATGCTGGCATCTTCTGCCTGAACCTTCCTCTTCGCTTCCTCCAAGAGCCTCATACAAGCATGCCGCTCGGGCTCGTACAGATCAAAGAAATCCGCTGCATGCCGCTTCGGTATAACCAGCATATGAAGGTCAGTAACGGGACATATGAAGGTCAGTAACGGGATATCCGTCCCGAATAGCGAAAGACAATTCATTCTCTAGCACGACGCTTCCCGCCTTCTGACGAGCGCAGAATGGACAGGCGGTTTCACGATGGCCGTAGGATTCCCGCAGCGCCCTAAAATCCGTGGCGTCCCGATCCCGCTTCATTGCATTGCAGCTGTAGCAGAGAGCCTGCAAGTTCGCGAGGTCATCGCTTCCCCCATGGTTTCGGGGGACGATGTGATCCACTTCAAGTGCGCGCTCACTGTTCGAGACACCGCAGAGTTCGCACCTGGTGCTCGCGCGCTTTAGAACCTCGTACTTGATGGTTCCAGAAATGGCACCCAACGCCAGCTGGCGATGCTGCCAGATCCGCTCCCCACGCTTGGCTACATACTGATCGAGCTTCTCCTTCAATAATCGATGAAGCTCAGCGTGCTGGTCCTTTGAGAATGGCCTTGGCCAAAGCAGGCTGTAGCGTTTCCCCTCCCGTTTTACGATTCCATGCCTCGTCAGCACCCGGCCGACCATATTCCTGGTGATCGCTTCGTAGTACTCAATCTGGGTGGGATCATGCGTCGAAATTGCTTTCGCAATATCCGTCTCTGAGCAATCCCCCTCGTGTTGCAGCAGAGTCAGGAGCATGACCGGCTGATAGATGTGGGACATCCGCATGCGATGCTGCACGAAGTCGACGAGTTGATCGTAGGTCATAATAGCTCCCGAATGAGCCCGACGCTGCACTCTCCAGTCAAGCTAAAAACCCGTGCTATCGCAAAAAGCAAAGGCTTGTCTCACTTCGATTCACAACAAAGTAGGATTTCTTTTGCCTGAGCCTATCTTCCAGCTTGCCGGGCCATACGAAGAACATTTTCCTGGTGGTAGTCGAGGAAACGGCGTTGGCCTTCGTTAAAGGCCCCAACGTTGATACTGTGGTCAACATCGATCCCCATTTTGATTAATGATGGTCGATGCGCCACTGGAGAGATGATCAGCCTGCCATTGCCTTCAAAGGAGATGAAGCCTTTATCGAACAAGTGATCGATGGTTGGCGTCAGAAGTAAGCCGTTCTCGCCATCGAGTCGCTCATCATTGGTAGAGTCACGCCAGGGCTTACAGTGGCTGGCAATCAAGTGCTCGGGCCGATCTACTTTCGTAATGCGACATTGGCGTTCAATGCGCTGGACGTTGGCCCGGAACAGCCCCTGCCCACGTCGTGCTTGTATGAGTGATTGCTTCTCCGTTTCCGGCAATGATGATTCGTCACAAATTCCCCGCTCGACTCTTTGTTCCCACTCCTGGAGCGTTGCTTCTGGTTGTAGTGCGATAGAAGCCATTTTGTGGAGTGCCGATGCAGTATCTCTTACCGCTTCAGCCTCCTGTCCGATCAAGCGGAACAGTATTCCGGCTAGGTCAGGGTTAAGTTCGGTCAGATAGACGCTCTGAAGTCCGTTCCCATCTTTCTGAAGAGGGGAATATTTCTCAGGCAGGAAAGGCAGGAGGTCGCGAATATAGTTTTTGGGCCGAATCCGATTCGACAGCTCTTGAAAACGAACCTCTACTTTCCACCCAATTGCGCTCCAGCTTAAGCCAGCCGTCCCAAATTCATCTGGCTTGGGGCTCTCGTAGCAATAGGACTGGGCGATCCCGAGAGCAGCGATGCGTGTGTCGCAGAAGGATACAATCACGTCCCCCGGCGATACCTCACGCATGAATTCATAGAAGGGATTCCGTCGCTCACCGGCAGATCGCTTGGGCGACCAAAGATATCCTCCGCCGATTTCATGGCGGAAAGTCTGGTTTTGGTTCACCCACCAAAAGCGCATTGATTAGGGCCCTGTTAGGTTTACCTCAATGTTAGATATTGAAACCAGACCCGATCGATTTCTCACCCCAATGTATCGGCATCGCCGGCCTTGCCAGCATGGATTCTCCAGAGGGTGGCCACTTTGGTACCCATGGTGTTTCTTTTTCCAAGTCATTGGCGATCAATCGGAACTATCGAGGGCGGAATCGAGTTCGTCGGTCATGTGATTATGCCAAGCCGCCTCAGCCTCAACTTAGAAACATTCATTGCTTTGATTGGCGGAGTTCCGCTACAAACTCCCCTATCACACGAAACTCTGCAGGTGACACATCGTTCAGGACTATCTCTTTAAATGCACGATTGTCCGGCACTAAGGTGATGCTTCGATGGCGCCAAGTTCCGTCATCAAAATGGTCCTTCTCACTGAAATACCGCTTCACCGTATATCGCCCCCCATTTTCAGGATCCTCGACATGCCGCCCTTCGACTAGGACGACCCTTCCATTTCGGCTGCCACCGCGCTCTAATCGGAACACACAATAACTTCCGCTAATAATAGTTGGTTCCATGGATCGCCCCTCGACCTGGACCACAAACATATCGTTAGTGAGCGGGCGCCCGATTGAAGCCGCAATCCAACCCAACGGCTCAACTTCTTGTCCCACACTGAAGCCGCTCGCCGCTGCTGCCAAAGAGTACAGAGGGAGGTGGGTTCTAAACTGCTTATCACTGCTGACACCTGCCAGGACCATGCTCGCCGGATGAACCTTTCTTGCTACTGACTCCTCCGTAGAAGAAAGCAAACCATCTAGCTTGAGACGTGCCTCGAAGTACCGGCGGGTATTTGCATCCATAAAATAGACATAGACACCCTTATGAGCACGCGACAGAAGAACACGGTAGACACTCTTCAGATGTTCGGTGAGCGCGGCATTCCCTCGGGTGACCTGCCTGTCACATGAGGCGCTCGAGTCCGCCTTCCACTCCGACTTTTTGGGGTCATATAACAAATCGTTCCCAAAGATCACGGCTATGTAATCAAATTCGAACCCCTGAGCCGTATAGACTGTCCCCACCTGCTCCATCCCAGAGTCATCCGTGGCCCACTTCCAGAACGTGTCTTTTCGCTCCCAGGGCATTTCAAAGTCGCCGATCCTTACATCCTTGACGAGAGAGCCATCATGAAGCGGTTTGCTCCAAGGCCAGCAGAAGCCTGCTACGATTCGAGCAGAGTTACGCTTTTCCCGATTTCGGGCACGGACCTCTTCCATCATTGCCCTCGGACTAGTGAAAATCTTGAACTCCATCCGCTGGTCGAAGCGCGGGGTTTCTGCTTGCCTTACTCCCAAAACATCGTCCAGCCACTGCAAGTAGGCATCTGACCCTGAGCAGCGGAACTGTGTTAGAAGTTCGAACTCCGGTATCTCTGCCTGTTCGATTCCAACCTTTGCGGCCGCATCCCTGATCAATTGGACACTTCCTGTTTCGTTCGGTCGTACAATCTGCTTTTCGTCAATGAAGAAGACGGTTAGCCGCGCCACTCGGATTAACTCGTCAACCTGTGGCACATCTGATTGGACCGGTCGGGGCCATCCGGTACTGCTCGTTTCACGAATGCGATGTGCTTCATCAGCGACAAGTACATCGAAGGCGTTTTCTTCTGCTTGGACAAAGCTATTGAAGAATTTGAAGAGTCCTTTCGCTCTACTGCCTACAAGCTGGCGAAGAGTTTTCGTGAAAGCTGATGAGCCCGTCGCATGAACGACGCTTTTCCCTTGCCTCAGGAGTCCCCCCATCACCTCAAGCGCAATGACCGATTTGCCTGTTCCTGGGCCGCCTTTCACTATGACGACAGATTTCTTATCTGTCTGTGCGATGGCTTTCACACGATGCATGATGGCGTTGTATGCCGCAATTTGGTCATCAATGAGTGTGAAGACCTGCTGATGGTTTATCATCTCCCCTGTGTGGTCAAGCAATCGCTTCGACGGACGAATAGGACTCGTGATGAATCGCCCAAACACTTCCAGGCCCGATCCATAGGCTAATCGGTCAGATAGATACGCCCCAAGTTCTCTAGCGTCCTCCTTGGCGAAAACCGGGTAGCGATCGAGGGATGATGCGAATTGTGGCGAAAACAGTACACGGGGTTCTTTCAGACGGGCGTAGTTGTGGCAGTAGGCGACCGAACAGAGCCGGGGCTCGGGATCGTCATGGAAGACTTTTAGGAAGTCCTTGAGGTCAAAATGGTACCCCTCGACTTGCAGTGACGGATGGGCCACTTCTTTTGTAAAGCGACCAAAATCGACCCGGACGTTCCCTTCTGCCTCAGCTTGTGTGACATTCTCATTTGACCATTGCTTAAGCTCGAGCAGGACAACAGAGTCCTGCCGATTGGCATCAGCACCGAAGATGAGCGCGTCCAGCCTTCGGGATGAGTACGGCAACTCGTACTCCAAAATTAGCCTATTCTCGGCAAGCGTCGCTGCGTCGAATGAATTCTTCAGGTAATTAGAAGATTGCTGCCATGATCGATACTCAGAGTCACTGGGCGAACGGCGATAATATTTCTTGAATTCGTGGGCGAGCAAATCAGCAATTTGATTGTTGCTAACCCGTGCATTGAAGTCAGAGACACTGCCCTCGAAAAGTCTCATGTTCTATAACTTGTCGTATTTCGTGGCTACCCCCTTGGCTTTAGCCACCGGGTACTTTTGCGCATTCTTTTCAAGCTTTGCTTCCATCGCCGCAATCAAGTCTATGCCTAGATTGTCCGCCAATTCCGTCAAATACATGGCAACATCAGCAATTTCATCGGCTATTTCATCCCGATGCCGATCGACGTGTTCCATCACGCCCTTATCATCTTTCCACTGGAAGTGCTCGAGCAACTCCGCAGCCTCTATCGCAATCGATACAGAAAGATTCTTGGGATCATGAAACTTCATCCAGTCTCGCTCATCGCGAAACTTTCTAATTCTTTCCACCATTTCTTGCAAACGATCTCCGCTCATTACTCAAACCCCTTCAGGGTGATGGAGTTGCCAGAGCTACGTCGCGCCGCAGAATACCCTCTTTCCCTTGAGAAATCACCCCACCCTAGGAGGTAGCTAGGATTGGATAGGAAATGGCGGGACGGTCGGTTTGGTCGGTCTGGTCTATTTGGTCGGTCTGGTCTGTCTAGTTTTGTTGGCCGCGTGAACCAGAGAAACCAATAGAACCAAATGAACAAGACAGACGAACCCGCTCCACCGGTTGACCTCGCGCAAAAGACGGTTATCCTATAATTGAGCGGAGGCCTCGGTGAGAGGAACACTGACAGGCACTGAGGTCGAGCGTAGGGGTGGTGTGCAGGCCCACTGACGAGTGGGAAGCCTAAAGCTCCTCCAAGACCTCCACAATAAGAACCAGAGCTCTCAGACCCGCCTCCGCTTTTTGGTTTATTTGGTCTATCTCGTCTGTTTGGTCTATTTGGTTTGTCTGGTCTATTTGGTCTATCTCGTCTATCTGGTGCGGGGGAGCGGGAAAGGCGAGACGAGCTAGAGGGCGAAAAACTGCCAGGTTACCGACTACCCACTTTGATCTCGTAGGAAGGAATCGGCTGTCCGGTCACACGGGCATACAGGACAGATGGATCCAGGTCGGCTCCGTTCGGCCAATAGATCGTCCCTAACTCTGGATGGACGCGAAGCTCACGAAACCGAATCGGGTCCTTGAGCGGTGCAAATATGCCATCAAAGCGTATGACGGTCGACAGGTCTAGGTCGCCTGCAACCCCGTCTTCAAACCGAAGGCGCACACGATAGTCTTCCAGCAATGTGGCTTCGACAATGTCCTTCAGCATCCGGATTCACTCCAACGGGATTGCCGCGTAAAGCTTACCCCTTTACTCCCCAGAAATCACGCCCCTGAGTTGGGAGGAAAAGCATACAGCGTATGGCAGAAGCAGGAGGAAGAGGCTCCGGCGTAACTATAAGACTTACGGTCATGCGGGTTAGGGGCCGGTGTTCCACATGATGTGGTGATGCTGTCGTTCCCAATAGCCTGCGGCTATGCCGTGGTCTTTGGGCGATGGATACGGAGTTTATGGTCAGTGACGATGATGAAGGCTCGTCTCCAGGTTTCCACCGGCTCACGCTGAAACACATCACAAATTCGACGGGTCAAGGCCTGGCGGCCCGGGGTTCGAAGCCGTACCAGAAGAAGTCCTGCATGCGTGCCGGGCACGTACCGGCGGATGTCCGAAAAGTATGAGGAAACGCCCGACGGTTTGAGCGGCTGCCCAAATGTCCGGGTCTGGCTTTCCTGCCAGGCCTTCCTGTGGAACGGTGTCTGTATCGTGTCCCAGCGCGGTGAGCGCTCTGGCTAATTGGGCTGGGAGGTTTTCATCGAGCTTGATTTTCACGCGATATGCGGGATGCTGGGGAGTGGGAGATCCTCTTCCGCCGAGGTAGCCGCGAACGCGATGACCGCACGCACTGCCTGCTCGGTGAGGGTCGGAAAATCGTCGAGGATCTCCTGGATGCTGGCGCCTTCGGCGAGGCTGGAGAGAATCGTGCGAACTGTGACCCGCGTTCCTTTGACGACAGGTTCTCCCCCGCAGATGTTTTCGTCGCGCACGATATAGGCGTCGTAGTGCATTCACGCCTCCGCATGCATGCGAAGAGCCTAGAGGGTTACCGAAGTCCTGTCAAGATTGTAGCCCTGGAATAGTATCAGACACCATTGTTTTTCGCACTAACCCGCATTATTCATGAGCGCTTCTACTGCAACCGCCGATACGCCGCTGCGACAAGCCGGGTCCCGGCATCGAACTCATGCCCATAAAAAAGGTCAGGCTGGTCTATCCGGCTAGGCTGGGGCGTCGAAGCGGGACGGGCGGGAAAGGCTGGTCTGTCTCGTCTGTTTGGTCTATTTGGTCTATCCCAGGACGCGATGCCCGTGGTTCTCGCAAGCACTCAGGCCGATTTCAGCGCTTTGCCGTGGGGGACCGGGACAAACCGGATTTCCACCCGCTGCTTCAAGGCGGATGCGATTCGATTGAGCATGGCGAGGGAATGTCCTTCATACTCCGCATCCTCTAGGCGACAGATGGCCGAGGCGGTCGTCCCCACCAGCTTGGCCAGTTCCCGTTGAGTCAGACCTGCCTGAAGGCGCAGCATCACAAGCTTTCGCGCCACACCGTCGTTCGCTCGCGCCTCCTCCAGCCCGCGCACGCGTTCCGGCCGCCCCTCATAATACCGGCGATAGAGAATCTGGACAGCATCCGACGTGGTCGTCCGTTTTCGCTTTGTCATATGCATTCCTCCCGATAGGTATGCGGCTGAGGATCCTGCTCAAAGAGCCGTTTTCTTTCCAGTGCCACGTGGATATCTCTTGCCGGCCATGTTCATATACTTGCGAATATCCTGCAAGCCCGCTTATCGCCCTTCCATCCCCCCTCCTTTCACTGGTCTATCTGGTCTGTTTGGTGCGTCTGGTGCGTCGGAGCGGGACAAGCGAGAAATGCGGCACGGGCGGGAGAAACGGGAAGGCGGGGTCACTGAACCGGTCTGAGAGCAACCGGACAGTGCTGAGGACTGAGCAGGGGAAAAGAGCGGATGATGGGAGCTGTGACGGGGTGTCCTGCTCCTCTTGCCGTATCGCCCGTTAGGTCTTAGATGTCGATGGACCGGCTGCAACCAGTGCTGAACTTTCACGGTCGAGGCCTGCCAAGGCTTTCTGGATCAGCTCGACTTCCCGCAATTCGAAGTAGGGCTCGCCACACTGAGTGCACACCCACGCGGGCACCGCATCCCAGGACACATGGTAGCCCTTGCGATCCAAGCTGAAAGGGGCGGTCCCTCGGACCATCCGGCCCTTGCAATGGATACATTCCATGTCTAGCGCCTCCTTCGATAATCGGACGACCATTGATCAGTATCAGGAAGATAGGCGGTAATCACAGCAAGATACTCCGCTTTCGGCGAACACACCACATGGATGGCACGGGCCCCGTCGCCTAGCCCCAAGAGCAGGCAGCTATGACCTCGGCTGTCTTGAGGATAGTCTTCCACAAGTGCGCCCGTCATGACAACTCTTTCCACCTCTTGCGGCGTAATCATCCGTTCGGGCCGCGACATCTGGCGAATGGCATGCGGCAGGAACAACAGCTTTTTCTCTGCGGCCTGACGCGCAGCCTCCTCAATCGTCATCGGGTTCCCCGCAGCTCAAGGCAGGTTCAGACACGATAAAGGTACCGGAGTTCATCCCGTCGTCGCGGAGGACGTCGCAATAGTTCCAGAGCTTTTGGACAATACCCACTGGACTCACTCTGTCATAGCCTCACTTCCAGGCATCACGTATAATTGGATCAACAAAAGGACTATGACCATGCCGAAAAAACCGCTCATCGAAACCAATCCTCACCTGGCGATCACAGCTCGATACCGGAGGGCTCTCGTCGCCAACGTCGCCAGTTCAACAGCGATCGAGACCGGCACATCAGTCGAATCGATTGCACGTCTCCTCACTGAGCCACAGGCTAAACCGGCCCTTAAGAAAACCGGCCACTTTCCTCGATAATCTGAGCACGTCATAGCGGTCATCGGCCGTCACGAAGCACTCATATGAGGGGAATCCCCATTCGAGAGTCTTGAAACATCAATAGGCGACGGGCTGCTTCTTTTGCTTTCCAGCGTTTATCCCAACCAGCTTTGTGCGGTTTACAGATGGCACACGAGCGTCGTTTTCGTTTGTAGGCCTTTCGCATGATCGCTCTCCTTGCCCTGTGAGAGTGTTATTGCATCGATCGCACTCGAGCTGATTTGCATGCCATCGAAAGCTTACCCTTTTCCCCGCCGGAAATCACGCCATCGGAAGGGGGAGCTTATGGCGTATAGCGTATGGCAGGAGAAGGATGCGAGCTGATGGCGGATGGCATAGAGAGCGGGACGGGCGCGACGAGCGGGAAGGGCGGGATCACTGAACCGGTCTGAGAGCAACCGGAAAGTGCTGAGGACTGAGCGGGGGAGTCCCCTTGGGAAGGACTGAGTATCGAGGACTGAGGACTGAAAACAGAAAAGGTACCGGGAGTCTTTTCTGTCGCTCCATTCGAACACCCACGGCAGGGGCAAGCGAAGGTCATAGGAGAGAAGACCTTCTCATTGGGTTTATCCATACGTGATAGGGACGATACGGCGATGAAGAGCGCGCGGGTCACACGAAGTGTGGTACTGGAGATAAGACCAAGATTACTGGCGGGGTTTATCCGGCGGCTCAAAGAAGAAGGCTTCGCCTGACTAGCCGGCGGCCCGCACGAAGTGTGGTTTGGAGATAAGAGAAAGATCTCTGGAGGTGTCTATCCGCGCGCAGCAGATTACGATACGACGATGAAGAGCGCGCGGGTCACACGAATTTGGTGGGCCGTGTAGGGGTCGAACCTACGGCCCGCTGATTAAGAGTCAGCTGCTCTACCAACTGAGCTAACGGCCCACCGGGTATTCAATTGTCGATGCCGATCACTGGAGGTGTTTATCCGCGGGCGTCAACTCCTAAAAGGCCCAACTGAGCCCGCGGTACGAGCCAGCTTGGTTTGGTGCGCCTGACAGGATTTGAACCTGTGGCCCTCAGCTCCGGAGGCTGATGCTCTATCCAGCTGAGCTACAGGCGCTCCCGCAAGCAAGGCGTCACCTTAGCATGGTCAGAAAGTCGCTGTCTAGGCCATCGATCCTGCCGGTTCTGCCGCGGCGTCGGGCAAAAAGGCATAGGGTATAAATAGCTCTTCGCCTGTCGCTCCCTTCTGGCGTCGCAAATCCATCAGTTGTCTCGTCTCTTCTTCCGCCAGACGATCCTCCTCCTGGCGTAGAGATCGGGAAAGCCGGATCAGAGGAACCGATGTTTGCACCGCACAGGCGCCCTGTACGGTTCCCTCCGCCTCCGGAGGGATCCCCATGGAGCGACAGGCCAGGGGACGAAAGGCATAGAGGCTGCAGTTTCCATCCGAGTTGAGGGCGGGACAGGGCCATGCACGGTAACGCTCGACAAGGGAGTCAATGTCAGAATCAGGCCAGTGGTCGATGAATCGGTTTCGAGTCAGTTCCGGCGCCGAGTCCTCGATCATGCTGACCTGCAGGGCAGCCGTGTCTTCGATCGCCCGGCGTCGTTCCTCAGGAAGTGAACGAAGGCCCCGCTGGAGTTCCTGCTGATCGAGAAGCGTTATAGGAAAGAGCCCTACACAGCAGTGGGAACAGCCCCGATGGCACGGCAAGTCATTGAGCAGCGCTGCGTGAGCCCGATCAAACCAGCGGGCGGTCTTGTCAAACAACGGAGAAGGTAGTGAAACCGTGTCGTTACACACATCAGTCTTCGACCGAAACGGACATATCGATGATCAACTCACCTTGTGGCGAATAGAAGCCGTGATTGTCGATTTGAACAATCCCGTTGCATTGCTCTTGGTAGAATTCGAGGATCCATCCGTTGAAATCAAATCCCTCGTCGGTCATGTCCTTTTCAACCATACGGGTAGTCAGGATGAAGCGAGAAAGGGAGAGATGGCCTCGCACCAGCTCCGACTCCACCCCTTCGTAAGCAGAAAGCAGCTCCAGAAACAGCGCCTTTTCTTGGTCATAGACATCTTTATAGCTGCCGCGGTCCCGGACGCAAAACAGCTGGATCGGTTGGCGGTCCCGGTGATACCCCAAGGCTATGCGAACCCACGCCCACTCGTCCAACACCGATTCATCAATGCCGGGAGGCATAATTGGAGCGTGGCCGCGCGCTTTCAAGAAATCAATCAATAACCGGAGCGGCGGGGAATTCTCTCGTTGGCAAAAAACACGAGAATAAACAAATTTTTCAGGCTGTTGGGATGCAGTCTCCGGGCTGGAAGCAGAGAGGATCGGCAGTTCCTTGGCCATAGGGTCCCTATCCGGTAGATCAAGATAAACAAGCAGCTCCGGTGAGCCGGACCGCCGGAGCCCATACTGTACCGATTCTTACGTCCGTGCCGCAAGAGCAAGAAAAGAGTGTCGTGACACGCCGGACGAACGTTTTTCTCATTGACAGGCAAGGAGCGCTTGGCTACACTCTCGCGGGTTTTCGCCGCTTGAAGAGAAACGAACGTTCTACGACCTCAGATACACGAGTCCGGGCGTTTTCAGAACAAGCAAGTTGGCGGATGGATCGAGCCACTACTATTTTTATTCTCAAGGAGGTTCACGAATGGCAAAATCAATGACCAAGTCGCAGATTGCGGATTACCTGGCCGGGAAAGCCGGGATCACCAAGAAGACCGCGGTTCAGCTTCTTGATGATCTCGCGGCGCTTGCCTATCGCGAGGCAAAGAACGTGTTCACCGTGCCGGGTATCGGCAAGCTCAAGTTGGCCAACCGGAAGGCTCGTATCGGCCGCAATCCTCAAACCGGCGAAGAGATCAAGATTCCGGCCAAGCGGGTGGTGAAGTTCCGCGTTGCGAAGGCAGCCAAGGACGCAATTCTCGGCAAGAAGTAACTAAAAGGCCTGTCCGTACAGAATCGCAGTGCGTGCGCTGTGAGGTAAGGTGCACCTGCTGCACTTGTAGAGCGAGAACCGAAAGGGTTGTAGGCCTTACAACCCACAGCCCTTTCGCTTTCTCCGCATGTTAGAAGTGCGACGGCCCTAATCCGCTTCCTCCCATCCCGTCGTGCCCGACGAGCCGGACGGCGTCTCCATCCTGAACGAGAGAATCCTCGCTGGCGATTCTTTTATTGATGGTGACGAGCACTTTCTTTTCGCGCAGCAGCTGCAGCAGATGACGGAGTTGTACTCCTTGTCTCTGAATCAGCTTCCGAACCGGTATCGGTTGATCAATCTCGCAAGCGAGATCCCGCTCTCCATCGGCCGTTTGTAACTGGCCTGTCAAAACAATCGTCACCATGACCGCGGTACTCCGTAGGCTATCGGGAATAACTGAAGAGATAGCACGCCCCGGTGATTGACTCGGCTCTGCTCTCTGTCGATAATGAGGTCCCTATGCAGTCCCTCGATGTCCAGAATCCTGGCATGCCGGATTTACAATTTGTGCTCTTCGTGACGGCTCTCTGCACCGCTGATCTGAACACGATCAATGTTTCAGAAGACCTCCGGCGCACGATTTTCGACCGGTGTTGGGCGCTTATCCATACTGAATCTCCTCCGACGAATCCCCAGGAACGGATCTTGGATCTTCGAGGAGGAACAGATCTGACGCTGGATGCGTGTGTATCAACCATTCGTTCACTGCTTGCCGATGCCGGAATTTCTCTCCTTGTGTGGGACCATCCGGTCAGCGAACCGACCAGGCCAAGCTCTCCCGAAGCGCTTCCGCTCATCGATCGATTAGGTCAATTGTACCCCGATCCGAGGACAGGTATCGATCCTTCAAACTCTCCGTCCCAGGGATAGCCCTGGGTCTCGTTCAAGAGCTCTAGACCGCTCTGCACGACACCTCAAGCGATTTCCAGATGGGTTATTGCCAAATGAGGGGATCCCACAGGATGACAGTACGCTGCGGAATATGATAAGACTGCATCCGCCACTTTGATCACAGAGACAAGTCCCCATCGTCTAGCCTGGCCTAGGACATTGCCCTTTCAAGGCAGTAACACGGGTTCAAATCCCGTTGGGGACACCAGACCTCTTGCCTTCCGTCTCATGCGTGTCTGCCCATTCTTCGTAGATAAGCTATAAAATACAAGGGGGCTGTGCCATCACGGCACAGCCCCCTTGCTTTTCTCACTGGCGCAACCGGAATGACCCGGCGACGCCAAGTTAACTTCCCTGTTTAGTAAACCGTCTTGGAACCCGGGCCTACCTGGCTGGGGAACGGATCCAGGATGCTCTTGGGCGCATTGTTCCAGATCACGTCCGCCAGATTCGACATCCGGCTGACGATCTGCGCGGCCACGCCG
>JABMDL010000102.1 GCA_015903945.1 Nitrospira sp. | reverse complement strand
CAAATCTCCCCAGTTCGGGTCATCGAAAATTCCCCACCCTGGTTAAGTGGTCGCCGCCGTTTCCTCCATTCGGACAAGCCCCGCTTTCAGTTTTTCCTTGAGCCGATAGGAATGGCCTCGAATATTGATGGTGATCGCATGATGGAGCACCCGATCCAGAATCGCGGTCGCCAGGACCCGGTCCCCAAACACCTCGCCCCAGGCACCGAAGCTCTGATTACTCGTGAGAATCATCGGGCCCTTCTCGTACCGGCGCGAGATGAGCTGGAAAAACACATTGGCTCCGGTCCGATCCATCGGCAGATAACCAATTTCATCGATGATCAACAAGCGTGGGATGGTGTAGAGTTTCAGCTTGTCCTCCAACCGATTCTCCGCCAGCGCTCGGGTGAGCGTGGCGAGCATGGCCGCGGCCGTCGTGAACAACACGCGGTAGCCCTGCGCAATTGCGTGGAGCCCCAGCCCAATGGCTAAGTGGCTCTTCCCGACCCCCGGGGGCCCGAGCAGCACGACATTCTCGCCGTGCTCGATGAAGTGGCAGGTCGCGACCTGCTGGATCTGTTTCTTATCCAGGGAGGGCTGGTAGCTGAAGTCGAAGACCTCCAGACTCTTCACAAACGGAAACCGGGCGAGATTCGTGCGCATCGTGATGTTCTGGGCCGCTTTGGAGGCGACTTCTTCACCGAGCACCTGATCGAGGAAGTCCGCATACGACAACTCCTTGACGGCCGCCTCCTGTAAGAGCGCCTCCAGCCGCTCCCGGCTCTTCACGAGCCGCAGGCGCGTGAGGTGGTCACGAAGCCGTTCCAGTTGGGCGGCGTTCATGACCCCACCTCCTGTGCCGTCGCGCATCCGCAGAGCGCTTCGTAGCAGGCCAGATCCCGTACTTCGACCTCTGGCAGCGACCGCGTGACGGAGCCCGCGTCACTAACGGTTGAGCGCCGTTGGCGAGTCGTCCGGGCGATGGCTCCAGGGCCATGCTCGGGGAGGATCCGGAATTGATGCTGGCCGGGGAGCACTGCGTGCGTCGCGATCTCATGATCCCGGTGAAAGATGTGGAGCGTATCCCCCCGCCGTTGCACCTCGACGCGCTGGCCGATGAAGCGATAGGGCACGGAGTAGCGGTTCGTCGCCAGACTGACCAAATAATCTTCGGCCACGAGGCGCGAGACCCGGGCCTCCTGCTGGAAGCTTCGCTGGCCTCCGAGCGGGACCAGCGCGTCGCGTTCTCGCGCAAATCGGGTGAACGGCTCCTCATGGGTCGTGCCATGCACGCGTCGGTCGGCAATCGTCGCGGTCCATTCATCGAGTTGGGCCTGGAAGTCCTCCAGATCGACAAACCTCCGTCCCGGCAGAAAGTTCCGTTTCAAATACTTCACGCCCGATTCGACCTTGCCCTTGGTCTGCGCCCGATACGGCCGACACACGCGTGGCTCAAAGCCCCAATAGTCCGCAAAGGCTTTGAAGGTGGGATTCCAGATCCGCCGCCCGGTGTCATCCGGATAGCAGACCGTTCGTGGGCGGTCATACAAATGCTCCCGCGTGTGCCCGCCAAAATGGGCAAAGGCCCGTTCGTGCGCCTCCAGAAACTGCGCCATCCGTTCATCCGCACACGCATAATAGAATCCGCGGCGACTGAAGCCCAACGTGAGGACGAAGACGTGCACGATCGTCGGACCGGCGCGGAAGGGCACGGTGGCTTGGCCCCAATCAATCTGACTCTGCTGGCCCGGCGGGGTTTCAAACCGCAGGAGCGCCCGGTCCGCTTGGAGTTGGACTGCGCGCAGTGGCGCGACGAACCGTTTCACCGTCTCGTAACTGCCGGTGTATCCACGACTCGCCCGTAGTTCCTGATACAGAATCCGCGCCGAGTAGTGCACCTGCGGCGCCCGGGCCCGCACCACGTCGGCATGGGCCGTCAGCAGGGTCTCCGTCACGGTCGTCCGCTGATACGGATGCCACGTCGTCTGCCGCAGACTGCGCCGCACGGTCTTGCGATCCAGATCCAACCGCCGCCCGATCTCTGAAATGGAGACCTGCTCGCTATGTCGCAACCGCCGAATCTCCGCCCATCGCTCCTGATCCACCATGCAGACCTCCCCTGTGTGATTGCCCTGGGGTGGCATGATGGTTGTCTCTCTCGTCTCGTCAAGCTCCATCGTCTCCCTCCTCCGTCAGAGGGTGGGGAGAATTCAATGACCATAGCTGGGGAGTATTGCATGACCGCTGACACGCTCGGCAGAGGGCGTTTTGCCTCTCTCTCTTCTCTGCGGTTTGAGGTTTCCTGCAACAGTCCAGCCCTGTCTCCGGGGACCACCGGCGAGACCGGCCGGAGCTGTGTCCCGCGCCTTCCTCTGAGCAACTTCTGCGTACATCCGATGAGTTGCGCGGCTCACGTCTGCCTGGGCAGAGGGTCACCGCCTCACGCCGACAGCCTCCGTTACGCCCCACAGCTCGCTGGAACACAATTTGCGCTCTTGAAGCGTGAAACGAAGCTCGATGTCACCAGACGGAGCGGACACCACGTGGCTCCGAGTAGCCTGTCGATCTTCAGAGCGGAGGTGCGCCAGGCATGCGGGGGTTCGTGCATCCCATGAGTCAGCCTCGCGCTGTGTCGAAACAAAGGAAGAGTCCTCCTTACGCAATCCCCTCGACGAGCGGTGTCTCGTCGACACACCTTCAACAAGGAGAGAAGATGCTATGAAGAGCAGAAGAACTGTTGCTACCTGCGGGGTATTACCTTGACTTGAGTTGCCCCTACCGGTTGTGCTTTTGGCCCTGCCGGCCTCGAACATGCTTGATGATGGTCTCGTAGGGCGCAGGACTGA
>JABMDL010000101.1 GCA_015903945.1 Nitrospira sp. | reverse complement strand
CGGCCCCAACGCGCAGTTCATCCCCACACTGAGCAGCGGCACATGGGAGATGGAATTCCAGAAGGCCTCGACCGTTTGGCCGGTCACACCGCGATTGCTTCCGGCTTGAATGAATGTGACGGATGCCATGATCGGCACACGCCGCGCGCCGGATGCAAAGGCCTGCTGGATGGCGAAGAACGCGGCTTTCGCGTTCAGCGTGTCGAAGATGGTTTCGACCAACAGTATGTCGGCCCCGCCGTCGAGCAACCCGCGCACCTGCTCGCCATAGGCCGTAACCAGCTCCTCATAGGTCGTGCCTCGCGCGGCGGGATTATTGACATCGGTAGAAATGGATGAGGTCTTCGTCGTCGGTCCAATCGCCCCGGCGACAAAACACTGTCGCCCCGGTTGCGCCGCTTGAACCTTCTCGACCGCCCGTCTGGCGCACTCTGCTCCCGCCTTGGACAGTTCATAGCCGAGAGACGCCATCTGATAGTCCGCAAGCGAGATCGACTGAGAATTGAACGTATTGGTTTCGACGATATCGGCACCGGCTTCCAGATATTGCCGATGAATGTCTTCGATGATCGCCGGCTGTGTGATGTTCAAGAGATCGTTGTGGCCTTTGAGATCTTTCTTCCAATCCTTGAACCGCTCCCCGCGAAACGCGGCCTCATCCAGCTTGCGCTGCTGGATCATCGTCCCCATGGCGCCGTCGAGGATGAGGATGCGTTCCTGGAGCAGTGCCCCGATCTCAGTTGTATTCGTATAAACCACCGATGCTGATCTCCCGTTAAGGACCTCTAGGTGGGCCATGATACTGGACGGGGGTCCGGACCGGCAAGGCAGACACTTTCTTGACAGATCTTGAACCCTGCCGATACGATGTCCCCACTCTGAGAGGAAGCCAGTGCTCAGCCAACACCTGCGGCATAGCCCGATCTGGCTGCTCCTACTTGGGGGGCTGCTGTATGTCCCTCCCCCTTCCGCTGCCGCCCCTTATTTTGAGGATGGCTTCCTTGGACTGACCCAAGCCGAATTGCACGCCAAACTCGGCATGCCTCAGGCGGTGCGTGACCGAAAGTCTGCGTTGCGGTTGTTCACGTACTATCCGATCACGGATTGGGCCACCTATTTCAGCAAGCTGGTCTCGCCGGAAAACGGCGAAGATGTGTATACGCTCACGCGCGACGGGACCGAGATCCGCTATTCGTTCAGCTATGCCGCCGACCCTAACGATGACAGGGAACACCGATCTTTGTTTGTGCGGCTGGTCGATATCGAGCTGTCCCCGCCTGCACCGCTCGCCAAGCTGCCGTCGCTGATTCCCGAGTTGCGCCCATCGGCCGATCCAGCGGCCCCTGCCTTCCGCTCCAACATCTGGGTGCTGTTGTTCAAGGGAGAGCCTTCCCCGGACGCGCGGTTTATTGCCAAAGAGCACGGGAAAGAACAGCTGGACTGGCGGCTCAGTTATCAATTGTTTTCGATGCGAGGCCTTCCTGACCGCTTGACTCCGAACGTGTTGATCGATCGCGTCGAAATCGGTGCGCAGAGCCTGCGACTCGTGACCGTCCGCCAGAGGCACACCCATGAACCGATGGTGAATCCCTATTCCGCCGAGTTCGCCAGACAAGCGGCCGCGCCAGCACCGTCCGCCAAGCCCATACCGGTGCCTCAATACGCTGAATGACCCATGTCGTGATTCCGGCTGTCGGCAGGATGAGAGCTACTGCGGTATTTGCTGAATTCGATCGTGTTGCGCTTGACCGGACGTGATGGCTTTCTGCTTCATGACGTTCAACGCGCCACCGTCGCTCGTATAGATGAGCACAGGCGTTCCGATCGCCAGCACGATCAGCAGCCCCAGGGCCAGCAGCCGAATCATGGGGCTTTTCTTGCTGAAATACATGATGAGCAGCAGCACGACCGCCGTGAGCCCGGCATAATTCAGGATATCGCCCTGGGTGGATCCGGCATTGCTCAGGTTGAACCGAAACGGGGGTATCCTGGCTCCAAACGCCTTCAGCTGTTCCGTGACCTTCTCTTTCACTGATGCCACGCCAGACGACGATTGTTTGTCGGTATCAGGCCGTTCGTGCGTTTTGACTTTCGCGCGATACTTTTCAGGAATCGTCTCCGGCCTGTCGGTAAACACGGGGTTCCCGTGCTCGTCGATATAGGTATAGACGGTCGCCGCGCGCACCTCGGGCACGCCTCCTGGCCAGCCGGCCAAGAGACTGATCACGGCGCAGAGCGGAAGGACGATCCCGCACCTTCGATTCCACATGGTTATGAGTATAGCGCGGCCCCGATATATTGGAATTGATTCCTCAAAATCGCCCATTCCTTGACTCTACCGCGTGCCCATTGTTAGCATCCGCCGGTTTCGCTCCAACGTCATGACCATCGACCCTCAACCACCCTCATCCGCCTTGTCACCCGACGAACCGTCGTTTATCCGCCGCCGCCCAGTGCGGATCATCATCTATGCGGGACTCGGCTTATTCGCCCTGATGGCGGTCATCTGGCCCCTGATTGCCCAGCTCCGGGATCCTGACTTTCAGCAGCATGTCGAACAACACCGCGTCATCGTCGGCATGACGAAAGAGCATGTCCTGAAGTCCTGGGGCGGACCGCAGACGATCAATACTTCCTTCACAAAGGACGGGTTGCGGCGCGAAGAATGGATTTTCGAAGATTGGGAAAGTCCGTCCGTGGTTCGGCATCGCTTTCTCTACTTCGAAGAGGGCATGCTGATTGGAGGCTGGTTCGAAGGGTCCGGAGAACGAACTCCACTGACAGCCCCGGCGGATTCTCCCCACCCAAAGCTGAAACTGAAGCCGTAGCCCA
>JABMDL010000025.1 GCA_015903945.1 Nitrospira sp. | reverse complement strand
CAATACAACCAGGCAAATCAGGAACATACGCCGCGTAATTGGCGGGGGCTTTCTCGATCACCACGGCATAACGCATGTTAGTTCGGTCCTTTCTTCCAACCAGCCTGTTTAAAGATACTATTCAGTGTTCCAGGAGGCAAATCGTCGCTTGGTTTACCGGCAACCGTCACGCGACCCGGCTTCGTCTGATGTTTGAACTGCCTGTGACTACCCCTTGTGGCAACGAGGAACCAGCCATCCTCCCGTAACTTGTCCAGAACATCGCCAACTTTCACGATACAAATATAGCGCAGTCACCGTGGGAAACCAAACTTCCGTTACCTCTCCAGTCCTGTCCACTGGCTCCAGTATCAGGATCAATTTCGCCTGGCAATCACATTGATCCATCTCCCTTTGCGTTCTTGATTGGTCACGACCCGTATCGACAGTACCTGCCAGCCGGCACGAGCAAGCGCCCGGGCCAGTTCGTCCTTTTTCCATCGCGCGAAGTAGCGGCCTGCCATCCAGCCGCCCTGTTTGATACGGCTGTTACTGCCAAAGGTGAACGTCCCGCCCAGGAGGCCTTCCGGCTTTACCAGTCGATGCAGCGCGGCAAACACGCTGGGGACCGTTTTCTTTGGCAGATGAATCAATGACGCCGCCGCCCAAATTCCGTCCAACGCGCTGACTCGGATGGGAAGTGCTCTCATATCCGCCAACACAAACGGAACCGATGCACTGCGCCGCCGCGCGAATCGAAGCAGCGGCATGGTGCGATCGAGACCGACTACTCGATGACCCAGTGTCGCGAGATAGCGCGTATCTTGGCCCGCACCACAGCCCAGATCGAGCACCACGGCCCGGCTGGGCAACAACGCCACCCATTCCTTCAGCAGTGCCGGCCGCTTGTACTTCTTGCGTCCCCATTGTTGGAGAAAGATCTCGGCATGCTTCTCATAGATCCGAAGGGTCTGCGCGACGACATGCGTTATGGTATGGTGCGTGGTCGAACGGTCAGCCATGCAAAGGATCGATACGATGTTCAGATTTCTGTGGAGCGTTATCTTCGTCCTCCTGGGGCTCGCCATTCACGCCGGCGTGGAGGCAAAACCCGTTGATCCACCTTGCGACAAGTATCCGCCTGTCAAACAATCACGCTGTGCCGAAATTTGGAAAGAGCTGAACCTGGAAGACGGGCCGATCATCTCCCAATTCGGGCTCGATCAGCTCAAACGACGCGAGGAAGGCAAGATCACCGCCCAGCAGCACTTGGCCGAGAACATGACGTTCATCAAACAATCCACCGAGAAGCGGCTCGAACGGCTGAAAGAGCGCATGGCCAAAGAGTAGCTTTGAGGATCCATCAACCGTCCGCGATCATTTAAGCGACACGGATGAACTGATTCCGTTCCTTCTCCCACCCGATTGCTGTCTCAGGCCCATGGCCTGTCACCACCACCGTCGTGTCGTCGAGGGTATAAAGCCGCTCTCTGATCGACTGTTCGATGACATCGAAATCGCCGCCCCACAGATCGGTGCGCCCGATGCTGCCGCGGAACAGAGTGTCCCCCGCCAAGACCAGTTTGTCGCCCGGAGCGTGAAAGCTCATCGAGCCTGGCGTATGGCCCGGCGTGTGCAGCGCAAACACAGGGATGTCACCCAGCAAGAGTTTCTCCTCGTCTTTGAGCCAATAGTCCGGCATCGGCACCGCCCCGGACGGCACGCCGAACAGCCGGCACTGCACGTCGAGGTTCTTCCATAGATCCAGATCATCTTGGTGCAGACAGAGGACGGCCCCTGTGGCCTCCTTCATCGCGCCGGACGCCAGAAAGTGATCGAAGTGGGCATGGGTGTGTAGGATGTGGCTGACGGTCAGCCCCAGCTGCTGGACCTCGTGGAGAATACGCTCATAGGCCCCGCCCGGATCAATCACGATGGCTTGCTTGGTGACCGGGTCGCCGATGATCGAGCAGTTGCATCCGAGGGGAGGCACCGAGAAGGTCTTTCGAATCAATGTGGCCATGGCCCCGTCATGCTACAGTGCCGAAGATCAATGGCGCAAGCTATACGGGTCTTCGGCATCATCGTGCCGGTCGCGCAAGGTCCAGACGACTTCGGTATCGACAAGGATCCATGTATGCGCCTGTCGGTGGAACCAAACCAACAACCCCGCCCCGGTGCCATCCGGTCGAAGATTTTCCACATAAAGCAGGGCCTGATCGTTGCGCAACGTGCGGCCCACCCGCGAAAAGGCCAGACGATCCAACACCGGAGGCGCTTGCACGGGCATCGCTAATGCCACCTCCGGTTCTTCGATGGAGCCAGCCGATAGAAATCGGTACCGAACGCCGAATTGGAACCGTGCGTCAAGCCGAGAAGCTGCGCAATTGGCCCTGACAAAATCCCGCACGAGATCCGTCGGCAGCCGGCCCATGAAATAGTTCTGCGCTTGAAGCAATCCCTCCGTCATCGGTTCCGTTTGATCAGGGAAAATCCTGGGCACGGTCGCGCGTTCGAGCAACACCAATTTTGTCTGTGAGGTGAGAAATTTTCGCTCGACGACCTGGTCGTACAACCCATAGTCTTCGGCAGGAATCCCGGTTCCCAAATCCCCTTGACCGGCTGACACAAGGACAGGCAATGGACAGGCCAGCCACGCGACCACCAGCACCGTTGCCAATTTCGTCATACCGGCAGCATACCGGCAGGCCTCCGAGGCGGTCAAATTCCAGGGCGACATGGACAAGAGGCGGTGAAGCATGGATAATCGGGCGACCATTTTTGGAGAACCATCCTCATGTGTGACCACAAGATTCCCACGCCTAGCCGACCGAAGACGATCGGCCTCCTCGTACTCCTCCTGGCTGCATCCGGCTGCTCGCCTGACGAGTCTCCACTGAAAGGTGAGAACGAAGCGCTAAAAAAGCAGGTGTCGAGGCAGGAGTCGTTGTTGACCTCGCTGCAAGACGGCAACAAAGTTATGCAACAGCAAATCGATCTCCTCAATCAAGAACTCCGCGACGCCAAACAGGCCACCGAATCCGCCAAGGCTTCGACCACGCGCCTGTCTGAACTGCTGGACGACCAGCTGGCACAGGCCAAACGGATGAACGCGGAGATCCAACGGACCGCAGCGGCGCAAGCGGCCCAGAACGTGAAGATTGATGACAAAGGCGCGCAGTTCGATACTCTATCGCGCCCGCTCGGCACCGTTGCCAAGGTGGTGGAAGAAGCCCTCTCACGCAACGGCTACCAACTCAAGGTCGGTATCAAAACGGAGCAGAAAGCCGTCTATATCACGGACCGCAAGGTCTCCAATCCCGCGTCATTGGAAGTGGCCGGCTTTCGGAACCAGTACCTCATCTCACTTCAGGCCTTACCCGCCAATGTCACGAAACTCGGCGTGAAGGCCGAATTTGAAAAGGTCGCGCAAGGCGGTCGCCTCCTCAGTGTCAGCGCCGAGGAGACCGCCGAGATCGAACGCCGCTTGATCCGTGAGATCGGCAAAGCGCTCGAAGCACCAGGCAAAACCTAGCCCGCAGTATTCCTGCGCGATTCGTCGCGCGGCGCACGGTCACGTTCCGCCGCCGCAAACCTTCCTTTTCTTGGTCGGACTCGCCCCTCGTGGTACCATTCCTGGCCAATGGCTCTGTGCGCCTGCCCCACGGGAGATCCCATGCGTGTACTGTTCATTGTGACCGCCATAGCCATCGTGACACTCGCGGGCTGCACGACCGTGCCGCTCCACCCTCGAAACACATCGGCCTCGACTGAACCGACGGTGTCGGTTACACGCCCCACCCCGTCGATTTCGGCGAAACGCACATGCTGCCACGCCGCTCTCCCCGGACCGAGTCGATCAGCAATTGTGCGAACGGCGGCCAAGCTCGTCGGCGCAAAGACCATCGCAAGCGAAGGACGGCGCATCACTTATGACTGCGCCGGCGTCACCCGCGCCATCTTCTTGAAGCACGGCATCGACTTGTACGACGGCAATCCCGGGGACTCCGATGCGAACGGCGTGCGGTTGATCCATGCCCACATGCAGCAACACGGCAGGCTTCACCAGAGTCCCATCCCCCATCCCGGAGATCTGGTGTTTTTCGACAACACCTGGGATTTCAATGGAGACGGTGAATTGAACGATCCCCTTACACATGTTGGGGTCGTCGAACAAATTGATCCCGATGGGACAGTGATTTTCATCAGCCGCGTGGCTGCCGCCATCCAACGGTACCGCATGAATCTCAGCATGCCTCATCTCCACAAAACAGCCGAGGGCCGCATCCTGAACGACTATCTCCGTCGTAAACACCCCACCGATCCCGACGACAGTGGCCGACTCACGGGAGAGTTGTTCTCGTTTTTCGGTACACGCTTGGACTTCTGATGCGGCGATCACGCGTCATGAGCACCGGCGAATGTCCGTGGCTCTCGTATCGGCACGCACGAAGACGACGACACACCCCTCTGAGGGAACACGGGGTTGCTTCGGACGAAAGGTGACCGACCAAGAATTCTCGGTGGGATCGAACACCGCCGCCGTCAGCTCAAACTCATCGAACGAACGACCCAGCTGCTGTTTCGCCGCCGCTTTGGCCAGCGCGACCGCCTCCGATTGCCGAAGGATGGGTCGATCTTGCTCCGGACGAGGACGATCCAGCCGCTCGGTGGAAATATCGGGCGGCCGTGAGAGATGCGGCGGCACGCCCCGTTCGCCCGCCACGCCGAGCGAACCGCACCATACGGCCACGCTGATACCCAGCAGTGCCGTGGCGCCCTGTTTTTTTGGCAAACGCATCAGGTCCCTCCTCCTCAACGACGCCCATCTTCTTACCATTGGACGTATGACAGGGGCACAAGTCAACGAGTTTTCAACTGCTTCTAGAGTCTGACGTTCTCCTCTCCGTCCAATTACAGGACCAGTCTCTTGAATCCGATAAGAAATCACAGCGGAGCACAACAAAATGCTCCCCTGTCACCCCAAACCACCATTTTTAAAATGACCTGCTAGAATTACAGCATGGCGACATCGTCAAAACAGGCACGGGTTCTGGAAACCAACCCTCTCCGACGGATGCTGACCGATGTGCGGCAGGGGCTCTTGGGCCTGCACAAAGCTCTGATCGTCGCCGAACAGGTGACCTTCGAGCGGATCTACGGACGCGTCGATTCGACAGGGCAGTTACTGCAATTGGTCATGAATGATCCGTGGTTTACCTGGCTCCATCCATTGTCAAACATGGTGGTGCGGATCGACGAAGTGTTGGACGATGACGAAGAACTGACGACCGAGGATGTCGCCATCCTTCTGACCGAAGTGCGAGCCTTGATCCGGCCCTCCGAATTAGGTGACGGCTTTGAGCGAAGCTATTATGAGGCGCTGCAACGGGCTCCGGAAGTCGTCATGGCCCACTGTGAGATGAAAAAACTGCTGACCCTGCCGGCTGTGTAAGCACGAAGAGTTCTGCCTCTGCTCAAATCGAAGCTCCGCACCTCCAGAGATACCCGGCATAGACATTCGCCTCCCTTCTTGAGCACATGGCAGGGGCCTCCACACCAACGCTATTTCATCCGCGAAGGCTTACCAGTCAAGGATTCTCAGGCAGGCAGACGGTCAAGTTTGATCAGACAGTGAGACAAAATGTGGAGGTAGCGTCACACACCACACCGCAATTTACTGGCTCTCCGGCTGAGCGGGCCTCCGAGACACACATAGCTGGAGAGCCCACCTTGCACCATTCTTCAAGCACATGCGTGTGTTTGTATCAATTTCTCATCATACGTACCTGCCAGAGAACAACCCCGGCACCACCCTTGCACTGCCACAGCCAGGATCGGTTGTAGAACGCTGTGGAATAGGGAGTTCCTAAAGGAGGCATCATGAGCGTTATATTGGGGCTTGCATTATTGACGGGTTTTGTCTGGTTTTTTAGCCGCACCGTGTCGGACTGGTTCCTCAGAACCTTTGAGGAAGGTCCTGCTGGTACCGTAGAAAAGTCTCGTCCAGGCAACGTCGAGATAATCTACCCGACTAGGCGGTGGGCGGAATCGCGACGCGTGTGATCGCCTCAGTCTGATCCGGTCAGAGGTCCTCATCTATCCACCAATAGATCCCCTGTGACCCTCACTCAAACTGACAGATCATTACCAGATTGTGCGCCAGCGCAAAGGCTGGCGCACAGTGGTGTTCTCCCGCACGACTTCTGAGCCCGGTTCTTCTTCACGGTGCAATCGGCAACCTATCAATCGGGGCCACCTGATCCCAATGGCTGAATGCCACAGGGGGTCAATCGCCTTTTTCCTGTTGGCTGCTGACCCATTGAACTCCCTCACCCGAATCAGACTTGTCTACGGAGATCCGGCCCCACCATAACCCGCTGAACAAGTTTGTCGGAGGCCGACAAAAACTGCGTAGCCTGTCCCATCTCCAGAGCACATTGCAGTCGACTCTGCCGAATTTTTCTACAGCAATACAACAACGTAAGCCCCATTCAGACTGGTCGTTGATGCTCATTCTTGCCAGATCATCCCCTCTGCTTCTTCGACTTCCAGAGTAAACCGAACGGCCTAATTGGCACTCCTTTTGCTCAAAGAAGTTCGACTTCAGAATCGAGAAACTCCCCAGGGAAGTGTCATGGAAACGATACTGGTTGTCTCTGCTGCAGCACTAATCTGTATGTGCGTTCTCGGTTATATCGGTGGAAGTTGGTTCGCACAGGCGTTTGAGGAAGGTAATGCACGTGCCGCAAGAGAGGTCAAGCAACCTCGAGACAGGAACATCGGCGTGATCTATCCAGTCAGGCAGAGGGTAGCGCTCCAACGCGCCGCGTGATGGTCTGTCTGTCTGATCCGATCAGAGGTCCTCATCTACCCACCGATAGATCCCCTGTGTCCCCCTCAAACTGATAGATCATGAACCGGTTGTGCGCCGGGTACGCTGGCTGGCGCACACGGGTCTTCTCGGGCACTGTCACCCGCGCAGTGGGCTATCGAAGATCAGATTCATCGTGCCGACCACGAGCGATAGAGTTCCCGCCTCTAAAGGCGGGGAATCTATCTGAAAACAGGAACATTCCTTCTCTTTCAATCGATTCACGAGGCAATGACATGCGGCCGGCTCACATGATGGGCCGGCCGCTTTCTGTCAACTCTCCATGAGAATCGATACTACTTACGGAGGATACGCAGTCAGTCCTTGCCTCGTTTTCCACGGCTGCGGGCGTTGTCACGCCCCTGTTTGCCATGCTCACCGGCCATTTCATCCGCCCGATCTAATCCACGCATTTTGTCACTGCCTTTTTCACGATCCTTCCCTTTGTGTTTTCCTTTCCCGCGGCCCTTCCCTTCCTTTTCCGCTCCATCTTCATGCTTTTCAGCTTTCTTCTCACCTTCCATCGTAGGCGCAGAAGCAGGGGCAGGGACCGGAACAGGCGCCGGCGTCGATGCAGGAGGCGGGGTTGGAACAGCCGGTGTCGGAGCTTCACTTTGAGCGAACACATTGGAGAATGCCAGTAACACTGCGACTGCTGTAAGAGTTGAAACGGTCTTTATCATCATGCTGATCCTTTCATGAATGGGTTAATGACATCGGGAACCTGCAACTTCCACCAGCCGGTTACGCAAGCCTGATGCCACAGTCGCGCCGATGGAAAGCCCATTTATTTAGAGGAAGAAGTCGGTAATGTGATGAGCTTAGGCCGAGTATAGTGCGCCTATGTGGCAATAATGCTGAATTCTCTCTCCACCACTGCCTCACTGGATAGACGAGCAGGACTCCCAGAGGATTTCTCCTACAGCCGTTCTTCATCGAGTTCGATGACGTCGGCCCAGGTTGAGACAGGAGGAAGCGCACTCATCGAGACGCCACGTTTCGCGGAGACTTCTTGTAGGCGACCTTGAAACCGCAGGCGCGCTGCATCGTCCTCTGGCTCGGCCTTGAGCAGATTGCGGGAGAAGAGACGAATCTCCGCGTCAGTGACCGGCTTCCCGTTGGCCTGAACCCAAGCCAGCAACGCCTCATCTGTCCCACCGGCCAACACCAGCTCCTCGAATGCCTTCGCATCGATTCCCAGAAAATCGACAAGGTACTTATCAAACCCGACCGTCATGTAGTTGTAGTCCTGAATCTGTCCGGCATTGCGGAGCTTGATCTTGTCGATAAACCGCCCCAGATGGGCGATGCCGCCGAGCAGAACTTTAGGGCTGCGGGGATAGATCGGCTGAGTCATCGGTCAGTTCTCCAACTTGATGGGTATCTGCACACGATACGAGCATGAAACCGGTCCCGTCGAACAAGGGCAAAGACAACGAGAGGGCGGGCCGCGCTTTCAAGTTTTCCCCTGGCTGACCGATACCACTGTAGCAGAAAGGTGCGTATGCGGCCGCGATGCAGATCGAGAATGTCTGTGCGATACTCCGCCAGTGTCCAGACCGACACCGGCGCAGGAGAAGGGGTACTCCTCGATCTCTCGGCGACCGGATGCCGCCTGCAAAGCGACGTGGCCTTGACGCCGGGCAGCTACCTTGCGCTGCACATCGAGGCTTCCGAAACAGAAGTACCCCTCGCCATTGAGGTCTCAAGAGTGCGCTGGAGCAATGCGGGCGAGTTCGGAATTGAATTTCTCCGGTACGCTCAAGGTAATCGTCAACGAGTGACCGCACTAACTGAAACGTTGTCTTCGCATCAACCCTCCGCCCGGCACGAGCATACAGAATCAGCCCTTACCACCGTTGCAGCGTAACTCCCCTCGAATCTGTATCGGAAGACAGCCCGTTCTTCTGTCCGTAGACAGAACAGACTCCCGGCACACTTGCGCTTCACGTCCGTTGTAGTCTGTTGTGAAGCGGCGGGCACACAGCGGTCACAGTACTTCAGCCACTTTCGCAAACAGTCTCTCAAACCTCTCTAACTCCTCAGGCTTGAGTTCATTGGCCTTGAGCGCCGGCAGGATGGTCTGGGCGACGCGGTAGTGGTTGAAGCCGCCGTCCTTTAAGAGCGTGACGCCTTTCGCCTTCAGCCAGTGGTTGATGCCCTCGATGATGCGTCGCTGCTCTCCCAGATCAGCGGCTGTCAGAGTCACGCCATTCAGTTCCGTGGCGTAGGCCTGATTGAACGCCGCAATATAAACATCGGCCGGCAGGAGGTCTTCAATGCCGGCGTCGCTGGGCCCGTAATCGAGGAACATTGAGTAGTTCAGGACGCGCTTGCGTTCGATCAGCTTCTGCGTGATTAGGTCCTCCAGCTTCTGGTGCGGCGCGGCGGGACGGCTGTGCAGCACGACAAGTTGTAGTGTGTTGGATCCGAGCAGTGCGACGAAGGTGGCCACCTTGACCAGACCACCGACCGGCACCAGGATCGCATCCCCCAGACCCGGCTTGCCGCTGGCTTCCAGCAGGGCTCCCATGTGCTGCAGTAAGATCAGCTCTGCCGGGCCTTCAACCAGGATGTTTTTCTTGGCAATGAACAGGTGCTGCGTGATGGAATAGCCGAGCGCAGCCTGCAGCGGAAACACGCTCTCGTCAGACGAACCTGCCAGGTCGCCTGTGATCTTAGTCCCTTCCCTGACACGGTCCTCAACCACGCGCACATCTTCAAGATACGCACTGCCCACCATAAACGGTGAATGCGTCGTATAGATGATCTGGTGCTGTTCCGACAGCTTCCGAATGTAGGAGAGAAAATCTGCCTGGGCCAGCGCATGCAGGTTCAATCCGGGCTCATCCAGCAGCAGGATCAGATCATCCTTTGTCGATGCCCGCGACTGCACGGCGTCGAACCAGACGAGGAAGCTGAAGAACCAGATAAAGCCCTTGCTGCGTTGATCGAACGGCACCGTCACGCCGTGCCGCCGGTTCTTGATTCGGATGTAGAGATTGATGCCGTTGTTGAAGGGCGCCACATCCTTGGCATCGCTCTTGAGGTCGAACTCCACATCCAGGTCCTGGTTCTGCTTCCAGAACTCAAAGACCTTCTGTGTGATGTTCAGTCCGATGGCTTCGATCTTGGCCTTTGCGGTTTCATAGTCCTCGTCGCTCATCAGCTCTTTCAGCGTCGTGCCGGCAAGCTGCAGGAGGCCTTGTGCCGTCTCGTCGGCGTCGCTCAACTGATTGGCCGATTCCCGCTGTTGCAGCCACGGCAAGTTGATCTTGCCCTCAAGCAGCTTGTAGTCATCGAAATAGAGAAACTTCGGCAGCGCCGGCGACAGGTAGGCGTGCCAGATATAGCCATCGATCATCCCCCACCCGCTGACCTTCATGGCCCGAGCGCGCCACCGTGCTGCAAAGGCGGCCAGCGAGCTATCGTCAGGAAGACTGAGTCCTTCGATCTTGGTCAGCACATCGGCGAGCGTCGCAGCGCCGGCAAAGACTTCCTCTTTGTGTTCCAGGTCGCCGAGCGACTTGTTGAGCGCGGCCAAGGCCGCTTTCTCGTCCACGTCAAACTCGATCGAGTTCGTGTTGGCGATGGTCGTGTCGCGCGCGAACGTGTGGCCGGCAGTGATCACTTCTTCACCGCCGAACACTTCTTTGTTGATCTTATCGGCCAGCACCTTCCCGATGCGGAATGTGAGCCGCACCACCTTCTGGTAGTGCTTGGCCGCGTGCTCCGGCCGGTAGCGCACCAGGTCTTTACGCGGGTAGTCGGCAACATAGTCGTACTTGGCAGCGCCGAGCGGCAGGGCCTTATGGAGGGCTTCGAGAAAGGCCGTCTTGCCGGACTCATTTTTCCCGACCAGCACCGTGACGGCATCGGCCAGTTCGACCGGCGTCGAGTCTTCAATCGACTTGTATTTCCAGACCTGCGCTTTGATCAGTGTAAGCACAAGACCTCCTACGATATGGGAGTTGCCGCCAACGTTCAAACCCGGCTTCGAGTTCAAAATGGTGTCAGGAACTAATTAAAAGTTCAAGTGGGCGTACCAAGGCACAGAGCGGCTTTGCCGGGAGGAGTAGGCCTCCCACCAAGGCTCAGTCGAGAAGGAAAGCTGGAACTGACTTCGGGTACATGGCGAACGGATGCGTTTCGGTCCCGTCTACGAGTTCCCGCAAGGGTGCCCCGATTGGTCTCCTACTGCGCGCATGCGGCGAGCACCGCCCGAAACTTGAAAATGCGATGGATCCCGTGTGCGCGGCGCGCGAGCACGGGAGACCAACGGGACACCCCGCCCTCATGCACGGTGGGGCTGTTCGCCGTGACAGGACCTGCAAAGAGGATATATGCGGCAAAGACGCGATGAGCCCTGGCACGCTTCAGAAAGAATAAGAGAACCGGGACAGACACCTTTCGACAGACTCAAGGAGCCAGTCCCTTGGGAAAGATCCAGACGATCACGGGTTCGATGACCCCATCGCATCCCATTCCTCTTGGGTGAGGAATTTTCTCGGCTTTAAGGCTCCGGTCGCATAGGCCAGCCGCAGTGCCTCATCCAGCCAAGCCAGCCGTTGAGCCGGCGTCGCCATCAACGTGGCTGAAAGCAGACTTTGATCACTGGCGTCCCAATGTTCCGCTTGCGCCTTCCCTGAAGCACCCTCACGATTGTCTGCCATATCAGCGATCTCCCTTTCTTCTGCGGATCGCCTCCAACTCCTCAATGTCTGCTAAATCCTGCGGCCTACCGGCGTACCGTTTCAATGTAATGAGGTCATCAAGAGATGCGACTCTGACTCTTGTCTCACCCACAAACGCTTCCTTGGACCGAGCCAAGAGGTCTTCAAACGGAACTTCTGGTTTGAGCAGCAAATCCACCACGCGCATGGGATTCATTGAGTCAACGAGCGAAAAGGCGCACATATGTTTTTCTTGAAGCCACTCTTCACGGACCACTGGATCAGCAAACGTTTCCGCCGAAACGGGAACTTGCGGCCTAAACCCTTTACCAGCCAACGCTCGAATCATTTTGAGTGCTTCTTGCGGCGCAAGATCGACAGCCAGATCGACATCCGCCGTCAAGCGGGCATAACCATGCAACAGGGTGGCAACCCCACCAACCACCACATACCGTACACCCGCTGCATTCAAGATTTTGAATATCGGCTCGTAGACGAACACACGGCTATTCTAGCGAATACGCAGAGAAATACCAGCTGTTCAGCTATCGGAGGGGGGAGGCACGACCGGTTGGAGCGTTTACACGACTGGGCAGCGATTATGATCAGGCGTCCTTCGCCGACTTGCCCGCCTGCAGATACTTGTCGATCCCGGCCGCCATTTTGCGGCCTTCTGCGATCGCCCAGACGATGAGGGAGGCGCCGCGTTTGGTATCGCCGCCGGCGAAAACGCCGTCCAGGTTGGTCATGAAGTGCTCGTCCGCCGACACCGCGCCGCGTTGGTCGTACTTGACGCCGAGGCTATCGAGCAAGCCGTTCTTCACTGGACCGGTAAACCCCATCGCGAGCAGCACGAGATCCACATCCATTGTGAACTCGGTGCCAGGCACCGGCTCGAACCTGCCGCCTTCGAACTTTACGCGATGCGCATGCAGCTTGGTGACGTGGCCGTTGTGGCCGGTGAATTTCGTCGTCGACACACTCCACTGCCGGTCGCAGCCTTCTTCGTGCGCGTGCGACGTGCGGAGCTGCATCGGCCAGAGCGGCCAGGGAGTCGAACTGGCCCGGGCCGGCGGCGGTTCCGGCAGTAGCTCGAACTGATGCGCTTCGGCACAACCCTGCCGATGGGCGGTGCCCAGACAGTCCGACCCCGTATCGCCGCCGCCGATGATGACGACGCGCTTCCCTTTAGCCGTGATCGGCTCATCCGTGACCTGAATGCCGGCCGTCCGTTTGTTCTGCTGCATCAGATAGTCCATCGCGAGATGAATCCCCTTGAGATCCCGACCCGGGATTGGCAACTCGCGCGGTTGCTCTGCGCCCATCGTCAGCCCTACCGCATCAAACTGTTTCTGCAACTGTTCGCCCGTGATGTCTGTGCCGACCTTCACGCCGGGTTTGAACTCGACGCCTTCGGCCTTCATCTGCTCCAAACGGCGGTCGATAACCCATTTCTCCATCTTGAAATCGGGGATACCGTAGCGGAGCAGCCCGCCGATGCGGTCAGCCTTCTCGAACACGGTGACACTATGGCCGGCACGCGCCAATTGTTGGGCAGCGGCGAGCCCCGACGGCCCGGAGCCGACAATGGCAACCGTCTTTCCGGTTTTCCGCACGGGCAGAATCGGAATGACTTCGCCCTCGTTGAAGCCCCGATCGACGATGTTCCATTCGATAATGCGGATAGAGACGGGGTCTTCGTTGATGCCGAGTACGCACGCCCCCTCGCAGGGAGCCGGGCAAAGCCGGCCGGTGAATTCGGGAAAGTTGTTCGTGGTGTGCAGCGCCTTCAATGCATCGTTCCAGCGGCCGCGATAGACAAGATCGTTCCACTCGGGAATCAAATTCACGACCGGGCACCCCGTCGATCCCTGGCAGAATGGCACTCCGCAGTCCATGCAGCGAGCCCCCTGCACCTTCAGCTTCTCCTCGGCGATCGGCTCGTACATCTCCTTCCAATCGAGCACACGCAGCTCAACCGGCTTTCGCTTCGGACCCTCGCGGGCATATTTCATGAAACCCTTCGGGTCTCCCATTCTTCTCTCCAGGTCTGAGGATTCAGGACTGAGGACTGAGAAATCCGCTATCCTTTACTCGGCCCTCATTCCTCAGCACTCAGTCCTCACAGTGAGCAACCGCGAGCTAGTGTACCGCGCTCGCCTTCCGCCTGCGCTCTTCGAGGACGCGCTTGTAATCAACCGGCATGACCTTCACGAATTTCGGCAACATCGCCTCCCATGAGTCAAGGATTCGTTTGGCGTTCCGGCTGCCGGTATACATGAACTGCTTTGTGATCAGCTCGTGCAACAGCTTTTTATCGCTCGCCGTCGCCACCTTTTCCAATTCCACCATCCCGGTGTTGCACCGAGCCGGGAACTTACCGAGTTCGTCCAAGACGAAGGCCACCCCCCCGGACATGCCCGCCGCGAAGTTCCGCCCAGTCCGGCCGAGCACAACCACGACACCTCCGGTCATGTATTCGCAACCATGGTCACCCGTGCCTTCAACCACCGCCTGCGCGCCGCTGTTCCTCACCGCGAACCGCTCGCCCGCCAGGCCGTAGAAATAGGCCTCGCCCTGCGTCGCCCCGTAGAGCGACGTGTTGCCGACCAGAATGGTTTCTTCCGGCTGATAGATGACGTTCTTCGGCGGGAAGACGATGATCGTGCCGCCGGAGAGCCCCTTACCAATATAGTCATTGGACTCGCCTTCGAGCGTCAGCGTGATCCCTCGCGACAGGAACGCCCCGAAGGATTGTCCCGCCGACCCAACGAACTTGATCGAGATCGTCTCGGGCGGCAGCCCTTCGAGCCCGTACTGCTTCGCGATGCGACTCGACAACATGGTACCGACCGTCCGGTTGACGTTGCGGATCGGCAGATCGAGCGTCACTTTCTCGCCCTTTTCTAAGGCCGGTTTGCACAGCTCAATCAATTTATTGTCCAGCACATCGGCAATGCCGTGATCCTGTTTCTGCACGCAGTGGCGTGGAACCTCAGCACCCACCTCCGGCATCTTTAACAGCGGTGAGAGGTCGAGGCCTTTCGCCTTCCAGTGATCGACGGCCTTCTGCACTTTCAATTTATCGACGCGACCGACCATCTCGTTGATCGTTCGGAAGCCAAGTTTGGCCATGAGCTGCCGCAATTCTTCGGCGACGAAGAAAAAGTAGTTGACGATGTGCTCCGGTTGCCCTTTGAACTTCTTGCGCAACTCCGGGTCCTGTGTCGCGATGCCGACCGGACAGGTATTCAGGTGGCACTTACGCATCATGATGCAGCCTTCGATGATCAGCGGCGCGGTGGCGAAACCGTACTCCTCCGCTCCCAGCAGCGTCGCAATCGCGACATCGCGGCCCGTCTTCAACTGGCCGTCGGTTTCCACGCGAATGCGCCCGCGCAGATCGTTCACCACCAGCGTCTGATGCGTCTCCGCCAACCCCAGCTCCCAAGGCACACCGGCATACTTGATCGAGGACAGAGGCGACGCGCCGGTTCCGCCGCTGTCGCCGCTGATGAGGACCTTATCCGCATGCGCCTTCGCCACACCGGCGGCGACAGTGCCGACCCCCACTTCCGATACCAATTTCACGGAGACGGCCGCATCGGGATTGGCGTTCTTCAAATCGAAGATCAATTGCGCTAAATCCTCGATAGAGTAAATGTCGTGGTGCGGCGGCGGCGAAATCAGCTGCACCCCCGGCGTGGAGTAACGGAACTTGGCGATGTTCTCATCGACCTTGTGGCCAGGCAACTGCCCGCCTTCGCCCGGCTTCGCGCCCTGCGCCATCTTGATCTGGAGTTCCTTGGCATTCACCAAGTAGTGGCTGGTCACGCCGAACCGCGCGGACGCCACTTGCTTGATGTAGCTGTTCTTGGAGTCGCCGTTCGGCAGCGGCGTGAACCGTGCCGGATCCTCGCCGCCCTCTCCGGTATTGCTCTTGGCCCCGAGCCGATTCATGGCGATCGCCAGTGTCTCGTGCGCTTCCTTGCTGATCGAGCCGAACGACATGGCGCCGGTCGTAAACCGCTTCACGATTGCTTTCGCCGGCTCGACCTCGTCCAATGGAATCGGTTCCGGCAGGAACTTGAACTCGAGCAGCCCACGCAGATTCGACCGCCGCCTGCTCTCATCGTTCACCAGTTGCGCAAACTCCGCGAAGCTCTTTGGATCGTTGGTCCGCGTCGCGTGCTGGAGTTTATAGATCGTGTCCGGGTTCCAGTTGTGGTGTTCGCCCTGAATCCGGTAATGAATCTCGCCGCCGAAGTCGAGCTGGCGGATCGGCGCCGGCTCATAGGCCAACCGGTGCCGCCGCAGCGTCTCCTCACCGATTTCGCGGATGCCGATGCCCTCAACGCGGGACGCTGTCCCGGTGAAATAGCGGTTGATCAGTTCGTGGTCGAGCCCGATCGCCTCGAAAATCTGCGCGCCACAGTAGGACTGGACCGTCGAGATGCCCATCTTCGAAAACACTTTGAGCAGCCCCTTGTTGATGGCCTTGATGAATTTCCCTTCGGCGGTCTGCGCATCGAGCCCTTCCGGCAGGTAGCCGTCACGCTCCATGTCCACCAGCGACTCAAACACCAGATATGGATTGACGGTGCCTGCCCCGTACCCGATGAGACAGGCGAAGTGGTGCACGTCGCGCGGTTCGCCGGTTTCCACCGTGAGGCCGACTTCCGTTCTCGTGCATTCGCGGACCAGATGGTGATGGACCGCGGCAACCCCGAGCAAGCTTGGAATCGGCGCCCAGTCCTCGTTGACACCTCGGTCGCTCAAGATCAGGAACTTGTAGCCCTCCTTGATCGCCTGCGAAGCCTGGCGACAGAGATCGTCGACCGCCGCACCCAATCCCTCCGGCCCCTCGGCGACCCGGAACAGCATTGTCAAGGTCTTGCTCCTGAAATGCGGATCGGCCAGTTCGCGAATTTTTTGCAAATCCGCATTTGTGAGAATCGGCTGTTTCACGCGGATGCGCCGGCAGGCCTCCGGATTCTCATCCATCAGATTCGGCTTGGGGCCGATACTCGTGGTCAGCGACATGACGAGTTCCTCGCGGATCGGATCGATCGGCGGATTCGTCACCTGCGCGAACAGCTGCTTGAAATATTTGAACAGGAGCTGCGGCCGCTCGGACAGCACCGCGAGCGGCGTGTCCGTCCCCATCGACGACACGGCTTCCTGGCCGTCCACGACCATCGGGGTAATCACCATCTTCAGCTCTTCGACGGTATAGCCGAAGGCTTGCTGCCGCTGGCGAATCGTCGGATGGTCGGGTTGCGGCACATTGATCGGCTCGGGCAACTCGTCGAGCGAGATCCGATACTGCGTCACCCACGACCGATAGGGCTTGCGGCTGACAATCTCCGCCTTCACTTCCTCGTCGTCGATCAACCGACCCTGCACGGTATCGACGAGGAACATGCGGCCAGGCATGAGCCGGCCTTTCTGGCGGATTTTCTGCGTCTCGATGGGCAGCACACCGGCTTCGGAGGCCAACACCACCAACCCGTCGGTCGTCACTTGATAGCGGCAGGGACGCAACCCGTTCCGGTCCAGTGTGGCGCCGATCAACTTGCCGTCTGTGAAACAGACCGCCGCGGGACCATCCCAGGGTTCCTGCATCGCCGCGTGATATTCGTAGAACCCGCGCCGGTCGAGATCCATCTGCGGATTCGAGACCCACGGCTCAGGAATGAGCATCATCATCGCGTGAGGAAGAGACCGGCCTCCCATAGTCAAGAACTCGACGGCATTGTCCAGACAGGCCGAGTCGCTCTGATGTTCATAGACGATGGGATAGAGCTTTTCGAGATCTGCGCCGAACAGATCGGAGTTCAGCCGCCCCTGGCGGGCGCGCATCCAGTTGACGTTGCCCTTCAGCGTATTGATCTCGCCGTTGTGGCAGATGTAGCGATAGGGATGCGCCAGCGGCCAGGTGGGGAACGTATTCGTGCTGAACCGCGAATGGACCAGCGCCAGCGCGCTGGCCAGGCTTGAATCTTTGAGGTCTTGATAATAGGCCGCCATTTGATGCGGCAACAACAAGCCTTTATAGACGATCGTATGCGCCGAGAGGCTCGAAATGTAGAAATACTCGCGACCCTGGATCGCCGATTCGCGCACGGCATTTTCGACCCGTTTGCGGATCACGTAGAGTTTTCGCTCAAACTGCGCTTCGTTCAGCACGTCACGAGCGATAAAGACCTGCCGCATGAAGGGCTCTGTACTGCGGGCCACAGGCCCAATCGCGTCGCTCTTCACCGGCACGTCGCGCCAACCCAACAGGCGCAGCCCCTCGTCAGAAATGATCTTCGCGAACACCTGCTCGCACTGGTGGCGTCGATCGGCCTGAGGCGGCAGAAAGACCATCCCTACTCCGTACTCGCCGGCATGAGGAAGCGGGACACCGGCATCGCCAGCCGCGCGCTTGAGGAACTCATGGGGAACTTGCAGGAGGATACCCGCGCCATCGCCCGTGCAAGGGTCACACCCCTGAGCACCGCGATGGGTCAGGTTTTCGAGAATCTGCAGGCCTTGGTGGACGATGCTATGAGATTTCTGGCCTTTGACATTGACGAGGAAGCCCACACCACAGGAGTCCTTCTCCTGCCGGGGATCGTAGAGCCCTTGCTGTGGGGGAAATCCTGGAACGTTCATGTCCCGTATCTCATTAAGAATGTGGAGAAGTGTCCTTGTCAGACGGGGTACGCTGAGCGAAGAAACCTAGACCGGCTAGCCCCATAGCCACGGCTGAATCCCTCAGCCGAATGACGATAGCTCAGGGGAGGAAACTTACTGGATGGGTCCTTCTTCTGTCAAGGTTGTGGTCCCCAAAACGGCTCCGGTTTGCTTGACTTTGTTTCCTCCTCTGCCCTACCATCCGGCACATGGCTGAAGAGTCCGTGATCTCAACCATTCACAGTATGGCGGACGTGTGGGACGCGTACCGTCATGAACTTGACGGAGTTGAGGACCGGATCCACAAAAATCTCGACTCCAGTGTTGCCCTGGTCAATACCGTCGCCGCCCAGATCTTGAGCGGAGGCGGCAAACGCATCAGGCCCCTGCTGCTCCTCCTGAGCGCCCGCTTGTGCGGCTACGCCGCCAAGGAACACCATCAACTCGGAAGTGTCGTGGAGTTCATCCACACGGCCACTCTGCTACACGATGACGTGGTTGATGAGGCCGACCTCCGCCGCGGTAAAAAAACAGCGCGCAAGGTGTGGGGGAATCAGATCAGCATTCTCGTCGGCGACTATCTCTACACGAAGGCCATGTGCCGGGTCGTCGAGTTCCGGAGCCAAGGGATCAACGAAGTTCTCTCCGAAGCCTGCAACAAGATGGCGGAAGGCGAAGTGCTCCAGCTGTACTACAACGGGAACCCCGCCATTCCCGAAAGCGATTACATCAAGATCGTCGAGCATAAGACCGCCGGATTAATCGCGGCCGCCTGCCGCATGGGCGCCATTCTGGCCGACGCATCAGAGGCGCAACAGGAGGCCCTGTTCCGCTTCGGTCAATTCCTCGGGATCGCCTTCCAGGTCGCCGATGATAACCTGGACTACGTTGCCAACGGCGCCTCGCTCGGGAAAACGATCGGACAAGATTTGCGGCAAGGCAAGGCCACACTCCCCCTGCTCCATTTGCTCCAGCATTGTTCGGAACACGACCGCCACATGATCAAGGACCGGATGGAGACCAGAACGCTCAACGCCACCGACCTGGATCGCATTCTGCTCCTGATGGCCGAATATGGGTCAGTTACGTATGCCATGGACCGGGCTCGAACATATATCGACGCAGCCAAGCGCGAACTCGAACTCTTTGAAGACAGCACGGCTCGCCGCGCCCTCGCGGTCACTGCCGACTACATGATTACCCGCGACCGGTAGTCGTTCTTCCCGCCTGTCTCCGCCGCTGAACGGCATTGGAAAGAACACCGCGCAGGGTGGAGAATCGCCAAGAGGCCATTTCAACGTCCACCACACACAGCAAAGGACGCGCCATGTCACAGATTCTTCCCTTTCACGGCACCCTGTACGACACGACGGTCGTGGGCGACATCCAGCACGTTGTCGCTCCCCCGTACGACATCATCGATGCGGCCGGTCAACAGGCGTTGCACGAGCGGAGCCCGTACAATATCATCCGGCTGGAATTGGGACTCGACCGGTCGGGCGACAGCCCGTCCGACAACCGGTATACCCGCGCCGCCGCGACCCTGCGCGACTGGATCAAGACCGGCGCGCTTACGCGCGAGCGCCAGCCGGCCGTGTACTACCACACGATCGAGTACCGCCCGCCTGGATCGAGCCCGAACGTGCCCACGAAGCTGCTCCGCGGGTTTCTCGCGGCGGTGAAGCTTGAGGCCCTGGACTCCGGGCATATTTACCCCCACGAAAACACGCGCGCCGCGGCCAAGACCGACCGACTGAATCTCATCGAGGCCTGCGGGGCAAATTTCAGCCCGATCTGGTCGCTCTACTCAGACCCGCAAGGGGTCGTGCTGGGACTCCTCGAAACGGAGACGAAAGGCACACCGGCCCGCTACGACTTTCAGGACGACGCCGGGTTCCGCGAACAGCTTTGGGCCGTGACCGAGCCGGCGGTGCTCGATCGAATCGTGGACGCGATGCGGAGCAAACCGCTCTTCATCGCGGACGGACACCATCGCTATGAAACCGCCCTAAACTATCAGACCACTCGCCGGCGACAGGCAGGCGCATCCACTGGACTCCAGCCCTACGACGCCGTCTTGATGCTCTTGGCGCCGCTGGAAGACCCCGGCCTGACGGTCCTACCAACCCATCGAGTCACCACCACCCCGCTGCCGTCGTATGAGCGGATCACTTCGCTGCTGGGCGATGCGTTCGATTTTCAAGAATTTCCCTATACGGCGTCCACGGAAGGGACGGCGCGAACACAATTCATCACCGCCCTCAGAACAAGTGGACGGACGGCGCCCGTATTTGGAATGGCCCTGAACGGGGACACCCGCTATATCACCCTCACACTCAAACCGACCCACCGCCCCTCCGCCCAGGCGTCACCCCGGACCAAGCTCGATGTGTCACTCCTGCAACACCTCATCATCACGAAGCTCTGTCCCACACAGCAGGAACAGGAAGCGATTCTCTACACGAAAGATGATCACGAAGCGCTGAATTGGGCGACACGGGGAACCGGCACAGGCGCGCTGTTGCTCAACGCCACCAAGGTCGGTGAAATCCAGGCGGTCGCGACGGCGGGCGAACGCATGCCGCACAAATCGACCTATTTCTTCCCCAAACCGCTGACAGGATTGGTCATCAATGTCATGCAAGGATGAGCGTTCAGTCATCAGCTGTCGGCTATCAGCCTGAAAATGCGGCGTTGAGAATTCTTTGTTGAGGCTGAGGTCTGACAGCTGACGGCTATCTGCCACCAAGACACCATGCACGCCAAAATTCTCATCGTCGACGACGACCCCGATATCGTCACCGTACTGGAAGATCGGCTGCAATCGTTGCACTACGTGACGGTCGTCGCGCGGGACGGACAACAGGCGCTCGACCAAATCGCGCAAGAGTCCCCCCATGTCGTGCTGTTGGATCTGACTCTGCCCAAACTCACCGGCCTCGAGGTCCTCAAGCGTCTCCACAACTCGAAACACACGGAGACCCTGCCTGTCATCGTCATGACCGCCCACGGCTCAGTTGATGCAGCAGTGGACGCGATGAAGGAGGGTGCCTACGACTTTTTGGCCAAACCGCTCGACAAAGATCACCTGCTGATCGTCATCCGCAAGGCACTGGAACGCGACTCGCTGCGCCGGCAAGTCGATTGCCTCCGCTCCGAAGTCGCCGGCCGTTATGCCTCCATCGTCGGGAACAGCCCAGCCATCACGTCCGTGATGGACGCAGCGCAGCGGGCCGCCAAGTCCGATGCGAGCGTGCTCCTGCTCGGTGAAAGCGGAACGGGTAAGGAGCTCTTCGCCCGCTCCATCCACCACTGGAGCCCGCGCGAAGCCATGCCCCTCATCGTGATCAATTGTGTGGCGCTGACCGAAACCCTGCTGGAGAACGAACTCTTCGGCCACGAGCGCGGGGCCTTCACAGGAGCAGATCGGCAGCAAAAAGGCAAACTAGAAATGGCCGACGGCGGCACCGTCTTCCTCGATGAGATCGGCGACATGTCGCTGCCGTTACAGGCCAAACTGCTTCGCGTGCTGCAAGACCGTGAGTTCCACCGCGTCGGCGGCTCGAAGACCGTGTCCGTCAACATCCGCATCATCGCTGCGACGAACAAGGATCTGAAAAAAGCCGTGAAGGCCGGCCAGTTCCGCGAAGATCTGTACTTTCGCCTGAACGTCATCACGTTCACGCTCCCGCCGCTCCGCGACCGCCGAGGTGATATCCCCGCTCTCGCCCGGTTCTTTCTCGACCGGCATGCCAAGGATGCCAAACGGCCCGGCATGACCTTCAGCAACGCGGCGGTGGATACACTGACTCGATATGCCTGGCCGGGGAATATTCGGGAGCTGGACAACGTGATCGCCCGCGCCGTGGTACTCAGCCCGACGGATACCATCGAACCCACGTGGTTGGCACTCACGCCGGAGGATGCGGAACTTCGCACCCATGACGGCGCGCATCCGCCGTATTTTGACTTGCCCTACCACGAATCCATCAATGCGCATGGCCGCTTTATCATCACCCGCGCCCTTGCACAAGCAGGCGGCAATCAGACCAAAGCCGCCGAGATTCTCAAGCTGCAACGGACCTACCTGGCCCGTCTCATCAAGCAACACAAGACAACAGAAACGTAAGGGGGCTGAGGAAAAGGGAGGACGGGTCGCCGCCGCGACCGCTTGAGGGGTAGGGCCGAACGTTACGGTTCCGCAGCGGCTGACCGCCGATCCTCCAGGCGAATCACACCGGCGCGAGCGTCCTTCTCCGCTTGGGCATACCGTTCGGCGGTACCGATATCTGACCAGTAGCCCTTGATGTCATAGCCCAGCACAGATTCACCTCGCGCAATCGCCGCCACATAGGGATCGATAATCGATGACGCCACGCCTTTCGGCACCTCGCGCAACAACCGGGGATTCAGGATGTGGATGCCGGCAAACATGCGTGGCATGGGAGGCACCGCGCTGGCGATACCCTTTCCCGTGATCGTCACAATGCGATGGTCCGCCCCCACTTCCACCAATCCCCACTGTGTGGCATGAGGATCTTCCCGCAGCACCAGCGTCGCCGCAGCCTGGCTGGTCCGATGAAACGCGCAGAGCGCATCGAGGTCCAACTCGAACAACGTGTCTCCGTTCACCACCAACACCGGCTCACCTGAAAAGTAGGGCTCCGCCTGCTTGATGCCTCCGCCGGTCCCGAGAATGATCGGCTCATGGGAATAGAAGATCCGGAGGCCGAACCTTGAGCCGTTGCCCAGCGCCTGTTCGATCATGGGAGCCAGATGATGGAGATTGATGACCACGTCGCGGAACCCGTGGCGCTTCAACAGGAGCAGATTCCAGACGATGAGGGGAGTCCCCAAGACCGGGAGCAGCGGTTTGGGAACGGTGTTGGTGAGCGGACGGAGGCGGGTCCCAAGTCCCGCCGCGAGAATCATGGCTTTCACAGGGCCAGTGCTGAGGACTGAGTGCTGAGCGCTGAGTCGATGATCTGTCCCTCAGTCCTCAGTCCTCACCCCTCAGTCCTCTACTGCAATTCCGGCACATACGGCGTGAGATGTTTCCGAAGCGTTTCCAATTCGGGATACTTGTCCAGATTGCGTTTGACATAGCTCAACACACGCGGGATATCCGCCAGGAATTTGGGATTGCCTTTGACGCGATCGATGTAGACAAATCGCCCCGCGGCCTTAAGATTGCGCTGAATACTGGTGAAATCGAAGAGGCGGCGGAACGCGGCGCGATTGGCCCACACGTACCGGCGTTCGGCCAGCTGGTCGAGATAGTAGTCCACGAGACCATCGATCAGGGATTCGTCGAGACGGATATAGGCGTCCCGAAGGAGCGACGCCAGATCATAGGTCGCCGGTCCCAGCAACGCATCCTGAAAATCGATCACCCCGAGCCGCACGCCATCGACCATCAAATTGCGTGAATGATAGTCCCGATGGACGAAGACCCGCGGCTGCCCGGCGAGGAGATCGGCAATCCGTTCACACTCTTCGCGGATCGCCGTCCAATCGTCCGCGCACATCGGCGCGCCGCGGCGCGCGACGACCCCGTACTCGAGGAAATGATCAAATTCCCACATCAGCAACGCCACATTGAAGCTACGATGAAAGGCCAGGCATCCCGGATCGGCCGGGGTCGTCGCCTTGACCTGCATCTGCACCAACACATTAATCGCCTGTTTGTAGCGCGATTCCAGCGTGGCCGCGTCGGCTGAGCTGACCGCCTCAGCCAGCGTGACATCGCCGAAATCCTCCAAATACAACAGTCCGGCTGCCTGGTCGTAATAATGGAGCGCCGGCACCGGCACCTCGGCCTTGGCCAAATGGGACATGACGTTCAGAAACGGCAGTTCCGTGATCGCATGCGTGGCCCCGCTCACAGCTTCCTCAGACTGTTTAAATCCTTCCGGCTCAGCCAACTGCATCAGAATCACAGAATGAGGCGGCCCTCCCGCGAGCGTCACGCGATAGTAGCGCCGGTTGGATGCGTCACCCGCCAACGGGGTCAGCTCACGCAAAATCAGGCCGGGAGGAAGATGCGTCTCGACAGTCCGCGCAACGAGTGTTTGATCAGGAGGAGCGAGCGGAGCGTTCGGAGGAGCAGGCTGTGCGGTAGCCATAGGCGTCGGATTATAGCGAGAGGCCGGAGACTTGTCACGAAGACAGAGGAATCGTCAACGCTCACTGTCCGCCGCTGACGCCGGGCTCATCGGCCACAGCGTGGCCAGGCGAGCCATGGCCGCCGCGCCCAACCCCGCACCGACGGTGTCCGCCACCCAATCGAGCCAGCTCGACTCTCGAAACGGAACGAAAGACTGATGGATTTCATCACTGACACCATACAGGGAGGTGCACAACACGGCCAGCGGGACGGCCCATGGCCGCCACGAGGCCTCGGCGCTCCAGCGAAATCCCCGATGGAAGAGGGCTCCGAGCACGGCGTACTCGATGACGTGAAGCGCCTTGTCGCTCAAGAGCCCGACGAAGGACGGCAGCTGCTCCTCAGGATGGGATTGAGCGGACAAATAGAAAATGAAACCGGCGTAGGCGAAGACAGGCCCCCAATACCGAAACACGGTTGTCATCTCAGTCCACGTCCACGCGTGTGCGGAGAAATTGCACAGTTGATTGCATGCGCCGTCCCCCTAATGACATACTGAACCTTATCTGCCCATGAAACACGTTCACGTCTGTTTCTTCTGGCATATGCATCAGCCGTACTATACCGATCCGGTGGCGGGATCGGCCAGCATGCCCTGGGTCCGCCTCCACGCGACCAAAGCATACTATGATATGGTCTATTTGCTGGAGCAATTTCCAGCTGTGCGCGCGACGTTCAATTTCACCCCCTCGCTCCTGCGTCAATTGGAGGAGATCGGCAACGGCACCGTGCGAGACCTCTTTCTCGAGTATGCCCAACGACCGGCGGCGGACCTGACCGAAGAGGATCGGGCCTTTCTCATCCGCCACTTTTTCGCGGCCAATTGGGCGACGATGATACGACCTTCCCCACGGTACCACGAATTGCTGGTGAAACGAGGGCTGGACATCCAGGGACAAGACCTGCCGCGCCTGGCCCGCCGGTTTTCCGTTCAGGACTGTCTCGACTTGCAGGTCTGGCACAATCTGGCTTGGTTCGGATATGGCGCCGTCCATCGCTATCCACGCCTGGCGGCTCTGCGCAACAAGAATCGTGGTTTCACGGAAGAAGAGAAGCAAGAAGTCTTGGCGCTCCAACTCACGACGGTGCGCGAAGTCGTTCCTCTCTATCGGCAACTCCTGGAACGGGGGCAAATCGAGCTGACGACCACGCCCTTCTTTCACCCGATTCTCCCGCTCATCATCGATACCGACATCACCAAACGCGCCAGGCCGGACCTACCATTGCCGGTTCGTTTTCACGCCCCGGACGACGCCGAAGCGCAACTCCGGCGGGCGGTCGAATTCCACAGCCGGACGTTCGGTCGCGCGCCGGCGGGTTTGTGGCCGTCGGAGGGCTCGGTCTGTCCCGAACTGCTTCCCATTCTGCAGCGAACCGGGTTCAGCTGGCTGGCCACCGACGAAGGTATCCTCGCGCGCTCGCTGGAGATGAGCGGTCTGCCGTGGAATCGGCAGACCGCGTTGTATCAACCGTATCGAGCCGGAGCGGCAGGGCAGGAACTCACCCTCCTGTTTCGCGACCGGGAGATCTCAGATGCGTTCGGATTCGTCTACCACAAAACCACCCCGGAATCCGCCGCCGAAGATGTCCTCCGTCGCCTGCGTGGCATTATCGAGACGACGGCCCAGGAACAGATCGTCATCGCCATCGTCTTGGACGGGGAAAATCCCTGGGAACATTACCACGACGGCGGCGAGCGGTTCCTGTCGCTCCTCTACTCGGCCCTGACGGCACGGGAACTCGACCGGACCGACAACCTCGCCGTGCATCCATCCACGATTGTTGAAGCCATTTCCGCCGCGCTTCCCGCACAACATCTGTCCGATCTGCATTCAGGCTCGTGGATCAACGCCGACTACAAAATTTGGATCGGCCACCAGGAAGACAATCACGGCTGGAACCTCCTCGGCCATACGAGGGCCCGCTTGATCGAAACCGCGCCGAGCCTGCCACCGGATCGAGTGAACGCCGCGTGGGATGAATTGTACGCGGCTGAGGGCAGCGATTGGTTCTGGTGGTACGGCGACGACTTTGAAACCGACTTCAAGCAGGAATTCGACCGACTCTTCAGAACACACCTCCGCAATGTATGGGGGCACATGGGTCTCCCCGTGCCCGAGGAGCTGAACCAGCCGATCTGTGCCCTGAGGGCAGTCAACGAAACCGATCCTGTCACCCAACCGCGAGCACTCCTGTCACCCACGCTCGACGGAGGGGTGACGGATTTCTTCGAATGGCGCGGGGCAGGCATTATCGACACCCAGCCGCCGCTGGGCGCGATGTGGAAGGCCGACAGTCTGTTCACCTCGGTCCAATTCGGCTGGAACCAGGATTGGCTGTTCCTTCGATTCGACGTGGACCAGGCGTCGGAAGCCAGACAGCCCAATCTGCGGACGGAAATCGCGCTTCAGGGCGTTCGGGGCCATTTCCGGATCACCTTCTCGCTCAACCCAGCGGAGCCGATTCAATTTCTCCTCTCGCAAGCGACCGGTCCGGAAACCTGGCAGGAGATCGGCCCCTACCGATCCATCGCCAGACACAGCATTGTCGAACTGGCCCTGCCCCACAAGGATCTCCATCTCGAGCCGGGGCAAGAGGTGAAGATGTGGATCGTAGTATTGGAGCGCAATCTTGAAGTCGCCCGCTACCCCTATCAGAAGCCGGCAGTGTTGACCGTACCGGGGCCTGAATTTGACGCGGCCATGTGGCGGGTATAGGAAGGAGTGCTGAGCAACCATGCCTGATTTACGACGTGACCCTATTGTCGGCCGGTGGGTGATCATTTCGACTGAGCGGATCGGGCGCCCGCATGACTTCATGCAGGTGCAGCCGGCCCGGCCGATGTCCACCGCCATCTGTCCCTTCTGTCCTGGACAAGAGCGGCTGACGCCGAAAGAGATCATGGCCTACCGGCCGCAACCCGCCGAGCCCAATTCTCCCACGTGGACCGTGCGTGTCGTCCCAAACAAATTTCCCGCGCTTCAAGTAGAAGGCGACATGGGGCGTGAAGGGGTCGGCCTCTACGACCGGATGAACGGCATCGGCGCGCACGAGGTCATCATCGAATCGCCCGGCCATATGGAGAGCCTCGCGGACTTGCCGGCCAAGAAGATCGAAGACGTGCTGTGGGCCTATCGGGACCGCATCATCGACCTCAAGAAGGATCTGCGATTCCGCTACATCCTCATCTTCAAGAATCACGGCTCCGCCGCCGGGGCCACCTTGGAACACAGCCATTCGCAGTTGATCGCACTCCCCGTCGTCCCTACCAGCGTCATGAATGAGATCGAGGGCTGCCGAGCCCACTTCGAACAGAAGGAACGGTGCATCTACTGCGACATCCTCCGGCAGGAGCTCGGCACCGGAGCGCGCCTGGTAGCGGAGAATCCGGAATTCGTCTGCCTCACGCCCTTCGCCCCGCGGTTTCCCTTCGAAATGTGGATTCTCCCCAAACGCCACGCCGGCTACTTCGAGGAAAGCCAAAAATCCCAGTTCGAATTCCTCGCGCCGATCCTGTCCGAATGCCTTCGACGTATGGACAAAGTCCTGGCCCGCCCCGCGTACAACTTCATCCTCCACACTTCGCCGTTGCATGAACGGACCGGCGAGTTTTATCACTGGCACTTGGAGATCATTCCCAAGCTGACACAGGTCGCCGGCTTCGAATGGGGCACCGGATTTTACATCAATCCGGTCTCACCCGAAGAATCAGCGACGGTGCTCCGCAACGCGACGATTTGACCCGCATTATTCATGAGCGCTTCTACTGCAACCGCCGATACGCCGCTACGACAAGCCCGGCCGCGAGTTTTGCGCGGGCAGGCGGGCAGGCTCGCCCCTCGTAACCTCGACATACTGTTTCATGTATGCCTCGGTCGCTCGGGGCTCCGCGTGCCCGTCTCGCGTGGCGTCTTGACGGTTTCGTCATGAACCGTCATGAATAATGCGGGTTAATCTGGGGACTCCGTGATGCCCTGCCGCTTTCGTATAGAAGATCCAACCCTTGCGGGAACATTGCGCCGGATCGAGCAGGCGGTCCGTCAGGCGGGTGGACGGACATGGCTGGTTGGCGGATCGGTCCGCGATCTCGTCCTAGGCCGTCAGCCGCAGGATCTGGACCTCGAAGTGTTCGGGCTGCCGCCCGGACAACTCCATGCCCTACTTGAACAACAGTTTTCTGTCCAGTTCGTTGGCAAGACCTTCGGCGTGTTCAAGCTGGAGGGGTTGCCTGTCGACATTTCCACCCCCTCCCGTCTTCTGACCGACCATGGATCCGTGCCGGGCTTGCTCCGGCAGGCCGACCCGGATATGGACATCGATGAGGCCCTGGCCCGGCGTGATTTCACGATCAACGCGATGGCGTGGGACCCTGACACTCTGGAACTCCGCGATCCGTTCAACGGCCGGGCTGACCTCGCCGCCCGCGTGCTCCGTCATGCGTCGGATCGGTTTCGCGAAGATCCGGTGCGTGTCCTACGCGGCATGCAGCTGGTCGCCCGCTTCGAACTAGCTCCCGTGCCGGACACCGTCGCGCTCTGCCATACGCTGTCACAAGACGGACAACCACAGGAACGGCTGTGGGCGGAATGGAAGAAGCTCATCGTGCAGGGGGTGAAGCCATCGCTCGGACTTCAATTCTTGAGCCGCTGCGGTTGGCTCCGTTTTTATCCAGAACTGGCGGCGCTGCAAGGATGCGAGCAAGATCCCACATGGCACCCGGAAGGCGATGTGTGGATTCACACGCTGCACTGTTTGGACTGGTTCGCCACGGAACGGACCGGCCGGTCTGACGACGATCTGCCCGTCGGCCTGGGTGTCCTCTGCCACGACTTCGGCAAACCGGTGACGACACGGAGCGACTTCGGACGAATTACCGCCAGAGGCCATGAACAGGAAGGGGAAGAACCAACGAGGCGCTTTCTTGCACGCCTGACAAATCAAGACCGGCTTATCGACGAGGTCCTCCCTCTGGTGCGTTGCCATCTCCGGCCCCGTGCCCTGTATGACGCGCGGGCATCCGACAGCGCCGTGCGGCGGCTGGCCCGGCACGTCACCCGCATCGACCGGTTGGTGCGCGTCGCCCGGGCCGATCACGCCGGACGTCCGCCGAAACTCTTCGACGGGTTTCCCGCCGGCGAATGGCTTCTGGAGCGCGCCAAGCAGTTGAACGTGGAAAATCAAGCCCCGGCGCCGATCGTCATGGGGCGACACCTGCTGGACTTGGGAATCCAGCCGGGCCCCGAGATGGGACAATTACTCGACGACTGTTATGAAGCGCAGCTGGACGGGCTCGTCACCACGCTTGATGACGGTCTCGCGTATGCGCGATCACGAGTCCCCCTTTCTCACTCTTGCCCGCTGCTCCATCGGCGGCATATGATCAACCCATGCGTGTGCAACTCAGCCATCCATCTCGCACAGTGGACGTCAAAGGACCCAAGAAGGTGAAGGAGCTGTTGCGCGAGTTGAATCTCCTGGTCGAAGCGCACTTGGTGATTCGTGGCGATGAACTGGTCACCGAAGACGAGATACTCGCCGACAAGGATGACATTGAAATCAGACCGGTGATCTCAGGCGGGTAAACGGCGGAGTGCCTGGCTGGCTGGGCCGCGGCGGCTGCGCACCAGCGCAGAGCCGACGGGAATCAGAAGTTGACCCGCAGATTGATTGAGCCGACGTGTAAGACAGTCTGATACGTTCCGTTGACGACGCCGGGGATGGCCACCGGATTTTGGTTGCCCGTCACGGTCCGCGGCTCGTAGAAAATCGCTTGGTACGCCACATCCAGCCCGATCGCTTTGTGTAAAAACGATGGGCCTCCCGTCGTCCCGCAAGGAACTATTCCGAAAAACCACCCGTTCGTCTTACAGAGCAGTCCCAGCCCTACCGAGACAGCATGTTGATCCGAGTCCGGAATCGTGGGTAAAAAGGATCGGTCAGGAATCGGCGTCTGCGAATGCCAGTATCCTCCCCGCACCGCCACTTCCCAGTGCGGCAAGGCACCGGGCGTAAGCCATCGATATTCGGTCCCGACCATGAGCGTGTAGGCGCTTCGCCAGTCCTGCGGAAATGGGATGGTGGCGCCGGTCGACAAATGAACATCGAGATTACGCACTGACTTCCATCCCGTATAATCGATGTCCAATTCAAGCTTCCATTCATGAGCGGCATTGCGGATCGGCCACACGGCGATGCCCCCTGTAAAGATCTGCGGCAGCACTAACGTGGTGGACGCATCCGACACAGGAACTCCATTCGCGAGAAATTTGCCATCCAAATGAAGGGTCGCCTGTGTACGATACACCAGACCGACATTGACCAGTGGCCGACCCTCCCCATTCCTCAAAGGGGTATACAGCAGGCTGACGTTGAATCCGGCCGCCGTATCGCTCCCATTGATCTCCATCGGGGTTCCGGGCGGTGGCAAGCCCGGCCCTCCCGATGAATTGAATCGTGTGACGACCTGTCCTTCACCCAGAAAACTTGCGAATGTATAAATGTCGGCACCCAGCCCGACAGACAATTGGTCGTTCAGCCTATAGGCAAGGGTCGGCTTGATATCGATCAGAGGCACCGCTTGTTTCGTCACTGCGGTGGCGAAGGGCCCGTTATTCGGATATTCGTAGAGCACTCCGAACGGCGAAATCACACCGACTCCCGCAGAGAAGTTCTTCAGTACGGACAACCCGATGCCGTTGAGGTTTGCCGTCACATAGAAATTGCTCGGCAGCGGGTATGCCACGGCGCCCCCGAAATCTCCGCTGGTGGTCGATCCTGAAGGGCTGGTGAATCTTGTGCCGCCGCCAAGCAGTAACGTCCCGGCGCTGGTTTGAACACCGCTCAGTTGAGTCATCCCGGCGGGATTAAAATAGAGGGCTGAGGGATCGTCGGCTTGCGCGACAAACGCCCCGCCCTGAGCTGTTCCGGAAGCGCTGTGATCAAAAACTCGGAACGCGCCGGCGAACACGAAGGCGGGGCCGGTCACGATCAGCAACAGGCTCCCTACTCCTGCAATGCTCAGCCAAGCCCTCGATGGGGAGAAGCCGGCTCCACACCGCCATCGAGCCTTACCGGCACCAGCAAGCATCGCATGCGACTGCATGTGTTGCACATTCTTGCAGAATTGCTCCAACCGGTTCATGGTAGGATACCGCTCCGGTCCTTTCCTTTCGGAAAGCCCGTACCCAAATACTCTCCACATCGTTTCTCTGATTCGATAGATATCAACAAAGCGCCGATCTGGCTATAGAATAGGCAAAGTGGTCACTTGCCGTCGATAGAGCCTATCGGCTTGAGGACCACCGGCCCTATATCTACGCCCCACTGGCTCACTCGATACATCCATCCGTTTCATTGACAAACCAAAGGCCGCGGATAATAGTAAACCCTGCACGGCACTGCATGAGTGCAGCGGGCGGAGCCGTGAGTTCGCTTGAATGCCGGGTCATACCGGCCTGCCAAAGTCGATCACGCTATCGCGATAGTCTGAGGCATTTCGTCTATACATGGAGGGGTCAATGACGAGTACAGCCACAAGCCGACTTGCCGTCAGTCTGCCCGTGGTTGTCGATTTCCATGGCACATTGACCCGCGGAGTGACCCAGGACCTGGATCTCCACTCATTGTCGTTCTGGAGCGATTGCCACACTCCCGTCGGCACATCGATCTCCGTGCTCTTCTATTTCAGCCGCAATGTCGCGTATCTGCCGCTTACCGGACAGGTCACCGCCGTTACTCAGGACCTCGACGAAGCAGGGCCCAAGTTTCGCATCGACATCAGCCTTGCCTGTCTGGGCAGCACGGAAATGCATGTCCTTGAGTCGGCCTTTCAAGAGCTGGAGATCTACCTGCGAAACCTTGGCACACCGGACGGAGCCCCCTCTGCGGCAACCCGGGCCAAACCCATCACCAGCAATCCTCGATCTATTCTTTCCTTGTTCATAACGGACAACCCCTTTCGTCTTGCCTACCGCCTGCAGGCCGATACTAACTCACAGCCGGTTGGGTTGACTTCCCTTTCGCAGTCGAGCATGGAACGCAACGCGGCGTGTCTTCAGACCCCCTCTTCTCCCCAAACAATTCCGATTCGTTTTTCGTCGAACTTGCTGTGGCAGAGCGCCGCCCTGCTCGCACAAAACTTTCGCGACTTGATCATTCGATTCTTGCCCGGCCCGTTGGCACGCCTGTTCGTGACACCCATCACATTCGCCTTCATCAGTCATCCTCGAACATTGAGTGATGTCCAGAGGAAATATCCGTTTGCCTTCTTCTTGCCCTCGCGCCTGGTGCAATGGTGGGTTCGCCGTCAATGGCCACTCGTCGCCTCGTACATCACAGGCCTTACATCAACCAATGGGAAACCGGTTACCGGCGCCATGTTGATTTCTCCGTTGACGACAGAACAGATGCTTCGTAATCCACGACTGGCCAGGCAACGGGTGCTGGAGACTGTTCAGCTGGCTGAAAAGATGGGAGCCACAATCGCCGGGTTAGGCGCCTTCACCTCAATCGTCACGCGGGACGGGCGGGATCTTGAAGGAAAGGTCCATCTTGGATTGACGACGGGAAACCCCCATTCCGCCGCCATCGCCGTTCAGAACGTCCTCCATGCGGCGGCCCTGACCAATCTTAGTCTGCCGCACGCCACCGCGGCCATTGTCGGCGGAGCCGGTTCGGTCGGCTCCGCCTGCGCAAAAATGCTTGCCCGGCTGGTCGCAAGGGTGCTGATCATCGACATCAAACAAGATATGCTGCAGCAGGTGATCGCACAATTGGAAAACCAGCCGGCGGTCGTGGAAGGCGCCATGAATCTCGATCGCGTACCGGAGGCCGATATCGTCATCGCTGCCACCAATAATCCGCACATTCTGTTGACTGCGAAGCATTTGAAGCCCGGCGCAATCGTCATCGATGCCGCCCAACCGAAGAACGTATCGGAGGAGGTTCCTCGCCGGCGGGCCGATGTCGTTGTCATCGAGTCCGCCGTGGTCCAAACCCCCGGTGTCGATGTGCACTTCGACCTCGATCTCGCTCCGGGTGAAGCATTGGGATGTCTGTCCGAGACCATGATTCTGACCGCCATCGGATGGCAGGGACATTACTCCCTCGGCAAAGCCGACCCATCGCATGCCGCTCAGATCATCGCCGCAGGACGCGCGCTCGGTTTTCATCTTGCGCCGTTTCGGAATTCCACAGGGTACGTCACCGACGAACACCTGCTGCGCGTGGCGCAAACACGAATGGCGTAACAACACCCGATGAATCCCGCTCCTACGTACGAGCTGAATATTCATGCCGTTCCCATGTTGCTCATGGGAATCGTGACACTCGGGCTAGGGTGTCTCGTCTATCGCTCCGACCGGCACTCCTCCGCACACCGCCACTTCTTCATACTCTGCGCCAGCAGCGCGTTGTGGCTCACAGCAACTAGTATCGGGCTCTGCGCCACCACACCAGACAAGGCACTCGCCTGGTTCAAACTCGACAGTGTCGGCGTGATGTTTATTTCCATCGCGTTCTACGCATTCTCCGCAGAATTCCTCCAGCTGCATCGTCCCCGTTCGATCTGGCTTGGCTATGGACTCGCGGCGCTCCTGGCTGGAGCTGCGTTATTTCATCAGGACTTTGTGGCCGGCGTGCATCGCTACTGGTGGGGATACTACTTGCAGTATGGGTCGGCCAGCGCCCCATTTTTCGTCTTTTTCTTCACCTATATGGCGGTCGCATTTGCCGACTACCTGCGCGCCTATCGCACGGCCTCGACACCGATCAAACGCCAGCAAATCAAGTTCGTCTTTAGCGCGTTTATCATCGCTTACCTCGGCTCTGTCGACTTTCTCCCGGCTTTCGGCTACGAGGTTTATCCCTTCGGTTATATCCCCATTTTTTTCCTTCTCGTCGTCGTCACGACCGCCATTCTTCGATATCAACTCCTGGATTCGTCCCAGCTCGTCTCCATGAGCGCGCCCTACCTGCCGCTCATTCCGTTCACGCTCGCCGTGTTCTTCCTTGCCGACCGGCTCCGGGAGTTCTCCTCGACGGTCTTGGCCGGAACCTTGGTCGGCATCACAGTCCTCTTCGCGATCCTCTATGTCATCGTTCAGCCGCGTCTTCAATCCGCGCTTAACAAACTCCTGTTCCCCGGACGGCATAACGCGTACAACACCTTGACGCACTTCACCCACACTATGGTCATGAATCTGGATCTGGCCAGTTTGCAGGCCGAAATTATCCGCACCCTGCAAACCGTGATGGGTATCGAGAAGATTTCGGTCTTTCTCTTTGAAAAGGAGCAAGGGCGCTACCTGTCAAAAGCTTCACACGGGATCGAAGCAGGCCGGGCCGACACCGTCCAGCTTCCAGGCGATGACCCTCTCACCGATCTCCTGTTGAAGCGGGACCGGCCGCTCGTCAAGGAAGAGTTTCAGCACGGATTCGTGGAGCAGGAACGGCGAGACAGCGCCGTTCTCATGGAAACGCTGACGAAAATGGAGGCCGAGGTATGCCTCCCTCTCGTCAACAAGGCGAGACTGATCGGATTTGTGAACCTCGGGCACAAGCCCTACCTGGGATTCTATTCGGCGGACGAGCTGGATCTTCTCGGCTCTCTGGCCAATAACGCGGCCATCGCACTCGACAATGCCATGTTGTACGAGGAATGGAAGCGCTCGCAACTCCTGATTCGCCGCGCGGACCGCCTCCGCTCCTTGGAAACCATCGCGGGAGGGTTTGCCCATGAAGTGCGAAACCCTCTGACATCGATCAAGACGTTTATTCAATTGGCACCGTCGCGACGGGATGACTCTGAGTTCATGGACCATTTCGGTTCGGTGGTCGCCGATGATCTTGCGCGCATCGAGCGTCTCATCGAAGAGATTTTGGACTACGCCCGCTATATGAAACCCAAGTTCTCCCTGGACTCGATCAACGAGATTGTGGAGTCCTCCCTGCACTTCTTGCAAATCAAAGCGAGTAACTCGGGGGTCTCCCTCGAGAAGCACCTGGCCGACGAGATTCCCCCCATCATGGTCGACCGCCAGCAGATCAAACAGGTGCTCATGAATCTCGCGCTCAACGCCATCGACGCGATGAGAGGAAGCGGCGGGCGGCTGACCGTGACGACGCGTCATCTGACCCGGCTGGATGGGACTGTCTGGGTACAGATTCAGGTCTCGGATTCAGGCTGCGGGATCGCTCCTGAAGACCTGCCCCACATCTTCGACCCCTTTTTTACGACGAAGCACGAGAGCACGGAACATGTCGGAACCGGCCTAGGCCTTTCGATCGTCCACCAAATCATTCAAGAGCATGGAGGCACCGTCGAAGTTCACAGCACCGTCGGCCAAGGAACAACCTTTATGCTGACGTTTCCTGAAAAAACGGTGTTGGACTCCGCCCCGACACCGGATTCCTCTCCGTTGAAAGGCACGCTGGTTCCCTTACCCACCATTCAATCTCTCCTCCAAGGACGTACCGGAACATACGGCCCCTAGACCGCAGCGACCGGTTCGTACGCGTCGCCCGGGCCGACCAGGTTCCACCACCTGCTCACGGTTGCACGCCTCTTGATCAGCATCGGCCACTGATAGGCTGAGCCGTCTAGACTACCCGGCGTCACCTGTATCGACGAGGCTGGATGTCCCTACAGACCGACAAACTTCTTCATGCCTTCGCGCAAATCAGCCACCAAAGCCGATCTGCCTAAACTCTTTGTCGGCAAGAGATTTCTTCCAACTCCCGACATCCATTCGCAATGGCACAGCCTTTGCTCAATGGAGAACAGCGCCACTTCTTCGCATCGTTCATCCCTCGATTGGTTGGAGGAGGGAGTGGTTGCTAGCCGCAACGGAGAAGGAGGGCGTCATGAAAGCTCCCGGTGGCCGGACAAAGACGGAACGAATTGTATCCTTAGCACCACTGTCGTTTGGAGTCTGGAGATCCATCAGCGTCGCCGTCTGCCTGCTGACTCTGGCCGTTCCGTTGCCTGTATTGGCCCTCTCAGTCGCACCCACGTCGGTCAGTTTTTCTGCGGCACCAGGAGGGATACCCCCGGCACCGCAATCGATCACCTTCTGGAAAGGAGGCGATCGGTCTAAGAATTGGACCGTCAGTGCCAATTCATCCTGGGTCACGGTGACGCCTACTTCCGGAACCCTCTCATCTGAGCAGGACCAGATCACCGTGAGCGTAAACCAGGCCGGCCTCTCCGGAGGGAGCTATGCGACCAGCATCGTCATTGCGGTGCAAGGGCTCAAAGGCCGTATCAACCGAACCACGATCCCCGTATCTCTCACGGTCGGCGGGACCGGCTCGGTGCCCAGCATTTCACTGAGCCCGAGCACGCTCAGCTTCTCCGGTGTGGCGGGAGGGACCGCGCCGACCGCGCAGCTGATCACTCTCACGAATCCCAGCGGGGGCACCTTGTCGTGGACCACGAGCGAGAGCGCCGCCTGGCTGACTCTCTCAACCGGTTCGGGCACCACCACGACGGAGACCGATTCCATCTCCGCCACAGTGAATCCCACAGGCCTGGCCGCAGGCACTTATACCGCCGCGGTCACGATCTCCGCGAGCGGAGCCGCTAATACGCCGCAAGTCATTCCCGTCTCGCTCACGCTCAGTTCTGCGCCGACATCCAGCCCGGTTATCAGTCTGAATGTACCGAGCCTGTCATTCACGGGAACGTACGGTGGGCCCAATCCATCAGCGCAATCCTTTACAATCTCCAACACCGGCACAGGCACACTGACCTGGACAGCGGGAGACAATGCCGCTTGGCTGAGCCTCTCCCCCGCGTCAGGAACCAATACGGGCACCGTGGCCGCCGCCGTCAATCTCACCGGGCTCACAGCCGGCACTTACACCGGAACCATTACCGTCTCCGCCACCGGTGCAACCAGCAAGACACTCCCGGTCTCGTTCACCGTCAACCCGCCGACCACGACGGGGACAATAAGTCTGACATGGTCAGGGAATACAGAATCGGATCTGGCCGGGTACAAGGTCTACGTTGGGACGCAGAGCGGCGTCTATGGGCCGCCTATTACGGTGGGAAACGTCACGGCCTATCAACTGAACAATCTGGCAAAAAATACCACCTATTTTGTTTCCATTACCGCAGTGGACACAGCCGGCAACGAAAGCCTGCCTTCCGCCGAAGTCAGCAAGAGTCTCTACTGAAGTGCGGACGCCATTGCGTCACCTGAGGCCGATCCCGGCACCGATTCGCGAAGCCCTCACTTGACCCCCTCTCCCTCCCGACTGTATAACCACCCCCTCTGGGAAGTGCTGAGCCAAAAGTGCTGCGTGCTGAGACGAAGAAGGTGTGACGCGAAGTCACCACGCACCCCTTCTAACTCGATACTCAGCACTCAGCACTGTCTTTGAAATTGCGCCCGTAGCTCAATGGATAGAGCACCAGACTACGGATCTGCTACGGATCTGGGGGTTACAGGTTCAAGTCCTGTCGGGCGCGCCATACCGCACTTCGTATGGACCGCCGTCTCATCGGCGCTAGCCCTCTCCTATGGACGGCGGCGGATAAACACCTCCAGTAATCCGATTCACGCTTTTGTAGCTCGTTCCGGCGGCTCACTCGGCGCTGTCTCTCCCCTTCTTGCTCCTCCTGTCAGCGATTGTGTGAAACTCCCCCCTCAGTGATCAGCTGAAATTCCCCCCTCCCTCACCAAGGAGGCGGGCCATGTCGGACACGAGTACATCTTCGGTAAGCTCTGTGCCCTGTGATCACCACAGGAGCGAGGAGCTGATGTTACGAGAAGAGACGGTGCAGGAGGTGTTGGCGCGATTAGCGCGGGGCGAGCGGATCAAGACGATGGCCCGCGAGCTCGGGGTGGATCGGAAGACGGTGAAACGGTGGCGACGACAGGGGCACTGGCAACCACGCCAGGGGCGGGCGCGGCCACGCGGCGTGGCGCCATATCTGGAGCAGCTGACCCAGCGGGGTCCGGAAGTGGGCTGGAACGCCGTGGTGTTACATCGCGAGCTCCAGGGGCTCGGTTTCACGGGCGGGGGCCAGCAAGTCCGGCGCGCGATTCGTCCGTGGCGGGCCGAAGCGCGGTGGGCGGCGGTGGCGACCATCCGCTATGAGACGGGCCCGGGTGAGCAAGCCCAAGTGGATTTCGGCGAACTGAAGATCTGGATCGGCGCACACCGGGAGCGGGTCCATCTGTTCGTCATGACCTTGGGCTATTCCCGGCGCCTGTGGGTGCGGGCCTATCTGCATGAGCGGCTCAGTGCGGTGCTCGATGGGCATGAGCGCGCCTTCCGCCATTTCGGTGGGGTGCCGCTGACTTGTCTGTATGACAATCCCCGTACGCTCGTCCTCGGACGGCGAGAGCGAGACGTCCGGTGGCATCCGGTCTTTGAGGACTTCGTCCGCTATTACGGGGTGACCCCACGGGCCTGTTGGCCGTACCGCGCTCGCACGAAGGGCAAGGTCGAAAGCGGGGTGAAGTACGTCAAGCGGAACGCGCTGGCCGGTCGGCGGTTCGTCTCCTGGGACGCGCTCAATGCCTGGTTGGAGGAGTGGGCCAGCACCGTGGCCGATCACCGAATCCATGGCACCACGCATGAGCGGCCGATCGAGCGGTTTGCCCGCGAAACGCTCACGCCGCTGGGGGCGCGGACGCCCTATCGCTACGAACGGGAACGCATCCGCCGGGTGCCGACCGATGCGCTGGTCGCCATCGGCGCGGCGCGCTACTCGGTGCCGGTGCAGTACGTCGGGACCACCGTCACGGTGCAGGAGACCACGACGCACTACGAGATCTTCCAGGGGACGGCCTGTATCGCGCGGCATGCGAAGGCCCCCCGCCATACGGTCGTCATGGACCGGGCTCATTATCAGGGGTTGTTGCGCCCCGGCGGCGCCACCCCGACAGGAGGGCCGCCCCTGTGGGATCCCGCCTATCAGCCCATGGGCGAGGTCATGGTTCGGGATCTCGCCCGCTATGCGGCCGTGGCCGAGGCCGGAGGTGGCGCATGAGCACCCCGCAACTTGACCGGCTCCAGACCTACTGTCAGCGGCTCCGCCTCTATCAAGTGGCCACGGAACTCCCGACGCTGTTGGAACAAGCCGCCAAGCAGGACCGTCCCTATAGCGATTTCGTCGAAGACCTCCTCAGCCGGGAAGTCCAGGCCAAGGGGGCCAAGCATCTGACCATGCGTCTGGCCATGGCCCGGTTCCCGTTCCAGAAGACGCTGGAGCAGTTTGACTTCAAGTTTCAGCCGTCCATTGATGTGAAGGTGCTCCGAGAATTGGCAACGGGACGCTATCTCGACCACGGGGAGAACGTGTTGTTGCTCGGCCCGCCGGGCGTGGGCAAGACGCATCTGGCGGTGGCGTTGGGCATGACCGCCTGTGAGCAAGGGCAGCGCGTCTTGTTCACCACGGCGATGGGGCTCATCGCCAGTCTCGGCAAGGCCCTGGCCGACAACCGGTTAGACGAGAAACTCAAACTCCTGACCCAACCGCAGCTGCTGATTATCGATGAGATCGGCTATATCCCGATTGATCGGCAGGGTGCCAATCTGTTCTTCCAGCTCGTCTCGCGCCGCTATGAACGGGGCGCGATCATTCTGACGAGCAATCAGAGTCTTGGCGCCTGGGGCGACGTGTTCGGCGATCCCGTGATTGCCACGGCGATTCTGGATCGGCTGCTCCATCATTCCATCACCGTGAACATCAAAGGGGAGAGCTATCGGCTGCGGGAGAAACTGAAAGCGGGGCTGGTGAAGCCCACCCGAGGGTCGGACCCAGAGGCCGCCAGAAAATCAGCGCCGTAAACGGGCCCAGGAACCACGATCAGCACGCGGTCCGATCGTCAGGTCGGGCCTTAATAGACGCAGTCATCACCCGGAGGGGGGAATTTCACGTGATCGCACGGGGGGGATTTTCAGG
>JABMDL010000100.1 GCA_015903945.1 Nitrospira sp. | reverse complement strand
AGCGCTTGCTCAATGGGGGTCACCGGGGCCCCGGGACCGGATGCGGACGGAGTCGGCTCCGCCGCCGCCAGGGCGGACGGGAGGCTCCCGCCGAGTATGACACACGCCCCCAGGACGAAGGCACACACTGAGGACACGCTGTCGGCCACCCGCATCACCGTCTCTCCTCTCTCCCATTCTTATTGGACCGCCAGAACCGACCGGTCCTGGTCAGGAGGCCGGACTCGCTCCGCACGAGTGAGTCCGGCACCGTCCCACGCCCCCTGCACGCCACGGGCCGTCCCACCAGGCCCCGTGCACCCCGCCTGCGGTCCTGCCGTTATTTCTTCTGATAGGTCCCTTGATGGTTAATCCAATCGCAGCCCTTCTCCGGGTTGGTGTACTCGCTCCAGGGCTCGGGTTTGACCAAGCCTTTGGACCGGTGCACGACTTTGAATTGCCCGTTCTTCAGGATTTCTCCGATCAGCACCGGTTTATGCGTATGCTGATTGGCCTCATCCATCATGATCTGGCCGCCGGGCGCCAGGAACTTTTGCCCATACACCGCCTTGCGCACGGCGTCCACTTCGATCGAGCCCGCTTTTTCCACCGCCTGCTTCCACACATGGACGCCGAAATACGCGGCTTCAATGGGGTCGTCCGTCACGCGGTTTTCGCCGTCCGGCAGGTTGCTCCGCTTGCAATAGGCTTTGAAGTTCGCCACGAATTTCTTGTTCTGTGGCGTATCCACGCTCTGGAAGTAGTTCCACGCCGCCAAGTGGCCGACGAGGGCACTCGTGTCCATCCCGCGCAGTTCGTCTTCCGCGACGCTGAACGCCATGATCGGCGCATCTTCGGCCCGCAAGCCCTGGTTGCCGAATTCTTTGTAGAACGGCACGTTGCTGTCCCCGTTGACCGTACTGATCACGGCCGCGCCGCCCCCCGCGGCAAACTTCTTAATCTTGCCGCAGATGGTTTGGTAGTCCTGGTGATGGAAGGGGGTATACTCTTCTTCGATGTTCGCCGCAGGCACCTTCTTCGCCAACAGCATGGCGCGCAGAATCTTGTTGGTCGTGCGCGGATACACGTAGTCGGTCCCTAAGAGGTAGAACTTCTTGTAGTTCCCACCCTCCGGGCTCATCAAGTATTCCACCGCCGGCGCCGCTTGTTGGTTGACGGCCGCCCCGGTGTAGAACACGTTGCGCGAGCACTCCTCCCCTTCGTATTGCACGGGGTAGAACAGCAACCCGTTGTTCTTTTCAAACACCGGCAACACGGACTTGCGGCTGACCGACGTCCAGCAGCCGAAGACCACCGACACCTTGTCTTCCAACAGCAGCTGCTTGGCTTTTTCGGCGAAGAGGTCCCAATTCGACGCGGGATCGACGACTTTCGTCTCGATCGGCCGCCCCATGACCCCCCCGGCCTTGTTGATTTCTTCGACCGCCATCAGCACCACGTCCCGCAACGACACTTCGCTGATCGCCATGGTGCCGCTCAGGGAATGCAACACGCCGATCTTGATCGGCGGGCCCCCCGCCCCATAGGACAGGGCATACTGCCCCAGGTTGCCCAAGAGCGCCGCGACCCCGACCCCGGCCGCCACCCGCCCGCTCTGGCTCAAAAATTCTCGCCGCGAGGCCCCCGCCGCTTCTGTCGGAGCCACGGGCTCGGTCCCACTCGGCACATCTCGTGGAGTAGTCTTCACTCCTTTTCGTCTACCGTGAGTTGCCACCTGCCGCTGCGTTGTTGCTCCTGCCTCCCCGCCTCTCTGCAACGATCGATCACCCTGGCTCCAGGCTTGCCTATTAAAGACTCCATCCATTCAGACTGAATCAATCTCCCGATAGGTGATGCTGCGACCTCTCGATGGCACACCTCTCCACAGGAATAGCTGACTTCGACTTGTTCCTTATTCACTGTTGCACAAATCATTCTGCCCCTGTTGTTGAGTCAGGTATCTCACAAAAGACGGCCATCACCCTATCGGGGAAATCCTGAAAGAATGACGGGAGATCCCTGAGAGGGGGTGTCACGCGTACTGAACGAACGAGGAACTGCAGGGGAATCAAGGAAGAATTAGGAGTAGGGCTGGATCATTCCGACGCGCATCGCGAAACGGACAAGTCCCGGCACATCGTGAATGTCGAGCCGCTCCATCAATTGACTCCGGTGGGTTTCAACGGTTTTGACGCTCAAGTTCAAGCGCTGGGCGATATCTTTCGTCGTTTGCCCTTCTGCGACAAGCTGCAGAATTTCGCGCTGGCGCATGCTCAGTTTGGCCAACGGACCTGCCGGCCCTTCAGATTTCTCGCAGTAGGCTTCAATGGCATACTTCACCACCGCCGGGGTCAGATATCGCTCCCCTCTGGCGACCGTCTTGAGGGCCAACTCCAGTTCGGCTAATTCTGCACCTTTCAACAGATAGCCTGAAGCACCGACGTGCAACGCTTGCCGGAGGTATTCTTCATTGGCATACATCGATAGTAGAATGACCCGCGTCGTCGGTGATTCCTTGACGATCCGAGCAGTCGCATCAAGTCCGTTCAATCCGGGCATCGCAATATCCATCAGGACGAGATCAGGAGCCTCCGCTTGCACGGACTTGATGGCTTCCCACCCGTCACCGACATCCGCGACAACTTCGATCCCTTCGATTTTCTGCAGGAGAGCCCGCATACCGGCCCTGACCAACGCATGATCTTCGACAAGAAGAAGCCGGTGGTCGCTCATGGTGAGATCACCTCAACCATTGCATCCAGCGTGGGCTGCTCTTGTTCCGTGAGCGGAAAGCACAGCTCGAGCCTGGTCCCTTTACCCGGCACTGATGAGATGACGAAGCTGCCGCCGGCCAGCCGCACCCGCTCTTCCAGACCGAGTAATCCGATGCTTTCTCCGCCCAGTGCGCGCTGTTTTGCCAACATGACGTCAAACCCAACGCCGTCGTCTTGAATAATAAGGGTGATGGCCTGATTCTGTCGGCACAATGCCAGATCGACGGTCTTGGCCTTTGCATACTTGGCAATATTGGTCAGCGCTTCCTGCACAACCCGAAAGCAGCTGACCTCGATCGGAGCCGGAACTCGCTCTGCGATTCTTTCGAGAGACAACGACAGGATCCACCCATTCCGCTCTGCCTGCCGATTCACATACCACCGGAGGGCGGGAACCAGACCTAAATCATCGAGAAGAGACGGACGAAGATCCAACGCCAGGCTCCGTACTTGAGTCAACAGACGATCCACCAGCTCCAGGCTATCCGTAAGAGAGCTGAACCGGGCCTCCCCGGCTTCGCCATGCTGAATGTCTTGCAAGTCGATCTTCAATGCCGTCAACAACTGCCCCACTTCGTCGTGCAGATCGCGCGCAAGTCGACTGCGCTCCTCTTCCTGCACTTGCATCAATCGGTTGGACAGGATCCGGAGGGAATGGTTGGCGGCGCTCAATTCGGCGGTTCGTTCTTGAACCTTTATTTCCAGCGCTTCATGCGCCTGTTGCAAGAGTATCTCCCCTCGCTTCCGTTCGCTGATGTCTCGGATAACTTTCGAGACCCCCACAAACTGACCCACCGCGTCCTTGAGCGGCGACAATGTCACCGACACATCGATGCATCGGCCGTCCTTGGTCAAGCGTACGGCATCATAGGTTTGAATATCATGCATGCCCCGCACCGTAGCCAGCTCCCAGGCTCTGTCCCGATGGAGATGCGCCGGAATAATCGTGAGGATCGAACGACCGATCATTTCGTTGGCGGTATACCCGAAGATACGCTCCGCACCGGCATTCCACGAGGTCACGAATCCGTCTGGGGTCACGCTCAGAATGGCATCACTGCTGCTCTCCACGATCGCACCCAGTCGCCTGGTGGCATCGTCGAGTTTCGCCCTTCTCGCTCGCACCACGAGCCGCGCCGTCATCCACAGAAGGGCTATGCCCACGACGCGATTGAAACCGGCAATGTCGACCGGGATGACCGGAGGAGACAGGGTGTGCCCCATGTACGCAAGAACGGTCCCGATCGCCGCGACAAGATACGGAGCGCTCGGCCACTCAATCCAGAGAGTCAAGATGGCGCCGAAGACATCCCCAACGACCCAGACCGCATAGCCCCACGGCATGAACACGTCGAGAAGAAACGTCCCGGCCAGGATCAACGGAATCAGTGCTCGGGCATAGTTACTGTTCATGACGGTCCGCGATCTGAAACGACACAACCGCCTGTCGTTCGACGATAGCTGCACGACGGAGCAACAACCGCCTCTGCCGCCAGGTTTTGCATGATACCCTAAAACAAGGAGCAGGATCGAGAAGAGATGGGTGGTCTTAACCGGACAGTCCTAGTGTAGTGCGTCCTAAATAGATTGACAATTGGTATCCCATTCCGGTATCCGTGGTCGTGTGCATCTTGCCCCATCGATTGTCCTGTCCCCCACGGAGCGCTCGACGTTGACCGCATGGGCGCGTGCGAAGAGCCTGTCCCTGCGGGTCGTGCAACGCGCCCAGAGCATCACGCTGGCTGCAGCGGGGGTCCTGAATCAGGACATTGCGCAGCAGTTGGGAGTCTCGCGGCCCACGGTCCAACTGTGGCGTGAGCGGTTTTTGGGGCTGCGCCTGGCTGGCCTCACGCACGATGCACCCCGCCCTGGTCGTCTTCCTCGCA
>JABMDL010000024.1 GCA_015903945.1 Nitrospira sp. | reverse complement strand
AGTATCGGCATCCAGTGTGATGACGAACCGGACCGACGGAATCGCCTCAGGGAGCTGCCCGCCGACGGACATGAACGTCGTGCTCGTCGAGCCGCGCAGCCATTGATTCAACTCATGCAGTTTGCCTCGTTTCCGTTCCCATCCCATCCACACCTGCTCGGACTCGTTCCAGACACGCCTGCGGTGCAACAGCACGAAGCGCGGACCGCCGCCAGCCGCGGGACCATACCGCTTGTTTAGATGCGCAATCCTCTCCACCGCAGAGGCCAGCAGTTCGGCGTCACCCGGCATACTTTCGCTCGGAGCATCTCTCCAGTCTGAGAGCATGGCAAAACGCAGGTCATCGTCTGAATTTGCCAGATAGTGAACTTCCAATCGCTCGATCTGTTCATCGACGCCCTGCCGGCTCGTCAGCAACGTGGGCACCACCACGATCGTGCGTAACTCTTTGGGAATGCCGTCCCGCAATGCCATCCGGGGCAAGGACCGCGGACCGAGGATGGCCATCACCGTACGATTGATGAGCGCCATGGCGAGATCCGAGGCCGGCACGAATGCAATGAGGCCGAGACACATCAAGCCTGCGACGGTCACACCCGCTTCGGCGGCATGCCACAACGGTACGGCTAGGACCATGGCGGTCCCAACTGTCAGCGATCCCAGATAGCCCGGTGCGGACCCCCGGACATACCAACGCAGCAGTCGCTCCTTCCAGGACACCCGGTAGCCGAGTTCTCGTTCAAACGCCCGGCGCCCTTGCGAGATGAGGTAATAACCGGGATCCATGTGCCGTTCCCGCTCCGGTTGCTCTCGCATATGCGGCTCACCCCCCGCCTGCCTAGCGCGGGTCACGACACGCGTGGTCACGTCGATTTCGGAAAGACCCGTGCCGCGCGAGAGATCCTCGATCGCATGGCGATACGTATCCCGTGTGACAAAGTCCATCTCGGCATAGCGGGGATCGGTCCGCAGAATCGCGTCGATCGGGCTGACGCTTTCGAAAAAGTCCGACCAATCAAACGCCGATGTCAGCCGCATACTGGTGATGATATTGCGCACCGTAATGCTCATGGCCGCCTGTTGCTGATGCTCGGCATGCACCATGTCGTCGGCAGTCGTACCCTGTGCGACCAGACGTTCGTCGAGCCACCGCAACACCGGACGCACCTTCGGATCCAGGTCACGGAGTCGCTGAACCAGCTGCACGGCGAACGCAGTGGCTAATGGTTTGCTCTCAAAACGACGGAGCGCACTGGCGGGAAGCTCCGCAGCCAAGGCCTCACTCCCGAATAGGCTATCCGCCAGCTCATCGGCTTCCAACCGGGCCTTCCGGCTATAGACGATCCGCTCGGCCAGTCTCCGGAGATTCTCCACCAGCACGACACGTAGCGAAATTGCCACCGCCCACAATTCACCGATCGTCAGCGGTTGTACGCGTTGATACGCCATCACAAAGCGACGGAGCATGTCGGGGTCGAAACGACTGTCGGTGTGGGCAACGAATGCCCAGGCCACTCCAAAGACTCGTGGGTAATTCTGCAAGTGGCCCAACGCAAGTTTTGGCAATTGCCTGTAATACCCGGGAGGCAAATCGTCGATGATCTCGCGAAGCTGTTCGTCGACAATATGGAAATTATCGACGAACCATTCATCCGCCGGGGTAATCGCTTTCTCATCGCGAATCGTACGGGCGATCGCCTGATACGACTCCACCAAGACCCGTCCATTATCAAGGACTCGTGGCGTGAGTAACCGGCCCACCCGTGCATCATCGGTGACGACCTGTGCCACCGCGAGACTTGCTGCGTGCTGTTCAAGCCGCTCGATGCCGAAGAGTTCGGCGCGAATCGGCTCTTCCATCTCGGCCATCCTTGCAACAGGTGCGCAAATCGTATTCATGGGTTGTCCGGCTTACTTCGGACTCGTCAGGTTGAATCTGCTACCAAAGCACACCAGCATACGGAACGTGAGATTATCGGGTGCGGCGACGATCACGCTTGATTGGATCAGGAAGTACGGCTGGATACCCCTTCCAATCCGCTTCGTGTTCCGAGAATGGCGTTACCCGTTGCGCACGAACCCGCCGAAACACGTTGCGAGCAGGTCACGCTTACGGATTTCAACCGTCAGGCAGGTGCGGCGTACAGAAGAATTTCGACGCGGCGATTCGTTTGCCGTCCCTCTTCGGTCTCGTTGCTGGCGATCGGCCGGATGTCCCCATACCATTCGATGATCGCGTTCTGCGAATGCACTCCGTTCTCATTCAAGGCACGTCCCGCCTGAGTCGCGCGTGCCTTGGAGAGGGCCACCATCTCGGAGTACGCGCCCGGACGGTCAAAGCCCGTGGCCCTGTCTCCATGCCCCGCCACTCGGATTTCTTTGAGAGAAGCCGTCTTCAGGAAAGTCCCCATCCGCCTCAGCACATCGATGCCTTCCGGCTTGATCTCATGACTCCCCACGGCAAACAGCAATCGTTCGGTGATCACGATGGTGAGATGATCGCCGGCTCGTTGTATACTGAGATCACCCTGCGCGATATTCGTGTGAAGCGACTTTTCCAACTCTCTCTGGACCTGTGTCAACCGTTGGTCGATGCCGTTGGTACATCCCACGAACGGGGCGATGCCGAGCAGGGCGCTTCCCCAGTGCGCGAATGGCTCCATGTTCTCCTCTCTCTCCCACGATCAGCTTAGAGGGTCGTCAGAAGCGGTGCCGGGAGACAGGCCACCATTTGCAAGCAATGCACTCGTCGTGGACGCGGCAGTTTTTGGCGCGCCCCCAGCCGTGCTGTTGCTGGCTACCGGGTTACTGTCCCCGTGGCCTGCCAATGATAGATGAAGTGGACCGCACAGGCCGGCTAGGCTGGCCTCGCGGTCCGCTTTCCGAATGGCGCAGGTCTGGATCCTCTCTATCTCTCTAGCCCACATTGTGGGATCCCTCGCAGCCACGACGACTCTGAGAAACGGCCTGTCAGCACTGCCACGGGTTGCAACGCCTTCTGCTCTTCTCATGCCCTCGTTTCCTGGCCTATCTGTACGGCTTGCCTGCCTCGCAGAGCAACGGCCACAATCCGCCCATCTCGTGGATACTCCGGCTCTGCAGCTTCCCAAAGATCCACACGTGAGCCGGATACGATAAAGAGCTGATGCGCATTGAAGACACGCTCGACGTCTTCGGAACAGGTCATGCGTACAATACCGAGGCCGAGGGAGTGACCACACTCGTCCCTCAGTACATGCGCAAGCGCCACCGTTCCAAACGAAATGAAGGCCTGACGGAGTGTGTCGTCGGTACAAAAGTAGGAAAGCCCGCTGACATGGATATGTGTACCCATCTCGATCCCCCTCGCAGGTAAGACATCGCCAAGTGCAATTCCAATGTCTAGGATACCTGTACGATCGCTACCTGTCTGTTCACAATGGTGAGTCCATTCATATACGCCACACGGCTTGCAACCTTTGTCACACGACCGCCCCTGTACAGTCACAGGGAGTGACTACGAGTACTCAGGCCCATCACGGCTTTAAAGTTGCCGACCGTTCCGTCCGCCCCATCAGGGTCAGAAGAACTAAGACCACGAAGAGAAAGCCCAGCCCACCGCTGGGGAGATAGCTCCAGCTGCTGCTGTACGGCCAGAACGGAAGTACGCCAAGAAACAACACCCCCAATACGACGATAAGCATAGTATTCATCTGAGTTCTCCCTTTCTTCGCACATTCACCGCACACTCACCCATTCTGTGTCCCTACACACTGCGGTCATGTTTGCTTCTCGCTGGACAGACGCGCACGCTCCCTAGACATGGCCGCACGGCCGGTCTCGACCGCCTCAGCCAGGACCGCTTGCTTGTCTGTGATGAAGTCGCGTCCTTTGTCCAGCGCCCGATCCACAACCTCGCCGGCCTTCTCGGCCAGCTCATGGACACTCTCTTCGGCTCGTCGCACATACCCTCGTAACTGCTCCTGCGACTGACGACCAGATTGCGGTGCCAGCAACAACACCGCCACAGCTCCCAGTAACCCTCCAGTCACAAATGCCAATCCCACTGTTCCGAATGAACAACCTCTGTTATCTGTCATTGAGTGTTTCTCCTTCTGGATTCTCTCCCGCTCATGCAGCACGGTGGACATGAGGGTCATTTGGTTTCGTGAACCTTGCCGGTTATGGCTTCCATACGAGCCAATTCTCCCCGCACCAGTCCCAGATTGGTCCTCTCCTGCCGAAGCATCTCAATCTGCGCCTGGATGTCAGTCAACGCACGATCAAGCTTCTCCACCGTGATCGTCAGATCGACCGGCCTTCGGTGAACAGGCTGCCGACTGTCCCCACCGTCCACCACATTCGCCGGCGTCTGAGATAAACCTGCTACGTCATTGTTCGAGAGTGCCATCTTTGAACCTCCTCAACGCTGATTTGTTTTGAGCTCTGTCCAGCTGCATTGTCAGGGCGCTCACCCATTACGGGCACGCATCAAACACCCCTCGACTGGCCCCCCGCTTGGCTGATCCCCGGACCGCGTCCCCCCTCCTGTCCTGAAATAGCCCGCTCACCTGCCTCCCGGTCTCACAGCGCTCCTGTGGAAGGCCGAGTTCCTCCAGCACAATCACGATCCGCGAGTCCTCGTGGGAGTTTCGATTTGCCAGCCCGAATCCGCGCATTAGGATCCGTCGCCTTGCCTCAACAAGGACGCGCTTCAGTTCGAAAAGCTCCCAGATCTCGACATTTCTGCGATGGTCCAGGCCTGCTTGGATCGCATTCCGGAGTTCGCACACCGGCGTCGAAGGGATCTCACAGACTGCCCCGATCTCAGCCTGATCGAGAGGGCCTGTCAGTTCCAACGCTCGGCGATTGAGGTACAGCAATGTCTGCCGACGAGAGAAAATAAGAATCCCGGGCCGGTAGTGCTTTCTGTCATTCAGCGGGATCGGTGCAGAGACCGATCCCTGCCCGGACGACGTCGGTGATACTTGGCCACTCTGACTTATCGTTTCATTGCCCATCGTGAGTACCTCCAAACGAGCGGAAAGGGGGTTGTGCACACATATGCCGCAAAGCTTCCATCATGCCTACACTGTGGGATGCATATTCGCAGTCGGAACGCCTGCTCATCGGATTAGGGGAGCCCTTAGGTGTCACTCTTGCCGAACACTCCATCGTATTTCCTGGTCACCCGGCGCCTGCGAGGGAGGCTTCGTATTCTCGCCGGACGGCCAACGCGATTTGCACGCACGACGGCATCCTCGATGCATCCACAGTTGATGCACCGTGTGACCGTGCGTAGACGGCCTGTTTCAAGGTTCAGTTCGCCACAGGTTTCGTGTACTAGCAGCCCCCGACAGCGTTGGCAGTGCATACATCCTCCTTTTGCACCCATCTGAAGCAGCTGACACGGCTGTTACTTGAACCTCCGCGCCATGACTGATGCGGTATCAGGGTCATCTACTGATGCCCATGTCCATACCGGTGTCCTGGCCGTGGCCACCAACAGTGTCAAGCAAGCTTGGCAAAGAGCCACCAGAGAAAGCCTGCAAGCGCCGCAACCACCCCCCAGAAGGCGTAGGTGTCGAGCCTTTTCATCGTCCCATATTTCATAGAATCCTCATTATTGACGGAGAGCCCGAGCGATTCGGCGTCGAGACTCAGCCTCTCAAGAGACTGGCTAGGTCCTCTGCATGCTCTTCTTCTTGCGCCAGAATCTGCTCCAACATCTTTCCGGTAGTGGGATCATCGGCGCCGACATAGGCAATCATCTCGCGATAGCTGTCGATCGCGATTCGTTCGGCGACCAGATCTGCCGTGATCATTGCCACCAAAGAGTCCCCTTCCACATATTCTGAATGGCTCCGGCTCAGCAGCCGCTCAGGGGACAAATCTGGCTCGCTCCCAAGCTGGACAATGCGCTCAGCCAATTGATCGGCATGAGCCTGCTCCTCAGTGACATGCTGGAGAAACTTTGCCTTCACGCTGAGAGAATTGAGCCCGGAAGCCATGAAGTAATGGCGCTTGTAGCGGAGAATGCAGATAATTTCTGTGGCGAGCGCTTCATTCAGTAACCTGATTACGGTTTCCGCATCGGCCTTGTATCCGGAAGTCATGGCGCTGTCTACAATCCCTTGCCGGGCCTGGGCCCGGAGTATCTTCACATCTGTCAGATCGATGGCTTCTTTGATGATTCCTTCCTGTCGGGGAGCGCGGGACGCCGTTGATCCAGATTGTGCCGTTATCGTTGCTTTCACAGTTTCCTCCTCCGGGGAGTGTCCCCATTTCCATTATGTCGATCACGAATCGCCCAAGGCGTTCCGATGATCCTCGGACAGCTTCCACCCATGCTGACGCCCAGTGGGTGTCACTAATGGCAATGCCTGCATTGTGTTCGCCCATGAAAGACGCTCATTTCTTGCCTGCAGACGCACCTACCATCTCCCCATCAAATTGGGACCAGGCCTCTTGTCTGTGTCAGCAGCATCCACACCCTTTCCACTACAATTCAGCATAATGCAGTGATCGGCTACCGTCTGTTCACAATTGCTCATTAACGAACGATGACACAAGGGCCACGAAGCCGGACGCCACTGAGCCTGGCTCGACTGAATCAACGTATCGAAGATAGATTGGAGACCCTAGTCGTAGAGGACGACATTGAGGAGAGAACTATGCACATGCAAACCGCTATTTCGGCGCGGCCCGCCTTTGTAATCAATGAACCCCAGCTTGCGGAACTTATTCATAAAGAAACTGACCCGAGAGCGGGTGGTGCCGATCATTTCGGCCAATGTTTCCTGGCTGATCTTCGCGATGACCGTCTCCGGCTTGCTCTCCTTCCCAAAGTGGGCCAACAACAGCAGCGCCCGCGCCAGCCGCTTCTCGCTGGAATTAAACAGTTGATCCACCAAGTCTTCTTGGACTCTGATCGAGTGAACCAGCAAATAAGACATAAACGCCTCGGCGAACGCTGGCTGTTCGTGAAGCATGCGGAGCATAGCCGCTTTGTCGATGCGTAGAATGCGGGAGTCTTCCAAGGTGCTCGCGGTTGCCGTTCGAACCGTCTGTCCCACGAGGCAGGATTCCCCCAAAAAAGCACCCCGCTCAAGAATTGCCACGACGGCTTCCTTGCCATGCTCTGAGACGACAGTCAGTTTTACTTTGCCCGATTGGATATAGAACACCGCATCAGCCGGGTCCCCTTGTGCAAAGAGAATCTGCTTCCTGGAAGGTGTGAGAATCGTCCGGCCCTTGCTGGCCTTCGCAAGGAATGTTTCCAGATTGAACGGTGTTTGCGTGCGTACCATATGCCGCCCTTCTCTACTGTTTCGAGCCACTGAGCCGACCATGGAGGTTGGACAATAGCGTGCTTGTACTCAGAGCAGGCATCAGGGCCCATGCAGGTGGCTCGTGTCCGCTCCCAAGACAACCTCTCTCGATCCCAAGCTCTACACACCCGCCGAGGACATCACCTTATCGACCGCGGTTCAGGTAATAGGATCCGCCCGACGATGAGAGAGGGACATGGAGGCTGTCCACATTCTGTTGCATTTCCCTCAGTGCTAGCCCGATCTGTTTCACCGGGCAGTGACGCAGAGCATGGATGTGCTCCCCCATCCATAGTCGAAGGCCCTTCTTAGACGATGAATTCAGCGTCAGCACATACGTCCGTGATGTATTCTTCATGATATCCTCCGTGGTAGTCCTGGCCCACCGCTTCACGCTCGAACCGAGCCTGAGACAACAGGCCATGTTCAGCTGCCCGCTATGCCGTCCGAAACACCGCAAGGAGATCCGTCAATGCCATGGTCTTGTGTTTCAGCACAGCCCGCTCTGCTCTCAGCTCATCCAGCGCACCTGGCTTTGCGGCTCCTTCACCAAGACAGGCCGTGATAAGCGAGCGAACCCGATGGCATTCCTGATCGACCTTTGCTTTGACCACCTGATTGCCAGCCAGCATGTCCAGAACCGCAGCCCTGGTCGAATCGACATGCGCCTGTAAGTCAACCTCTGGATAGTTGATACGTGCCGCCTCGCTCACGCAGCGATCCATGCTTTGGGCCAAAAAGAGATACAATCTGGCTAGCGTGTCCGTGATATCGATGTGGCTATGAACGGTGGATTGGGCACTCATGTTTCACTCTCCTTCGCATTGAAGACGCTATCGCGTCCCTATCGTGGTTTGAGTAGCTTGAGGCGACCGGCTGCCTGTCTGCGGAACGGTTCCCCTGGCAAACGAATCCAAGAACCGGGAGTCACCTGCGACACTGCAGCCTGAGAACACTCCGTCGGGTTGCAACGGCGGAGACTGCGGAATCGGTTTCACAGAAACAAACAGCCCGCGCACCTCAAACGTCAGAGAGGAAGAACCTTGACCGCCACCCCTCTCCCTTCGTGACAATTCAAGCTTACAAACATTAACCATAGTTTGTCAAGTCTTATCTTGCTCCCAGCTCTATTACCCGATATACTTAACCACTTTTGTTAACCCATCCACAAGGAGATTGCTCATGGACATTGCTCTCGCCATCAGAAATCGACTGAAAGAGTTGAAGCTGGGGCAGCGGGATCTTGCCCGCGCGGCTCACGTGACCGAATCCTATATCTCACAGTTATTGACGCAGAAAAAGCTCCCGCCGGCGCCAAACCGGACCGACATGTACGAGAAGATTGGGCGAGCATTGCAATTGCCGCATGGGCAACTTGCCAAACTCGCCGATCAGCAGCGCCGCGAGCACTTCAGGCAACGGCTCGGAGACCAACCGACGCCCCTGCTGCACAATGTGCGGGAATTGATCCTCCGCAAGTGTCACCCTGAAAAGACCGGGCAGATCCGTACGATTTTCGAGAAACAACACTTCGGCGAGCTCGAGCGATTCGTCACACAGAAGCTGCTCGGTGTCGTCAAAAGCGTCGCTCGGCAGGAACTCGACAATCCTACCTGGATGCGCAATGTGGCTCGACTGAGCAAAAAGAGCTATCCGCAGATGCGCGTCACCGTGCTGGAGTTCTTGGATACGACAATCTTCGATCTCTCGAATGAGAATTGCATTGCGTTCCTCGATCCCTTGATCGAATCCTGGAATATTGACCTTGCCACTTTTTGCATTGAGATTGTTCTGAACCGCCGGGTAGCGCCGGGGCACCACAAGACATTCGAGTTCATGGAACGAAGGCCGGACCAGGCTTCAGGGGAAGAACCCGGCCTGAAGGAATTTCTCCAAGATCCCTTACTGAGCGGGGATGCAACAGAAGAGGAACTCACCTTTCTGCGCACATTGACGTTTAAGAGCAAACGTCCGACTCCGCTCTACTATTACCGTGAGCTTCAAAACCTCAGAGACCCGCTGCATTTTCAAACCTCTACCAGGAGAACCTGAGCCGGCAACTGCACCGTGAGGCCTTGCTATTTGGCCAGCAGATAGATCACAACAAGCGCGACCGTCCACGCAAACATGTACACGAGCATGACGTGTTCAAATTTCCTGTCATACCATCTATTCATGACAGCCTCCCGATGTTCAGAGCAGCGCGTACAGGCTGCACGAACTGCCGCGTCCACACGTGACTTTTATCGAGGACACCTCACCGTAGGGCTTTCCTCAACCTCGCCGGAAGCGACCCCGGAAGACGTGCACGGCTCCGAATCGGTTGGTTGTGATTCGCTCGATTGGCCTCAGCCCCCGGGTCCGTCCTCGCACCACAGAGCAGGCAACGCCATCCGCATACCGCGGGTTGCCCCATATCTCTCATTTGGACGGCAATCAAGAGACCTTGGCAACGCAGGCACTGAGGCACTGCATGGCGCCTCCTATGGGCTCGCGCTACAACACCCTTCTCAATGTCCGGTTCCAGACAAGACACGCGTACCTGGAATCGGAGGAACTTCGACGGGACCAATACCACCATGCCTCTGCACTGAGAACCCACGGCATGCTCATCCCAGTCGCCTCCCTTCCGGGACACTAGCTATCCTTAAGCGGATGGTTCGATGCGGCAATGTTGAAGTTCGGATGCTGGAACTCCAGCCGTTTCTCGCGTGTCAGAAACGTGCGATCCCCGATCGCCAGCAATTGCTGCTTATTGAGGAACAAGTCCCGCTTGTCATATACCGCCCACTCGTACTCCACGATCAATAACGTCTATCTTCCTCCTCTTCGGGAATCGAAGCCCAAATCGTGATGCCAAACAAGAGCGCGGCAATGCCAAGCAAACTATAGATTTGATACATCTCTCTCACCATCCTTTCGATGGGCTAGTCACCTCTGGTCATCCTCCCGATTCTCTCCACACGAACAATCCCGCAATACAACAGCGGCTGGTTGCGGGACTCCTATCAAGAAGTATTCAGACGTCTGGACCTACGGAACCGCCTTTCCGGCCTTCCCGTGCACACAGCGTCTCTCATGTGTCAGGCCTGACAGTGCACCAATGCTGTAGAATCCGGCAGCGCGGGTTCATTGACGACAACGATGAGCGCCTGGGAACTGAAACAGCGAGACTGAAGAATCAGACGCGCGGGAGAGAAAGTGGATGCGCGAGAGATGGGACAGTCGGCGTTGCTATGAACACCGCTGTATCACTCTACAAGCCGCTCTTCTGAGAGTCAATGATTTGAAGCGCGATCGGCAACCTAAGGGGATGATTCTGCTGGAGTATTTTTATTTTTCGAACCCACGTGATCGCGTCTCCGCTGCATCATGGCCGTATCGCGATTCGTGCAGCAGCTGGCGTTGCGCATCGCCTGTGTGGTGCGGATTCAGCCTCCCGTTCTGATTAACCCATTCGACCTACGAGTGAAGGCCTTCTTCTCCTATACGTCCGTCATGGATTTTATGCGATAATCCGTTCATGCTGAAACGCTGGCTCGTCGGAGATCCGCTGAAAACAACCCAGGCTGCAGGTCAACGGCTGTCGAAAACGCTTGCCCTCGCCATTTTCTCCTCAAACAACATCTCGTCCGTCGCGTATGCCACGGAAGAAATCTTGCTGGTTCTGGTCCTGGCTGGAACTGCCGCCCTTGCCCTGTCGATTCCGGTCAGCTTGGCGATCCTGTTCCTCGTTCTCGTCCTCACAATCTCCTACCGCCAGATCATCTATGCATACCCCGAAGGCGGCGGGGCCTATGCCGTGGCTAAAGCGAATCTGGGAGAACTCCCCGCCCTCACCGCCGCCGGCGCCTTGATGATCAGTTATGTCGTCACCGTCGCCGTGAGTGTCGCGGCGGGCGTGGCCGCCATCACGTCGGCCATCCCCAGCCTATTCGTCCATCGGGAAGCGCTGGGACTTGTTGCCATTATCTTTATGGTCATCATGAATCTCCGCGGCGTCCGGGAGTCAGGGCAATTCTTTGCCATCCCAACCTACTTCGCCATTGTCGCGCTCAGCCTATTGGTGGCGGTGGGCGTCATTCGATCGCTGTACGACTTGAAACCGGTTCCGCCGACCTCGCCTCCGGGAGCGCCCATTGGAGGGCTGGAACCCTTGACCCTCTTTCTGGTTCTTCGCGCGTTCGCCGTAGGCTGCTCAGCCGTCACCGGCATGGAGGTGCTCTCCAATGGGGTAAAGGCCTTTCGACCCCCCGAATCGAGAAACGCCGCGACCACCATGATATGGATGTCCCTCATCCTGGGATCGCTCTTCATAGGTATCAGTTGGATGGCCTACCACCACGGCATTGTGCCCAAGGCCGATGAGACGGTTGTCTCTCAGCTGGCTCGCCTGACGTTCGGCAGTGGGACCATCTACTATGCCGTCCAAACCGGGACCATGCTCCTCTTGATCCTTGCCGCCAACAGCGCGTTCGCAGGCTTCCCGCAACTCGCCTCGATTCTGGCGCGAGACGGATTCATGCCACATCAGATGGCCACATTTGGCGACCGCCTGGTGTTTTCCAACGGCATTATCATCCTTGGCCTATTCGCGTGCATCCTCCTGGTGCTGTTTCAAGGGGATACCCACGCATTGATCCCCTTGTACGCCATCGGCGTGTTTGTCTCGTTCACGTTGTCCCAATCCGGCATGGTCAAGCGGTGGCTTGAGAAAAAAGGGCCGCACTGGCGCAAGAAATTGATCGTGAACGGTCTGGGCGCCCTCACCACTGGCATTGCCACAGTCATCATCGCCAGCACCAAGTTTACGGAAGGCGCCTGGATCGTCTTTCTGCTGGTGGCCGTCCTCATTCTGATGTTCCAGAGCATTCGCTCACACTATAAAGCCGTGGCCGAGCAGATCGCGCTGGACCGCCGGGGGACCAGACCTCCGCTCCCACGAAAGAATATCGTGATCATCCCGATCAGCGGTTTGAACCGAGCCGTTGTCCGCGCCGTGGACTATGCGAGAAGCCGTCCCGGCGAGATTCGCGCCGTGTATGTCGACTTTGACCCGGAAGAAAGCGCCAAGGTCAAAATTCAATGGGCCCAATGGGGCGGCGGCATCAATTTGATCGCACTTCCCTCTCCCTATCGGTCAGTCTTGGGATCCCTCCTTGAATACATCGAGGAAGTGCTCGAAAAGGAGCCGGATATCTGGGTCACCGTGGTGATTCCCGAGATTCTTCCGGCCCGCTGGTGGCAAAACATCCTGCACAATCAACGCGCCCTAATGCTTAAAGGCGCGCTCCTCTTCAAGGAACGGGTGATCCTCATGGATGTGCCGTTCCATCTGACGCGGTGAGTGTGAAACGTATTCCGTTAACCGTCAATCGTCAATCGTTGATCTGGCATTGGTGCCTTTGCACTTTTGCCTTGTGCCTTGTGCCTCCCGCACATCCAGCCTTCGCCTTCAAGATTGTTGAACCGACGGAGGGAGCCACACTGGCAGCGGGAACGACCGTGACTGCCCGCGTGGTTCTTGGAAAGGACAGGGGCATCGTCACCGTTCGCTACTATTGGTACGGCGAACAGGACGAGGCGCTGGTCGAGCAGGACGACACCACTGCCACCGGCTCCATCGTCGCACCGGTCGTGTTGACCGGACAGGCCCAACACACTCCGCCGTTCGGCGGCCCCTTACTCGTGCCGAAGGACGGTATCGGGCCGATGAGATTGCTGGCCGTTGCGGAAATCTCGCGGGGACGATTGGGGACCCGCTCCGTTTTCGATGAGGTGGTGGTTCACGTGGCACCCAAGGCCGCCCTCACTGCCATCGACTTTGAAACGGAGAAGCCATTGCAACTCGGCCGCACCGGACAATCGTCCGCCTTCGGCCATGTGGATTCGCTGGGCAAGATCTTCGATTTGCCCGTCGTCGGCGACTTTGCCGACGGGATCACCCGGCGCATCAGCGCACCGGAAACAGGAACGAGCTATGCCTCTTCGAATCCAAAAGTCATCACAGTCTTGTCCCGGGGCCTCCTCCAAATCGTCGGTAATGGCAAAACCGTCCTGACCGTCACCAACCGCGGACAGCAGGCGCAACTCGACGTGGATGTGAATGTGAATGACGAGCCGAACGAACCACCAACCGCCGATGCAGGAGCGAACAAGTCGGTCAAGGCAGGTTCCAAAGTAAAACTGAGTGGACTAAAAAGCCTCGACCCGGAAGGCGAGGCGCTCTATTATAGTTGGAGCCAGATCCGCGGCAGCAAAGTCTCCCTCCTCGACGCCAATAACTCCGAAGTTTCCTTCCTCGCGCCGGCTGTCTCCGAACCGAGAACCTATCGGTTCAAGCTACGCGTGACGGACAAGAAAGGGGCAGACTCCCTACCGGCGTTTGTGGATGTGACGGTCGAGCCGTGATGTTTCGGCTATTACCTCGATTGTTCGTCTCCTACGATCTACTCAACATCGTCACTACAGTCCACACGTTTCCTGCGGACACTCCAGTTGACCGTTTTGAGCCGTCTGTAATTTGAAAATGAGGCCCGCTAGACTTTCTCCTTCATCTTACGGTCAGTCAATGCTTTCTTTGGCGTATTTCGATGCCTGCACTACGCAGATAAGGGAGACAGGCTGAGTGAGAGAAAGGTTATCACCATCCAAATCGTTTTGGTTACCTTTCCCATGTCATTCTAAAAACTGAAATCACTATTGCTTTCCAAGTTCTCAAGGATTCAGCTGCTATGACAACCATAACAGTTTCTCTTTCAGACGAAGAAATGCACCAACTGGAAGAGCTGAGCAAGCGCGAAGGCTTGACGGTCGAACAGATGGTGCGCCTGGGCATCAATGACTTTATCGGCCTGCCCGATGACGCATTCTGTGCGGCTGCCAAGCGCGCGATGGATAAAAACGCCGAACTCTATCGTCGCCTCTCATAGTCCCAACTCACTTGCCTGCCAGCTCTGTTACCGGATATCGCCCAGAGGATGCACAACCCATTTGCCGAAATGGCGGAAATCATCGTCGAAGGCAAACGCCGTCCCGATGCCGAGCCGCTTCATGAGCGCAAAGCTGGTGCAATCCGTGAAGCTGAATCGCTTGTCCGGATACTGACGGAAGATGGCCCACGCTTTTGCTTCGTCGGCCAGAGTGACCCTAACGATGGGCGTTGTGGCCTCGTCCAGCAACCGCAGTCCAAATTGCAGGGCTTGCTCGTAGCCAAGTCGCATGCGAAGGAGGGTGATCGTTTCGTAAACAACCACATTGCTGGTAACGAGAAGTCGATCCGTGAGTTCTACGTACCGCCGCGCTTGATGATGCAATCGATCGGTTTGATCAGCGAGAGCAAAGAACGCCGAGGTGTCAACGAAGACGGACTTACGGAACAATTGGGCGGATAGACTCAAGGTTTCTCGTGCAAATAGGTGTCATGCTCGACGCTGATATCGGCAAACCCGCTGGCGCCGATGCCGGACAATGAAAGCAGCGCTTTCTTCTGGCGCAGAATCCGACGCTGCAGATTCGTCCGCCGCGACTGCGCTAGACGCTTTCCCGAATGCGTCGACTTACGTCTAGCTTTCATGGTTCCGACCCCTTGCCTCCCCGCTTCACTCTATCACCACGGCCCCTGGCTTGGTCAATCAATTGCTCACGCACTGATCTGCGACACGACTCTACCGCCTAACTTGCCAGTCGTTTCAGCATTGGCCCATACCGCTGCCAAGCTCTTTGATCAGGACTTTCATTCGAGATGAACCGACGCCGACTTTCGCCTTACCCTGACGTGTCTTGTTGATTCTTATGGCGAGATGATAGCGAGAATAGGGCAGAAGCTCAAATATCCCTACACCTCGCTCAGCCGCATCGGACCGTAGGTCATGCGGGCTTGCTTTAGCTTGTCGCTATGCCGCCGCAGGTCTGGACCGAATTTCGAGCGAAGCACCTCTGGCCTGAACCGATCGATGTCGCGTTCAACCTGGTCGATCGCTTCCTTCAACTCGCTCACCAATCGGCGTCCTGAGGGGGTCAGCCAACCGAGGTGACGATCGGCATAGTGCAGATCTTGCAGCGAGTACCGGACTGATTCGACTTCTTCCAAACAACGGAATCGTGCCCGTAGCAAGTCTCGCCGGCTGAGTCCTGCTCCCTTCCATCTCACCACTCCACCTCGCCCGGACGCCCACGCCGACAATCGCTCGAACAGCATAGCGCCCATCGTAAACGTGAAGGTCGCGTGGAGAATGCCCCGCAGCGGCCGGAGGCTCCGCCGCCACGGCGAGTAAAAGATCTGCTGGTTATGGTCGCCGTGGTACAGGACGTATTTGCGCAGCAACAAATTCAAATGGTGGTGGCTATTTTCATGGATCAGATCATCGATCAGATCGAGACGGTCCCGGTCGAAGCAATTGATGAAGGACAATCCTGGACGATGCCGGTAGCTGAAACTCACGACGCCCTTCGCCTTGAGCGGAACGATCCGGGATGTCAGCAATGCCAGGATTGCATGACCATCAGGCCAGGCAGCTTGAATAGTCCTCCACGCTCGAGCAATTCGCTCGACATGTCTCTGCTCTGTCTTGACGACCGTTCTTGGTTCTCGATCGTTACCATACACGAGCGTCGGACCGACCGTGACTTGACTTCGCTCCGTCGCCAGCGCCACCGTTTCCTTCCGAACCTTCCAGTGGTATTCCCCCTGTTCCCTATCGGTCCAGAGAGGAACTGTGTCTCGGCCGATCTTCACCCAGAGCCCATCCGTCTCAACAAGAAACGTCGCGCGACCGGACAATGGCTTGATGGCGCGACGAACGTCGTGAGGCACTTCGAGCCATTGATCCGCAGTGCCGATCGGGATGGCACCCGCGACATGGGCCCGCTCGAAATCTGCATTGAGCGTTCCCGGGACCTCCGATCGTGTCCACCCGCTCCGCCTACGCCATTTCACCGCAAGGGCTGGATCAAAACACAGTCCTTCCTGGGTAACTTCGCGCGCCAGCCGTTCGCAGAGCTGTGTCAGTCGTTTCTCGAATCCCGGTACCGACGGCCGTCCGGAGGGAAACAGATCGCTCGCATAACCGTGCTCAAAGAACTTCTCCCGGCATTCGGCAAACAGTTGCTCCGTAAACTCGCGCCGATGCGGTTCTCGCTCCCACTGCTGGAGAATGTCTAGGAAATAGACCAGATCATTGAGTGTCTCGATCCATCCGACCCCCTTCCAGTTCGAATAGGCCTCAACCTTGAGTGATCGGCTGAGCATCTCGAACAACCCTATAGGTAATCCGAGTCGAGAAGACAGCGCTGCATACTTATCCTGCACCTCCTCGCAAAGATCCTGCAACAACCGCCGCATGGAGAGACGGAACTCGTAGGTCAGACGGGTCAGAAGGTGTGAATCGAGCAGCGGCATCGGAGTGGCTCAAACTGAGGACGACGAGGGGGGGACTGTACCCCAGCACGGACAATGGTGCAAGGAGAGAACCTCGACAGATACGGGGAAGAACAAGAACCGACGGACATGCTATTCAGTCCGCAGGATGGTCAAAAAGACCTTTCATCTCACCCGCCCAGCCCCGGCTCGCCAAGACGCGCCGTTCCACAGGCAAGGACGCAGCGATCGAAGAGGCGAAGCGTACTCCTTGTCGTACGTTGAGCCTCTGAGCGATGCGAGAACGACGCTGGCGGCCTTTTTCAACATCCTGCTACGCGGCCTTGGCGTGCCGCTGCATGACCGGCACTCGAACCTCAGACTCCAAGTGTCGCCGCACGGATGATCCTTGCCCCATCCGGTTACGATCGATGACAGGATCGACAATGTTGCCGCAGGAGACACAGCGCAAGCCACGCATCCACATCGGCAGATAACTTTCTCGGATGTCCATCAAATCGTCACCGACCATGAGACCGTGGCATCTGGGGCAGTTCATGGAACCCTCCCTATGACAGGTGTCAATCAGCGACCCACTCTTGGTCATCTGCTTAACTAGGGAAGCAATGGGGATGCCAGAATCTCCCCTTCTTCCCTTGCGTGTTTTCGCGGCGAATCGTAAAGTTGCCTACCGAGATTCTGGCACAGCGACACAAAATGTGGCCGGAATGGCCGCATGAGACCAAAATGGGGCGACAAGAATTTCTAGGGATACACTCTTAGCCAATGGCGCTGAACAGAGCGGAACTTGAAAGGGTCCTGGGCGAAATCACTCCGTTGCTCCACGGCGGTTGGATTCAGAAAATTCAGCAACCCACCGCTGACACGCTCATCTTCGATGTCCGCACACCGGGACGGACACATCGGCTGCTAATCTCAGCACGGCCGGAAACGTCCCGACTACACTTGACCAGCCAACACCCTTCCAATCCACCGACGCCCCCGGCTTTTTGCCAGTTTCTGAGGGCTCACTTTCAAGGAGCTAAGATTGACGCGATGCACCAAGTGCCGAACGACCGAATCGTTGAAATTGCTTTCACCGGCAAGGACGGCAGGCAGACCCTCGTGTGCGAGTTGACTGGGAAAAAAGCGAACGTCCTGGTCCTTAACGCCGAACGGCGCGTACTCCGAGAACTAGCTCGCCAGCGTGACCGTATCGGACAGCCCTATGCTGCTCCTCCACACCAGGAACAAATCTCGCGAGAGACCCGACCAGTCCGCTTTACCGGGTCCAGTGGCACTGAGGCTCCGATCTCAGCTGAAATCGACGCGTATTACCGGGACAAAGAATCGAGTTTGACGTTTGACCATGTCAAGGAGGCTCGGCGTCAGGCCCTGAAACGCACCATCAAGAAAGAACAGCGCAGGGTAGCAGCCTGGCAGGAGGATTTGTCCAAGGCCACGACGTATCGCGGCTATGCCCGCTATGGAGAATTGATCAAATCCAACCTGAACGCGATCGAGAAAGGAGCCGAGCGGATCACCGTCGTCGATTATTTCGACGAGACACTGCCCGACGTCACAATCCCGCTCGATAGTGCGAAATCCCCTCAAGGGAACATGGATGATTATTTTCGAAAACATCGCAAGTACCTGACAGCCGACAAAGAACTGACCCCGCGCATCGCACAGGCGGAACGCGAGCTGCGCCGGCTCCGGGAAGAACTCTTGGCCATTGAGCACGGAACCTGGACTCCGCCGGCGGCAACCCCCGCCGCCCCCCGCGCGACGGTACAGACCGCAGCACTCAAACGGAGGCCATCCGGCGACGCCCAACGGCACGGCCCGTTCCGGCGGTTCGTATCGACCGACGGATTGCCGATCTTTGTCGGGCGCAACGCCCAAGAAAACGATGAGCTGACATTCGGCTTAGCCAAAAGCGACGACCTCTGGCTCCATGCCCGAGGCACACCCGGTTCGCATGTCGTCGTGCGGCTCGGAAAAGGGGCCGAGCCGCCGGTCGAAACTCTGCGCGACGCCGCGACGCTGGCGTTGCTGTACAGCGACTTAAAGAAAAGCGGCAAAGGCGAAGTCATCTATACGCGCCGCAAGTGGGTCAAGAAAGCCAAGGGTCATGCACCCGGTGCTGTGCTCGTCACTCAAGAGAAGTCTCTGCATATCTCACTGGATAAGACCAGACTGGAATCGCTCAAGGCTCGATCTACCCAAGACTAGCTCGCTGAATCTCCAGCTCCCTTTTCTCATCATTGCTGCCCATTTGGATATACTAGATACGTAGCGGACAGTCTTATCTGCTGAGACCCAGCTGGTCCTCACCGAACGGGCTCGCCTCACCGAGATGGTCAGCCTGTTTAAAGCGCTGGGTGGAGGATGGACCCCCTCCAGGCCTGTACCCGCTTCTTGAGCGGATGCAGAAATGAAGCTTTTGCTCGCCTTGAAACCCTGTACGGCACTATGATGTCTAGAGAGGGCACTCTATGTCAGGAGCCCAGAACGTCCCACATACAACTGCTTCGGCAACGATTCTCGTTGTCGATGACGAGCCATCAATTCTCAAGCTGTGCAAAACCTTACTTGAGGGATCCGGATTCACGGTGCTCGTGGCCGAGGGCAGTTCGGATGCACTCCGGATCTGCGCGGAACACAAGGGGCCGATCGATCTGCTGCTCACCGACCTTATCCTGCCTCCGCCCGGTTTTCAAATCGCCTCCAGCTCAAATCCATTCCCTCATGTACACGGCCTGGAACTAGCCGTCCGGGCAGCGACGCTCCGTAAGGGTCTCCATGTCATCCTCATGTCGGGAAATCCGGACAAGGACCTTGCGAGTGGCGGGATTAAGCGAGGAATGCTGCCTTTTCTGGGAAAACCGTTTGAGCAGCAACGTTTGCTCCACCTGGTTCAGGACGTACTTGCACAACCTGCTTCCTTGATGGACGTCTCAGGACAAGCCAAAGCCGCCAACGATGAGGAATGGTTCGGCTGATCTGCCTGCCTTCCTCAGCCGTGCCTTCTTTCTAAGCATGCTCGGTCATGAACCAGCCGGCAATGGATAAGCGCCGGTGCTGCCCGGCTGCCGGATCCACCCGGCAAACCCGATGAAAACGAGGGACGGTAAACATCACGAGCGACCCGGGACGTGGTTCGATACAGTGCGTCGGTACCAGCTCAACTGAACCAGCGCCTTCCTCATTCCGGTGCGCGTAAATAATCAGTTCCCCACCCCAGTCGGGCCGCCATTCCTCATGGAGGTATGTAACCAAGGCAATCCGCCGCAACGGTGCCCGCCGTCCCCCTGTTGGGCGGCCTTGATCCGTATCATCATGAATCGGCAGACAATCGCCCGCCGCGTAGGAGTAGTAACTGAATCCCAGATGGCGCCCGATTATATTGGGGAACGATTCGATGTAGTCGTGAATGCAGGGCAATTGCAGCCGGGCGAGAAACTGCTGGCCTTCGAGAGGGGCAATATCGGCTTTCGCCCAATTTCCAGATTGGGGGAAATCCTCCCGTACGTTGGAGAGCTCGCGCAGGCTCTTCCACGCAGCATTGGTCATCGCCTCGCGGAAATACCGCCGTTCGTCCGGGGCCCAGAAATCTTCAACGATCACGACCGGGTTCTTATGCAAGGAGACAGCAGACAGATCCGCCAACGTCATGACCGACTGGAGCAGACCCGATTGGTTGTTCACACGCTCCTCCTCGCAAGACTAGATCGATAACCGGAGAAACGTCTTACCACCGGCTTGTTCGATCCACAAGACGGCTCCCAAAAGCAGAGGGGCGGCCATTCTAGAATGGCCGCCCCTCAGGACTGACACAAAGCGGATCAACTACCAGCGGTCGCGCTTGCCACCAGAACCGGCCCGGGCGCCGCCTCCACCAAATCCACCGCGTCCACCGCCGCCTGTACGCGGCTCTTGGGGACGCGCTTCGTTGACCGTCAACGTACGACCGCCCATTTCGGAGCCGTTCAGCGCCGTGATGGCCGCTTGGGCTTCGGAATCCGACGACATTTCCACGAAACCGAATCCGCGGGATTGGCCGGTAAACTTATCCGTGATAATCCGTGCGGATGCCACAGCGCCGTGGGCTGCAAACAAATCGCTCAATTGCTGCTCGGTCGCCGAATAGGGCAACCCACCGACATAAATCTTTGAACCCATCGGGGTTCCTCCTTATGAATGATGACATTGTCTTGAACACGAGGACCGAGGGGGAAGGAGCGGGCCGAAGGCGCGAACCATAGCAGCGACTTGGTCTGACTTCCGACGAGATTCCCGGACAAGGCAACATCCGCGTTGTGGGTCTGCATGCTTGAATCGCTCTACCGCGAGACCCGTACGGTAGAGTGGCTCTACACTAGCACAGAGATCTTCCCGATTACAACTTTACTCGCCAATTCTGACAAGCAGCCCTTGGTCTTTGCAATAGGCGAAGGTCCGGTAAAACCACCACACGGCGGCGACCAGGAACAGGCCGTTGAGGCCCACCGCCCAAGCCAGGCTCACGCTCGGAGCCCCCTCCGCCCCCAACACAGCCCGCATCCCCTCGAAAATATGGGCTGCCGGGTTCGCCCAGGCCACCGGTTTCAACCAGCCCGGCAAAATCTCCATAGGATAAAACACACAGGAGATCGGCTGAAACAGGAATACCATGCTCCAAGCCAATACCTCCGCCTGTTGTCCAAACCGCATGATGAGCGACGTGGTGAAGACGCCGATCACCCAGCCGGTCAGCACCAGATTCAGAATGAAGGGAATGAGCCAGAGCCCGATCATCAGCACATTGTAGGAGTAGAAGAGCAAGGCGCACACTGTCATCACAATCGACACGGCCGTCACCTTGAAGATGCTCATGACTATCGTCGCGGCCAGAAACTCACTCGGCTTGAGCGGGCTGGCGAAGAGATTCATTAAATTCCGCGCCCAGAGTTCTTCAAGAAACGAGATGGTGATCCCTTGTTGTGAGCGAAACAGCATGTCCCACAAAATGAGCGCTCCCAGGAAAAACGTGATGAACCCCGGCACCTGGCTCTGAAAGCGTGTGAGATAGACCGTAATAAAACCCCAGATGACGAGGTCTAAAAAGGGCCAATAAAAGATCTCCATGATGCGGGGCGGACTGCGCCGATAGAGATAGAGATGCCTGGTGATCAAGGCCAGGATGCGATGCAGCTTCATCCGCACCCTCCGGCTCCGTGCCCATGCTCTCCGCCGCATCCACCGCACTCCTGGTGTGCGCCGAGTACCGTGCCCATGAGGTGCCGAACGCCGCCGAGCATGTGCGCACCGGCGCGCCGCCCATCTGGAGCGCGGCGAAGTCCGAACGCGACAAGGACCAGTGGCATGCCGCCGAGGCCGCAGACAAACCAGAATCCTGGCATCCGCAAGGCCCCCCACAACCAGGCAAGCGCCCCCAGCATAAGGAGAGGAATCATCAACCCAGCCAGGCTGTTCAGGACAACCCGTTGACTGCATGTTCCACGTATGCACCCGACCGTCCCAATCACCAGCCAAAATAGCCCCCAGCCGGCACTCAGACCGAGTCCCCCCGCCAACAATCCCGTCCCGAAGTCGATCCAGGGCTGTGCCATCGTGTCGGTCTCCCTTCAACACCGCGATTCGCGAGCCAGTTTCAAGAACACCTCTTCCAGGTCGGCTTGACCGAAGCGCGTCACGATTTCCTGCGCCGTCCCCTCCGCCACGATCTTGCCGCGCTGCAGGAAGATAATGCGGTCCGACATCTCCTCCATTTCCCGCATGTTGTGCGAGGTATAGAGAATGCTCAAGCCGGATGAACGGCGCTCCTCTTTCAGTAACGCCCGGATTTTCTCGGCGATATCCGGATCGAGACTGGCGGTCGGCTCATCGAGAAAGAGAATCTTAGGCTCTGTGAGAAACGCCTTCGCCAGGGTCACCCGTGTCATCTGACCGGACGATAGTTTCCTGGTGACCTTTGTGCGGAACTCCTCCATCTCCAACTTCTTGACGATGTCACCCACACGCCGCGGTATATCCGACAGGCCGTAAAGCCGTGCGATGACCCAGAGATTCTCCTCGACAGTCAGCGACTGGGGCATCGAGATATAGGTGGAAGAAAAATTGACCCGCTGGAGAATCGCCTCCCGATGTGTTGAAAGATCCATCCCGAACATGCGAATCGATCCGGCCGTCGGAGTGACCAGGCCCAGCAGCATTTGGATCGTCGTCGTTTTTCCCGCCCCATTCGGGCCGAGCAGACCGAGAATCTCGCCAGGCTTGATAGAGAAGGAAATGCCGTCCACAGCGGGAAAGTCGCCGAATCGCTTACTAAGATCAGTGACGTCAAGAACAGGAGAAGACATCGTCGTACAATTACCGCGGCTTTAAGAAGACAACAGCTCGTGGAGCTTCTCAGGAAGATGGCAGACGTCGCACTTTCGTCCGATCACCTTGCCCTGATATTCGGTCTTTCCATCATGGCACCGGAAACAGTCCTTGAGCGCCCGCGCGCGAAGATGGGACCCTTCCGGGTGGTCCGGAGCCCAGGGTTTGCTGTCGGCGGACACATGTCCCCGTGGAACTACGATGGGATAGCCCTTGATCGGCTGGTCATGCACCACACCGGCATGGCAGGCCATACACCCTTCTCTATTCCCGCTTCTCTCGAATGCCTCCATATGTTTCCGATGGCTCATGACAAGGCCGACTTCTTTCACCGGCGCCGGCAGATCGCGTGGCGCGACTTCTGAGACCCGAAGGATGTTCCGATGGCAACTCAGACAGCGTCCGGAATCGACGTTCGCTTGCAGATTGTGCAGATCGACCGGAGTCCCAAAGGCATAGCGCACCACATCCCGCGTTCCAGCCCACACCTTGTCACGCAACCAGCCCTCGAGTCCAGGCCTGACATGGCACGCGACGCAGGTGACCTCCTTGTGTGAGGACACCGTCCAGCTCTCATAGGAGGGCGCAATTACGTGGCAGCCGGCGCAGAATTTCGGGTCGTCGGTCAAAGGAACGGCAGCGCCGCCGAGCGCGATCACGCCGGCCGCGAGACCAAGCAGGACAGCTAGCCTAGGTTTCCAGTTCATGCTCCGATTGAGCACGTCGGGGGAACCGCTTCGTGATGAGCGCGGCCACGGCGGGCACCTCGTCCAGACCAAATACCGGCACGTCGAGCGAGACCGGCTGGTCGGAAACCACCGCCAGCAGCCCTTCTGACGAGACAGGCACTTCCCCGAATTGATCGCGGACGATCACGATTTTGGGATAGCCCTCGTGTTTCCAGCCTTCCGCAATGATCAGATCGTAGGTCCCGTCCAGAAACCTGTCTCGCACCTCTTCGACCTTCAGCTCGTCCGAGACGTCGGCAAACAGCGCCATGCTCCCCTTCGACAAGACCACGACACTGCTGGCCCCCGCCCGCTTGTGCCGCCAACTGTCCTTGCCCTCCGTATCGAGATCGAATCCATGGCCTGCATGCTTGACCGTGGCCACTTTGTACCCGGCACGCACCAGCTCAGGAATCACCCGCTCGATAAACGTGGTCTTGCCGCTGTTCGACCGCCCGACAAAGCATACGATAGGAATGGACATAGGGGGGGGTCTTCGTCAACAACAGGACAATCGATGTCCGTCGGCACGACCCTGTTCGGCTTTCGTCAGCCAGGTCTCGCCGCTCAGGAGTTGGACTGTCACCAGGTCGCCGGGGTTGAGCCGTTCTATCTCAACCGGCACATCGATCAGGCAATTGGCCTTTACCATTGAGGTGAGGATCCCCGATCCCTGATCACCGGTTGTCCGGACCTTAAATACACCTTCTTCACGCGAGAGCACCCCGCGCAAAAAGTGCCGCCGGTCCGGCCGTTTGGAAAATTTCTCTTGGAACACCGCCTCGACGACTGGGCGTCCGTAACTTCGACGCCCGCCCATCTTGAGCATGGCAGGCCGAACCAATTGCTCGAAGGTGACCATGGATGACACGGGATTCCCCGGCAAGCCGAAGGCCAGCTTGCCTTGAATTTTTCCGAAAGCCAGCGGCTGGCCTGGCCTGATCGCCAATTTCCAGAAATTCATCTCCGCACCGATCTCATGGAACACGGCTTTGGTAAAGTCGTAGTCGCCCATTGAAACTCCGCCCGACAGCACCAGAATGTCGGCATTTAAGCCTTGCGAGATTTTTTCCTTCAGCGCCGCTTGAGTGTCCCGCGCAATGCCGAGCAACAGCGGAATGCCTCCGGCTTCCTGCACGGCGGCGGCCATGCCGTAGCTGTTCGAGTTGATGATTTTTTCTTCGCTGAACCGTTCATCGAGGTCTGCCAGTTCATCGCCCGTTGAGAGAATGGCGACTCGAGGGCGTTGATAGGCGAACACGAAGGACTTAGCGAGCACCGCCAGCATACCCGCTTCCCCAGGTCGAATTGGCGTCCCCTTCGCGATGATGCACTCGCCCTTCTTGACGTCTTCTCCTCGAGGCCTGATGTTGGAACCCTGTAGCTCCGGCTTGAAGATGCGGACGGCGGACGGCGTATGCTCCGTATCTTCGACCTTCAGGACCGTATCCGCGCCCTGTGGGATCGGCGCGCCGGTCATGATTCGGATGGCCTGTCCCACACCGACCCTCTTCGACGGCATCCGGCCCGCAGGCACGTCTTCGATCACGGCCAACGTGACCGGCTTCTGGATCGGATGGTCCTGCTTGATATCCTCCCAGCGGACGGCGAACCCATCCATGGCGCTGTTGTCCCACGGCGGGTTGTCCCGCTCGGCAATGATATCTTCGCCTAGTGTCCGGCCGAGCGCATCGAGCAAGGAGATTTTCTCCAGGCCCAGCACGACCGTCGCGTCGAGAACAGTTTGTTGCGCTTCGTGAAGGGGTGTCAGGCTGTTCATCGTGTTCGTCGGCAGCCGGCGGCCGTCAGCTGAGTGGTACAGCGGTTTTCAGCAACGAACTGCCCTTCTTGCAGAAGGCTTCGACTTGGTCGGCAATACGATGGTAGGCCTCGGCGGTCGGCGTATCGGAGTTGAACAGCGCGAACGGCTCGCCTGCATCGGATTGGGTGACCACATCGGGATCGAGCGGGATGCGCCCCAGAAACGGCACGCCCATGTCGAGGGCAGAGGCCTCGCCGCCCCCCTTTCTGAACACATCGATCTGGTGATGGCAGTGCGGACATTCCAATCCGCTCATATTTTCAACGATACCGATAATCGGCACTTCACTGTCCTTGCAGAAGGTGACCGATTTGCGCGAATCGAGCAGCGCGACCTCCTGCGGCGTCGTGACGATCACAGCACCGCTGACCGTGCCGAGCAAATCGATGGTCGTCACCGATTCGTTCCCGGTCCCGGGAGGCAGGTCGATCAGCAGGAAATTCAGATCCTGCCACTCCACGCCGCCGAGCAATTGATTGACGAACTCGTACTTGTACGCGTCGCGCCAGATGATGGGGTCGTCTGAATTCTGCAGGAGAAAGGACATCGACGCGATTTTGAGATTGTAGGCCTGAAACGGAATGATTCCCCCGCCGGTGCTGATCTTGAGCTTCTGCCCTTCGGCGCCCACCATCTTGGGAATGTTGGGCCCATGAATATCCATGTCGCAGATGCCGACATGCCACCCTTTGAGCGCGAGACTGACCGCGATATTCGTCGTGCAGGTGCTCTTGCCCACCCCGCCCTTGTTGCTCATAATGAGCACCTTGTGCTCGATTCGCTCCATCCGCTTGGCCACGAGCCATCGACTGTGCCCTTCCTTATCTTTCTGGCACCGCTCGTTCTCATCGCAGATGGCGCAGGCCCACAGGTAGGTGCAGGCGTCGCTCCCACCGCCGCTGATCACATTCAGTTCACGTCCCATCACTGCTCCTTGCGTTGACTACAGGCGCGTGCCCGTCTCGGACTAGCGCCGTTGGCCCGACGAGGGAACCCCCACGTACTCGCCCTCTGAAGACTTTCCCATCGAGACACCAGCCGCCCCAGCCCCTGCTGTCGCCATGGCCGCAGCCGGCACACCGGCCAGTTTGTCTTCGGCGAGCTTCTGCTTGCCGAAAAACTTGGCGCCGAAAATGCCGACCCAGTAGAGAAGAAACATGGGGCCGGCCATGAGGCACTGGTTAAATGGATCGGGCGTGGGGGTCAGAATCGCCGCAATGATGAAGGAGCCCAGCAGTGCCCACTTCCAATACCGAATCAAAGACGGCGCATCGACCCACCCCAGCTTGGCCATGAGCGTGATCGCGAGCGGCACTTCAAAAATCAATCCGAACACCATCAGGAACCACAGCGCGAACCCGACATACTGCGCGATGGAAATCTGCGGCGCAAACCCCGCGTTGACGCCGTACGAAATCAAAAAATTCAGCGCGAACGGGAGGATGAAGAAAAAGGAGAAGCCGACGCCACAGTAAAATGCCGCCGTGCTCACACAGACGAACGGACCGACGAACCGCCGCTCCTGGGCATGCAGCCCCGGCACCACGAACCGCCAGATTTCATACAGCACATAGGGAGTGGCCAGTACAAGCGCGAACAGTCCCGCGACCTTGACGTTCTGCCACAACGCCTCGGCCGGGGCCAGAAACACAAACGGCACGGTGGGCAGGTCCGTCGGCTCCCACGACAAGGTGCTGGGCACAAACATATTTTGCAAGGGGATGCGGAGCCATTTGACCAGGGTGTCCGCATAGAAAAATGTCCCCAGAAACACGATCGCCGTGACGATGACCGTGCGAGTCAGGCGCACCTGGAGTTCTACCAGGTGCTCCATGACCGGCATCTTCTTGTCTTCCAGCGGCTTGAAGACCGAGTCTTGCAACCAGCGATTGAACGCGTCCAGCACAACCCCTCACTTGGGATTCACAGCCACGAACAGACTGTTACCCTGCCGATTGACCAGCAAGACTGCCAATTCATCTTTCTTAATCTTGCTGACAGCCTTCTGATACTCGTCCAGCGTCTTGATCGTTTCGTGGTTCACTTCCTGAACCACGTCGCCGCGCTGCAACCCTGCGGCTTCCGCCTGTCCGCCCCCTTCCACCGAGACGATCACCACCCCCGTCGTCTTCGCGGATATGTTCAATTGGCTCATCAACGCATTATCCAACGCCTGAACACGAAGGGACGCCAGGACATTGTCCGGCGGCTTGATCGTTTCGCTCGGCTCCTTGGGCGGTGCCGGTTCTTTCTTCGCCAGCATCTCGTCCGTCGGGCGTTCGGCAACCTTGACGGCGATTGTCTGTTCCTTTCCGTCGCGGAGCACTTTGACCAGCGCGTCTTTCCCGACCATAGTCCGCGCCACGAGGTTGCGAAGCTGACTGACGCTCTGAATATCTTTTCCGTTGAACGCCACCACGACATCGCCTCGCTTGACCCCGGCGGCATGCGACGGGCCGTTTTCATTGACGTCGCTGATCAGCACGCCTTTCCGATGTTCCGGCAGCTTGAACGACTTGGCCAACGCCGGTGTGATTTCCTGGATGGCGACTCCCATCCAGCCACGCACGACTTTCCCCGTCCGTTGCAGACTCTCGACGATGTCGAGCGCAATACTGCTCGGGATCGCGAAGCCGACGCCTTCAGAGCCGCCTGTCCTCGAAAAGATAGCCGTGTTGATTCCGATTAGATCGCCGTTCATGTTCACGAGCGCCCCGCCGGAATTGCCGGGATTGATGGCGGCATCAGTCTGGATGAAGTCTTCATAGTCGGCGATGCCGACATTACCACGCCCCAGGGCGCTGATGATGCCGAGCGTCACCGTGGAACTCAACCCGAAGGGGCTGCCCACGGCCAGGACGAGATCGCCCACCTGTAATTTTTCATACTCCGCCCACTTGAGTGACGGCAGATCCTTGGCCTCGATCTTGATGACGGCCAAATCGGTTTTCGGATCGGTGCCGATGATCTTGGCGGAAAATTCGCGCCGGTCGTTCAAGGTCACCGTGATCTGGCTTGCGCCTTCGACGACGTGATTGTTCGTGACGATATAGCCGTTTGGGTCGACCACGACACCGGAACCAGCACTCTGCTCAGGCCGGCCATGCGGCGAAGGCGGCGTGGGGGGCATCGGCGGTGGCGTCGGCAATTCTTCTCCTCCCGGCTCCTCACCGGGCGGCCTCCCGAAAGGACCAGGAGGCAGTCCCCCGCGGCGGCGCCCCCCCTCCCCTCCGCCGGTCACGGCGATATTGACAACTGCGGGCGTCGTTTTCTTCACGATCTCGGAAAAGCCCTGAGCGAACGCCGGCGGAACCCCAGCGGCTGAAGCGGACCCCCTACCCTCAAGGCCGACAAGGGCACAGCACCCCAACAGTAATCCACCGCCAATGGACCATGCGGTCATGGGCTGACGTCGATACACCATAGAAGTCATCCTCCAGAAGATTGATCTCATCCAGACCCCAAGACACAGCCCTACCCTGACACCCGGCTTCGTCTCCGAATCGGACACTTCATGGTCCTACGAAGCCAGTACGTCATGAACGTATCATCTTACACTAATCTTTCCTTAGGCTTCAAAGAGGAAAAGTCTAGAAAATTGGGCCCGCACCAGCCTGTACGCCGCGCTATTCAACGGATCGGCGGTTGCTTTCGCCCCATGTTTCCAGTACGGTGGCGCGAAACTGCTTCAATAGGCTCAGCGGTGACTCTTTCCAGCAAGACATCTTCACGCCGACCATTCTCCGCCGCATTCCTGACCCTGGCCGGATATGCAGTCCTACTGGGTGCCGGATGCGCCCGGCACCTGGAATTCCCTCCCATGGGAGAGCCGCTGCCCTATACCGTCAAGCTCGAACTCTCTCCGTCCATCACGCCGCACACGTTTCATTACACAGACTCCTGCGGACAGCCGGAAGAAATCCCGATCGGTCATCAGGTCGAGGCGGCGTTGCATGAAGGGGCGCGCCGGACGTTCAAGACGGTGATCTCCGACGACGACGCCGGCAAGAGCCTCGCACCAGATCATGTGATCAAGATCGACATTCGCGATTGGTTCTTCGAACTCGATAAGGATGCGCTGTACGATCGGGCTCCCGCTACCCTGCGGATGAATGCGTTCGCGCGGATGCATGACAAGACCGGCACCCTGCTCCGGGAAACGGAGTTCAAGGTCGTCCGGCAGGAACGGCTTCGGCTGGAGCGGGTCGGCAAGAACTGCGATTACATCATCGACCCGTTCATTGAGAATACAGCCGTTGAATTGGCTTACAAGCTCTTCATGGATACCAGAGTCGCGCTCGGAGGACCATCCGCTTCGACTCCGGTCGCTGAATCCCCTCCCGGTTCACCGAGTTCGCCTTCCACAGGCGGCCCCTCCTCAACCGCATCCGCGTCGCCGTCGACGCTTCGCTTCAAAGCCCTGCTGCTCGACGAGAACAGCAATCTGATGTTTGAGGGTGGTGAGCATGTCCGGGTCCGCGTGGATGTTGTCAATATCGGGACAAGCCCGGTTGAGCACGCGTTGGCCTCGCTCACCGGCACTCCAGCGGTCATCGAACAGTTTCCCACGACCAGCTTGAGGATTCCCACGCTGCTGCCAGGCCAGACAAAAACCGTTGAATTCATCGCCACCTTGCCCGTGACCATTCAGCCGCTGCACGCCGAGATTCATGTACGCATCGTTGAAGCAAATGGAGCCGCGGCTCCTGCACAAACACTGCCTTTCAGGATCGAGTCGACAAGCGGGCAGAGATAACCAGCGTCCCCAAATCATTCGCACTCTCAGACTGAACGCCCCAGCCGTCGCCCTCGTGCTCACCACACGTTCCACCCTGGCTTCTTCCAAAACGCCCAAGTCCGCGCGATTCCTGGCGGCTCGCAAATCACGAATTCAACCGGCTCTCGCAATGCACAATACCATCCGACCCCTAATTTTCGACCCCTAACTTCTTCGTTCGTCAGGTTGTCCAGTGGATAGCCAGTTGCTTTCGCCCTATATGTCCAGTACGGTGGGGTGAAACTGTCGCAACAGGTTCAGTCGTGACCCCTTACAGTAAGACACCTTCACTCCGATCATTCTCCGCCGCACATCTGATCCTGGCCGGATGTACCGTCCTGCTGAGCCCCGGATGCGCCTGGCACCTGGGAGGTCCTCCCAAGGGAGAAGCACTGCCCTCTACGGTCACCCTCGAGTCATCTCCTTCCAAAACCACCCCTGCGTCGCTGTCGAAACTTCGCTTCAAAGCCCTGCTGCTCGATGGGAACGGCAATTTGTTTCTGGAGAGTGGCGAAGAGGTTCGGGTGCGTGTGGATGTCGTCAATACCGGCCCGACGCCGATTCAGAAAGCCTCAGTTTCCCTCACCGGCACGCCGTCGGTCATCGGACAATTCCCGGCGACAACCCTGACAATTCCACCGCTGCAGCCGGGAGAAACCAAGTCGCTGGAATTCGCGGCAACCTTGCCCTCAAGCCTTCAACCGCAACAGGTCGAGATCCGTGTGTCCGTCACCGAATCAGGGGGAGCCGCTGCACGGCCTCAGACGCTGCTGTTCATCATTCAGCCGGCTGGCGCCGGAGCTGACGACATGGACCAGATTCCGGCTCCAGTCTCGGATTTTCACCAACCCCAGACCTACGTAGTCTCCATGCTCGTCTTATCCAGACTCGCCGCGCGGACCGGATCGGAAACACCCTAATCTGCCGCTGACTGTTCAGCCAGCCCACGACCGAGTAAGGGCGTCCGCCCTGTTCTATCGCCGGTCGACGAGCCTATCGAGGAGGAGTACTATGCGGCATGGCCCTGCGCTGGAAATTGCTTCTTGGTCTTGGGATCGCTCTGATCGCCCTAGGCCTCGGCGTCGACTGGCCGCCCCAAACAGACTCCTCGCTGCCAAACACCAGATCCTTTTTCCTGTTCCTGGGCGGAGCCGTCGGCATTAGCGGATTGGTGATTGGACTGAGACGGGAGAAATAGGAGCCAGGCCGAGGCCGAGGAAGCTCACCACACGTGCTCTCCTCACACAACCTAGAGATAGCAGTCTTAAGAACGATGGCATGAAGCACCCGAAGGGACAATTCAACCGGAATGGGAAGTCATCGTGACCTCGACAAGGCCAGGATGCTGGACTTTCTGAACTCGTCCTTCGGGAAGACACGGCCTGTGAGCAACGTGTCAAAGATATGCTCAAAGACGACGCCCGGCTTGCCTTTGACTTTACCGGATCGAAAGTAGGAATGGCCCTTGGGCGGATCATAAGCAGTGTTGACCTCGTCGCAATCGATCGCATAGACGTTCTTGGGAGTGCGGTCTATGTCCTCAGGGCCGGAATGTCCCAGACGGCGAGAGGCTTCGGCATTCTTTACATTCGCCACCTTGCTGGCCCGCAACGCCAGATCGTCTGACGCATAGTAAACAATCACGTTCCGCGAGGCATGACTGATCAGTTCCCCCTCCTCCCCCTTGTGCAACGATTCGTTCAGAATGTCGGCGGCCACCAGAAAGGTATTCCTGAACAGCAGCGGCAAGCCGCCCGGCTGATCGTACCTGCGCCAGTTGCTCAAGGTTTGCCGCAGGACGCGGTTGCCCATCGAGTGCGCCAGGATGTTGATCCGCTTGAGGCAGGGATCGTCGTCCGGGTTGCACACCTGGGAATTCCGCCATTCCATGAATTTCTGGAACATTCTGGCTAGCGAGTAGGCGCTCTGATCCGCGGCCTTTTGATCGTCCCAGTAGTCCTTGACGACGCCAAGATCATTGTCGCATGGCCAAATGACCGGGATGACCAGCGCCTCCCAGGCCTTCTTCTTGTCGCACAGCGCTTGGAGCTCCGCCGTATGCTCAAACACATCTTCCGGAAGGGCCGAAAACCCATGGAGATAGAGCAGCACTTGTCGGTATTTCGACTCTTTGACGCTGGACAACCAATTCCTACTGCCGATTTCTTCATGCGTGTTTTTCTTGATTCTGCGGCAGCAGAAGAAGCTGCGGCTCGATGCATTATTGTTCAGGTCGAAGACAAAGGTCTTGTTGAGTGCCGGTTCGGTATTCACGGTCGGTAGTCTGCTGGTGATGAACAGCATATCCCCTCCTTCGGCAGCGAATGATCGTTCTAGACCAGGCGACGACTCGACTAGAGGATGCCATTACTTCGGTAGGCAACTCAAGCGACGCGTTTCTATGACGCCCGGCTGCGCACAAAAAAAGAGGGTGGGGAATTTCTTCCCCACCCTCTTCTGACTCGGAACGGTCTTCCTCAGGCGATTACTCGCCCTTGCAGAAGCTCCGCTCGTAATTGATGATATTCCAGGCTTCTTCTTCGGTGATCGCGGCCGGAATCAACGAGACCATCCCCGTGCCCGCGCTGCCGTTCTTAATGATCCACAAGAGCTCGCCGTCTTTCCGCTTCTTATGGAACTTGCAGTTGGTGAAATCGCGAGGACTCGGATTCAGGATCTTGCCCGCTTCGCCCTGCCCGTCACCGTTCTTCCCATGGCAATTGAAGCAGGTGCCCTTCCCCTCGTAGAGCGCCTTGCCCTTGGCAATGCTTTCCGGAGAGGAGGCAATCGGATTCTTATTGGCTTTCGCATCCGCAAGCTGATCGGCCGGCACGCGGGTCTTCAACGGATCCTTTTCTTCCGCACCGACCACGGACGCCGACAACAACAGCACCGCGGCACTGATTCCCAAAAACTTGGACAGATACCCCATCACTCGTCCTCCTTTGTGTTGAACCCACTCCCTATTGCACTCAACTGAGGCGCCAGCGTCTCGACAAGACCGGCAAGCGGCCGGTAAAACGCACGGACTATATCAACGCCTCTGAATTCCTGTCAAGAAATCGTTCCCCCTCTGTCAATCTATTCCTTTGCCTCTGGGTAAGAGAGCTTCAAACCTCATGCCAATTACGAAACTGAGGAGACCTTCAAAATATGAGGATTTAGAGACAGCTTGGCGCGTTGCGCCTTCAGACCATCTTGCATTCGTGACACCTTTGCGCCTCATCCGTGCTTCTACGCCCCATTTCCTGCGAGACGAGTTTTGTGGTGTGCCAAGTCGCCACCATGCCTGGCGGGACCCGTATAACGTAAAGGAGGCGGGAAAAGAGACCGACCGATGACACGACGAGAGAAGTTACCGCTTCAGCACGATATCCCGTGCGACTTTCCCACTGGGTCCGAATGGTTTATGCGGCTTCCCATTCAATTCCGCTTTCACCCCGCCCGCATTGCCCAAGGTCAGGATGAATTGATCTTGCCCTTTCCACTGCGCTTTCTCTCCAGGCCGCAACAGCGATTCTTGCGGGCTGCCGTTGTCGATTTGGACCACGACCCAACTCAATTCGGTTGCCTCCAAATCCAATACTAGCTGGCCATCTGCCCCCGGCGCTCCCCCCTCCAGAGAAATTCCTCCCAACGGTCCATCCGCTCCAGGGGATATCATCGAGATCGGCTCCGTCTGGGGCTTGGGGGCGATGGGCGGTGGCGTGGGAAGCTCAGGCCGGCGCGTCTCCGCCACTGGGGCCGACACCGCAGCAGCCTCAGCGGGTTTCGGCGCATCCGTGACGGGCTCTGGTTCCTGGCGTGGAGCAGGACTTGGTGTTTCCTTAGAGGCTTGCGCACTGCGCTTGACCGAGGCCGGTTCACCGCTGCCCTGTTTGACCACCGACGGCTGCTCCCGGCTCAACAGAAATACCAGCGTCAACACGGCGATTCCAACCGCCACCATTACCGTTTTTCGATTGGACTCGCGCTTCCGATCCTCCTCGACCTGGCGAGCCTTGAGCCGCTCCCGTTCGTCTTGCTTTTCGTAGAAGGACCCCGATGACTGGGCAAACCGATGGATGGCGTCTTCTTCATCCAGCCCAAGCGAACGCGCATACGACCGCACAAACCCTCTGGCGAACACTTGGTCTGGCAGCTTGGCAAAATTCCCGTCTTCCAGCGCCTTGACGAAATCCGACCGAATACGGGTTTTGGACGAGACCTCGTCGACCGTCAGTCCCTTGGCTTCCCTGACTTGCCTGAAAAATTCTCCGACCGATTCCATAGCGCCTCGACTACTTCAAGCGAACCAACAATTCCGTGGCGGCCGCCGCATATTCCCCGCCCTTGTCCAAGGTCGTCACTTTTTTCAAGGCTTCCCGCGCTCTTTCCATGTAGCCCAACTTGTAATAGACCCGCCCCAACTCCAGATTCGTCATGGCGGGCGGGATGTTCGGAGGACTGACAGTCAACGCATCTTCGAGCGCTTCCATCGACGCTTGGAAGTCACCTTTGTGGGCCAGCGCGCGGCCCAGGTGAAACCGCGCCAGATCCGGTGTCGCATAGAGCGGATTGCTCAATGCCTGCCGATAACAGCCGATCGCCTCATCCCACCGGCTTTGGTTGGCCAGCACTTGGCCTAGATAGGTGTGGGCTTCGGAATAGTCCCCGTCGATGTTGACCGCGACACGAAATTCCCCCTCGGCCTTGGCCAGCTTCCCTTGCAAGGCGTACACATGCCCCAGCGCGTACCGTGATTCCTTATTGTTGGGATTTAACTGCACGGATTTCTGAAACGCCACGAAGGCTTTCTGGCGATCCTGTTCCAGACTGGCCAGCCCTTCCTGATAATAACCTTGGGATTTCTTGATCGTCTCCTCATTCCCGATCACGCAGCCTGCGAGCAGGCCCGCCATTCCGACGCAGGCCAAGGTCCAGCACACACCTGCTGCACGCAAAGGCACCCGCTGCGTTCTCGTCCGCGTGATTGCGATGTGGTTCATTGAATATCCTCGAACTGCGTCAACCGTTTGAACTCTCGGAACCGATCCTGCACTTCTTTGTAATCCAGGATGCGCAATCGGTCAAGGCTAAAGGATTCTACGGTAAAGGACGCCATGACGCTTCCGAAGATGATCGCCTGCTTCATAGCCTCCGGAGAGCGATTCCCCGTGGCCGCCAGATACCCCAAAAACCCGCCGGCAAAGGTGTCGCCGGCCCCCGTCGGATCGCGGACGTCTTCCAACGGAAACGCGGGAGCGCCGAACACCTGTTTCTCGTTGAACATCAGCACGCCGTACTCGCCGCGCTTGATAATGAGATGTTTGGGCCCACGCGACAGCACGAGCTTCGCCACCTTGACCAAATTCGAATCCTGTCCCAGCGCCCGCGCCTCGCCGTCGTTGATGATCAGCACATCGACCTTCTCCAACACTTTCCAGAGCGCCTCGCGCTGGCCGTTGATCCAGAAATTCATCGTATCGCAGGCCACTAAGGACGGGCGTTTCACCTTCTGGAGCACATCGAGTTGGAGTTCAGGGTGAATATTGCCCAAGAACAACACGTCCGGCTCCCGATAGGCCTCTGGAATCTGAGGACGAAACGTTTCGAACACATTGAGCTGGGTATCCAGCGTATGGGCTTCGTTCAGCTGGTGCGTGTATTCACCCTTCCAACGAAAAGTTGCCCCGGGACGCCGCTCCAGGCCTGTGAGATCGATCCCCCGGCTCTTGAGAAACGCAATATGCTGTTGAGGAAAGTCCTCTCCAACCACGGCAATGAGCGCGACCGATGTAAAAAAGCTGGCGGCGGTTGAGAAATAGGTCGCCGACCCGCCCAGAATCTCCGTGCCTTCGCCGAAGGGGGTTTTGACCGTATCGAGCGCGACGGATCCGACCACCAACAATTTTCCCATGACTCACTCGGCTCCTTTCTTCTGCGCGAAGACGCGGCGTGACAGCAGCCCCAACTTCTTCTTCGCGGCAGCCGACACGCTGCGCCGGTCGGTCACGATCGCATTGTCCAATGCCTGCCCGCAGACACACACACGAGGGGCGGCCAGGGACGGCATCACGGCCTGCACAATCCGCTTGGCCAACGCCACGTTTTGATGCAGCGTGTCGAGAATCGCCTCGACCGTCACAGCCTCTTCCGTCTCGTGCCAGCAGTCATAGTCCGTCACCAATGCCATGGTGGCATAGCAGAGTTCGGCTTCTCGCGCCAGCTTCGCTTCAGGCATATTGGTCATCCCGATCACATCGACACCCCACTGGCGGTAGAGCCGCGACTCTGCTTTCGTCGAAAACTGCGGGCCTTCCATGCACAGGTATGTGCCTCCGCGATGGAGCGTGGCCCCCACTTGCTGGCCGGCGGAGCATACGCTCCGCGCCAATGAACCGCAAATCGGTTCGCCAAACGCGACATGCGCCACCATCCCCCCCTCGAAAAATGTGGACGCGCGCCGTTTGGTCAGATCGATGAACTGATCGGGCATCACGATGTCGCCCGGGCGGATCGACTCTTTCATGCTCCCCACCGCACTCACCGAAATCACACGGGTGACGCCCAAGGATTTCAACGCATAGATATTGGCCCGATAATTGATCTCGCTCGGATTCAGCCTGTGTCCGCGCCCATGCCGCGAGAGGAAGGCGACCGCAACCCCCTGAAGCGTTCCCACTGTGATCGCATCGGACGGTGAGCCGAACGGCGTGCGCACCTGAACCCTGCGCACCGACTTCAGCCCTTCGATGTCGTACAGTCCGCTGCCTCCGATCACCCCGATCGAAACCTGCTTCTTCCGAGTCCCTTTCATACCGTTCGCTCTCCCGCAGCCGAACAGGCCACCGACTCCGCAGTGCCCAAGAATTGTTCAATACACGACACCACACGTCGAGTCGTCTGCTCGGGCGTCTCATTCTGTTCGATCGATACCCAGTGAATCCCCGGCTCCTTGCGGAACCAGGTCATCTGCCGCTTGGCGAATCGCCTGGTATCGCGTTTGAACAGCCGAACCATTTCCGCCTCGTCGTACTCGCCGGCCACATGGGCCGCCACGTGCCGATAGCCCAATCCCTTCATCGCTCCCAAGTGTCTGCCGTACCCGCGGTCGAGCAACGACCGCGTCTCTTTTACCATTCCGTGAGCCAACTGCCAATCGATTCGTACCTCGATCCTCCGATACAGCTCCTCCTTGGGCCGCTGGAGTCCGATGAGCAGCGTGGTAAACGGCGCCTCGTGAAACCCGTGTTGGCGATGCGCCGCCGACATCGGCACGCCTGTCAGTCGAAGCACCTCCAAGGCCCGAATGATCTTGGGTTCGTCGTTGGGATGCACGCGCGCCGCCGCCTCAGGATCGGCCTCCGCCAATTCCGCATACAGACGATCGCGCCCCTGCCCCTCGCTGAGTTTCTTGAGTTCGGCTCTCAGGCTCGGATCCGCCTGGGGAGCCGGACAGAGCCCGTGCACCAGCGCGCGGATATACAACCCTGTCCCGCCGACGACTAATGGCAATTGCTTCGACGCATAGAGCCGGTCAAGTTCCACCAGCGCCGCCCGCCGATACCAGCCGGCATTGAACGGCTCATCGGGATCGGCCAAGTCAATCAGGCGGTGTGGCACCCCTTGGCGCTCATCGGCGGACGGCTTATCCGTGCCCACATCCATACCGCGATACACTTGGCGCGAGTCCGCCGTCAGCACCTCGGTGCTGAAATGTTTTGCCACCTGTACGGCCACGCGGCTTTTCCCCACTGCAGTGGGGCCGAGTATCACCACCAGCGGCCGACGTTCACATTGAATTTCAGATAGATTGAACATCGCCCGCGACACCGCTCTCCACCCCCTTCAAACACTCCCCTACCAACCGGCGCGCCCGAACATTTTTTCCAACTCGTCGGTACTGAGCCGGAATACGGTGCGCCGGCCATGAGGACAGGTCGTCATCTCCCCCTCGGTCCGCCAGTCCTCCACCAACGCCTCGATCTCCGGCAGCTCCATCGAACGGCCGGCTCTGACTGCTCCGTGACAGGCCAACGACGCCAGCACCGGCCGGACTTTCATCTCGACCGTAGAGGCACGATCCCATTGATTCAGGTCGTCAAGGAGATCCTCCAGAAATGCGTCCGGCTTGATTTTACCGAGGCCCGTTGGAACCGATCGAATGAGCACCGCCGACGACCCGAACGGCTCAAGTTCCAACCCCAGCTTTTCCAGATCGCCTTGATGGCGGCGGAGCAAGGCCGCATGCGGCGCCGACAGCTCAACCGTCTCAGGAAGCAACAACTGCTGCGCACGAATGCCCTGAGCGGTCCAGGCACGGTACAATCGTTCGAAGAGCACCCGCTCATGCGCGGTGTGCTGATCGATGACGGCCAGATCACCCCCAATCCGCACAACCAAGAACGTCCGTTTGAGCTGCCCCAACGCGGCCACCTCTCCCATAGGAACGGTGCCATACGGCTCCGCCGTTTCGCTCACAAACCCCAGTTGCGCTTCTGGCCCGGACGATACCTCGGCCCCCCGCGCCAGCGACGGCGCGTCGTCGGCCGCGGTCCCGCCAAATCTGGACTGTTGCAGAGGCACACCCACGGCTGGACTCCACAAGAACCTGCTTGCGGTTCCTTCGCTCGTGGCTGATACTCCGGAGACACCGGTGAACGGCTTCGAGGCATCCATGGCCTGACGAACCGCGCGCCGCACCAATTGATGAATCATGTCAGGCTCCGAAAACCGGACCTCCCGCTTGGTAGGATGCACGTTCACATCAACACGATCGGGATCGACGTCCAGGAACAGCACGAAGAGCGGATGGCACCCCTTAGCAAGAGACGCCCCATATCCCTCCGCCACCGCATGAAGGATCGCGGCGTTCCGAACCGGGCGCCGGTTCAGGAACAATTCCTGTGGCGTCCGCGATGATCTCGCATGCACTGGATCGATAGCATATCCGCCGATCCTGGCTACAGGAAGTTCCGCCCGGACCGTGCGGCATTGATCCAGAAATTGGCGCCGATAGACTTGGGCGACTCGATCGTGCTCCGCCTGCACGGCAGGGTAATTGACCATCTCCGTTCCGTTATGGATCAATCTAAAATGTACGGACGGCCAGGCGAGCGCGGCTTGCTGGATGACACGGCTGATATGGGATAATTCCGTGGGAATCGACTTCAGAAATTTCTTCCGGGCCGGCTGGTTGTAAAACAACTCCGCCACTTCGATGATGGTCCCCGCCACCGGAGGCGCCTCGGCGATGGTTCCGATCCTCCCCCCCTCTACCCGGAACTCGATGCCGGTCTCGGCCGACCGTACCGCCGTGGCAAGACGCACACGGGACACGGACGCGATGCTCGGCAAGGCCTCACCCCGAAACCCCATGGTACGGATGGACCAGAGGTCCTGATCGGACCGCAGTTTGCTCGTGGCATGCCGGTCGAACGCGCGTGGTGCATCGTCCCGGGACATCCCCTCGCCGTCGTCCGTGACACGGATCAAGGCCAACCCACCGTCCTTGGCCTCGACCGTGATGGACCGAGCACCGGCATCCACGCTATTGTCAACGAGCTCTTTGACCACCGCAGCCGGTCGCTCGACGACCTCGCCGGCGGCAATACGGCTGACGACGTCGTCCGGCAAGATATGGATCTTCCCACTGCCGCCGACCGTCAGCACGGTATGACTCTCCTTAGGAAACGATGATGCGGGGGAAAGGGGGGGCGGCAAGGGGCAAGGGGCCGCGACAGTCATCTGATTTCAGCTAGTTTGTTTTTCGCCAGTTTGGATTCGTCGGATGCAGGAAACTCTTCCAGCACGCGTTTCAAACTTCTCTTCGACTTGACCAGGTCGCCGGTCTCCGCCGCGGCCAAGCCCAACTTATACAGCGCGGCTGGCGCCTTTTCATTTCCTGGGTACTCCGCCAACAGCGATTCGAATGTCTGAATCGCACGGCCGTAATCCTTCAAATTGTAATACGACTCGCCCAACCAGTACTGCGCGTTGGGCGCCAGCGACGTGCCGGAGAAATCCTTTACAAAGCGTTGGAATCCCGCCACGGCCAGTTCATACTTGCCGTTGAGATAATCGTTATACGCCAGATTGAAGGCGGACGTCGGGGTTATGCCCGGCGCGGTCGTGACCGGCTCTGCCGGTTTGACCGGCTTGGAGGGCCGGAAATCGGAGGACATGGGGTCCGGCCTGGCTGAAGCCTGATTGGCGGTTTCTTCCAGCTTCGCCAGCCGGTTCTCGATTCGTTGGAGACGTGCAGCGATTTCGTCCACGCGCGGCTTGCCTGCCTCCGCATCCTTGGCCCGCTCCACCGACTCCAACCGCCGCAAGACGGCATCCACCCGTTGGTGGTCCTGCTCTTGGGAGCGCGACATCGTGGCAAGCTGATCGCGAACTTCGATGAAGTCCGCATGCTTGGCACAACCGGCCAACACCGATACCGCCATCACCATTCCGACAACCAACACCGCAGGCATGCCCTGATCCTTCATGTGACCTATCGGACCTCCTTGAGCTGAGCGAGTTTGCCCGAGGCTTTTCCCGCTTCAGGGCTTTTGGGATACAACGTCAGGACTTGCTTGAATGCGGACGACGCGCGCTTGACATCCTTCAACGCCAGATACGCATAGCCTTTCTTCAGCATCGCGGCTGGGACCTTCTCGCTTCGGGGATAGTCGGTCTCCACCCGGTCATACGCATCGATCGCCTTCTGAAAATCCTTCTTGCCATAATACGCCTCTCCCTGCCAATACCGGGCATTCGGCGCCAAATCGGAATTGGGATACTCCAAGAGGAATGCGGCGAACCCCTGGCGAGCCCCCTCCAAATCCCCGCCCCGGAACAAGGTCAGCACCTGCTCATACCTGACCCGATCGGGCGGCTCGGCTCCGTTCTGAGCGGATTCCGACGCAGGCGACTCTTGGGGGGCACCTATCGCGGCCGGGGCGGACGCCGTCTCGATGCCGTCCGGCGTCACTGAAGCGGCAGGCCGTTGCGAGGACTTGGTCGCCTGCTGACGGCCCGGCTTGGAGCCGGCCTGCTCCACGGATTTGACGAGCGCATCGATCCGGCGTTCTTGCTCCTCGAATCGTGAGGCCGCTTGTTGCTTCATGACCTCCAGCGTTTTTGCGATCGCGGCGACGTGCTGGGCAGTCCGTTCTTGCTGTTCCACTCGCTCGTTGAGTCCAACCAGGGCCTCGCGGAATCCCGTCAGCGCCTGATTGAATTGGGAGAATTTTTCGGACACTTGGCTCAAGTGGTGCTGCGTCTCGCTGACCCCCTTGTGCTGCTCATCCAGCTTGGCATCCACCCGCTTGCTTAACGTGTCGTTTGTCCGCTGCACGATGTCGACGATATCTCTCTTGAGCGTTTCGACCGCATGATCCATGGATTTGGAAAACTCGTCGAGCTTGGACGTGGACTTCGCTTCTTGATTATCGAGGCTTTTCTGGACCCAGGCATGTCGTGTGCTATTGTCCGTATCCATCTTCGCGGTCAGCTGTTCCAGTTTCTTCGTGTGCTGTTCCAGCTGCGCCAGCCGGTGCTTGAGGTCCTCTTGTTTGGCCTGAATATCCTGCGTTTGATACAAGGCCCGCTCCAGCTCTCCCCGCAGTTGAGGCAAATCCTGATCCCGTAGCGTAGAAATCTCCTGGCTCTGCCGGGCGCGCGTTTGCGACAACTGTTCGTCCTGCTGTTTGATCCGCTGTTGCAGAACTTTCTCGGTTTGGAGCAGGTCGGCTTGTTGGGCGACGCAACCGGTCAGAAAGGCGAACAAGACAACGATGATCATGGTCTCAGCGCTCCTCATATGCCGGCACAGCCTCTCGACTTGTCCCCTTCGGCCAGGACCGGTCACCGGGCTGCCATCCGGAGACGGATGGACGTCCGTCTCTGGTCCGCCATAAGCATAGCACGCGGGCGGCTGCTCCGCTGCCTGCCACTCTGCGGTCACTGAGAGTCCTTGCGTGGGCGACCAGGCATCTGCCGGTTACTTCCCTGTCCTGAGGAGCATATGCGCACGACGATTCTGGGCATAGCAGGACTCCGCGTGTTCCTTACACACCGGTCGCTCTTTGCCATAGGAGACGATCGACAGATGGTTGGGCGTCACACCGAGTTCAACGAGATAATTTCGAGCAGCCTTGGCGCGTTTTTCGCCTAACACCAGATTGTAGGCCGACGTGCCCCGTTCATCACAGTGCCCCTCGATCTTCACCTGGGCCCCTGGATTCGCCTTGACCCATTCAGCATCGTGAGCCAATACCTGTCGTCCGTCTTCCGAGATGGCGAAACTGTCAAAGGCAAAAAAGACGTCCCTCAGTCCCGCCGCCGCTGCAGCCTGCTCCGCACGGATGTCTTCTATCTGGCGGCCGGCGCTGCCGGGATCAGCCTTGGCCATCAGCGAACCACCGCTTCCGAGTCGTTCTTCGGACGGATTCTTATCCAGGCCACGCAATCCCCCCGAACTGTCGCGTCCCGAAAATGACGTGTCCGGGAGATCCTGACCGGCCCCGCTCTTGGTCTCAGGCCGCGAAGCCTGCGTCTCTCCTCCGGACTGTACTGATTTCGAGGCGCATCCGAACATGTTCACCATAAATGATCCCACGATCAATGACGCACAGATAATCGATTGTACCCGTCTCATGGACTCAACCCCCTTCTCGTGAATATAAACTGGCAATTGTAGAAATGTCTCCTCTTTCATACAGAGGAGCCACTCCTGGTGCAAGCCCCTTGTGCCGAATTTTTCATGACGCCGGCGACCAGGTCGGAGCGCTGTTATGGGTTCCGGTGAATGTAATTCGCTCGAGATCTTTCCCATCGGTATTGATCATATAGATTTGGCTCCTCCCGTCAGCCGTGGAACTGAACACCAGATGCCGGCCATCCGGTGACCACGACGGGGAATCATCAACCCCTTGCCCCGTCGTCAGCTGCACACGCTTCTGACCGTCCGGACTGATCAAGCACAGCTTATAGTCTTTCTTCGGACTGCGGCACACATAGGCGATCCAATTGCCGCGAGGCGACCAGGCCGGCGCGGCATTATAGTCGCCCTCAAATGTCAGCCGGCGAACGTTCGACCCATCCGCGCTCATGAGAAAGATCTGCGGACCGCCGCTCCTGTCCGAGGTAAATGCAATTTCGCGGCCAGACGGGGACCAGGAGGGGGATAAATCGCCCGCGGCATTCACGGTCAACCGCTGCATGTCCTTCGTACGCGTGTCCATCCGGTAGAGTTCAGAATTTCCCTCGTGGCTGGACGAAAACGCCAAGAAATTTCCATCGGGGGATAAGGCGGGAGTAATGTTCAATCCGCTCAAGGACACCAGCGTCCATCGTTTCCCGGTCGCCAATTCGATCATGTCGATGTCTTGCGTATTCCGGCTGCGGTACGCCGTGAAGACCAAGAACCGTCGGTCCGGCGACCACCGGGGCATGAGATTCAAGAATCCGTCGGCCGTCACCTGGCGCGGGTCATGCCCGTCGTAATCCATCACGAACAGCTCACGGGCCGGCCCCACCTCGGACACATAGGCGATTTTCGTCCTGGCAATGCCCGGCTCTCCCGTATAACGAAACACCAGTTCGTCGGCGAACCGATGCGCCATGAGCCGCACGACGGAGGGAGATCCGGCATAGCGTTTTCCGCCGACCATCTCGTCGCTGCCTGCATCGTAGACGTACCCCTCCATATTCACATCCGCGTCCTTGTCCTCGTTTTTCATGCCTGCTTTGCCCCAGACAATGACGGAGACCCCTTGTTCCGCCGCCTGTTTGAATGACGGATCTGGTGTCTTGCCGAGGTGATGCACCTTCCCACCGATGCCGGAGAGGTCGACGAGAGAAAACACGAGGGACCGCCGCACATCGGCCTTGAGCACTTCCTCGATTCGGCTCCCCAGCCTGATCCGCCCTTCTGGAGACTCGGCCCCACCGATATTCTCGATCCCGACTATGCCCAAGGGAATTTTTTGAAAATCCGGCCGGGTGGCTTCCAGAAATACGTCAGCCGCACCCGACTCGATGATCCAGACCAATCCTGCTGAGAGGCACAGACTGATAATGACAACGGCTCGAAACGCCATGGTTTACCCCTGTGAATCGCCGACCGTAAAGGTGAAATGCGCATCGAAATAGGACTCGGTCAACTCCGCTGGAAACGCGGGCAAGGGGGCTGCGCTGAGCACGGCCCGTTTCCCTGCCAAGTCATAGTACTCATTTCCCGAAGACTGTTCGATCATCACGCCGGTGACCGATCCATTGCGGTGCAGTCTGAATTGCACGATGACCACATAGGCTTGGGCTGCCACATCCACCGGCGGTGCGTTCCAAAAACTACTGATCCGCTGCCGCACGCGTCCCAAGTACGCATTTGACCCCGGCGCCATCCCGGGGACCTTGAGCGTTGTGTCCACCGCCTTGACACTTGGCGCCTTCGCCTCGACGCGAGGCACTGGCCTGGGCGATGGTTCAGTCGGAGCAGCCTTCGGCAGTTCGACTTTCTTGATCTTCTTGAACTCCTCGTCCAACTCCTTGTTCAAGTCTTCCGTCAGGGATGATCGCGGCTTCGACTCCGGCGCCTGCACGAGAGGCTCCTTCGTCTCAGACGCGACCGGAACGTCAGGGAGCTTGAATTGTGGCTTTTTCGGTTTCTCCGCTGGGCTGATGTCTCCGAACGCCGGAGCATCGGGTGGCAACACCACGTCCTTCATGACGTCCTTAGCCGGTGCTTTCACAGGTTTCGGCGGCGCGGGCGCGGGGACCGGTTTGACAGGTGGAGCTGGAACGGAAGGGGGAGGCGGGGGAGGGACCGCTTTTTCCGGTTGAGCCGGCTCGGCTGCAAGGGATATCTCGATGGAGGCCAAGGGCCGTTCACCGTGCTTGGGCAGCCGAACCCATGCGACCAGGGCCAGCACTGCCAGGTGCACCACGACCGAAATCGCCAGGGCACGCCAGAAACGACCGGTGAAATCCTTCTGCCGCTCGCCCTCCAACCAGAAACCGGCCGATGCAGAGGCCTGTGCCATACGCGCCCTGCCCTCTATTTCTTGTGCGCTGGTGGCACGGCGTCGGTCACACGTTCCGGCCCGACTGGATCAGTGACCATGCCCAGTTTTTCAATGCCGGCTTTTTTCACTCCATCCATCACGTGGACGACCACGCCATACGGCACATCCTGATCGGCCCGCAGATACAGAGAGACGTCCTTGCGCTCCTCTTTGAGCAAGCGAAGCTTGCGCTCTAACTGCGCGACACTCACCTGATCCTTGTCGAGATAGAGCCGCTGATCTTTTTCAATTGTAAGAACGACCCGGATCTCCGGTTTGATGGTATTGGATGCGGAAGTCGGCAGCTTGATATCCATGCCCCGGTAGAGCATCGGGGCCGTTACCATGAAGATCACCAGCAACACCAACACGACATCGACGAGCGGGATGACATTGATCTCAGCCAAAAATCGCCGTTGCCGGCTTTCGAGAATCATCGCTTCGCTCCCACAGCGACCTCAACGGGTGTCGAGGCCGGCTTCCCCTTGGCGGGAAAGAGCGCATACAGCTGGACCACCACCGAATCCATGCGGAAGGCCGTACGTCGGATGCGCGTCAGGAAATAGTTGTACGCAATGACCGCGGGAATCGCCGCGAACAATCCGGCAGCTGTCGCAATCAAGGCTTCCGACACGCCGGGGGCCACGGCAGAAATACTGGCTGTGCCTTGCGTGCCGATTTCCCGAAACGAATCGATGATCCCCATCACGGTACCGAGCAGGCCCACAAACGGGCTGATATTCCCGGTCGTTGCCAGAAACGGCAGGAACGACTCCAGCTTGGCGATTTGACCTTGCGCGAGATGTGCGGCGGTCCGCTCGACGACATGTCGATCGATCGCTGGCACTCCTTCGCCGTCAAGAGCATCCAACGCTTCCCCTCCGCGCCGGCTCAGACGATCAGTCACGCCGTAAAAGATATGCGCACAAGGCCCCACGGCCGTCCGTTGGCTATGTCGAGGCACGTCATCGAGATCCTTCGCCTTGGACAAGGCAGCCATGAACCGGCGGTCCTCCGCATCGGCCGCTCGGAACGCCATCCACTTAGAGAGGATGACCGCCCAGGACACGACGGAAAAACCGAGCAGCAACAGCAGGACGACTTTTGATACGAGGCCGAGTGAAACAAGAATTCCGATGGGACCGGATTGAAACATAGGAGTCTCCTGCTCCCTTCTTTACATCCCGCACCACGCGGTTGAACTGGAGTGTATCAGACTCTTGTGAAAATGAGGGGCTCGACAAAACACAACTTGCTCGCCCCAGGTCGGGGCGAGTCGGCGTTCCTCCGGGAGAACAGATCGGAAACGAGTAGTCCCCTTATGGAAGCGCCCCACGAATGGGGCGCAGCCTCGTAATCGTGTGAGGACACAGAGGAAGCCTTGCGGCACAGGCATCGAAATATGGCGGGGCCGACGGGATTTGAACCCGCGACCTCCAGATTGACAATCTGGCGTCCTAAACCAGGCTGAACGACGGCCCCATTAATCCTTATGGCTGGTGGAAGATCGGAATGACAAGACTGCACAGACTACACATGGTCGTCGGTCATATCCCGAACTTTATCTTCACTCGTTGCGTCTCCGAACTGATCGCTTCCCTCGAACCTGCCTACGAAGAACCCTTGGTAGGCGGAACAGGGATCGAACCTGTGACCTCTGCCTTGTAAGGGCAGCGCTCTCCCAACTGAGCTATCCGCCCGATTTTCTTAGCAACCTTGGCGGAGGGTAGCAAGTCCCTCAGGCCTTGTCAACCCATTCCCACAGCCTCTTGCACGCCGTTCGGCGACCAGCCTGAACCGTCTTCCCTGAGGCGATGGATAGAGCGTGTTATGAACGAGCCGATCTCCGGCTGGTCTGCCGCGGGAAATATTGCCGATGCACCTGTTTGAGACGGCTCCGTTCCACATGCGTATAAATCTGCGTCGTCGCAATATCAGCGTGGCCAAGCATCGTCTGCACCGCCCGCAGATCGGCCCCGCCTTCCAACAGATGCGTGGCGAATGAATGCCGCAGCATGTGCGGAGAAATGGCCTTGGTGATCCCCGCGCGCCGCGCACGTACTCGCAGGAGTTTCCAACAGGCCTGTCTGGTCAACGCCTGAGCGCGCCGCGAGACAAACAACGCCCGCGACGGACGTTCTTTGAGCAAGACAGGCCGCACCTGAACAAGATACTCGGAGAGGAGATCCCTGGCCTGCTGTCCCATCGGCACCACCCTCTCCTTGGCGCCTTTTCCCATCACGCGCAGGCAGCTCGCATTGAGATCGACCTGAGACACTGTGAGCCCCACAAGCTCCGACACACGGAGACCGGACGCATACAGCAGCTCCAGCATGGTCCGATCCCGACGACCCTCGACGGAAGAACCGGCGGGCAGATCCAACAACTGTGTGACCTCCGACATCGTTAACGTCTTCGGCAATCGGACCGCTCGACGTGATGCGATCACCTCCGGGAGAGGACTGCTCTCCACGAAACGTTCCCGGACCAGAAAACGAAACCACCCGCGCATGGCCGACAGCACACGGGCAATCGACGACGACGCAAGCGGTTGTGCGCGCAAGGAGGCGAGAAACGCGACGACGACCGGCGGGCCGACAGCGTCGCTCATCCGGAAACGATGTCGCGCCAAGTGCCGTTGAAATTTCGCGAGATCCCGCCGGTAGGACTCGATCGTGTTGATCGACAGCCCGTGCTCGATTCGCAGCCCACGCAGATAGCGTTCGACGAGCGGATCGAGGATAGGCGCTGCTGCATCGGTCATACGAATTGCGGGGGTTCACACAAACATGGCGACGTCACTGCGACACCCGACACGGCAAAGCGAAACAAACTATAGCCGACTTCTTTTCCGAAGACAACGAACACACCGTGGTTCTCCTTGACACCTTGCACCCTTTCCGATACTAGTCAACCGAGCAAGCAACATCCAATCTACCGTTCAACGGCCATGCTCCCCCACAGGCACACATTCCAGCACACGGTTGTTGAGTCACGTCCGAGAATCGGTGTTGTGTCGCTTGCGCTGTTACTCGGCTTCTGGCTCCTGTTCCCACAACCAGGCACCGCAGCAACCAAGCCGGCACCTCCTCCTCCCACGCCACCGGTCTTGGCCCAGGCGAAACAACTCATCGAAAAGGGCGACCCCGAGTCCGCCGCAACGGCGTTGCGCCGCTTCCTGACAACATTACCGCACCCAGAGTATCTGGACGATACATATTTACTCCTCGGGGCCGCGCTCTACGGCATGAAGGACTATCCCGAATCGATCAAATATCTGAACCAACTTCAGCTTGAATTTCCTGACTCGGACTTGAACGAACGCAGCAAACTCCTGCTGGCCCGCGCCCATGCCGCCATGGGCAACCCCGACTTGGCCCTGCCGCTTCTGGCACAAATCCGCACTGGAACTCAGGATGACAACACCAGGCACGAGGCATTAACACTGACGGCGGATGTCCTGGTTCAAAAGAAAGACTTTGTACGCGCGATCCGCATTCTATTGGAAAGCATGCAGGGCGCCGTGGAAGACGATACGGCGGACGCACGTGAGCAAATCCGTGGGATGATCGCGGAAAAGCTCGACCGGAAAGGGCTGATCCGGGTACGAGACACCTTCCCACGCGTCTATCCAGGCGATCTCGCGTCCATCGGCCTCATCGACTACTATATCGCGCACGGCGACGACCACTTGGCGGAGCAAGAAGCTCGTCGCTTTCTCGCCGCCTTTCCGACCCATCCCCAGAGCCAAAGGATCAATGAGTCACTGGAACTGCTGAGCACCAAACTCAAAGCGAATCAATTTTTCATCGCGGCCGTCCTCCCCCTATCGGGACGCCTCGCCCCGTTCGCCAACGATGTCCTGGAAGGCATCCAAATCGCGCTGGAACGCGCACGCGAACAGCCCGGCACGCCGCCCATCGGCCTGATCGTCAAAGACCATGACGCAGATCGTCCCGGATTCTTGGACGATCTGTCGTCACTGCTCACCGACGACCGCCCGCTCGTGGTCATCGGCCCTATGCTGTCCAAGAATCTCCCCGTCATGGCGGAAATGGCGCAACGAACCAGAGTGCCGCTGATCACCCCGGCCGCCACGCTTCCGAATGTCCGCCGCCTGGGTAGTTACCTGTTCAGCACGTCGCTCACCTACGGCTTGCAGGCCGAGCGCATCGCGGCCTATGCCATCAAAGATCAAGGGTATCGGCGGTTTTGCATTCTCCATCCCGACACCATCTACGGACGGGAACTCGCGCGCCTCTTTGCGCAGGAGGTTCGGCGGCAAGACGGGGAGATCATCGCCATCGAATCCTTCAAGGAGGGGGACACGGATTTCAATCCGCCGATCACGCGGCTCAAAGCCGAGGATCTCAAGAAATACGGCCTGGCCGTGCCGGTCGATCCCTCGCGGCCAGTCGGCAAGCCTGTCAATCGAATCGACAAGCGGATGCTCTACACGCCAGGATTTGACGCGATCTTTATTCCAAGCCGCTCCGGCGATGTCGGCTTGCTCGCCGCGCAACTGGCATTCCATGACATACGGGTCCCGCTCCTCGGCACGAACGGCTGGAACACGCAAGATTTCGCCCGCACCGCCGACCGGACGGTCGAAGGCGCCACATTCGTCGATGGATTTTTCGTGGACAGCGCCAACCCCGCCGTGCAGGATTTTGTGCAGCGGTATCAAAAACGCTTCCAAACCACGCCCTCGCTCTTCACCATGCAAGGATACGACGCCGCCAGAGTAGCCATCGAAGGCATCCGCAGCGGGGCTGGATCCGGCGAGGAACTGCAAGAGTTCTTGATGACCCAACGCAACCTGCCCACCCTCGCCGGACCGGCCGGATTCGGACCGGACGGCACCTTGCATCGGCCGCTCTTTCTTCTGCAGGTGAAACAGGGTAAATTCGTGCAGTTGAATTAAGAGCGCCCACGCATGAACTCGCTGTCGCAGATCCTCCATACGATCTCCTACATGGGCCTTCCTCTGCTGTTCGCCATGGTGCTGCACGAATACGCGCATGGATGGATGGCTGAGAAACGCGGCGACCCCACGGCGAAACTCCAAGGCCGTCTGACCGTCAATCCCTTGGCGCACATCGATCCGCTGGGCACGATCATCCTGCCGTTGATGTGCCTGCTTCTCCCCGGCAGTTTCATGTTGGGCTGGGCGAAACCGGTGCCGATCGATCCTCGCAACATGTATCGACCCCGCCAGGATATGGCGCTCGTGGCCGCCGCGGGACCGGGCATGAACCTTCTGCTGGCCGTGGCCAGCGCCCTGTTCCTAGCCCTGCTCCTGACCATCGAGCCATCGTTGTCTGTACGGCAGGCGACGGAAACCGATGCCTCATCCAGCCTGCTGACGACGATGGTGCTGCGTCCGATCGCCGTCATGGCCCTGTATTCTGTCATCATCAATGTGTTCCTCGCGCTGTTTAATTTGATTCCAATCCCCCCGCTCGACGGTGGGCGCATCCTGACCTGTGTCTTGCCGGCCAAGCCGGCGATGACGCTGGCTCGCCTGGAGCCGTACGGCATGTTGATTTTGGTCGGCCTCATTGTCTTCGACAAGGAGCTGCGCGTGATCCACACGATCACCAACACCTTCGCGTCCGGTTTGTCCGGCACCATCCTCTCAACCGCACTTGGCCTGGGTGGAGCCTCCGAATGACGTCGTCACGCAAACGGGTGCTCAGCGGCATGCAGCCCAGCGGTCTGATGCATCTGGGTAACCATTTGGGCGCGCTGGAAAATTGGAAGGCGCTCCAAGAACAGTACGACTGTTACTTCTTCGTCGCTGACTGGCACGCGCTCTCGACCAACTACGCCGATACCAGCCGCGTCCGTGAGTTCGTGCACGAAATGCTGATCGATTGGTTGGCCGCCGGCATCGACCCTAGCCGTTCAACCGTGTTTGTCCAATCCCGTATTCCCGAGCATGCGATCCTGCATCTGTTGCTGTCGATGATGACCCCCGTCTCCTGGTTGGAGCGCAATCCGACGTACAAAGAAAAGCAGGAAGAAATCAAAGAGAAAGACCTCGGCACCTACGGCTTCCTCGGCTACCCCGTCCTCCAGGCCGCCGACATCTTGCTGTACAAACCCGATTTCGTCCCGGTCGGCAAAGACCAGTTGCCCCACCTCGAACTCACGCGCGAGATCGCGCGGCGGTTCAATGATATTTATAAAACGCCGGTCTTCCCGGAGCCGAAAGAACACCTCACCAAATTTCCAAAAGTGCTCGGCACCGACGGCCGGAAAATGAGCAAGAGCTACCACAATACGATCAATCTGTCGGACCCAGAACCGGTCGTGCGGCAGAAACTCAAGACCATGGTGACCGATCCGGCCCGGGTGCGTCGGACTGATCCCGGCAACCCTGACATCTGTCCGGTCTATGAGTTTCACAAAATCTATTCGTCGATCCCTGTTCAGGAGCAGATCGCCAAGGATTGCCGCAGCGCGGCCATCGGCTGCATCGATTGCAAGAAACAGGTGGCGGATAAGATGGTGGAGCAGATGACGCCGATGTGGGACGCGCGCGCGAAGCTGACCAAAGATCCAGAGCAAATTGAAGCCATCGTCCAAGCTGGGAGCCAGCGCGCCTCAGTGGTCGCCAAGGCCACACTCGCCGAAGTGAACGAAGCGATGAAGATTTGAGCCTGACTTCTCTCCTTGAACCTGCTCTATTCACGACAGTTCGCCCAGAAACCATCTAGGCAACGTATCTCGTGGTCAAGAACCTATCTGCCTCATTCTTGTTTGCGATTCATACTCGCCTCGCTGAGCGGGAAACGCGAACTTCACAAACGACGAGCGACAGCGATCGGGAGCCAGGGGACTGACACCCTCCCCGCGTTCCGCGTGGTGTCTGTCCCCATCCGACAAAGTAGCATGTCCCTTTTTTTACCTCGCTTCGTGAACTTCCGGACTCACTAATCCTGAGTAGGTGCGCTCACTCATCCCTTCACAGTACCACCGAACGCTGATCTGCAAGGGCGCTCCCTTTGATGATCGTTTGATTGTGACGGTACCGATGCTGCTCTGCACCGGTACGGCATGAATGACAGCAATATTGTCCTGATAGGAAACGATCGGTCTGCCATTGTTGATACTGCTATTGTTGTTGATACCATGCGATGTAGCGACCACCGACACGTCTGGTGAGAATGCCAAAGTGAAGCCGGGGTACTTGGCGAGACCTCTTCCTTGGTTCAACAGCGCCAGATGGACATCTTCATGCGGATCGTCATCGCGTCGAGGAACCAAAGTGGCAACGAAAACGAGGGCCGGATGCGGGCGGCGGCCAAAGCCGTCCTCCAAGTCAAAATGCTCCATTCGATAGAATCCCTCGGTGCTTCGTCGGAAGTATTCGCGATCTGCTCGCATCGCCCGATGAGGCGTCTTTTCGCTGCGAGGAACAAGCACCTTCACATACCCGTCGCCGGCGGCACCCTCCTCCAAAATGACAACAATCTGGACTCCATCGACAAAGGGTTGGACGGCATTAAGGAGTGACTTCTTGAGCCGAGCCTCGAAGTCGGCTACCGATGAGATCGGCTTTAATACCGACGCTCGCTCCTCCTTGTCCGTCTCAATACCCCAGACCAGGACTCCTCCGTCAGAATTGGCGAATCCAGAAAGCGCGCGCGAGAACTGCCATGCATCAGATTCGTCAAGATCAGGCCGGCTTCGATCCTTCTTGGTCTTCAGTTCCAAGTAAACATTCTCCTGGGTCCGGTCTGCCACAAGGCGCTTGATACTATCGAGATCAGCTATTGAGTTGAATATAGCGGTGGATTGATCCATTGCTGAAATCGGCAACCTATAGTGCCAAGGACTGTAGGGCTACCTCCAAAGTCTGCTGCTGCAAACTACCTGTGTGGTATAGCAAGGCAGCCTGAGCAATCTTTTGGGAAGGAATCTATCGAAAAGTTGGATGGTTATCAATCAACACAATCCAGCTCTGCCCCGAAGCCAGAAATTGACTTCTGCAGGCTATCTGGTGATCAGCCCGCAGTCTATTCCACCCAACCACGTTGAGTCGGAGGTAGTCTGCAGGGGAAATGATTGCGGCTGCTACTGACAGTACGACTTAGGCTGGGATGTCGACGTATTCGACTTGGCTGCTTGGCGGTGGAATAGGAAGGCCGTCGGCTTTGAGACCTTCAAGATGAAACTCGATGGCTTCTCGGATGAGGGACTCGGTTTCTGCCACAGTTGCACCGGTGGCAATACAACCAGGCAAATCAGGAACATACGCCGCGTAATTGGCGGGGGCTTTCTCGATCACCACGGCATAACGCATGTTAGTTCGGTCCTTTCTTCCAA
>JABMDL010000061.1 GCA_015903945.1 Nitrospira sp. | reverse complement strand
TACCGACACACCGGCACCGCCAAGATCATCGGCATTGGGCGCGAAGTCGTCGCACGCCGCAAAGACGGCTCCACCTTCCCGATCGACCTCGCCGTCAGCAAAATGGAATTCGGCAACAGGCGCTGCTTCACCGGCCTCGTCCGCGATATCACCGAGCGGAAGGCTGCAGAGATCAAGCTGGAGCAATTCGCCGAGGCCATGAAATCCCGAAACCTGGAACTGGCGGAAGCGAACGAGCAGGCGTTGGCAGCGACACAGGCCAAGAGTGACTTTCTGGCCTCGATGAGCCATGAAATCCGCACACCCATGAACGCCATCATCGGCATGGCGGACCTGTTACAAGAAACACCGCTGTCGAAGGACCAGAAGGAATATGTGGGCCGGTTCAGCCGCGCGGCGACGAGCCTGCTCGATTTGATCAACGACATCCTGGACATCTCCAAGATCGAAGCCGGGCATTTGGAGCTGGAGTCGGTGGCGTTCGACCTCCACGACCTGGTCGACAAAACCGGTGAGCTGATGGCCGTCCGCGCGTTCGCCAAGAAGCTCGAACTCATCTCCTTCGTGCATCCTGACGTCCCGACCTACGTGATCGGCGATGCCACGCGCCTGCGTCAGGTGTTCGTGAACCTGGTGGGCAACGCCATCAAGTTTACAGAACAGGGAGAAGTGGCGATGCGTATTGATCCGGACGAGTCCGAACCCGGCGCGCTCCGCTGCTCGGTCTCCGACACGGGGATCGGGATTCCGGAGGAGAAGCTCCAGACGGTCTTCGACAGCTTCACCCAGGTCGATTCCTCAACAACCCGCAAGTATGGCGGCACGGGCCTCGGCTTAAGCATTTCAAAACGCCTGGTGGAATTGATGGGCGGCCATATCGAGGTCACCAGCACGCCGGGGCGTGGCAGCACGTTTTCGTTCGTGGTGCCTTTGTCCAAGGCGCCCACCCCCGACATCGCACCGCCGAACACGCCCCTCGACATTCGGGGACGCCGCATTCTCGTCGTGGACGACACCGACTCCAATCGACTGGTCATCCGGGAACACCTCGCCCAGCTGGGAGCTCAGTTAATCGAAACCGAAAGCGGGATGGCGGCCTTGGCGGAGCTGGACCGGGCTCAGAGCCGAGGTGAACCCATTGACTTGGCGATTCTGGACTACCACATGCCAGACATGGACGGACTGGACCTCGCAAAGGTTATTCAAGAACGGCCCGCGTACGCCTCATTGCCCCTGGTCATGTATGCCTCGGACATGCGCGGCCACGCTTCTCAACGTGCGCGCGAGTTGGGCATCAAGGGCTATGCCTACAAGCCGATCAGCCGCAAGCGGCTGTTGGAAGCGCTGGCCGTCGCGCTGGACCAGATGCCGGTCGCGCCCGTGGCGAAAGAACCGGCCCCAGTCGGTCCGGATGTGTCGGCGCTGGCGCCCCTCCGCATTCTGCTCGTCGAAGATTTGGAGGACAATCGCGATGTGGTGACGTTGTTCTTGAAGGGAACGCCCTATCGGATCGACATGGCTGAGAACGGCGAGATCGCCGTACAAAAATTTCAGTCGGGCACCTACGACCTGGTCTTCATGGACATGCAGATGCCGGTGATGGACGGCCTCCAGGCGACCGCGGCGATTCGCCAATGGGAGCGCGAGCACCAACACGTCCCGACCCCGATCGTGGCCCTAACGGCCAATGCCTTTCAGGAAGAGCTCGACAAGAGTCTGGCCGCCGGCTGTACGGCGCACCTGACGAAGCCGATCAAGAAGAAAACCCTGCTCGAAGCAATCACTCAATACGCAAGACAGCCGTCTGATCAGGCTGCCTGAAAGCAGAGAGTCACCGAATGATCGAATCGATCTCAAATAGTAGACCGATCCTTCTCCTAGTCGAGGACGAAGAGGACACGGCAAATCTCGTCAAGCTGATCATGGAGGAAATAGGGTATCAGGTCGTGCGTGCTGCGGATGGCCGTGAAGCGCAGAACATGATCCCCTTGATGCCGCCCCCCCTCGCTCGTGTTGCTCGATATTCAGCTGCCCCATGTCGACGGTGTGAGCATACTGTGCACGATCCGGTCCACACCGGGGTGGAAGGACGTCCCCGTGGTGATGTTGACCGCCGACGCCAATGAACAAGATGTCCGCCGGGCCTTGGTACTCGGCGCGAAGGATTACATTTTGAAACCGTTCAAGCGGGACACCCTGGTCGCCAGGCTGCGACGATACTCCAACGGTTCAGTGCCGGAACAGTCGTTGTAATGGGCTGCACCCAGGACCGTACAGCCCTTAGGAAAGGAGACCACAGCATGGACCAGGCTCAATCCACCCCCAAGGCTGCGGACCGGGAAAAGGAGACCGTGCTCGTTGACGCCTCCTTCGAACCGCTCATGCCGAAGTTCATGACCAACCGTAAGAAAGAAGTGACGGCCATGCAAGACGCGCTCGCGGCTCAGGACTTTGAGACCGTGCGAAAAATCGCGCACGGTGCGAAAGGCGCCGGCGGCAGTTACGGATTTGATCGCATCACGGAAATGGCCGCCGCGATCGAACAAGCGGCGAAGGCCTCAGACGCATCGATTATCCAACGGGAATTATCTCTGCTGGGCTCGTATTTGGACCAAGTCGAGGTCATCTATGAATGACCGCTTACGCGAGCACTCAGGGCGGCTCTCCACTGTGTGGACGGGAGGTTGTTCATGAGCGAATTAGCACGAGCCCGAGCGACTTCACAGAATCAGGCAATGGGCCGGATCGGCCCCGGTGACTTCGCCCGCTTTCGGGACTTTCTGGTCAAACGCGTCGGCCTCACTCCGGACAAAGTCACAACCATCGCCAAGACATCTCCGGCCAAGCTCTATGCCGCAGGCACCGTCGTCGGGATCGACGAATCCGACATGGCGCACGCGATCGCAGAGTTTTTGAATGTCCCCTATGCCGATCAATTGAATGCCGGCGAACCGCAGCTCGATATCCTACCTCCATCGTTCTGTTTGATGCACGGCGTGATCCCCTTGCGCGACACAGCGGGGCAGTCGATTTTCGCCGTCAGCAACCCGTTCGATTGGGAGCTCATGGACGCCATCGAGAAACGGTCGGTTCGCGGACACCGCCCTCGCGTGATCATCGCCGCCCCGCTCACGATCACCACTTTGTTGAGAGAGCGCGGCGCTGCCGACAAACAGACCGGCAAATCGCTGGCGGCCACTACGAGAGACGACCTGTTCGACATCCTCGAAACCGTCACCCCGCAGGGCGAGGCAGAAGAACGAGCCGGCAAAGACGATGAATATGAGGTGCTTTCCGCTGAACAGATGCAGGAAGTCGGACATTTGCCGCCGGTCGTCCGCCTGGTCAACATGATCCTCTCCGATGCGGTCAAGCGGGGGGCTAGCGACATCCATTTCGAACCGCACGAAACCGTCTTGCAGGTGCGCTTCCGCGTCGACGGCGTGCTGATCGACGCGATGAAAATCCCCAAGCCGATGCAGGCGCCGACCACCTCCCGCATCAAAATTATTTCTGGACTCGACATCGCCGAGCACCGTAAACCGCAGGATGGCCGGAGCCGGATGCGGCTGCAAGCGCGGCGCATCGACCTCCGTGTCTCAATCCTTCCCTCGCAATTCGGCGAGAAGATCGTGATCCGGCTGTTGGACGGCTCCATGAATCTTGTGCACCTGGACCGGCTCACCCTGGCCCCTGACATCTTGCGGAGCTTCAAACGGAGCCTGAGCAATCCGCAAGGCGTCGTGCTGGTGACCGGTCCGACCGGCAGCGGGAAATCGACTACGCTCTATGCGGCCTTGAACCAGCTCAAGACACCGACCAAGAACATCATCACCGTAGAAAATCCGATCGAGTACCAGATGGTCGGCGTCACGCAGGTGCAGATCGAGCCCAAGGCCGGCATGACGTTCGCCGCGGGCCTCCGCTCGATCTTGCGGCAGGACCCCAATATCATCATGGTCGGCGAGATTCGCGACCGTGAAACCGCCGAGATCGCCATGGAGGCCGCCCAGACAGGGCACTTGCTCCTGAGCACTGTGCATACGAACGACAGCACCGGGACGATCATCCGCCTGCTGGACCTCGGCATCGAGCCGTTTCAAGTCGCCGCGTCGGTCATCGCCATTTTGGGGCAACGGCTCGTGCGGAAAATCTGCCCGGCCTGTGCGGTCGAACGGCCGCCGTCGGCAGAGGCACTGGAACTGCTCGGAGACCGGGCGACGCTTCCCGACATTGCCACCTGGAAGGGGGGCGCCGGCTGCCAAGCATGCCAGCAGTCCGGATATAAAGGACGGATGGGCATTCACGAGTTATTGGAAGTCACGGACCAGTTACGAGAACTGATCTCCGCCCGCGCGCCCGAACATGTCATTCGGGACACGGCCAGAGCCGCGGGGATGCGGACGCTCCTAGAGGACGGCATTGCCAAGGCCGCGTCCGGCCTGACGACATTGGAGGAAGTCCTGCGTGTCGCGCCACAATACGACGCAAAACCCACCGGAACGGACAAGGCTGCAGCACCCCTCACCACGGCTCAACCAATACCGGCATCTCAGCCGATCTCGGCACCGGCGGCCGTAGACACCGGCGCGGCAACCGAGCCGATGATCCTCATCATCGAAGATGAAGAAGACACCAGAGCCATGATCGAGCTGCTGCTCAAAAAAGCTGGCTACCGGACGATGGCGGTCGCCGATGGTATTGAAGCCCTGCTGGCCATGGGGAAACACGCCTTCGACCTGGTGCTGTCGGATATCAACATGCCCAACCTGGATGGGTTCACCTTATTGACCATGAGTAAGCAGAAGGGACTCACCGCGCCGGTCATCTTCCTGACCGCCGACAACAATACGAAGCAAGAGCAGAAGGGCCTGGAACTGGGCGCACTCGATTACATTACCAAGCCGATCAAGAAAGAAGTGCTGCTGCTGCGGGTCAAACGCGCGATCGGGAAATGAGATAGCCGCCCGTTCTGTGCTTTGCCTGTGCAGTAGAGGGGCCATCAGGACGGAGCCTTTGTCGGCAACCATCCGGACAGAGATCGGTCACCCTCCTGGACCCTACGAAGCCCGTAACCGTTGTATCTCCGCTGCCCTGCCGAGCCATCTGAAAATCTTACTGGGATCGCGCTTGTCTCGAAGAAGAAACATGCGCTATACTGCACTCTGACGCCTCGATGTCGGGGCGTCTTTTTTTTGCCGCGCACAACAGAACGGACCCCCATGTCGAACATACGCGCCCCGCACGACCGCCGGAACGACCTCCGGAACATCGCCATCATTGCTCACGTCGACCATGGAAAGACGACGCTGGTCGACGCGATCCTCCGCCAAACCCACGTCCACCGAAAGATCGACGGCATGGGCGAACGGATCATGGACTCGATGGACCAGGAGCGCGAGCGCGGTATCACGATCCGGGCCAAGAACGCCAGCGTCACGTACAAGGACGTGAAGATCAATATCGTGGACACGCCGGGACACGCCGACTTCGGCGGCGAAGTCGAACGGACTTTGCGGATGGTGGATGGTGTCCTGCTGCTGATCGACGCCAAGGAAGGTCCAATGCCGCAAACGACCTTTGTGTTGCGGAAGGCCTTGGCGCTCGGGCACAAGGCCGTCGTGGTCATCAATAAGATTGACCGCCCGGACGCCGTGATCGATGACGTCGTCAACCGCACCTTTGATCTCTTCGTCCATCTGGGTGCCACTGATGCCCAGCTCGATTTTCCCATCGTCTATACCTCGGCCATCAAAGGCATCGCCACGCTCGACGTGAACAAACCGGGAGACGACATTGCGCCGCTGCTTGACACCGTGCTGGAACAGATTCCGGCTCCGGCCATCAATGCCGACGCCCCGCTCCAGATCCTCGTCCTGGCCCTGGCACAGGACTCGTACAAGGGCAAGATGGGTATCGGCAAGATTCAATCGGGATCGATCGCCCGGAGGCAGAATGTGCTCGTGCTCGGGAAAGACGGCGCGAAACTGCCGGGCAAGGTGTCCGACCTGGCCGTCTATGCCGGCCTCGAACGGACCGATGTCGAAGAGGTGAAGGCGGGTGAAATCGTGGCGGTCGCCGGACTCGACGACGTCAGCATCGGCGACACGATCGCCGATGCCGAGCAGCCACTGGCGCTGCCGCGTGTCACGATCGACGAGCCGACCGTTCAGATGACCTTCTCCGTGAACAACAGCCCCTTCGCAGGGCGTGAAGGCAAGTTCCTGACATCGAGGCACTTGCGTGAGCGGCTCTTCAAGGAGCTGGAGACCAACGTCTCGCTGCGCGTGAGTGAAACGGACAGCGCCGACCGGTTCCTGGTCGCCGGACGCGGAGAATTGCATCTCGGCGTCTTGATCGAACAGATGCGGCGCGAAGGCTACGAGCTGCAAGTCTCCCAACCGGAGGTCATTTTGCACCGTGACGGCGGAATGGTCACGGAGCCGTACGAAGAACTGACCATTCAAATACCGGAAATGTACCAGGGCGCCGTGATCGAAGAAGTCGGCAAGCGCCGGGGCGAAATGCGCCACATGAAGCTGGTCCATTCTGACACCGGGCCCGGCGAAATGCACCTCGAGTACTACATTCCGACTCGCGGCATCATGGGACTCAAAAATATCCTGATGGCCAAGACCCGCGGTACCATCATCTTGCATCATGTCTTCAAGGCCTACGAGGCGGCCCACGAGCAAGACCTGTTGGTCACTCCGCACGGCTCACTGTGCGCCTTTGAAGACGGCACGAGCACAGCCTACGCCCTGTTCATGACCCAAGAGCGCGGCGAACTGTTCATCGGCCCCGGCGTGGAGGTCTATCGGGGAATGGTCGTCGGCCAAAACAGCCGGGACGAAGACCTCGACGTGAACGTCTGCAAGCAGAAGCAACTCACCAACATGCGCGCGGCCGGCTCAGATGAAGCCCTGATTTTGACCCCGCCACGCGAGATGTCGCTGGAATTTGCATTGGAATACATTGGGGCCGACGAACTCGTAGAGATCACCCCCCAATGTCTGCGTCTTCGCAAGCGGCTGCTCAACCCGGAAGACCGGCGCAAAGCGAAGAAGGCAGGAAAGTAATCACGCGGTAAGAGCGTATGGCCGATAGCGAATGGCACAGGAAGCTCGCGGCATTGAGTTCATGCCACACGCCATACGCCACCTGTTCTTCCCGACAATTAACGAGATACGGTCATCTAAGATGAGAATTCGTAAAAAGACCCCCAAGCCGTCCGCCAAACGCCCGCCTCTGTATTTCATCGGCTACCGTGGAACGGCTCCGTCCACTGATGAACTGACAAGCTGGTACGAGCGCGAATACGGCGGTCCGCTGGCGATTCGTCACGAAGAGGGGTCTCCCGAGTCCTGGCAAGCAACCCATGGCCCCTGGTCGGCGCATGTCGTTATGCCCCTGCCGGCGAGCCACGTGGGCGAGATCATGAAGCAAATGTCCTGGGAGCATGAGCTGATGGGCGCTATCGCCCCGTCTGTGTCGCCTCCACGGGAGATGCCGGACCAGGTGCTCTTTGCCGCCCGTCTGGCGCGCGGCCTCACCCTGTTGACCCAAGGCACCGCCTACGATGTCACCACCCGCGCCTACGTCAATCCGTCGGATTGGCAGAACCGCCCGCTTACTGGATTTCTCTTGGATGACCATTTGACTATCAGCCACGACGACACGTCAAAACCCGATCAGGTCTGGTCCTATTCACTGGGCCTGAGTAAGTTTGGGCTGGATGAGCTCGAGCTGTTTCAAGGCAAGGGCCTGCCTGAAAACACGGCTAAAGAACTCCTCACAGAATCGGCTCACGAGCTGCTCCGCCTCGGGCAGCCACTTAAGGTCGGGACGGACGTCCTTCTCCCCATGCTCGGTCGTACCGTCCGTATCGCCAATTACCGAACGGCAGCTCCAACCGGGCGCATGCTGGGATTCCGCGAACTTCAGATCGGGTAAGCAACCACACCACACCGCCGGCTGCCGACCCTCCGGAGTCGGTTTCCCCTACCACTAGGCCTTCCGGCCTGTTGACAAGCCTTCCAAGCACAAGGTACAAAATTTCTCCTTACAGGTGAGGTCTCTTCTCAAACGAAGAACCTCGGACAAGACAACATCTAAAGACGTTTGCAAAGGAGGACCGGAAATGAGCGATGTAGCACCAGAAATCAAGGTCGGCGATACGGCACCGGATTTCAATTTGAAGGACCAAGATCAGAAGGATGTGAAGCTGAGTGATTATCGCGGCAAGAAGAATGTCGTGCTCTGCTTCTATCCGCTGGACTGGAGCCCGGTCTGTCAGGGAGAAAACAAGTGTTTGACCGATGACTTTCCCAAGTTCCAGGGCGCGAATGCCGAGTTGTTCGGCGTGAGCTGCGACAGCTTCTTCTCCCACAAGGCCTGGGCCGATTCGCTCGATCTGAAGCATCGCCTGTTGTCCGACGTGCACCGGACCACCGCGAAGGCCTATGGCCTCTACTTTGAGCCGCTGAACTGTTCCAAGCGCGCAACCGTGATCGTGGGCAAAGACGGCAAGGTCGCCTATGTGAAAGTGCAGGAAATCAAGACGGCCCGGGAGGACAAGGACATCCTCGCGGCCCTCGCTTCATTGAGATAGAAGTATTGAGGACTGAGTGCTGAGGACTGAGATGGCAATTCTCAGAAACCTCAGTCCTCAGTCCTCGCTACTGAGTCCTGATCTATGCCAGCCATCGTCGAAGACGTCAGCGACGCCAACTACAAGGAATTCACCGACAGCGCCGGTGCGGTCGTCGCCTATGGCTTGGCGACGTGCGAACCCTGCAAGACCTACGATCCCATCCTCGAAGCGACTGCTGCAAGATTCCCGGAGATCAAGGTCGGGAAGGCCAAGATGCACGTCCCCGGCCGCTGCCGCGAGATCAAGAAGACCCATACATTCGAGACTTATCCCACCACCCATTTTTTCGCCAATGGCAAGCTGCTCCTCACCCGTGAAGGGGTCGTCGAGCCCGCCGAACTGGCCGCGCTGATTTCAGACTATTTGCTAAAGTAATTTCGCCGATCTCCTCACGCATGAGCTCGGAATCTTGCCGGCACATCCTGCCATCTCACCGGCTATCTATGTTAAGGTACTGATGAAAAGTGAACAAAGGAGCGTTCGCATGCGCATAGCGATGACCGGTGCCATTGTCTTCGGGCTATCGACCCTTGCATTGTCGGCTTGGGCCCATACGGATGAATATTTTGAAGCGGTCCAGGCTCCGCACGGGGGGCAACTCCGCATGACTGGGCCGTTTCATCTGGAGCTCGTGGCCCAAGACGGGCAACTCACCGTCTATGTGACGGATCATGCGGACAATAAGATCAGCGTGGAAGGCGGACTGGCTAAAGCCACCGTTGAGACGGGAGCAACCAAAACGCAAGTGCATTTGCATCCGGTGGGAGACAATACGCTCAAGGGATCCGGAGCGTTTGCGCTCACGCCGAGCACCGTGGTCATCGTTTTCATGAAACTGCCGAATCAGGACGGCTATGCCGCCCGCTTCACGCCGCTGAAGCCTAAGCCCGACCCAAGTGAGAAGCCACAGGAAGGGACACCGAAATCCGGCGGAGACGAACACCATCATCACCACCACCCGCCGAATCATTAACGGCCTGAACCCGTCTCATTCAGAACGATGTCGCTGGACTATCTGGAGACCGAATGGTGACACAGCTACTGGGCCTTGTGGCCCTGTGCGGGACGCTGCTTGTGGCAGTACCGGTCGGCGCCCACTCGACAAAACACGCTGTGGCCGTGAAAGCACTTCATGGCGGGCAATCCCTTGCCGCAGGACCATACCACCTGGAACTGGTTGCCAAGGATGGGGAGCTGATCCTGTATGTAGCGGATCATTCCGACAAAGCCATCCCCTGCGATGGAGCGAAAGCGCGGGCGACGATCCAGCAGGGATTTGAAAAGGCGAAGATTCAGGTAGAGCTGGAACCGTCTGGCGAAAACACCCTGAAGGGGACCGGGACCTTTACCATCAACCCAGACACCGGAATCATGGTCTTCCTCAAACTACCGGACCAGGACGCCTACGCCGCCCGCTTCACCCCGCTCAAGACAGGGGACAGAAAATAAGCATAGGCTGGATCTCGAGATGGGGCTACCAAGCCCGAGTTCATATTGCCCTGCAGCAAGATCCCATCGCCCAATGTGTGACCATTTCGGCCCCCGACGAAACACAGCCACCACCGGCGCCTGAGTGGCTGGAATGCAATAAATTCGCGGGGCCGTTTCCTGCATCATGATCGACCCTCAGGCTACAACAATTACGCCCATGGTTGAGGTGTCAGCGGAGGTACCCCACCGTCGTGCCAACTCGGGTCGAATGACCACACACATCTTATCCCGTTTCTGAGAGGAATCTTCTCAGGCCAATCCGTGATCCGCAAGCGATAGATAGAACCGCGCGGCAGGGGTGAGATATGTCGCCCTTCTCGATGGGACTATGGTATTGCAACCAGCTTGCTGAATTCCTCACGTGCTGTGTTCAAGATGGACGAGGGGGCCCTGTCTTGACTCCCGGCATCGAACGGCAGCTGAGAGAGTTACGAGACGCGGGTGTTGCCATGCATCCGACTGAAGACGTCCCAGTCGAACTGCTTCGATGTGACCGCATGGAGTGGAATCGGACCGATTGATCCCCGTTCACGGTAGGCCAAGAGACAGCCGACAATGTCATCGGGCGATTCGATTAGCCGGTGCACCACTTCATGGGCAAGATGCTGAGCAATCGCTTTGTCCTCCGGTATTGGTCTGGCACCCCGGAGCGTGTGGCCAAGAATAGTGGCTTTGGTGGCCGCCGTGAGAGGATAATGATCAGGCCCTGCCTGCCGTTCCGGCCATCGAGCAATCACTCCGGCAACATAGTCCACCAGTCCATGTACGCCACCGTCCTTATGATGACGGTGCGGTGTACGTTCGGCGACGACGAAGAGGTGGCTCTTGTTCGGCACACCTAATGTCCGCTTGAGCGTGCCAAGGATCACTTCATCGATATAGGCGTTTGGGTCGGGATGTTCATTGACCAACAACCCTTCGGCTCTCGCCTGATAGGCACAGGCCAACGCAAGATGACCTGACCCAGCG
>JABMDL010000060.1 GCA_015903945.1 Nitrospira sp. | reverse complement strand
GTGCCGCAGCGTTCTTCATTTTGTCGAGCAGTGAGTCCGGAACATGGAGCGAGCCTTTGCCAATCCCCACCTCGATGTCGGGTTTTGTCACGCCGTGAAAGTCGCTTCCCCCGGTCACCAGCAAGCCCTGTTGCTTCGCCAGCGCCAAGTAGTCGCGTGTTTGCCGCGCGGTGTGGGTGCTGTAGTGAACCTCCACCCCGTCGAGTCCGTTGGCTTTCAGTGTTCGGACCAGGTCCGCCAGAGTGCCCTCCGTGACCTTCACCCAAGTCGGGTGGGCAAGGACCGCCAGTCCCTTTGCTTCTTTGATCCAGTGGATGGCTTCCGCCGGTGTCGGCAGTTCGCGCGGAACATAAGCCGGCCGGCCGTCTGCCAGCCATTGGTCGAACGCTTCTTTCGCGGAAGACACAACACCTTTCCCCATCAAGACGCGCGCAATGTGTGGCCGCCCGACGGCATCAGTCCCCGCAAGGGCGCGGACTTCATCATAGGTGATGTCGATGCCAGCCGCCTGCAGGCGTTCGATGATTTTGGGATTGCGGCGATGCCGGCTTTCCCGGAGGCGCGCAAGCCGTTCGTTCAGCCGGGCGTCTTGGTAATCGAGGAAGTAGCCGAGCATGTGTAATTCAGAGCCGCCCAGGAGAGAACTGATCTCAATTCCTGGAATGATCTCAATTCCCAGGGCCGTCCCTGCTGCGGTTGCTTCGGGTATGCCCGTTGTAATGTCATGATCAGTAATGGCCAGGGCCGTTACGCCCGCTTTGCCGGCCAGGGCGATGACTTCGGCCGGTGTGCAGCTTCCGTCTGAATGGGTGGTGTGCAGATGGAAATCCAGGCGGCTCACGCGGCTGCACCAGAGGGTATCGGTTTGTGTGCCAGGAGTTGTGACGTATAGATACGGTCAGCGCCTTCTCCGTCCACATGCGCCCCTTCGTCGTAGTGCAATACGTGTAGAGGCGAGATCAGGTGCAGCAACTCATTGGGAGACAGGCAAAATTCTCGGCGCTTCGGGTGATGGTGATAAAGATGATTGTCGAGGGTGAACGTTTCATACACCAAGACCCCGCCGGGCTTCAGTGCTCCCACGATTGCGGGGAACAGCGGGCGATAAAGATAGAAGAAGACAAGGATCACGTCATAGACCTCTTTCCCGAGGTCTGGCCCATACGGCGCAGGCTGTTCAAGATCCAAGACTTTCGTTGTGACGGCTGTGGGCGCATGGTGCTGCGCCGATGACAAGAGATGCGCCAGCGCGCTTTCGTCGCGATCGACGGCGTCGACCTGAAAACCGTGCGAGGCCAGGAACAGTGAATGGCGGCCACGCCCAGCTGCGATGTCGAGCGCCTTGCCCTTGGGAATCCGGTGAAGCTGCTGGACAAGCAACCTCGCCGGAGGAGCAGCTGCCTGCCTGACCTCATGCGCGAGTCGTGTCCGGTTGATCGTAACTCCGACGGAGGTGGTGATGGAGGTGATCGGCGGGTGGAGTTTTCGCATCCAGAGTGTGACGTGCTCAACCGGAAATTCGTCGAAGAGCACTGTCAGAACCCGTTCGGCCATGGCTTCGAGGAGACAAGCTTCTTGGGTCGAGGCGACCTGGACTACCCGCGCAGCGACTGCGGCATAATCGACGGTGTGGGACAGATTGTCGGAAAATCCGGCCGGCCCCAGGTCGCATTGCAATTCAAGATCGAGGGCCAGAGGCTGGGGCTTGGCCCGTTCCTCCGGAGTCACTCCGCAACGCCCTCGGAATTCCAACCGCTCAATGACGATGTAATCCGGCATGCGGACATTGTCGAGTATCGGGTTTTGGACTGTCAAGCGACACGAGCGGATGGTTCGATCGTGAGGGATCAGGGGAGAGCCTGTTACGAGAAGTACCGGCTCGTATCGAACCGATGTTCGGCATTGTCGATAAGCCGGACGATACTGTGGCGGTAGCTTCCGGTGTCATCCTTCTCGGCAAGATCCAATTCCTGGCCGTTGTCGACCGGCTGGCAGTTCGCGTCAGCGATGACCCTCACCAAAGGACGTTCGCTGTTCGCCTTGTCGGGGGCCGGCCTAAGGACAACCGCGATTTCACCGGTGGTAAGTTCCGCCAGGGTACCGATCGGGATGATGCCGACACAGGTCACAAAGAGTTTGAGGAGCGTGGGGTCGAAGCTCTGCCCGGATTTCTGAAACATCATGTTCAACACTTTGGCCGGTGCCATCGGTTCACGGCGATAGACGCGGGAAGAGGTCATGGCGTCGTAGCAGTCCGCGATCATGAGCACACGCCCGGTCAGCGAAAGCTTCCAGGGCGTTTTCAACTTCGGATAGCCGGAATAGTCCAGATTCATATGGTGTTCGAAGGAGGCCGCGGCCATGCGTGCCGGCAAATTGGTAATGCCGCGTAACAGGGCGAGACTTAAGACTCCTTCTGTCGGATGGCTGCGCATCGCTGCCCACTCCTCTTCCGTAAATTCTCCAGGCTTGTTGAGCACATCGAGCGGGATGGCTGACTTCCCCATGTCATGAAAGAGCGCCGCCAAACCGAGATCGGCCAATTCTACTTTGGGATAGCCCGCTCGGTTCGCGAGGGCGATCGAGAGGAGCGCGACATTGACGGAATGTTTCTGCGTATATTGGTCATGACAGCGCAGCGTGGTGAAGCCCAACATGGCGGGCTCGTCTTGCATCATGAGATCGACGATATTCTGAATGGCGCGTTTAGCGTGCTTGAAACTGATCGTGCCGCCGTCTCGTACCGATTGCGTCAGGGAGCTAGCCGCGGTGGACACCTGCTCATAGGCGCTTCGTGTCCGCGCTCTGTGCTGGACTTTCATGTCCGATCCTATCGTGTCCGTTTTGAGGGCGAGCACACGAGGATCCTCGAGCTCGATGCTGGTGACACCCAACGTCTCAAGTTCCTGCCGGAAGTCCGCGATCGACTTAGTGACGGGGTCGAGGCTGACAAAAAGATGGGCAAACTCACGAAGGTCTCTGGATGAAACCGATGAAGTGAAAGTTAAGCCGCCTATTTTCCACTTAGCCATCGCCTCGATGACGCTGGAGACCACCAGCATCTGCTGCGGGCTCACCTTGAGATGGCTGTCCCACAGAAACAAGAAATCGTTTTGCAGACGCAAGGTGGCCGGTCGGTCGTGCGCCAATGTCTGAACGAGCGTGAGCATAGTTTCAACCGGTTTGTCGAGGGCTGCGTTGGTGCGCCCGTGAATTTTGGAGGTCTTGATCAGCGTATTCAGCTGGGTGATGAGCTGGAAGCCCAACACCACAAGCTGTTGGTCCAGAATATCGCCGGCCTCGGAACCGTGCCCTATTTTTTGGGACAGCGATTTTTCATGTGTCAGGATCGGTTGTGTATGGTCTTCACTGGTCGGCGCGTGGACTGAACGGGAATCGCTCACGATCGACACTCCTTAGTGGTGTGGCACGTCCGCGGGGCTCTTGCCCTGCTGCTGTCTCTGGACTTGCGAAAGGGCATGGACACAGGCTTGGCGGACGGCGGCACCGCCTTTCTTGCTCCCCAATTCGAGCGCGGACAAGGCGGCTGGAGTTGCCAGTTTGCCGAGAGATTCCGCGGCCAATACGGCCAGCTCCTCTTTCTTTTTTCGATTCGTCCACGACCATTCGGTCAGGAGGCGTTCCCAATAAGGGACCGCTTCGTCTCCGCAGGTCACCCGGATTGCTTGGAAGACCGCCCGGCGCTCGCTTACCGGACGTTCCGAGAAGTCCTCCATGGACAAGATTGCGGACCAACTGGAAAATGTGGCGGTGTAGTGTCCGGAGACCAGCAGTTTCAAGGCGGCCAGGCGGATGGCTTCTTCTCCATCCTCCATAAACGAGACCAACTTCAGGCCATTACCGGTCGGCCGGAAGAGGCCCATTGCGCGTACGACATCCTTCCGAACTTGCAGGTCAGGATATCGCGTCAGTTTTTCCACCGGCTCGGCGAACTTGGGATCGTTCCACTTCATGAGAATGGCGAGTAAGTTTCGGACATAGGCTGGCCGGCGATCCATCAATCCTTTGAGCAACGGCTCCGGGCGATCTTTGGCCAGGACCAAGAGTGCGTCCGAGACGAGGGCCTGGTGCGCGGGTGAGTTCAACTTGGCGAGCAGGGAGCAGAGCAGGGGAACGGCATCCGCCCCCATCATTAACACGATCGTCGAAAGTCCTTCCGTTTGGGCGGTGGGCGAACTATTCAGATACGTTTCTACATCCTTGATGTGCTCCGCGCGGCCCAGTCCGGAGAAGAGCGACGCGACTTGTTGCTTGTGTTCCTGGCTGAGATCCGGACGTACGGCATCGGTCTCATGGAGGAGACCTAGGACATGTTCCAAGACCGTCCATTTCCCATCGCGGAACAGGGAGTCCACGATGCTGCCCCAAATGGTAAACAGCTTGGTCAGCAAGACGGGAGAAGTTTCATACGCCAAGATGGCGGTCAGCATTTCCATGATGTACAGGAGGTCGTTTTGCTTGCTTTCAGCCTCGATCTCCCTTGCCAGGGCGGCGAGTTCTTCGTCGGTCACTTCATAGCCGATGAGGCTTGATTGGATGCGTTTGTTTTGAGCGCCCGTGCCCTCTCCTGCTCCCTGAGCCTTGCGTCCTCTTTCGTTGCGTTCGCTATCCAGCAATTCCCGCAACGTCGTCTCCGATGAACTCATGCCTCCTTCGGCAGCAGCAGGTTCGTTGGCCCCCACTGAGACTTTGGCAATTTCTTCCGCCGTCACAATGGAAATGCTCGAGAGATTGCGAGACCACAGGCGAGTGACAATATCGTCGTCATCCTGAGTCGGATCCGTGCCGCCCCACAGCGACTCCAGAAAGAAGGTCAGATCCTCACGGGTGAGGCCCTGGTGGATCGAGAATTCCCGAATGCCGTCTGCATAGAGTTTGAAGCCGACCCCTTCGCTGCTGCTGTCTTTGTCGGCTTGGTGTGCGACCGTGTCGTTGAATACCAGTTGCGATCGTTGGATAAGAATCGTGAGCTTAGTGTAGGTATTGAGGTGGACGGTTAATTCTTCGAACAGCTGTTGGGAAAACTTCTGGGCAACGGGGTTGGTTGCCCCATAGGTCCGGTTGGACTTGGCCGTCTTATCCAAGAGTTTGAGGATGCGTTTGACGGATGCGGTTTCCGGATCCTCCGTGCCTTTGGCCGCCACTGCCGCGGCTATCATGTCCTGTGCAGTCTTGAGATCGGTCATAGAGCTACACCTACCGGTAGATCCACAATTCGTCAAGGAAATCGCGGTTCTCCACGAGAATTGGGCAGGTGAGACGGGCATTGCCGGAGACGAATGGCGACAGTACAATCCACTCGTGTGACAAAGGTCACTGGGGCGCACACACCACCATACGCTGCGGATTCACGATGACCCGATCTACTCTTGTCATATGTTTCGGCGACAGTCTGACGGCGGGGTTTCAGTCGCCGACTGCTAACCATCCAACAGGACAGGAGACTCCCTATGGGCAGTATTTACAAGACTGTCTTGGCGGAGCGGCGCTGGTCCGCACCAGTGGCGTCTGTGGAGAACTCACCGGCGAGATGGTATTGCGATTCCGTCACGATGTGTTGGATCACAAGCCAGGATATGTGTCGATCTTGGGCGGGACGAACGATCTGGGATGGAATGGGTCGCCCGACGACATCATGCACAATCTGGTCAAGCTCTACGAGCAGACGTTTGCAGCTGGTGGTATCCCGATTCCCGTGACCGTTCCCCCGATTCGGGTAGAAGACAGTCAAGACACCTGGGAAGGGCAGGATTGGGTGGCCGGGCACTTAACCCGGCGGGAACTGTTGAACCGGTTGATTCGTCAGTATGCAGCAGCGAAACACATTGCCTGCGTCGATCTGTTTCATGCCACGGCCGACCCCGACACCAACCAGCTGGCCGCGAGGTATTCCAATGACGGAGTGCATCTTACGACCGCCGGGTATCGCCTCTTCGCAGAGGAGGTTGCCCGTGTGTTGACACCCTTGCTGTACCAAGGTCTGCGATCGTGAGGGCCGGGCTGCGCACGATCACCGATCGGCAGTTCGACCGTGTGGTCGAATCGAGCGTGGTGCCTGTCCTCGTCGAATTCTGGAAGCCTGGCTGCGGCCATTGCAGTGCATTAGCGGCCGAACTGGAGCAGGTGCAGGAAGAACTCGGGCCGAGTCTGCTCGTCCTCACGATGAATGTGGAGGACAATCCGCAAATTCCTGCGGAACTGGAAATCACCTCGTTGCCAGCGCTCGCATTCTATCGCTACGGGCACTTTCAGAAGTTCTTCGGAGGAGTGGGGAAACGGGACGAGATTGTGAAACAGGTGAAGCGCGAGTTGAACATGGTGGCGGTTGAGGATCCTGCTCGTGGTCCCCAGCAGGAGAACTGATCGACCTGTGCCCTAGAGGCCGGATGCCATCTGAGTACATCCGGAGAAAGAATCGGGCGGACGGAAATGCAGCGGGTGCTCGTTACAGTACCCGCCAGATGCGGCTGTCGTGTTGGATCAAACGGTCCGCTTCGACCGGGCCCCAGGTGCCCGCCTGGTATTCGGGAAGCCAGCGTTGTCCCAGCTTCTCCCAGGCGTCGAGGATTTGGGTGACCCAAGCCCAGGAGGCTTCCACGGCATCGCGCCGCATGAACCGGGATGCGTCGCCTGTCATGACATCGAGCAACAAACGTTCATAGGCTTCCGGTGACGGGCGGCCGAAGACTTCTCCATATTTGAAGTTCATCTCAACCGGATGGGTTTGCGCTCTGGTACCAGGGACGCGCGAGACGATTCGGAGCGACAGCCCTTCTTCCGGCTGAATTCTCAAGGCCAGGACGTTCGGGGCTTGCGGTTTCTGCGGATTGGCATTGAACAGGATCTGGGGGATTTCTTTGAACTGCACCGCGACTTCGCTGGCCCGAAGCGGCAAGGCTTTGCCTGTCCGCAAGTAAAACGGCACCCCGGACCAGCGCCAGTTCTCCACGAAACACTTCAGCGCGACATACGTTTCGGTAGTGGAATCGGGCTTGACCCCCTTCTCCCGACGGTAGCCCGGAACCGGCTTGCCGTGCGCCGTCCCTTCCGTATATTGCGCCCGCACGGTGAACTGTTCCACATCCTTGGCGGTAATGGGGCGCAGGCAACGGAGCACTTCCATTTTTGAGTTTCGCACGACGTCGGGGTCCAGCGAATAGGGCGGCTCCATTGCAACGAGACAGAGCAGCTGGAGCAGGTGATTCTGGACCATGTCCCGCAGCGCACCGGCTTCCTCATAGTAGGAAGCTCTGGTCCCGACGCCTTCCGCCTCACTCACGGTGATTTGAACGTGATCGATATATTTGTGGTTCCAGATGGGTTCGAAGATGCTGTTGGCGAATCGCACCACCATGAGGTTCTGAACCGTTTCTTTGCCCAGATAATGGTCGATGCGGAAGATCTGCGATTCGTCGAAGACACGTCCCGTGACCATGTTGATGGCCTGCGCGGACGCGAGATCGCGGCCGACCGGCTTTTCGACGATGATGCGGGCATAGGGCGAACGGGCGCCGGGCGTTCCGGCCAGTCCTGAGCTGGCCAATCCTTCACAGACGGGGGTGAAGGAACTGGGCGGAATGCTGAGATAGAATATTCGATTTCCAGGAAGCTGAAACGACCGTTCAAGCTCTTCGGCACGTGCTTTCAGCCGGGTGTAGGTCTGCGGGTTGTCATTTTCACCGACTAGATAGAATAAATGCCTGGCAAAGGTGTTCCACGTGTCTTCAATCAGGGCCTGCCGGGAATGCTTGACGACGCCATCACGCACGGAGGCACGGAACTCTTCGTCGCTCATCGCGGTGCGGCCCAAACCCAATACCACATAATTCGCAGGCAATAACCCATCGAGGAGCAAGTTGTAGAGGGCCGGGATCAGACGGCGACGAGCTAGGTCGCCGGACCCGCCGAAAATGACGACCGTGCACGGTTCGACGGGTGACAAGGTTTCCTGCGCGGGACTACTGTCGACTCGTTGGCTAGTAGGGGCCATCGCTACATCCTGGTGAAAGTGATGAGTGCCTACCGTCTGACGGCATGGCCGCCAAAGGCATTGCGCAAAGCGGCCAGCATCTTTTCCGCAAACGACTCTTCCTGCCGCGACCGGAATCGGGTGAACAGGGCCGTCGTGAGTGTCGGTACGGGCACGTCTTTTTCGATCGCGTCAGCAATCATCCAGCGGCCTTCACCGGAATCTTGCACGTATCCTTTCAGTTTTTCCAGTTTTTGATCGTCTTTGAGCGCGCCGGCTGCCAGCTCGAGCAACCATGAGCGTACCACGCTGCCGTGCATCCAGAGGTCGGCGATGCGCGCCAGATCCAGCTTGTACTCGCTCTTCGACATCAGTTCGAACCCTTCGGCGTAGCCTTGCATCATGCTGTACTCGATGCCGTTGTGGACCATCTTCACGTAATGTCCGGCACCGGCGGCACCGACATGGGCCCAGCCGTTCTCCGGGGCCAGAGTCTTGAAGATCGGTGCCAGCCGTTTCACCGCCGCGTCTTCGCCACCGACCATGAGACAGTAGCCGACTTTCAGTCCCCAGATACCGCCGCTCGTACCGGCGTCCACATAGTGAAGGCCGGACTTCTTCAATTCGGCGGCGCGCCGCACGTCGTCATGGAACCGGGTGTTTCCGCCGTCAATGATGGTGTCGCCCGGTTTGAGCAGGGCCGCGACCGCCTGCACGGTTTCTTCCGTCGGCGCGCCGGAGGGCACCATGATCCAAACCGCTCGAGGAGTGCTGAGTTTGCCGACCAGATCGGTCAACGACGACGTGGCGATACAGCCTTGGCCCTCAGCCTGTTTGACGAGATCGGTCGAACGGTCGAAGACCACCACCCGATGCTGGTCCCGTCGCAGGCGTGTGACCATGTTCATGCCCATTTTGCCAAGTCCGATAAATCCTAGCTCCATAAACGCTCCTTGGTGTGTAGGTCGATATGATGGAGGAATGTCTGCCGGCGGTATTCAGGACCGGTCACATGCTCCGTAAATTGCAAACCTGGCCGAACTCGTGACCCGGGGCAGACACGGGCTGGAACGATCCGGACCCCTCAGTCAATGCGGGCGGGGTTTGGGATGTCCTTGAAGAGGAGATCGGCAAATTGTCGGCCAAAGTTGAGCCGATCGGCCAAGGTATTCGCATTGAGGAACTGACCGGCCAGATCGGCGAGCGCCGGTTCTCGAGAAACCATAAACCGGTGAACGTCCACCGGGGCGGTCAGCCAATAGCCTCTCAGCCGGAAGAACGCCAGAATGCAATCTTCATAGAACAGGGTCAGTAGGTACTGGGCGGTGCCCGGTTTCTCCGTGAGGTCCTTTGCCTTTCCCAGCCAGTGATAACACGAGGCTTTCAGGCGAATCTGTTCATTGATGGAGGCCGGCGGCGGGCCTTGGCGAAAACGTTGGTTGGCTTTCTCGATCAGCTGCGCGGTGATCCCCTCGTGGTCGAACAAGACCCGCCCCTTGCGGAGGAGTGACGGTAGTCGGAGTGAATAGGCGAGTTCGTCTTCGACGGACGTGTAGCCATGGTATCGGATATCGACGAGACGTTCGCCGACCCGAAGAATTTCATGGCTGTCGGTGTCGCCTTTCACCAGGGCGATCAAATCAATATCGCTGTGGGGGGTAATGGCGCGCCGTGCTCCCGACCCCACGAGGATAATGCCGACCAGATCGCCGCCGCGCCGGCCCTTCACGTGCCGCAGGGCGACCTCGAGGCTGTCTTCAAAGCCTGGAGGTGTCGGCGTTTCCGGCTGCTCCGGCGGCTCCGGTACGGCGAGGAGTTCGGCGTTGAGTTCCTCGCGCGTGGGCATGCTGGCGGTGGGGTTCGAATCCATCACGAAACCTGGGTCATTTGAATGAGACTGCGAAGGCCCGTCAGCCATTGGTCGAACGGCTGATCGGCATCCACGACGATTTCGAGTTTGCCGTTGGCCAACCGGCGAACCACCCCGGGATGTTCCGGAGACAAGGGGATTTCCACCCATTCCCGATTCAGTCCGAGCGCATCCGTCACTTCGAGAATCTTGCTGATGTGCTGAAACGTGACCACTTGCAAAGACATCGCGCTCCCTTCCGAGGGCCCATCGGCATTTTATGTGCCGTTGCAAGTAGTGTCAATGCGACACGGTCAGCATGACGGCATTACGGTGTGAGCACACGGGCGAACACGGCGCCGGCTTCATCGATCTGTTTGGCGGAGACGTTGAGGTGCGTGACGGCTCGGTAACTCGCTCCCCCGATCGCGTTAATGAGCACGCCTTCGTGTTTCAACGCGGCGACGATCTCGGCGGGCGAGCGCCGCTGGTCGGCTATCTGAAAGATCACGATATTCGTTTCGACATGTTGCGGCACAACCTGCACCGAGGGAATTTGCTGGAGCTGGCGGGCCAGCTTCTTCGCGTGCGTGTGATCTTCCGTCAGGCGTGTGATGTGGTGTTCCAACGCATAGATGCCGGCGGCAGCGAGGATGCCCGCTTGACGCATGGCGCCCCCGTACATACGGCGAAAGCGGCGCGCGCGGTCAATGAGCTGCTGATCGCTTGACACGAGCAACGATCCCACCGGAGCGCCGAGGCCTTTCGAAAGACACATGGACACGGTTTCAAAGTGCTGGGCATACGCAGCGGGAGGAAGTGTCGTGGCAGCCACGGCATTCATCAGCCGGGCGCCGTCGAGATGCATCGGGATACCGTATCTGACCGCGACAGTCCGAATCTTCTCGATCGTCGACAGGGGATAGATGGTCCCGCCTCCGGCGTTGTGCGTGTTTTCAAGGCAGATGAGGGCGGTGGGGATACTATGGGGATCCTTCGGTCTGATCGCGGCCTCCACCTGCTCCGCGTTCATGATGCCCCGCTCGCCCGGCACCCAATGGAGCTGTACGCCCGCTAGCGCACCGGCGGCGCCTTGCTCATACCGGACGATGTGGCTCGTGCTCTCGACAATGACCTCCTGCCCCGGCTGGGTCTGCGATCGAATCGCGAGCTGGTTCGCCATCGTGCCGGAGGGCACGAAGAGGGCGAAGCGCTTCCCGAGTAGCGACGCCAGTCTTGCAACCGGTTGACGGTGGGGTCTTCCCCATACACGTCGTCGCCCACCTCGGCGCGCGCCATGGCCTTTCTCATCCCGTCGGCGGGAACGGTCACTGTATCGCTGCGTAGGTCGATCATGCGTTCATTCTCCCGGTAGAATTCGATCGATCGGGCGCATTCTAGCAGAATATTCTCGTGGCAGGTGAACCCATACCTGCTACACTGCGCGTCGATGGCCGAGCCGGTTCACACAGCCATTGCCCGGTGCGCCGCCTTCCTGGGAGCCAAGCGGGAAGAACTCGTTCCCTTAGCCTGGGCCTTCGCCTATTTTTTCTGTCTCCTCTGCGGCTACTCCATCCTTCGTCCGGTGCGTGACGAAATGGCTATCGAAGGCGGCCTCAAGAATCTCCCGTGGATGATGACCGGAACGTTTCTCACCATGCTGGCTGCGACGCCGCTCTTCGGATGGCTGTCCGCGCGCTGTTCACGCTATCGACTGCTATTGACCGTCTATACCTTCTTCATCGCCAATCTGCTGGTCTTCTTCGGGTTGATGACCAGTCATGTGTCTCCTGAATGGGTGGCCCGCGGATTTTTTGTCTGGCTGTCGGTGTTCAACCTGTTCGTCGTATCCGTCTTCTGGAGTTTTATGGACGATCTCTTTGCGCCGGAACAGGGGGCGCGGTTGTTCGGGATCATTGCCGCGGGAGGGAGCAGCGGCGCGTTGCTCGGCCCACTCATCACCACCGGGCTGACGTTCGTGTTCCCGGTGCCGGTGCTGATGCTGGCCTCGGCGGTGTTTCTGGTGTTGTGCCTGGGCTGTATCTCCCGTCTTGAGCGATGGGGGCGGGAATGGTCTACGTATCATCAACCGGATCCCGGTGATCCGCTCAGGGGGAGCTTTCTGGCGGGTGTGCGCCTCACCTGTGCGTCACCGTATTTGCTTGGGATCTGCGGCTACTTGATACTGCTCACGATGACGGCCACGTTTCTCTACTTCGAGCAGACACGTCTGGTGTCGGAATATCTCGATCAACCGGAGGCGCGGACCCGTTTGTTTTCCAGTCTCGATTTCGTGACCAGCTCGTTGACATGGGTGACACAGCTCTTCATCACCAATCGGGTGATCGGCCGGTTCGGGCTGGTCACGGGATTGCTGTTTCTGCCGATGGTCAGCGTGGTGGGGTTTCTGGGCATCGCCTTGTGGCCGACACTGGCGGTCTATGTCGTCTTTTCTGTGCTGCGCAGGGTGGGGGAGTATGCCCTGTCCAAGCCGTCGCGCGAAGTGCTGTTTACCGTCCTGACTCGCGAAGAAAAGTACAAGGCCAAGAATTTTATCGACACGGCCATCTCACGGGGCGGCGATGCATCCACTGCTTGGCTTGTCACCGGCGTGAAAGCACTGGGGGCCACGACTACCCACATCGCTTTGGCTTTGGTGCCGCTGATGCTGGTCTGGGCCGGGCTGGCTCGTTTTCTAGCCAGGCGGAAGGAAGGGATGTTGTGAATTGAGGGGTACGTTTTTGGATTGTCGCTTGCGCCCC
>JABMDL010000023.1 GCA_015903945.1 Nitrospira sp. | reverse complement strand
GCGAAGCGAGCACAATCTCTCATGAACGGCAGCTTTCCGGCGCGGAGACTGCTTTAGCGACTGTCGCAAAGTGGCCGGATGCCGACGGTCGCAAAATGGTCATTTACCATCCGTTCGGACAAAGCGAATTGCCAATCTTGCCGGGCTCAAAGTTCAAGAGCTTAAGGATGGGCAATCTTTAAGTTTTGTGGAGAGTCAGACGGTCTGTGCAATAACCGGACGGTCATTGCACATCCGCCTTCGGCACGTCCGGCCGTAACTGATATCCCTTCAATAGATCCCCGGAAGAAACGACATGGACCTGCTGTTCGAGGAAGAGGCGAGACGAGAGGGTTAGCGAGGTCTGGGAACTATCTGGTCTACAGATGTGACAGACCTGGGAACCTCTGTACAGATTCTGATCTGGGAAGAAGGACGAAGAAAGAAACGGGGAGCGACGAATTGTCGCTCCCCGTTCTCTTGTGCAGCAATCGATTTGACAGCTTAGGCCGTGGCAGGCATGTGCTGCTTGGCAAGGCCGCAGAGCTTTTCGAATCCGGCGGCGTCCTTGATTGCCATGTCGGAGAGGACCTTGCGGTCCAGCAGCACGTTGGCCTTCTTGAGGGCGTTGATGAACCGGCCGTAGGGGAGGCCTTGGGCCCGGACGGCGGCGCTGATGCGCGCGATCCAGAGGCGGCGGAAGTCGCCCTTGCGGTCTTTCCGGCCCACATAGGCGTAGGTCTGCCCCTTATCGACGCTCTCCGTCGCCGAACGGAACAGCCGGCTCTTTGCCCCATATTGTCCCTTGGCCAGCTTCAGCCGTCTATTTCTCCGATGTCGTGTCTTGGGTCCACCTTTTGCGCGAGGCATGATTCTCTCCTTTGGTGCTCAAAAACTCCCCTGTGCCGAACGACTACCGAGGGAGCAACTTGTTCAACATTGCAGTGACCGTGGCATCGACGACCGCCGTGCCGCTCAGGCGTCGCTTATGGTCGTGTCTCTTGTGAGACAGCAGATGCCGCTTGCCCGCCTTGCGGCGGACGATCTTGCCGCTTCCCGTTTTTGCAAACCGCTTACTGGCTCCCTTATGTGTCTTCATCTTCATGAGACTCATTCCTTTGGTTAATCGGTCGTCATCCTGGACCGCATCAGTTATTTTGGCGCCACGATCATGATCAAACTGCGTCCCTCCATACGGGGGGCATATTCGATCGTGCCGCAATCGGCCAGCTGTTCGATCACGGAATTCATGACGGTCCGGCCCATCTCTTGGTTCGCCATTTCCCGCCCGCGGTACGTGAGCGTGACCTTCGTTTTGTTCCCTTCCTCCAAGAACGCCTTCATTTGGCGGACCTTGATTTCCAGATCGTGCTTGTCTGTACGAGGCCGCAGCTTAATTTCCTTCACCTGCGTGGACTTCTGATGGCGCCGGCTCTGATGGTCTTTCTTGCTCAGCTCATACTTGTACTTGCCATAGTCCATGATCCGGCAGACCGGAGGGACCGACGTGGGGGCCACTTCGACCAAGTCGTATCCGCCTTCTTGCGCTTGCCGAAAGGCGTCCGGCGTCGGAAGAATGCCCAGTTGCTCTCCCTCAGGACCGATCACTCGTACTTCTCGGACCCGGATCTCACGATTCACACGCAGTTTGGGGACGATAAGCCACCTCCTATTTTATATCGGGTGAACGTCTGGCCGGAGGCGAGAGACCTCGGTACGTAAGAGGTCGATGACGCCGGCGACCGTCATGCTGCCAAGGTTCGCGCCGCTCCGGCCTCTGACCGACAGAGTTCCGCCTTGGACTTCGCGGTCCCCGGCGACCAGCATAAACGGCACCTTGGCCTTCTCCGCTTCGCGGATTTTGAATCCGATCTTTTCGTTGCGCAGGTCGGCTTCGGCCCGGAATCCGGCCGCTTTCAATTGCGCGACGGCGTCCGCCACGTAGCCCCTCTGATTGTCCGTGATATTCATCACCGTCGCCTGCACGGGGGCGAGCCAGGCGGGGAAGGCCCCACCGTAGTGCTCGATCAGAATTCCGAAGAACCGTTCGATCGATCCCATCAAGGCGCGATGGATCATAATCGGCTGGTGCGCCTTCCCGTCCTCGCCGATGTAGGTCAGGCCGAATCGTTCCGGGTTGTTGAAATCCACTTGAATGGTGGAGCATTGCCAGGAACGGCCGAGCGCGTCCTTGATCTTGATATCGATCTTCGGGCCATAGAAGGCACCTCCGCCCGGGTCCAGCTGATAGGCGATGTTTCGGCTCTTGATCGCCGCCTCCAGTGCGCTGGTGGCCAACGTCCAATGTTCATCGGCACCCACCGATTCTTTCGGCCTGGTGGAGAGAAACACTTCAAACTCGGTGAATCCGAACGTCCGCAAAATGAAGAAGGTGAAGTCGAGCACGCGGCTGACTTCCGTTTCCATCTGGTCGGGGCGGCAGAACAAATGGGCGTCGTCCTGGGTAAACCCGCGCACCCGCAACAAGCCATGGAGGACGCCGGTCCGTTCGTATCGATACACAGTGCCCAGCTCGCCGTACCGGATGGGAAGGTCCCGATAGCTCCGGAGATGCGATTTGTAGATCATGATGTGGTAGGGGCAGTTCATCGGTTTGAGCTGATACTCACTGCCCTCCAGTTTCATCGAGGCGAACATGTTTTCTCGGTAGTAGTCGACGTGCCCGCTGGTCTTCCAGAGGTCGAGGCGCGCGACATGGGGCGAATAGACCAGATCGTAGCCGTCTTTGAGGTGCTGTTCGCGCCAGAAATTTTCGATCAGTAATCGAATGGCGGCGCCTTTGGGATGCCAGAGCACCAGGCCCGGCCCGATTTCGTCCTGAACGGAAATCAAGTCCAGATCTTTTCCGACTTTTCGATGATCGCGGCGCTTGATCTCTTCCAGCCGGGCCAGGTGCGCGTCCAGTTCGGCCTGGGTCGGAAACGACGTGCCGTAGATCCGCTGGAGCATCGGGTTGCGCTCGTCTCCGCGCCAGTAGGCCCCGGCGGTCGTCAAGAGTTTGAAGGCGCCGACATGGCCGGTCGAAGGCAAGTGCGGGCCGCGGCACAGATCGACGAAATCGCCTTGGGCATAGGCGGAAATCGATTCGCCATCCGGGAAGCCCTCGATCAATTCGACCTTGTACTGTTCGCCACGCGATGTGAAAAATGCGATGGCTTCCTGTTTGGAAAACTCCCGCCGCGTGATCGTCAACTTGCGCGCGGCGATGTCACGGGCGCGCGCTTCGATTTTTTCGAGATCCTCCGGAGTAAACGGACGCTCGTAGGCGAAGTCGTAGTAGAAACTGTCTTCCAGCGCCGGTCCGATTGTCAGCTGGGCGGTAGGGAACAGTTCCTTAACCGCTTGCGCCATGAGGTGGGTGCTGCTGTGGCGGTAGACTTCACGGCCTTCCAGGCTGTCGAACCGGAGCGGCTCAATCGTCGTATCCTCCGACAAGGGGCGCGAGAGATCGACTACCATTCCGTTGACTTTCGCTGCCAAGATATCCGAACCCAGCGGAATGCCCAGGGCAGACAGTGCGGCCCCCACCGTCTGGCCGGTCTGCACGTCTTTCTGGGGCCCGTTTTTCAAGGAGATCTTCATTCGCTGGGTCTACTGCTCACGGCAAAAACAATAAAAGGCACCCCGCCTCCGAGAGGCGCACGGATGCCTCGGCCAGGTGGTAGGCGCGGACGGTCTTGAACCGTCGACCTCTACCGTGTCAAGGTAGCGCTCTCCCCCTGAGCTACGCGCCTATCGTCCGGGTGGGCATGCTAATATAGGCCCGCCTAGAGTGTCAAGAAAAGCAAAGAGAAGCAGACCTCTCCCCTGAATCGAGCGGGGGCCTGCTTCTCTTCATGCTAATGAGTGTCGCGCGGCTTACTTGATCGCCGATTTCAGCTCTTTTCCGGCGGAAAACTTCGGGACCTTCGTTGCCGGAATCTTCAACGCTTCGCCGGTTCGAGGATTTCTCCCCATCCGGGCCTTGCGCTTGGAGACGGTAAAGGTGCCGAAGTTGACAAGCGAGACCCGCTTGCCCTTTCTCAGCGACGTGGTGACCGCTCCGGTGAATGCCTCAAGCGCGGTGCCCGCGGCAACTTTCGTAATACCCGCCGACGCCGCCATTTTTGCAATAAGTTCTTCCTTCGTCATCGAATCTCCTCCTTCTTGGTGAGTGGTGAAGACATCACTCCTGGTTGATCAGACGCCACACACGCCAGCGGCTTACACCGCACGATCGGATTTTGCCCGAAGTTGCTTCAACGGAATATGCAGTTCGGCGATCTTCTTTCGCAAGGTGTTCCGGTTTAATCCCAACAGCTCCGCCGCCTGAATCTGATTCCCGCGTGTCTCGCGAAGGGCAGAGGTGATCAGAGGACGTTCCACGGCGGAAATGAGCATGGGGTGCAAATTCTTAGCTGCTCCATTCCGCATGCCTTTCACGAACTCGCCCATCTTGATTTCCAGATAACTTTCAAGAGAATGGTCACGTGTCTTGCTCTGATGAAGCCCGTGCCCATTCTGGTTGTCCAAGGACTGGAACGTTTTGGCCGTTCTCTTCAACACCGCACGGGAGCCCGTCATCACCAATGTTCGTGACGGGTCGATATGTTCCCGCAGGGCCAGCGCCTCATCGGTTGCACCACGAGACTCGACGACCACGGCATCGAATTGATGCTTGGCCGTCTCTCTGCGGAGCGCCGCCGCATCTCGCACCACGGTGATGGAGGCGTCCCGAAAGGCCTGTTTGAACTGCGCCTGTACTCCCGCATCAGCTGTCAGCAGCAGAACAGAAAACACGGATGAAGGCACCGGCATGAAGGCACCACGCGAAGAAGAAGAGGGCGGGATTATTGCCCAGGGCGCCCATGATGTCAATGGAATTTTGTCGAAAAAAGCTGCCGATGTGCTCCCTGCAAGCATTCCCGTCGTTGCGCTAGCAAAGAAGCGATACAGAATAACTAGTTGTGGAAGGGAATGATTTCCGGCTTTGCAGAATTCCAACGTTTCACTGAGATGGAGTGCTATGGAAGACAGCCGAGTGTGATTGGGAAAGTCGATCTCATATATGGGAGAGGATTGTCGCCTTGCTTACATGAGCCCCTTCAATAGATCCTGAGACCCTGCCATGCCATCGGCTTGACAGGCAGGCTTAGAAAGATGTATACAAATCGCAATTCCTACCGGAATAATCAAGAATGAAAGTGTCTCAGCGTGCAACATATGGAATTATGGCGGCTATCGATCTTGCTATGAACGGGAAAGAAGCTCCGGTTCAGGCTCGCGCCATCGCCAGGAGACAAGCGATTCCCATTCGGTTTCTGGAGCAAGTCCTCCACTCAATGAAAAAGGCGGGGCTTGTCGAGAGTCTTCGCGGTGCACAAGGCGGTTATATGTTGCTGAAGGAACCGTCAGCCCTTTCGGTGGCGGACATCCTGGAAGTGCTGGATGGGCCGGTCTTTCACCGTGTGTTCCAGAGCGATCAACCGTTCGACCGGCATCTGCCCAAGCAAGAATTGTTGCTGGGGCAGGTCTGGAAGCAAGTAGCTCAGGCTGAGCACGAGGTGCTCAACCGCGTCACCATCGACGAATTGGCCGGCCGTCAACGGGCGATCGAAGAGCGGCGTAACCCGATGTATCACATTTGAACCGGTCTTGAATCATGTGCCCTTCGGCCGGTCGCGGCGGAGGGTGAAGGAGATGTCCTTATGAGCCCGACGCAACCTCTCGCGGTCCCGGCGATCGAAACACATCCAATCCCTCCGGCGATTGCTGAAGAAATCGACACGTTTGAGGCCGAGGCCATGCGGTTGCTCTCCGGCGATGCCTCGTCTGATCTCTTCAAGCCATTCCGCTTGCAGTACGGGATTTATGGGCAGCGGCAGGCCGGCGTGCAAATGGTGCGGATCAAAATCCCGTTCGGAGGGATTTCCGCCAATCAGCTGCGCCGTGTGGCGGAGCTGGCCGACCGGTATGCAACCGGTGTGGGCCATGTGACCACCAGACAAGATATCCAGATGCATTTCGTCGAGCTCAAGGATGTGCCGACGATCATGCGCGGTCTGGCCGAAGTCGGACTGACGACGAGGGAGGCCTGCGCCAACACGGTGCGGAACGTGACGGCGTGCCATTTAGCCGGTGTCTGCCGTGGGGAAGTGTTCGACGTCACCCCCTATGCGAAGACGGTAGCGTACCATCTGTTGCGTAATCCGCTCAATCAGAGCCTGCCCCGAAAGTTCAAAATCGCCTTGTCGGGCTGCGCGCACGATTGTGCGCTGACTCCCATCCACGATATCGGGTTGCTGGCCGTCAAACGGGCGGACGGAGTCATCGGCTTTCGCATGGTGGCCGGCGGTGGGTTGGGTTCCGCCCCTCGCGTGGCGCAACTGCTGCGGGAGTTCACACCGATGGATGAGCTGATTCCGAGTATCGAAGCCGTCATCAAGGTGTTCGATACCTTGGGCAACCGCAAGAACCGCAACAAGGCCCGCATGAAATTCGTGATCGACAAGCTGGGTTTTGAGGAATTCAAACGGCGCTGGGAGGCAGCCTATGTCTCCATGGGGCATGCGCTTCCCCAGCATGAGCCGATCCGACTCCTCCAGCATCAGGATGAACCACCGGCACTGATCATGCCGCTCCGCAACGGCGCGGCACATGGCAACGGGACCGGGAACGGCAATGGAATTCAGAGCGGTCAAGAGACGCCGTTCGAGATGTGGAAACGCACCAATGTGATTACGCAAAAGCAAGACGGGTATGTCACGGCCGCGATCAAGCTTTTCATGGGCGACATCACCGCGGAGCAGATGTTGGTGGTGGCAGGTCTGGCGGAGCGCTATTCCAACGGCAACCTCCGAACGACCATCAATCAAAATATCGTCATTCGCTGGATTCCCGAACAGCAGATCGAGAATCTCTACGGCGACCTTGCCGCACAAGGTTTGGCCGATCCCGGCGCCGAGTTGGTTGAAGACATCATCGCGTGCCCCGGTACCGATACCTGTGGTCTGGGCATTACATCCTCCAAAGGCTTGGCGCGCGCCCTGGCGGAAGTGTTCCCTGCCGGACGGGTGCCGGCGGATCTGGCGGGTGTCGATGTGAAGATCAGCGGCTGCCACAATTCCTGCGCACAGCACCATATCTCCACGATCGGACTGCATGGAGTGGGGAAGCGGATTGGGGAGCACACGCTGCCGATGTATGAACTCCATCTGGGGGGGAAGGTACACGGCGCCGCCAAGATCGGGCAGATGACGGTGAAACTGCCGGCCAAAGCCGTGTCGGCGGCCATCACGCATTTGATCGACGTGTATCGCCGTGATCGAAAGCCCGGAGAAAGCATGCCGGCCTTCATCGACCGTGTTGGGAAGCATGCACTCAAGGACGAACTCATTCCCTATACGATCGTGCCATCCTATGAGGATGACCCGACCTTCTATTATGACTGGGAAGGAGAGGAACCGTTCATCCTCGAAGATCTCGGTCCCGGTGAGTGCGCCGGCGGAGCCCTGGAGATGATCGAAAACGGCATTCTCGAAGCCGACCAGGAACTCTATCAGGCCAAACTGCTGGTGGAGAACCATCAATACTCGGTCTCGGTGAACAAGTCGTACCGTGCCGTGTTGGCGGCGGCGAAGGCCCTGCTGGTGACGGAGGGGCTTGAACCGTCGACTGATGCAGAAACGTTTATCGAATTCGATAGCCGGATTGCGCAGAAGGGCGTGGTACCCACGAAATACCGTGCACTGAGCAAGATCGTGGGCGATCTGGGGCCGAAGGAGACGACGGAGGAATCCGCGCGGGAAAAGATGCTGTTCGCGAAGGGATTTGTCGATGCTTGCCGGGTGGCGACGGACCAGATGGGGAAGGACCTGAAGCTGTCAGCCGTGAAAGCAGAGCCACCTCCTGCCGCACCCGCACCCGTTGAGACCAAACCGGCTGCTCCGGCTCCGACCGGCGCGCCGGTGTATGACCTGCGCGGCGTGGCCTGTCCGATGAACTATGTCAAGACGAAGCTCAAACTCGAAATGATGGATGCCGGGGAGAAGCTGGAAGTCTGGTTGGATGCGGGCGAGCCGATCAAGAACGTGCCGATGAGCTTGAAGAACGACGGGCACAAGATCCTGGTGCAAGAGGCGCTGGAGGCCGACGCGGCACACTATCGCGTGCTGGTTGAAAAAGTCGGAGAGTGAGAGGCACGAGAGTGATGGGAGTGGACGGCGGGCCGGAGTTGATTGCCGGACTAACATCGTTGAGCGACTCGCTCGAAGCAAAGCAGCCGCAGGACGTGCTGGCCGCCGCGATTGAGCGCTATGCACCCGAGATCGTTCTGGCGTGCAGCTTCGGCGCGGAAGATGTCGTGTTGGTCGATATGATCCACCGGATCAATCCGTCCGTGCCGCTGTTCTATCTCGACACCGAGTTTTTGTTTCCCGACACCTATGCAACGCGGGATCGGATCATTGAACGCTATGACTTGAAGCCGGCGCAGGTGATCCAGATGAAATCACTGCTGACTCCAGAACGGCAAGCTCAGCAGTATGGGGACGCTCTTTGGACAACTGACCAAGGGAAGGATCAGTGCTGCAAGCTCAGAAAAGTGGAGCCGCTGACCCGTGCGCTGAAGGGATTCGATGCCTGGATCACTGGCCTGAGAAGAGATCAGGCCCCGACTAGAGCACATATCAAGATGATTGAATGGGATGAGCGGTTTCAATTGGTGAAGGTCAATCCTCTTGCCAAATGGAGTTGGACCGAAGTCTGGACGTATATCAAAATATACGAAGTTCCTTACAACCCGCTGCACGACCAGAATTACCCCAGTATCGGCTGCACCTATTGCACGAAGCCGGTCATGCCGGGCGAAGATCCCCGCTCAGGCCGCTGGCAGGGCAGCGCGAAAACCGAATGCGGATTGCACAAGGCCTGACATGCCATTTGAAGCCATACTCGCCAAAGTTGCCAAAGGTCCCAAGGCGTCCAAGGATCTCACGTGGGATGAGTGCCGGCAGGCAATGAAGGCCTTGGTTGAAGGGGAGGCGACTCCGACACAGGTCGGCGCGTTTCTGATTGCCATGCGGTTCAAGACAGAATCGGTCACCGAGTTGGCTGCGCTGACGGCCGCGGCACGCCAGTATGTGCCGCCGCTCGCGGTGTCGCGGGACTTGGCGCTGGTGGATGTCCCGACGTATGCCGGAAAGCAGGACACCTTCCACGCGATCGTGGCCGCCGCCATCGTCGCATCGGCGGCCGGCGCCGCGGTTTTGATGCACGGCTACGACGGTATTCCCGGACGGCCAGGCGCCGCCGGGGTGTTGAAAGCCCTGGGCATTCCGGTGGAGGCGAATCCCAAGCTGGTCGCCGAAGAAGTGAACCGAAGGGGCTTTGCCTATCTGGACATCGGGCTCTACCATCCACCCGTCTATCGATTTCTAGAAATGCGTCAAGAACTTGGGGTACGGAACGTCTTTCATCCGATTGCCCGGCTGCTCAATCCGGCCCGGGCACCGGTGCAGATCGTCGGATTATCCCACCCGCCGTATTTTGAGAAAACAGCCGAGGCGCTGCGCATGCTCGGCACGGCCAGAGCGCTGATCATTCGAGGCGTCGAGGGCGATCCGGAACTGTCCGCCTCCATGGTGACGCGGGTCCTGGAACTGCGCGATGAGCGCATCATGCCGCTGGGTGTGGCACCGAAAGACTTTGGACTCGGGTTCGTCCCATCACGAGAGATGGCTGGGTTTCCGCCCGATCAGCGGAATAAGGAGGCCGAGTTGCTCCGCCGCATTCTTCAGAACCGGGTTCAGGGCGGGCCAAAGGAGTGGGTACTCATGAACGCCGCGATGCTGCTCTATGCCGCCGGGAAGGGCGATTCGCTTGCAGCCTGTTTCCCCGTTGCTCGGGCGGCAGTCGAAGGAGGCGCGGCGGCGCGCAAGCTGGAGGAGTTGGCGCACACGCCAGTGGCAGCGTAACACGGATAACAGAAAGAAAAGGACATGAAGCATCTGCGGCAGCTTGAAGATCAAAGCGTCTATATTTTCCGGGAAGCGTACAAGCATTTCGACAACCTGGCCATGCTCTGGTCGATGGGCAAGGATTCGACCGTGCTGTTGTGGCTGGCCCGGAAAGCGTTCTTCGGCCATGTGCCGTTCCCGCTTCTGCACGTGGACACCAGCTACAAGATTCCCGCGATGATCGAGTATCGTGATCGGCTGGCCCGCGAATGGGGCTTGAACTTGGTCGTCGGGCAAAACAAAGAAGCACTCGCCGCCGGCATGAACCATACGTTAGGACGGGTCACCTGCTGTACCGCGCTGAAGACGAATGCGCTCAAACAGTTGTTGGAACAGAAGGGCTATACGGGCGTCATTCTGGGAGTCCGGGCCGATGAGGAAGGGACGAGAGCCAAGGAGCGCTACTTCTCACCCCGAGACAAACACGGAGACTGGGATTTTCGCGATCAGCCGCCCGAACTCTGGGACCAATACAAGACGACCTTTCCGCCGGGCACGCACATCCGCATTCACCCACTGTTGGACTGGACCGAGATCAACATTTGGGAATACATCAAACTGGAAAGTATTCCGTTCATCGACTTGTATCTTGACCGGGGCGATGGGACCCGTTACCGCAGCCTGGGCTGTGCACCCTGCACGACCCCGATCAAGTCGATCGCTAAGAGCGTGGACGACATCATCGAAGAGCTGCGCCATACCACGGTGGCGGAGCGGTCGGGCCGTGCGCAGGATGAAGGCCGCGGAATGGAAATGCTACGAAAAGATGGGTACATGTAAACCATGAGTACGAAGCCGGTTCCTACCAAGCCATCTGAGACCTTGAATATTGTCATCGTCGGTCACGTCGATCACGGCAAGTCCACGCTGCTGGGCCGGCTCTACGCCGACACAGGTTCGCTGCCGGACGGCAAGGTGGAAAAGGTACAGGCCATTTGCCGCCAGCAGGGCAAGGAATTCGAATACGCCTTCCTCTTCGATGCGTTTTTGGAGGAACAAGAACAGGGCATCACGATCGACACGGCCCGGACGTTCTTCATCTGGAAGGGGCGGCAGTACATCATCATCGATGCGCCGGGGCATAAGGAATTTCTCAAGAACATGATTTCCGGCGCGGCCCGAGCCGAGGCGGCCTTGTTGCTCATCGACGCGCTGGAGGGGGTGAAAGAACAGTCCAAGAAGCATGGCTACTTGTTGTCACTGCTCGGGGTCCGCCAGTTCGCCGTCGTCGTCAACAAGATGGACCTGGTCGGCTATCGGCAGGATGTGTTCGACGGAATCGAAAAGGAATATCGGGAATTTTTGGGGCAGTTCAAAGCGGTGCCGACGCAGTTTATTCCGGTCAGCGCCAAGCTGGGGGACAATATTGTCGGCCGCAGCGAGCAGATGTCCTGGTATACCGGGCCGACTGTTCTGGATACGTTGAGCCTCTTTCGCAAAGAAGCAGCCCGGTCGGAGCAGCCGCTCAGGCTGCCCGTGCAAGATGTCTACAAATTCGACGCGCGTCGGATCATCACGGGCCGCATCACGGCGGGCCGGTTGAAGGTCGGCGATCATCTGGTGTTTTCTCCCTCGAACAAACGGGCCAATATTCAATCGGTCGAAGCCTTCAACATCGAGCCGCAGCCCATGGTGGCGGAGGCCGGTCAGTCCATCGGCATTACGCTGGACGAGCAGATCTTCGTGGAACGCGGCGAAATCGCCTCACACCAAGAACAGTTGCCCTCGGTCTCGACGGCCTTTCGGGCCAACGTGTTCTGGCTGGGCAAGAAGCCGCTCGAAAAGGGGCGCAAGTATCTGCTGCGGGTGGCGACCAAAGAAGTGGACTGCGAAGTGGCGTCCATTCATCGGATCATCGATACGATGGACCTGGCCCAGCAGCAAGGCAGCATCGCCGTCGGCAAGAATCAAGTGGCGGAACTGACGATCCGCTCGAAGACCCCGCTGGCGTTCGATCTCTCCTCCTCGTTCGAGTCGACCGGCCGGTTCGTGCTCGTCGATGAATACGACATCGCCGGGGGCGGCATCATCACGGAACTGGTGCACGACGATCAGGAATTCTTGCGCGAGGAAGCGCGGCGGCGGGACTTCGCATGGGTCAAGGGCGAGGTGGGTGTCGAAGACCGCGCCAAACAGTATGGCCACCGGGCGGCCGTGGTGCTGTTTACCGGCGGGCGGCATACAGGCAAGTCGTTGCTGGCACGCAAGCTGGAGGGGCAGCTCGTGGCCGACGGCCGGCATGCCTACCTATTGGACGGCGAAAATCTACGGCGGGGTCTTGATGCGGATTTGAGCGAAGCAGAGCGGACCCAGACGGCGGAGATGGCGCGGCGGTACGGCGAAGTCGCGCGGTTGCTGACTGATACCGGACTAATCGTTGTGTCCACCACGAACCCATTCGGCTTGGCCTATCACGAAGCGGCGCAGGCCATCCGCACGCTCGTGCATCCGGCGCCCGTCATCGCCGTGCACATGAGCCAGACGGCGGAGGAGCCTCCATCCAACACCGATGTGATGCTGGTCGGCCCGACTGATTTGGATGCCGCGACCAAGCGGATCATGGACGAGCTGAAGAAGCGGGGTGTGCTGGCCCAAGCCATCGGCGCCAAGCCGGTGTTCCAGTATTCGATCTAGGTCCCGAGGCTAGCCGGTATCTTTCTCTGCCAAGGAACCAGTTCTATCTAATAGAAGGATCCAACTCCCTTCACAACTGGTGGCAGAGTTGACGATCAGGTCCCCCTCATCCGAGCGGTTTGACTCGTCCAAAACCCCCGTGTTACGGTACCCCTGCTCACGATTCTAACCAGTTGCAACAGTGAGGCCGCCGCGCTGGTAGAGGAACTGAAGGCCGCGTGTCAGCTGTTGCGAGAGGAGCGACTATGAAATTCGTGTGTCTCAACTGCGAAACCTACATGAGCCTGGAAAAAGTCGAAAAGCCCGGTGAGGGTTCGCTTGGTGTGTTCTTCGGCTGTCCGTCCTGCAACGCCAAGTTTTCGATGGTCACGAATGCCGGGGAAACCAAGATGATGGACTCGTTGGGCTTGAAGCTGAACGTGCGCTCGGAGACGCCGGATCCCATCGTTACGGCCTTGGCCGACAAGGTGCAGAAGGCCCAGCCTGTGACCACGGCGGCCTCCGCTCCTGCCAAGGCAGGGGAAAAAACCGCCAGCGGCTGTCCCTTCTCTGCCATGGTTGCTGAGATGGGGTTGACGAACTCCGGAAAGCCGGCGAACGGCGGAGCTCCCGCGTCCGAATTCACCTGGACGCCTGATGCGAAGGAAAAGCTCGATCGACTTCCGGCGTTTGTGAAACCCATGGTTCAAGGCAGCGTGGAGGCCTACGCGCGGAAGCAGGGCTTCAAAACCATTACGCTCCAAGTCATGGATGATTCCAAGAACTATTCGCCCGAGGGCATGACCTGGTCGCGGGAAGCCGAGCAACGGCTGGAGAATATTCCTGATTTCATCCGACCCATGGCGCGTAAAGAAGTTGAACGGATGGCGAAGGAACGCGGGGCATCGACCATCACTGCACAAGTGATGGATGAAGCCAAAGACAAGTTCATGAAATTTATGTAACGGTTTCGGCAACCATAGTCTTGTAGACGTGGGCCCATTCAGTCGGCTGAATGGGCCTTTCGATTGTCAGGGATGTGTTTCTGCATGAAGCCGTGGGTCTTTGCGCTGCCCCTTCTGTGTGTGATCGCCGTTTCGTGCGTCGCCGTGTCCACCTTGCCAGCGCAAGCACAGGCGCGCTCCGGCCACCATTCCTCCGGTGACATCAGCATCGGGCAAGATGCCGACCCTACGCACGACGATCGGTGGGAAGGTTCCGCCCAAGGCACAGCCTACTCCAAGTTTAACCACCGATTTGTGGGGGTATTAGTCCTCCTGTTCGGCCTGGGAGAGTTAGGGCAGGCGCTGCAGTACCAGTTGCCGTCCTGGATCCGACTCGTTCTACCGAGCGCCCTCGCGGTTATCGGGCCGTATCTCCTGATGTGGAGTGACCATGAGGCGTGGCCGATCGGGTCGCTCACCTTTCTCCAAACCTTCTCCGGGGAAGACCCGGAAATTATTCAGCATAAATTCTATGGCGTGTTTGGCTCGATCGCGGCGGTGAGTGAGACGCTTCGCCGGATCGGGTGGGCGTGGCACCCAGCGTGGGCGGCACCATTGTTTATCCTGGGTCTGGGTGGTTCCTTGCTGCTCTTTATCCATTCCCATGAGCATCACTCGGGGAATCATATGATCGAATTGCACCATGCCCTGCTTGGCAGTTTCGGGGTTGGCGCGGCTGTTTCGAACGCGATGGTCTCGTGGGCGTCCAACGTGTCGAAACAGACGCTGAACCGGTGGGAAGTGGCCTGGGCAGGATTCGTGACCGTCATGGGTGTCCAACTCCTTGTCTACACTGAATAGCTCCCACTCCGGCAGCAGGCGCAATTGACACTCTTCCGAAGCCTGTGCTACCTGTAACGAGTCATCAGGCACAAGTCATTTCCTTGTTCTCATGCATCTCTAACCGACCAAGTGAGTTAGGTTGGGTAGAGGAGGATACACATGGGCGGGCATAGTCATTGGGCGACCATCAAGCGGCACAAAGGGGCCCAGGACGCCAAGCGCGGAAAGATCTTCACGAGAATCATTCGTGAGGTCACAATCGCAGCCCGTTCAGGCGGCGACCCTGATGGAAATCCACGTCTTCGGTTGGCTATTGCCAAGGCCAAAGAAGCGAATATGCCCGGCGATACGCTGAAGAAAGCTATTCAGCGAGGGACCGGAGAACTCCCGGGTGTCACGTACGAAGAGTTTTCCCTGGAAGGGTACGGGCCTGGAGGGACGGCTCTGTTGCTCGAAATCACCAGTGACAACCGGAATCGGACGGTCGCCGAAATCCGCAGCCTGCTCACGAAGAATCACGGTAATATGGCTGAAGCCGGCGCCGTCGCCTGGCAGTTTCACAAGAAAGGGCTGGTCACGATTGAGAAAGGCAAGGTCGACGAGGACCGGCTGCTCTCCTTGGCGCTTGATGCCGGTGCAGAAGATGTCAAAGTCGGCGACAAGTCGTTCGAGGTCATCACGGATCCCCACGATTTTGAAGCGGTCAAGAAGGCGTTGGCCGATGCCAAGGTCGAGACCGTGCTCGCCGAGATCACATATATTCCGCAGAATACCGTTCACCTTGATGAAAAACCCGCCGAGCAGATGCTCAAACTGATGGAAATCATGGACGAGCACGACGATGTGCAGAAAGTCCACGCGAATTTTGATATCTCCGACGAAGTGATGGAGAAGGTGGCCGTCACCGCCGGATAGGCCGGCTGGGTCCGCCGCTGTTACCGGGGTCACGAGATGAGATGATCGCCTTTTTGACGGGGCGGTTGGCGTTCAAAGCTCCGACTCACCTCACGCTGGATGTTCAGGGAGTCGGCTATGAAGTGCACATCCCACTCAGTACCTATTACGCCCTCCCCAATCTCGACGACGTCACCGCACTGAATATTCACACCCATCTTCGGGAAGATGCGATCCAACTGTTCGGCTTTCTCTCGAAGAGCGAGAAGGACTCGTTTCTGCTCCTGACGACCGTGTCGGGCATCGGGCCAAAACTCGCCCTCAGTGTGCTGTCCAGCTTACCTGTGACAGAATTGGTCCATGCGATTCAGACCGAAGACGTTGAGAAATTGTCGACTGTACCGGGAATCGGGAAGAAGTCCGCAAGCCGTATCGCGCTCGAGTTGAAAGACAAAGTCGGGAAAATTCATCCGGTTTCCGTTCAGGCCCCCACACGTGACTCAGAGGGGGCCGACGGGCCGTTCGAGGATGCGCTGTCCGCTCTGGTAAACTTAGGCTATCGCCCACAAGACGCGAAAGAGGCCTTGAAGCGGGTAACGAAAGCCGCCGCAGGCCCGGTTGCACTTAAACAGTTAATCCGCGAAGGGCTCAAGGAGCTCGCAAGGGGGTAGCGCATGGTTGCACACACATCGGCTCGTATCGGAAGACTGATGAGCATCGTCTGCGTGGGAACCGTACTCATCCTTGGGACTGTTCCCCCTTTCGGAATCGCGGAAGATGCAGATCAACCGAAGAGTATCAGGATGACCTGCGGCAGCTGTCCGGATGGGTATGCGACCACCGGCGTCACGCAGTCGACGGAAATTTGTAAAGAGGGTGATCCGACACTCGTGGAATGTGTGCCGCTCGGGGCGAACATGCTGGCGGTGTGCGGTTCCTGTCCGGAAGGCTACGCGGAGATCGGCGGCTCGTCTGTCCCGTCCCGTTGCGGCACGAAAGATGGCGGGCGGATGACTCAGTGTCAATTGAAGAAAATGGACACGACCCTCCCGGACCCGAAGCAGGGAGGAAAGACTTGTCCCCCGGATTGCGGCAGCACGGCGACGCCGGGGCAAGGCGCGGTGCCACCACCGCCCAAGTATCAACAGATGCCTGAGAACAAGTAGGCCGACGCCGGGATGACCGAGCGATTACTGACAAACCGTGTGATGGACGACGAGCGGGGGCTGGAGAACGTGCTGCGCCCGCAGACGCTCGACGACTATGTCGGGCAAGATAAAATGAAAGCGTCGCTTCGGATTTGCATCGAGGCGGCCAAACAACGAGGGGATTCGCTCGACCACGTTATCTTCTATGGCCCGCCTGGTCTTGGAAAGACAACCATCGCCCATATCATCGCCAAAGAAATGGGGGCGGCCCTGCGGTCCACCTCCGGACTGGTGCTCGCCCATGCCGGTGATCTGGCGGCGATTCTCACCAATTTACAGGAATATGACGTCCTCTTCATCGATGAGATTCATCGTCTGCCCGCCTCCGTCGAAGAGGCGCTCTATCCGGCGATGGAAGACTATCAGCTGGATTTGGTGATCGGCCAAGGCCCTGCGACCAAAACGGTCAAACTCGATCTGCCTCGGTTTACCCTCGTGGGCGCGACGACCAGGGCCGGCGCGCTGACGTCGCCTCTTCGGGATCGGTTCGGGCTGGTCTACCGCTTGGAATTCTATTCGCCGTCGGAACTTCAAGCCATTGTCACGCGGTCGGCCCGAGTGCTTGGGGTGGAGATCGATCGGGAAGGAGCAGCGGAGATTGCGCGTCGCGCACGCGGGACGCCCCGGATCGTCAATCGGCTGATCAAGCGGATCCGGGACTATGCCCAGATCAAGGCCGATGGCCACATTACCAAGCAAGTCGCGCAGGAAGGCCTGACGTGGGTGGGCATCGACGAAGCCGGGTTCGACGACATGGACCGAAAGATTCTTCTCACGATCATCGAAAAGTTTAACGGCGGACCGGTCGGCGTGGAATCGCTGGCCGCGGCGGTTCAGGAAGACAAGGGCACGATCGAAGATGTCTACGAGCCGTATCTGATTCAAGCCGGGTTTCTGGATCGAACCGGCCGTGGCCGGCAGGTGACCAAGCTTGCGTTTGAACACTTCAAGAAGCCGTCGGCCAGGCTCCTGTAGGCGGTAAGCGGGAGAGGGCCGGAACCCCGCGTGTGATCACATCTACCTCTTCTGAGTCCTCAGCGTCTTCCTTGCAACAGATTTGACCATTCCTGTACAATCTGCCTCTTCTCCCTCTGCAGTGGATGGTTGGGCCTAAGCCGAGCCATTCGACTGGCCGGAAGGCCGAGGCGTGTGCATGATGCCTAAAGACATGTTCGAATATCGGCAGGAAATCGACCGGATCGACGACGAAATCCTCCGCCTACTCAATGAACGATCCAAGAGCGTCATCGAGATCGGCAAGATTAAGAAGGCCAAGGATGCGGAGGCCAACCTCCACACCCCGGGACGGGAGGCCGCCATCATCGAGCGGTTGACGCAACTCAATACCGGCCCGTTTCCCACCGACGCCATCCGCTCGGTCTACCGGGAAATCATGTCGGCGTCGCTGTCGCTGGAGGGGCCGCAGAAGATTGCGTACCTCGGGCCGCGCGCGACCTTTACGCACATGGCCTGCATGCAGAAGTTCGGCTCATCGGCTCAGTATGTGCCGGCCCACAGCATCAAGGAAGTCTTCAACGAGGTCGAACGGGGGCGGGCTAATTTCGGGGTTGTCCCGATCGAAAATACCACTGAAGGCGTCGTCAATCACACCCTCGACATGTTCATCGATTCCAGCCTGCTGATCTATGGCGAAGTCTTGCAGGAAGTGTCGCACCATCTCCTGTCGAAGTCCGGCCTGATCGAAGACGTGAAGAAGATCTACTCGCATCCGCACGCGATCGCACAATGTCGGAACTGGTTGGAAACCAACCTCCCGCATGTCCCGGCTGTCGAAGTAGCCAGCACAGCGCGGGCGGCCGAGCTCTGCATGGACGAGCCGTCGTCGGCTGCGATTGCATCCGAGCTGGCCGGCCAATTGTATGGGCTGAAAGTCATCAAGGCCCGCATTGAAGATAATGTGAACAACATGACCCGGTTTCTCGTGCTGTCGCAGAAACCGTCGGAGCGAACGGGGAAGGACAAGACGTCGTTGATGCTGTCCATCAAGGATAAAGTGGGCGCGCTGTACGACTTGCTCCGTCCGTTCGCCTCCCACGGGATCAGCATGACAAAAATTGAATCCAGACCCTCGCAGCGGAAAGCCTGGGAATATATCTTCTTCGTCGACGTCGAAGGCCACATTGCGGAAGATCGGCTCAGCAAGGCGATCGAAGAAGTGAAGGGACGGTGTCTGTTCATGAAGATTCTCGGTTCCTATCCAGCTCATCACTAGGCCCATGGCACTCCACGTCCATCCAGACATCCAATCGCTGAGCCCGTATGTGCCGGGCAAACCGATCGACGAACTTCAGCGCGAGCTTCAGCTGAGCCGCGTGATCAAACTCGCCTCCAACGAAAATCCGCTCGGTCCTTCCACCAAGGCCGTCGCCGCCCTGGAGGGCGCGGCCGACCAGCTGCATCGGTACCCCGATGGGGGTGCCTATCGACTCCGTCAGGCGATCGCTGATCGCTGGAAGGTTGCACGCGAGCAGGTCATTCTGGGCAATGGATCCGATGAGATCCTGGGGTTGCTGGCCCGGACGTTTTTGGCTCCCGGCGACGAAGCCGTCATGGCCGATCACACCTTTGTCATCTATAAGATGGAAGTGACGGCCGCGCACGGCAAGCCGGTCATTATCCCATTGGTCAATTGGACGCATGATCTTGAGTCGATGGTCCGGGCCGTGACTCCCCGAACGAGGTTGCTCTTCATCTGCAACCCCAACAATCCGACGGGAACGATGGTGCCGGGCGAGGCTGTCAGCCGGCTCATGGCTGCAGTACCGGAGGATGTCATCGTTGTGTTCGACGAAGCCTATTATGAATATGTGCGCGATCCGCGATTTCCCGATACGCTTGCCTACGTGAAACAAGGACGCAATGCCATCGTCCTGAGGACGTTTTCAAAAATCTATGGGCTGGCGGGGTTGCGGATCGGGTACGGCATCAGCACGCCGGAAATCAACGGCCTGCTGAATCGGGTGCGGCCCCCCTTCAACGCGAACAGCCTCGCCCAGCGGGCGGCACTGGCGGCGTTGGACGATGATGAGCACGTCACCAAGAGCCGGGCCGTCAATGCCGCCGGGATGGAGCAAGTCAGTCACGGCCTGAGAACCCTGGGATTCGCTCCGATTCCGAGCGAGGCGAATTTTCTCTATTTCGATGTCAAGCGGGATGGGCGACAGGTGTTCGAGTCGTTGCTGCGCGAAGGGATTATCGTGCGGCACATCGAAGGGACCATGCTCAGGGTCACCATCGGACAGGCGGAGGAGAATGCCGCTTTCCTCCATGCGCTCAAGGCCGTGTTGAAATAAGGAAAGCAGAACTGCGAGGGAACCATGATTATCGTATTGAAACCGGATGCATCCGAAAGTCAAGTGGACCATATCATCGACCGCCTGCGGGATCTGGGATTGAAGTCGCAGATTTCCACCGGACAGGAGCGCACGATCATCGGGGTGATCGGCGACGACCGGATCCTGCACAACCAGCCGCTGAACGCCCTTCCGGGTGTCGAGAGTGTCTTGCCGATCCTGGCGCCGTGGAAACTCGTGAGCCGGGAGTTTCAAAAAGAAGGGACGATCATCGATGTGAGCGGGGTAAAGATCGGCGATAAGAAGCTGGCCGTCATGGCGGGGCCTTGCGCGGTTGAGCGGCTCGAATTGACGCTGGGCATCGCGCATGAGGTCAAAGCCGCCGGAGCTTCGGTGCTCCGAGGCGGAGCCTATAAGCCCAGAACGTCGCCCTATTCTTTCCAAGGGTTGGGCCGGGAAGGGCTGGATTATTTGGTTGAGGCCAGGAAACAGACCGGGTTGCCCGTCGTCAGCGAAATCCTGGACACTCGAGACATCGAACTTTTCCTGGAAAAGGCGGACATCATCCAGGTCGGCGCACGGAACATGCAGAACTTCGAGCTGCTGAAGGAAGTCGGCGCCTATGACAAGCCGGTGCTCCTCAAACGAGGCCTCTCCGCGACCATCAAAGAGTTTCTCTTGTCCGCGGAGTACATCATGTCGCGAGGCAATCGTAACGTCATGCTCTGCGAACGGGGCATCCGGACATTTGAAACCCAGTATCGCAACACGCTCGATCTCGCGGCCATTCCAACGTTGAAAAAACTGTCGCACCTTCCCGTCATCGTGGACCCCAGCCATGCCACAGGCAAGTGGGATTTGGTGGAACCCATGTCGAAGGCGGCGGTCGCGGCCGGCGCCGACGGGCTACTCATCGAAGTCCATTCCAATCCCGAATGCGCGTTGTGCGACGGCGAGGAGTCGATCGTGCCGGCGAAATTCAAAGCGTTGATGCACGACTTGGCCCTGATTGCGAAGGCCGTGGGAAGAGAGGTGTAAGAACAGAACCATGGCGGTCCATTTTAAACAAGTGGCGATCATCGGGGTTGGGCTGATCGGCGGATCGCTGGGGATGATCCTCCGGCGCAAAGGATTGGCCGATCATGTCGTGGGCGTCGGCCGAAGCCTGGATAATCTGAAGACCGCCGTGACCGTGGGCGCGATTGATCGGTATGTGGCCGATCCTACAGACGGGGTGCAAGGATCGGATCTGGTGATTTTGGCTACACCGGTCGATACGTACGAACGCCATCTCAAAACCTGGGCCCACCGTTTAAGGCCGGGCACAATCGTGAGCGATGTGGGCAGCGTAAAAGGGACGTTGGTCGAGCGGTCGGAAGCCGCCATGCCAGCCGGCGTGCATTTTGTCGGTGCCCATCCGATCGCCGGGAAAGAAAAAACCGGCGTAGCTGCCGGGTCCGATCAACTGTTTAAGGGAGCGCGCTGCATTCTGACGCCGACGAAGAGGACCGACCCGCGCGCGTTGGAACAAATTACGCAGATGTGGGAGGCCACCGAGTCGATTCTGTTGACCATGGATCCCCATCTTCACGATCAGATTCTCGGCGCCGTCAGCCACCTGCCCCATGTGGCGGCGTTCGCGCTCATGAATGCCCTGGCCGAGTTGCGCGATCACCAGATCCCTGCATTGGATTTGGCTGGCCATTCCGGTGGTGGGTTGCGGGATACGACGCGCATCGCTGCCAGCTCGCCGGAAATGTGGCGCGATATTTTCTTATGGAATCGGGACAACGTGGTGTCGTTTATCGAGCGATACGAACGGGCCTTGGAAGAATTGAAGCAGTTGATCAAGGCAGGCGATGCGGCGGGAATGGAACGCGTGCTTGAGCGAGCCAAAGCCGAACGCGAGAAGTTGAATACACGCCCCTCGGTGCCCCTGTAACCCTATGAAGACGGCATTGACCATCACGCCGGGCCGGCCGCTCAAGGGAACGATGACGGTTCCCGGGGATAAGTCCGTCACTCATCGCGCCCTCATCCTCACGGCTCTGGCGGAAGGCACGAGCACCGTATCCGACTATTGCCGCGGGGAAGATTGCCTGAACACGATGCGCGCCTTTCGGGCGCTCGGCATCAAGATCGACGAGATGCCCGAGCGGTTGACCGTCCACGGCAAAGGGTTTTGGGGGTTGAGCGAGCCGAATGGGCCGATCGATTGCGGGAATTCCGGGACGGGCATCCGCTTGCTGGCGGGGGTGCTGGCGGGACAGGATTTCTTTACTGTCCTCACCGGAGATGAATCAATCCGCCGGCGTCCCATGGGGCGTGTGGTCAAGCCGTTGCGCGAGATGGGGGCTGTGATCGCGGGACGGAAAGGGGGCGAACTGGCTCCGTTGGCCATCACCGGAAAACGACTCCATGGGATGGAATACCGTTCGCCGGTTGCCAGCGGGCAGGTGAAATCCTCACTGCTGCTGGCCGGCCTGTTTGCCGAGGGCGTTACCAGGTTCAGAGAGCCGCGTCTTTCTCGGGATCACACCGAGCGGATGTTTCGATTTTTCGGCATTGCCTTGACCAAAGACGGCAGCGACTTGGTACTGCATGGGCGGACGGCGGTTGGATGGGCCGGCCGTCGCGTCGTCATTCCCGGCGATTTCTCGGCCGCCGCGTTTTTTCTCGTGGGTGCGACGATCATCCCAGGCTCGGATGTGACGATCCGAAACGTTGGGCTCAATCCAACCAGGACCGGATTGGTCGAGGTGATGAAGCAAATGGGTGCTGACATTCAGATCCTTGCCCAACGGGACGAGGCGGGCGAACCGGTGGCTGATCTCCGAGTGAAGTCCGCGTCTCTCAAGGGCGTGACGATCGGTCCCGATCTCATTCCGCAGATGATCGACGAATTTCCCATCCTCTGTGTGGCCGCGGCAGTGGCGGAGGGTGATACCGTGATCTCCGGAGCCGAGGAGCTGAGGGTTAAGGAAAGCGACCGCATCGCCACCATGAGCCAAGAGTTGCAGGCGATGGGAGCGCAGATGACCGAACGGCCTGACGGCATGGTTATTCAAGGATTAGGGCGAGGAGGAGAGAACGGCCGCCTACGTGCCGTGTCCGCGGCCCAAAGCCATGGTGACCATCGGGTGGCCATGTCGTTGGCCATCGGCGGGCTCACGGCGGACCGACGTATGACGATTGCCGACAGTGGGTGTATCGATACGTCGTTTCCGAATTTTGAGGCGACGCTCTCCCAATTGTTGACGCGCTAGGCGAGAAGATTATAATAAACGCGGCGTATTCTCTAGGGAGATGGAGAGGCATAGATAGAGCGTGATTATCGCGATTGACGGACCGGCCGGGGTCGGAAAGAGCAGCGTAGCGAAATTGTTGGCGGCTCGCCTGGGGTATTTGTATCTGGACACAGGAGCTCTGTATAGGGCCATCGCATGGAAAGTGCTGCATAAACAGGTGGAGCCGGCGGATCATGCGCGGGTTGCGGGTCTCTTGGAGACGACGTCGATCCACATGCAGTTTCAGAATGGCTCCATGCAGGTCGTGGTCGACGGACGCGACATCACTGGTGAACTCCGCACGCCGGAGGTGACGAGCGCAGCCTCCATCGTGTCCGCCATCCCAAGGGTTCGAGAGTGGCTGCTTCCTGTCCAGCGTGAGATCGGGCAGCGTGGATCGGTCGTTGCGGAAGGGCGCGATATCGGCACCAAAGTCTTTCCCTTCGCGCCGCTCAAGTTTTTTCTGGACGCGGATGCGACGGTGCGGGCGGAACGGCGGCATCGTGAGTTGGTGGCTGCCGGCCATCGAGAAGCGCTCGAGACGACCTATCAGGATTTGTCGGGCCGGGACACGCGGGATCGAAACCGTTCCGTTGCGCCGCTGGTTCCCGCCGCCGACGCACGGCCCATTGATACCTCGACGCTTAATATTGAACAAGTGGTCGCGCAGATCATGGCGGCGGTGTCGGCCGCGTTGTGACGAAGGTCGCGTACGGCATTCTGTGGGTATTGGCGAGGGCGGTCGGTGCCCTCTGTTTCCGCTATCGGGTCGAGGGGCAGGTTCCTCACACGGGAGGAATCCTGGTTGCCGCGAATCATGCGAGTTATCTCGACATCCCGATGCTCGGCTGCGGGATGAAGCGGAGGGCCTGGTATCTCGGTCGTAGCGATCTGTTTCCCGTGCCGGGCTTGAACGCCGTGCTCCAGTCGCTGGGGTGGATTCCTGTACGGATGGGCCGGCTGGACCGGGAGGCATTTGGAAAGGCTATCCGCTTGATTCGCGCCGGAGAGGTGGTGGTCATCTTTCCGGAAGGCGGGCGCAGTCGGGACGGGCAGTTGCGGCCACCAAAGGCGGGCATTGGCGTCATTGTCTCTCAGACCGGGTGTCCGGTGGTTCCCGCCTATCTGAAAGGGACCTTCGACGTGCTGCCAACCGGTGCCCGGTGGCCTCGATGGCGGGAAGTGACGGTGCGTTTCGGAGAGCCGATCACCTTCGAGACGGGAAAGCGTAAGGAGAGACCAGAGACGAAGCGGTTTTATGAACAGGTCAGCCGAACGGTGATCGAACGGATCGCAGCGTTGGGCCAAGTGCCTTCTCCGCTTGAGAAGGACGGTCAGACACCAGGATCACCGGAAGGGCCGATCGCCGAGGCTCGCAACGCTGAGTGAACCCGGCGCAATTTCATCATCAGCACCCGACGAAAGTCGGAAGAGTAGGATGTTCACATGGGTACGGTATCCAAAGGTAGTGAGGCACAATTAGACCGCGACGCGCTGGCCGCGTTGTACGAGGAAACATTCCGTAATTTGGAAGAGGGCACGATCACCGAAGGCCGTGTGGTGGCGCTCACCAAGGATAAGGTCATCGTCGATATCGGGTACAAATCTGAGGGAATGATTCCCAGCGATCAGTTCTCGGCCGAAGAACTGCAAAACGTGAAAGTCGGCGACCGGCTCCAGGTCTACATCGAAGAATGCGAAGACGCAGACGGCAATCTCGTGTTGTCCAAAGAGAAAGCCGACAAGATGAAGATTTGGGAAGAGCTGGAAAAGCTCTACAAGGAAGAGAAGAGCATCGAAGGCAAGATCGTCTCGCGCATCAAAGGCGGCATGATGGTCGATATCGGCGTCAAGGCGTTTTTGCCCGGTTCGCAGATCGATCTCCATCCCGTGCGTGACCTCGACGGCCTGGTCGGGAAGACATTCCCGCTCAAGATCATCAAGATCAATCACCGCCGCGGCAACGTCGTGGTATCCCGCCGCGTGTTGCTGGAAGAAACGAGGGATAAGAAGCGGCAAACGACCCTGGCCACGCTCAAGGAAGGACAGCTGATCCAAGGCACGGTCAAGAACATCACCGACTATGGGTCCTTTATCGATCTGGGCGGCATTGACGGGCTGCTGCACATCACCGACATGTCGTGGGGCCGCGTGGGCCATCCGTCCGAAATGTTTACCGTGGGCGACAAGGTCGAAGTGACAGTATTGAAGTACGATCGTGAGACGGGCCGCATCTCCCTGGGTCTCAAGCAGAAGACGGCGGACCCCTGGACTAATGTGGCGGGCAAGTACCCCGTCGGCACCCGTATCCGCGGGCGAGTTGTGAGCCTCACGGACTATGGCGCGTTCGTCGAGTTGGAGCCGGGGGTCGAAGGGCTCGTGCATGTCTCGGAAATGTCATGGACCCATGAAGTTCGGCACCCGTCACGCGTGGTGGCGGTTGGCGATCAGGTGGAGGCGGCGGTCTTGAACGTCGATCCGGCCAGCCGAAAGATTTCACTGGGGATGAAGCAGACTGCCCCGAATCCATGGGACATGATTGAGAACAAGTATCCGGTGGGGACCCGCATCGAAGGGAAAGTGAAAAGCCTGACTGATTTCGGCGCCTTCATCGGCCTCGAAGAAGGGATCGATGGGCTCATCCACATCTCCGATATGTCCTGGACAAAGCACATCAAGCATCCTTCGGAGCTCTTCAAGAAAGCGCAGAAAGTGGAAGCGATCGTCCTGCGCATCGATAAGGAAAAGGAGCGGTTGTCGCTGGGGTTCAAGCAGTTGGCTCGCGATCCATGGGATGACGCGATTCCCTCCCGGTATCATGTGGGTGACCCGGTAACCGGCAAAGTAAGCAAGGTCGCCGATTTCGGCATCTTCGTCGAGCTGGACGGCGGTGTCGAGGGGTTGATCCATATCAGCGAAACCGGCGTCGAGCCGCAGACCAAGCTTGAGGAGAAGTTCAAGCTGCAAGATAATGTCGTCGCCAAGATCATCAAGGTCGATCGGGAGGAGCGTAAGATCGCGCTGAGTCTGCGTGATCACCAGCTCGACTCGGAGCGTCGCCAGGTTGATGAATATCATTCATCGCAGGGTGCGCCGGATCAAAGTCTCGGCCGAGCAGCCAAGCAGAGTCGGAAACGGCAGCCAGCCGACGACTAGTAGGAGTGGGTGCGATTGCCCGTGTGTAGGTGGTGAGCAATGGTTGAGGACGCGGTACAGGTGCCCCGACCACAGAAGCGCCGGCCGCTGCGCACCCTATTCTGGGTGCTGGCGGCGGGCTTCGGCGGGCTGATACTTCTCAACGTCTTGTTTCCCGACCTCGATTTGTCGTCGGGGGATCGGATTGCACTGATCCGCGTTGAGGGGGTCATCATGGACGCGCAGCAGACCGTCACGGATCTGAGACGGTTCAGCGAAAATCCGGCCGTCAAAGCGATCGTCCTGCGCATCGACAGCCCTGGCGGAGGGGTCGTCCCGTCCCAAGAAATCTATGACGAGGTCAAACGGGTTCGGGCCAAGAATAACAAGACGGTCATCGCGTCGATGGGTAGCGTGGCGGCATCAGGCGGCTATTATATCGCGGCGGCCACCGACCGAATCGTCGCAAACCCCGGCACGTTGACCGGCAGCATCGGCGTGATTATGGAGACGGCCAATGTCGAAGGATTGCTGCAAAAGATCGGTGTGGAGGGGATCGTCATCAAAAGCGGCAAGTATAAGGATGTCGGCTCTCCTCTTCGGAAGATGAGTGAGGAGGAACGGGGACTCTTGCAGTCGGTGATGGACGACGTCCACAAGCAGTTCATCGAAGCGGTGGCGGAAGGACGCGACCTTGAATTAGACGCTGCTCAGGCATTGTCGGACGGGCGGATCTTTACGGGCCGTCAGGCGAAAGACGCCAGGCTGGTCGATGAGCTGGGCGATCTCGAAGATGCCATTCAATTGGCCGCGGACACGGCCGGTATCGAGGGCGAACCGAAAGTTGTCGAACCCAAGCGACGGTTTTCCATCCGAGAATTGCTGGACTCCAAGCTCACGGCGATGTTCCCGAAATTGGATTTTCATCCTGGTGTGAGTCTGAAATATCTCATGGCCTTTTAGGAGGGTGTGGGAAAAGTCCGCTTAGCGGTCTGCAAGGAACGGAGCCGGTTAATCGCCGGAGTGAAGGGAGAGACACATGACCAAGGCGCAGATCATCGAACGGGTGTCCGAACAGGTCACAACCTTGACGAAGCGGCAGGCGGAGGTTGTCGTCAACACGATTTTTGACTGCGTCCGGGATTCGCTGAAGAACGGGGACAAGACCGAGATTCGCGGCTTCGGCAGTTTTCGTCTCCGGGCACGTCGCATGAAGGAAGGGCGTAATCCGAAGACCGGCGCCACCGTCGCGGTGCCGGCCAAGCGGGTGCCGTTCTTCAAAGCCGGTAAGGAACTGAAAGAGCTGCTGAACCAATAGGCCGCCGAAAGGAACGGACATGTCCGCATCAGACTCACCGGAATCAACTGCCACGGAAGTCCGCTGGACGCCCGGCGCGCTCACGCGCATGGAGCGCGCGCCGATCTTTCTGCGCGGGATGGTCCGTCGGGTGGCAGAAAAAAAAGCACGAGAGCTGGGCATCGCGGAGATTACGGAAGACATCCTCGATCGATTCAAGGGCCAGATGATGGGCAGCATGGGTGGAGAATCCGGTCTGGCCGCGGCTGCCGAGGCAATGACGCAGGGCCGCCTCCCGTGGACGGCCACTGCCAGGGAGCGTTTAGCGAGCGTGCCTGAGTTCATGCGTCCGATGATTCAGCAAATTGCCGAAGAGATCGCCAGGGAGCGTGGGCATCTTGAAGTGAACGTCGAGTTGTACGACAAAGTAGAGGCGCTCGGCGATCTGCAAGAAGCTGCAGGGCCTGTCATGGAATGGACCGAGGACGCACTGGCGCAACTGCATGAGAAGGTCAAAGAGTCGCCCGCGATCGCTGCCGAATTCGTGACGGATATGCTCAAGAGGGATGCCGAGGATTTGGCGCACGAGCGAGGCCTCACGGTGATCAATGCCCAGGGGTTATCCCAGCTGTGGGATAGCCCGCAAGACCATGTGGTCTGGACCGACGAGGCGTGGAAACGGCTGCAAACCGCTCCGGATTTCGTGCGAAGCGGCATCCGAAAGGCGGCGGAGCGGCGGGCGAGGAAATTGGGATTAGCTGAGATCGACTCGGACCATCTGACGACGTTCCGCAATCAGGCAATGATGAAGGCGGTGAAACGAATTCGGTCGTTCGGGTACAGCGAACTGACTTTCGATGCGTTCGAAGCCGCCCTGCGGAAAACCAAACGCCTGCAAGGGAACGACCAAGCGGAAAAACGGCTCCAGGAAATACGCGGCCACTTCGCCGATCCTGCGACCAAGAAGCCGGAGGGAGGCACCCTGGGCGCCGAGTTGATGGACCGCTTCCGGAAATACCTCAAAGGCGAAGGCCCACTCTAGTCCCTCAAAGCCCCCATCTCACATCTATGGGGACCACTGTCCTTATTAGTGGGCGGCTGTTTCCTTCGGCCAGAATTTATGGCGGATTTGCGGCAGCGGCTCGTTGTCGAAATTCGGAATGTCGTACAGACACCGGTCGATGGTCTCGACTTCTTCTTGGGTCAGCTGGAGCGTCACCTTCTTTTTCCAAAACTGATCCAGCGTGAAATAATCCCCCGACTGGGGTTTTTCTGCGAGCAGCGCCTTCATTTTCTCAAAGCCTGCTGTGTCAACGCCTCCGATACGTCCCTTGTTCCGATCGTGGCACCAGTGGAGCACCTCGGCGATTCCATACATGGTAATGTCGACGTTCACAATCTTACTCATTGTAGCGTCCTCCTTAAAGAAGGGGTATTTTAGCGCAGGCGATGCGTGAAATTCAAAGCCCGATTGCGCGATTCTTCCGTTGCCAGGTTGAAAGAAGGTTCTTATACTGCGCCATCCGGTTCCCCATGATGTGAGATGGTCCCAGTGCCCAAGAGCACAGAAGCAAAACAGGCGTTGTGAGCGCGGCATATTGGAGAATGAGCCCCAGTATCGGATCGTTCTTCACAGCACTCGCCCTCTGCTCCGTGTGCGGGTGGACTGCCGCCTGCGCCAGAACGGAGCCGTACAATCCTCCCGATGTCTTCTATTATTTTGCCAGTTTCAAGGTCGGCAAGAATCCCACGACCATCACCGCGGCTGATCTCAATCACGACTCCTTGACCGATCTGGTCACGACCAACATTTCCAGCAACACGCTCTCGATCCTACTGGGCAACGGTGATGGAACATTTCAGGATCATGTGCAGCTACAGGTATGTCAGGAGCCGCGGGCTCTCGCGATGGGTGACTTCAATCATGACGACCATGCCGATGTTGCCCTGGCCTGTTCCGGTGGGGATGAGATCGCGGTGTTGCTCGGCCGCGGCAACGGAAAGTTTGAAGAAGGGCCACACTATCCGGTCTTTCGGACGCCGGTGTCGTTGGCAACCGATGATGTGAACGGCGATCGGCATCCGGATCTGGTCGTGGCGCTCCGAAACGACAAGGTGAAGATCTTTCTCGGCACTGGGACCGGGGAGTTTCGGCATGGGGCACAGTACGAATACGGTGATACGCCGACCTGTGTGGCTTTATCCGATTTAAACGGCGACGGCAAATTGGATCTCGTCGTGACCAACGGGGGACCCATGTCCAATGCGGTGTCGATTTGGCAGGGGAACGGCGACGGGACGTTTCGGCGCATCAAAGACTATTCGGCGGGGAAGCGGCCGCTGGGCGTCAGTTTCTCGGACTTCAACAGCGATCGGCACAGCGATTTGCTGGTCATCAATGGCGAACGGGATAGTTTCACGACCCTGCTCGGCAACGGCGACGCAACATTCAAGGCCGGCAAGGACTCCGGTGCCAACGCCGGCCCCAACTTCGGCCTCGCGCGGGATTTCGATGGCGATCATCTCATGGATGTCGCCATTGTGAATCTGCAATCCAACGACCTGTCGATCTTGTTCGGAAAGGGCGACGGGACCTTTCATTATCCGCCCAGGAACTACCGGACCAAGGCGGGTCCGTTTGCTCTCTTATCCTTTCGTGCCACAACGACGGGGACGGAAGAGCCAGGTTTGGAGGTTTGGCCATTGCCGATAATGGAAGCGGCAGCGTCTCGATCTTCCTCCATCGCGGATTGAAGCAGAGCCAGAAGCCGTCGGTGGAATAGAACATGCTGACGGCACGCCGTCGACTCACGAGACGGGTAGCCCGCAAGAATCATACGGGCGAGATAATGGCCTCATTCTTGACAGCCTGGCGGCCCTTCGCTAGAGTGGCCAACAGGCCGGTCCGAGCGTGCTTGTAGAGCCAGTCATGGCGTTTCGATCTTTTGCATGGTGGTTTGTCCTAGGATCGCTGCTGACCCTTGCAGTCTTGATGGTCCAGGGTGGGGTGCGCGATTTATGGGAGGGGACTCAGCCG
>JABMDL010000022.1 GCA_015903945.1 Nitrospira sp. | reverse complement strand
TATCTGGACTGACCCCCTAGAATGAGACACGGCGAATTGGCACACTTGCACCCGAAGGGGGTGACAGGTGGCCAAGAAACGGGTGGGGAAGTTTCCGAAGGCCTTTCGGCAGATGGCGGTGGACCGACTGAATCAGTGCGAGAACATCGTCGAACTCGCGAAGGAACTCGGGATCAGTCGGCGGCTGTTGTATACGTGGCGTGAGAAACTTGAGCCGACATCGAGCGGGGGCAGCCCACCTGCGAATGCCCGAGAGGCGACGCTCCGGAAAGAGCTGAGCCATCTGAAGCGGGTGCTAGCGGAGAAGGTTTTAGAGGTGGATTTTTTCAAAGGTGCCTTGCAACACGTCGAGGCGCGACGCCAGCAGAGCGACAAGACTGGCGCGCGGGCATCTACGCCCAGATCCGGGCAGTGATGTCGAGGCAAGGCGGGTTAGGGATCGAGCAGATGTGTCAGTTGGCCCGGGTGAGCCGAGATTCAGCAGATCGCGCTGGCCCATCGGCGCCGGTACGGCTATCGGCGGATCACGGCGGAACTGCGTCGACGGGGTCTGCTCGTGAATCACAAACGAGTGGCGCGGCTCATGCGGGAAGACAACCTGCTGGCCGTGCAACCGCGGGCCTTCGTGGTGACCACCGATGCGCAGCATACCCTGGAGGTGTACCTGAATCTGGCTCGTCGCCTGACGGTGACCGGCATCAATCAGCTCTGGGTAGCCGACATCACCTATATTCGCCTGCGTACGGAGTTCGTCTACTTGGCGGTCCTTCTGGATGGGTACTCACGCAAGGTCGTAGGCTGGGCACTCGACCGCACGCTGGCGGCGCGGTTGCCGATCGCGGCTCTGACACACGCCCTCGCGGCGCGGCACCCACCGCTGGGGTTGGTCCATCATTCCGATCGCGGGGTCCAGTATGCGTCCGAGGCATACGTGTCGATGCTGCGAATGCACCACATGATTCCGAGCATGAGTCGGCCGGCCAACCCTTATGACAACGCCAGTTGTGAGAGCTTCATGAAGACGCTCAAGCGGGAGGAGGTCTACGCGAACACCTATCGGGATCTCGGGCATCTGCGCAAGCACGTCACGGTCTTTATCGAGCAGTACTATAACCGGGCTCGACTGCATTCCGCCCTGGGCTATCGTCCTCCGGAGGAGTTCGAGCAGGTGGTGGCGGCAGCCGGCCCGTCTGGCGCCGCGACCATCGAATGGTTTCGACCAACAGAAGACACTGGAACTGAGGGTGCAAAGAGGATAAAGAAGACCGTCCAATCAACACGAGTGTGCTAATTCTCGTGTCTCACTGGAGGGGTTCACCCCATATCATTGTGCTCATTTTGTGCTCAAGCCCACCTCATTCCACCCCATTCCAGGCAACTCCAGCCAAAATTGAGAATTGGCTAAAACCCTTGATGGGATTGGTTTGAGTAAGCCTGAGTGAGCTGGAGTGGGATCGCGAAAAAGCTTTCCTAAACCGCGGGTCGTAGGGTTGAGTCTGTTTCCCCAACCATCTTGTCAGTAACCATGGATGGCTAGGTGGGCCGAAGACTCAGGAGATAGACACGCTGAAATTTCTCGGGTCATGTGGACGAAGGACGTTACGACTCTTGCTCTTGTCATCAGTCAGTGTTACGAACGAGCACTGCGGAGCCGACTGCCGCCATTGTCAGGATAGCCTGTTCCAGTCCCTGCCCCACCGCGTGCTCCAGGGGAGAATTGTAAGTGAAGCCGAAACCTATTGCTGACTACATCTTCACAGATCATGCCCGGCTCGAGATACTGCGCCGAGGCTTGAGCGAAGAGATGGTCCGTGCGATACTTCTCGCACCAGATCAGCGAATTGAGGTTCGTCCGGGCCGTGAGGTTCTTCAATCGAAGATCTCCGCTGGGCAACCCGAAAAGGTATTTTTGCTTCGCGTCTTTGTGGATACTGATCGACATCCGGCCGAAGTGGTCACGGCGTATCGCACCGGCAAGATCGGGAAGTATTGGAGGGAGCCATGAAGGTTTCATATGATGAAAAAACCGATACGTTGAGCATGATTCTGAAGGACAACACGCCCATTGCCGAGAGTGACGAGGACAAGCCTGGCGTGATTCTGGACTATGATGCCGGGGGCAATCTCGTTTCCATCGAAATTCTGGATGCGTCGAAGCGTGTTACTGAAACCCGCAAGGTTGAATTTCAAACAACCGGCTGATGCTTATCGCTCTCTGTTATTCCCACCCACATTGGACTAATCACTCCTGTCCAGATTGCACGACCATGTTTAGCCTCTGCTATGTCATACGCCTAAGCAACCACACAAGGTATCAGTAATGTCACGGAAGAATCTCCGTAACTCAACCCGGGGTGGGATCGCCGATGTGTTTGATCGCCTCAATTACAAGAAGCTCGGTCCCGTCTATTGCTACGAAGGAGGCGATGAGTTCTGGCGGGCGAAGCGACGGCCCTGCGAGCGGCTGGGTATCAAGATATCCCAGGCGCTCCTGAGAAAATTGCGGCGTGGCGGGCGAAGCCTGTATGTGGGAGCCGGTGTTGCGGAGCTGCCGTGTCTGTTGGCTGAGGCAATGGATCTGCAACGCCACGTCGAACCCTATAACCTCCGCCGGTCCGAAGTCACCGCGCTCAACCGGGCTTGCCGTGGCACGCCAGTAAAGTTTCGCGCATCCACTGCGGAGAAGGCCAAGGGGACGTTCGATCATCTCTGGATCGTGAGTGTTCTCAACGACCCGGAGCGATTCCCAGACCTCTCACCGCTGTCCTATGGAAACCTCGATCCGGTCACGTTCAACCCCACAAGGTTTGAACAACAGCGTCGCATCGTCCGGTCGATTGTCGATCGCTGTATGCCCAAGATCAGTGTGCCCGGTTGGGTCACAACCTCAACGGAGGAAGTGGTGTGGATCGCGGAGTGGTGTCACCAGCATGGTACTCCGTATCACGTTGAGCAGAGGCAATATCCAACCGCCTTGGTGGGTGACCCAATCTGTTTCATCCGGGTCGGTCCGGGGGCAGGAGAGAGGAGCCGGGGGAAAGGAGGACTGTTACGGAACAAAACCGGTGGGCTTTGATGGAGGGTCCATGTAGGTACGAGCATATCGCACGTAGTTCTCGGCAGACTCCTTGATCCAGGCGAGCTCGTTGTCCGTCACAGCCCGTCTAATTCTGGCGGGCGCGCCCAGGATCAGACTCTTCGGCGGAACAACGGTGCCTTCCACGATGAGGGCCCCAGCTCCCACAACAGAATCCTCTCCGATCACCGCGCCGTCCATAATGATGGCACCCATCCCCACCAATACGCGATCCTTGATGGTACATCCGTGCAGCACGACACTGTGTCCGACTGTCACGTCGTTCCCGATCAGGAGAGGATGAGTGTCGTGGGTGACGTGCAACATGCAGAGATCCTGGACGTTGGTCCGATCGCCGATCCGGATATAGTTCACGTCCCCTCTGATCACCGCGTGGAACCACACACTACAGTTCTCGCCCATCACCACGTCGCCGATGACGACCCCTGTGTCCTCGATGAAACAGGAGCTGGGAACAGTCGGCTTGATGCCTTGAAACGTGCGAATCATAGAGGGCACTCTAGGGGAACGGCTTCCAGAATATCAAGACAGCCCTCTTGTGCGTTCGTTGACAGGCTTTTCAAGCCTCCCGTAGACTACTTGAATGTCTACGCCGTTGATCCAGCTCGACCGAAAGAAAACCACCAAAAAGACGGCGCTTGCGAAGAAGACCGCTGCTGCTAAAAAAACGACCATCGGCTTCGTCAATCTGGGGTGCTCTAAAAACCAGGTCGATTCCGAAGTGATGCTGGGCACCCTTGTCCAGGATGGATTCCACCTGACCGACAATCCGAAAAAGGCCGAGGTCGTGATCATCAATACCTGCGGCTTTATCGAAGAGGCCAAACAGGAATCGATCGATACCATCCTGGAACACGGCAAGCTGAAGAAGAATGGCGCCTGCCGGGTGCTCATTGCCGCAGGCTGCCTGGCACAGCGCTATCAGGGCAATCTCCTGAAAGAACTGCCGGAGCTGGACGGCGTGGTGGGAACCGGCGAGTTCGGGAAGATCGCCACCATCTGCCGGGATCTCCTGATGCCCAAGAAACGGCAGCAACGGCTCTGGATCAGCGAGCCTCCCTATCTCTACGACGCGGACGCTCCTCGCCTGCGATTCGGCAGGCAGCACAGCGCCTACGTGAAGATCGCCGAAGGCTGCAACCGCAACTGCGCCTTCTGCGCGATCCCGCTGATGCGGGGCAAGCAGCGAAGCCGGCCGGTGGAATCGATCGTCGCCGAAGCGTGGCAGCTGGCTGCCGAGGGCGTCAAAGAAATCAACCTGATTTCACAAGACACGATCAACTACGGGGTCGATCTCGGGCTTCGCCACGGTCTCGCCTCCCTGCTGCGCGAATTGGTCAAGGTCAACGACGTGCGGTGGATCAGGCCCTTCTACTTGTACCCGCAGCAAATCACGGACGAGCTGTTGGATCTGTATGCGGGTGAAGAGAAGATCGTGAAATATATCGACATGCCGTTGCAACATATCAACGACCGCATGCTCAAAGCCATGCACAGACTGGGCGACCGGGCGGCCATCGAGCGAGTAGTCGATCGTATCAGGCATCGCATTCCCGGCGTGACTTTCCGAACGGCATTCATCGTCGGGTTTCCCGGTGAAACAGAAGCCGCCTTTACCGAGTTGCGGGACTATGTGGAACAAGCGGAATTCGACCGGGTTGCCGTGTTCCTCTATTCGGACGAAGAAGACACACCCGCGGTCGGATTCGACAAAAAAATCGACCGCGACGTGATGGATGAACGCCGCAACGAGTTGTTGGCAGTTCAGGACCCCATTGCGGCAGCGAAGGGGCAAGAGAGGGTCGGGTCGGTACTCGACGTGCTGATCGACGGTCCCTCCGAAGAGTCGAACTTGCTGCTGGAGGGTCGCCATGAAGGGCTGGCGCCTGAGATCGACGGCGTTGTCTATATCAACGAGGGCACGGCAAACCCGGGCGATCTCGTAAAGGTCGAGATCACGGATGCCGCCACCTATGACCTAGTCGGCCACATCGTCACGTAGCGCTCCCGGCCCGTGAAGCGCATCTCCTCGCATGCTCATGAACGACGGGACTCCCAAGAGCTTTTTTGGGCCTGAAAAGCCCGCGCTCTCTGCTAGAATTGGTTGAGTCATCTCAGACAGGGAAGTACCGCATGACTGCACAGAGAAAAGACTCCATTGTTTTGCTGATCCACTGCAAAGATCGGAAGGGCATCGTCGCCCGGGTTTCGGGATTTATTCACGATTTCGGGGGCAACATCCTCGACTCCGATCACCACACGGACGAAGAGACGAACGATTTTCTGATGCGGATGGAGTGCGCGACGGAGGGATTGCAGATTACGCCCGATGAGATCCCCGCAGCCTTCGCTCCCATCGCCAAAGTGTTCGAGATGCGATATGAAGTCCATCAGACCAGCCGGCGTACCCGTGTCGGGATGATGGTCTCGAAGCAGGACCACTGTTTAGCGGATCTGCTGCAACGGCATCGTCGAGACGAACTCCACATCGACATTCCCATCATCATTTCCAACCACGACACGTGCGCGAGTTGGGCGGATCTCTTCAAGATTCCGTTCGCCGTGTACCCCGTCAGCAAGGAGACCAAGCCTCAGCAAGAGCGGCAGGTCGTCACCCTCTTGAAGGAACACCGTGTGGAACTGGTCGTGATGGCCCGGTACATGCAGATCCTCAGCGCGGAGTTTCTGGCCCAAGTCGGCTGCCCGGTTATCAATATCCATCATTCGTTCCTCCCCGCCTTCATCGGTGCGAATCCCTATCGGCAGGCCTATGACCGTGGGGTCAAGATCATCGGGGCGACTGCGCACTATGCCACACAGGATCTGGACGAGGGGCCGATCATCGAGCAGGATGTGATCCGGATCGGTCACCGGGACACCGTCGAGGATCTCGTCCGCAAAGGCCGAGATTTGGAGGAAATCGTGCTGGCTCGCGCCGTGCGGCGGCATATCGAACGGCGGGTGTTGATCTATGGACGGAAGACCGTGGTGTTCGACTGAGAGCCGCGAGAGCAACTCGTCATTGTTTTGGTCGGGTTGCCGCAGGCGCAAACGACAACGAGTCACGCCGGGCGTGGTGCGAGCGGGAGCGTGACCGTGAAGGTGGAGCCCCGACCCAACGCGCTCTGCACGTTAATCCGGCCTTTGTGAACTTCGGCGATCCAGGAGCAGATGGCGAGGCCCAAACCGGTGCCTTTTTTGGTGTGTGCGCGCGCTTCGTCGGTGCGGAAAAAGCGGTCAAAGATTTTGGGCCGATCGTCCGGTGCGATACCGATGCCCTGGTCAGTGACGGATACAATGGCCTGTTGGCCGTCGGTCACCAGACTGATCGTGACTTTCCCTTTCGGATTTGAATACTTGACGGCGTTCTCGACCAAATTGAGTAGCAGTTCGCGCAGCCGCAGTTCGTCTCCCTGCACCAGCGCCGGCATGACGGTTCCCAACACGACCTCGATCATGCGGTCCTGCCCGAGCAAGGTGGCTTGGCGATGGATGTCCTCGACCAGTGTTTCCAGGGAGACAGGTAGCAGTTCCATTTTGACCTCGCCCATGTCGGCTCGGGAGAGAAACAGCAGTTCATCGACAATACGGGTCATTCGGTCGATTTCCTCGAGATTGCTCTCGAGCACGGAGTGATAATCTTCCAGCGGGCGAGGCCGCCGCAGCACGAGTTCGGTTTCCCCTTTCATCACGGTCAACGGCGTCCGCAGCTCGTGCGAAGCGTCGCTGGTGAATTGGCGAATCTGTCGAAAGGAAGCGTCGAGCCGTCCGATCATGTTGTTGAATGTTCCGGCCAGCCGGCCAATTTCGTCGGACGCGGTCTGCATGGTCAGGCGCTGGCTGAGATCGCCCGCCGCGATGCGTTGGGCGGCCAGCGTGATGGCATCAACCGGGCGCAAGGCCCGGCCGGCGAGAAACCACCCCGCCGCAAGCGAGACGGCCAACGCAATCGGCACGGCCACGATCAGCAGGATGAGAAAACGGCGCAACGTATCCTCGATCGACTCCATCGATGTGCCGACCTGCACAATGTAGAGAAGTCTGCCTTGGTAATTGATCGGCACGGAGATGAGCCGCAGCTGGGGCTCGTTGGGATACTTGGCCGTTTCGAACACCGTCTGGCCGTTGAATGCCCTCTCGAGCGCTTTTCGGCTGAGCGGCACCTCATGCCGTTTGATGTTGGGCGAGCGGATTGTGATGGTGCCGGAGGGGCTGAAGATCTGAAAGAATTTGTCGATTCGGGCCAATTCGGGAAACTGGGAGAGCAGGTCTTCTTCGTCGAGAAGCGGAAGAAACCCGCGTTCCTCCAAAGAGCGCACCGCGGTGGCGGCGGTTTCTTCGAGCGATTGATCGACGTCGTCGCGAAGGTTTCGGGCGGTGATCACGTACAGGACGACGGAGAACACGATCAAGACCAGCGCCAGCGCGCTTCCGTACCAGAGGGTGAGCCTGACGCGCAGCGGCATCAGCGAGCTCCAGCGCAGGGTCCGAACGAACGGGTCGGCGTGAGTCGGTAACCGTAGACCAGCGGAAGCAGAATAAGCAGGATGGTCATGTCAGTCGGCTTTCAACATGTACCCGCTGCCCCGGATGGTGTGGATCAGCTTTTTGGTTCGGCCTCGATCGATCTTGTTACGGAGATAGTTCACATAGACGTCGATGACGTTGGTGAAGGTATCGAAATCCTGATTCCACACGTGCTCGGAGATCATGGGCCGCGTCAAGACGCGCCCGGTGTGCCGCATGAGGTACTCCAGCAGGGCATATTCCTTGAGTGTGAGGTCGACGCGTTGTCCGCCACGGGTGACTTCGCGCGTCGCCGGATTCAGGACCAAATCATCAACCTGGAGCATTCCCGAACTTTCCGTTGCGCCTCGGCGGAGAAGGGCGCGGACGCGGGCCAGTAACTCATCGATGGCGAACGGTTTGGTCAAGTAGTCGTCGGCGCCAGCATCGAGCCCTTTCACCCGCTGATCGATCTGGGACTGTGCCGTGAGAATCAGCACGGGAGTTTGAATGCGCTCGCGACGGATCGTCCGGAGAATATCCATGCCGGACATCGACGGGAGCATAAGGTCGACCACCAACAAATCGTAATTGGTCGCCAAGGCCATCTCAAGCCCTTTGACTCCGTCCTCGCACAGATCGACGGCGTAGCTTTCTTCTTCAAGCGCTCGCTTGATAAAGCAGCCGACTTTGGTTTCATCTTCGATGACGAGTACGCGCATGGACGATCCTGTAGGGCGTGATTATACCAAACCGGGCAGACATGCACGGAAAGAAGTTTTGAGCAGATGCCGACGGAGAGGTGGAAGGAGGTGTCCACAGACTAACGGGCGACTACATTGAATCCCCCGGAACGACTTTTTCCAGCGAGACGATCATGGGCCTCTTGCCCAGCATTTGTACAACGAACGTTTCTTCGCCCTCGATTTTGAATTCCCGATTCGATTGCAGCAAAGTCTGCGTCGTTTTGTATGAAACTTTTGCGCTTCGCTCGTCGGGAGCCAGCGAGACCGTGGTATTCACACGGGTAAAATCATTGGCGCTGGGGAAGGCGAATTCCATCGTGAGCGTTTTCCGGTACTCTTCTCGTGTCAACATCGCGGACTGCTGGTGTGTTCCCTGCCTCATATGGATGGTGACCGTCACGTCGGGAGCGATGTGTCGCAGAACGCTGTCAACGTCTTTTTGTCTGGTGGCTTGCTCAAGGTTGTTCAGTAGAAGATCGATTGAGGCTCGCGTCAAAGGTGGCTCGGGCTCGAAAGGTTTGGGTGAGGGATTAGGTGATGAGGGGCCGGGCTGGGCTGTCGAAGGTAAAAACGAAAAGGTCTGGGTCGATAGGCCTTGAGGTTTGAAGAGAAATAGATAACCGAGTCCAATGATCGCGATGATGAGGCCAAGACCGATTGTAAGGGTGAGAGCCGAGCCTTTGGCGGGTTGTTGTTCTGACATGGATGGACATCCTCAAAGGGACGTGATCCGGCCTGGTCAGAGAATAAATGCTAACGTGAAATGGAATCTGTCTTCATCGGAATCACATTAGCGGAAAATTCTCAGAATGCAACCATGAAGCATAGGTTCAGACTGTTGAGCTCAGACCTGGCCGACTACTCCCCGGAGACTATTCAGAACGCCATCAGTAGAATGCAGGCAGGATCCTATATGCGTTCAGACGAAATCAGAGACAAAAAGAAGATGGAGCGGGAAAAGGGATTTGAACCCTCGACCCTCGCCTTGGCAAGGCGATGCTCTACCACTGAGCTATTCCCGCTCTCAGAAGTCGCAGTCCAGGTAAGGGAGCCGGATTCTACTGAGCTCACAACACACTGTCAAGCAATCTATATCCCGAAGAGGATCACTACCTGTTTGTTGCCTAAGCATCTACAAAGTCAGAAGTGCTACAATTTAGTAACATCGCTGTCATTGTAAAAACCATTGTCAACATCTTGAATTATTACATCAATTCATGTTCCACCGAAATTTCATTGATCGATTGATACGGCAGGTAATCATTCTGCTAAGTTATCTTGATCAAAACTGAGACATGAAAACAGTGCAAATTTTCCTTCTACTACATTGACTTAGTAAATAATGTGAACTGCCGCCGCATATCAAATCAAACTGGTTCAGCTATTGCTTAGTATCCGAGTGATTTCTTGTGTAGAGCTCCATTTCAACTGCCTAAACGAGCTTAGGGATTGAAATTTTATAGTCTTGGATCGGTATCGCTAAGTGGTAACGGCGTCATGAGTTTTAGTGGGGGTCTAGCGGGACCCTCAAAATCGTAGGAGGTGTCTACAATGTTTTTGTCGCGCAGGCAGTTCTTGAAAGTCTCCGCGGGAACGGTCGCCGCAGTGGCGGTGGCGGATAAAGTTCTGGCGTTGACCGCACTGCAGCCGGTTATTGAGGTTGGCAATCCGTTGGGTGACTATCCGGATCGATCATGGGAGCGGGTCTATCACGACCAGTATCGGTACGATTCATCCTTCACCTGGGTCTGTTCTCCAAACGACACGCACGCATGCCGTGTTCGGGCGTTCGTCCGGAACGGTGTCATTATGCGTGTAGAGCAGAACTACGACCATCAGACCTATGAGGATCTCTACGGCAACCGCGGGACGTTTGCCCATAACCCACGGATGTGTCTCAAGGGGTTCACCTTTCATAGGCGGGTGTATGGGCCCTATCGTCTCAAGGGTCCATTGATGCGGAAGGGCTGGAAACAATGGATGGATGATGGCTCCCCTGAGCTGACCCCTGAGACGAAGCGCAAATACAAATTCGATAGCCGCTTCTTGGACGACATGCTTCGGGTCTCGTGGGATACGGCCTTTACCTATGCTGCAAAGGCCATGATCATCATTGCCACCCGATACAGCGGTGAGGCTGGTGCGAGACGTCTCCGAGAGCAGGGTTATGCTCCCGAGATGATCGAAATGATGAAGGGTGCAGGTACCCGGTGCTTTAAGCACCGATCCGGTATGCCCGTGCTCGGCATTGTCGGCAAAATGGGCAATACCCGCATGAACGGTGGCGTTAACGCCCTGTTGGACACCTGGATTCGAAAGGTCGGCCCCGATCAGGCTCAAGGCGGTCGGTATTGGTCGAATTACACCTGGCACGGCGACCAAAATCCTGCCCATCCTTGGTGGTCGGGTGCGCAAGGATCGGATATCGACCTCGCCGACATGCGCTTCTCCAAGCTCAATACCAGCTGGGGGAAGAACTTCGTCGAAAATAAAATGCCGGAAGCCCACTGGAAGTTGGAGTGTATCGAGCGCGGTGCTCGCGTGGTGGTCATTACACCCGAATATAACCCAACAGCCTATCGAGCTGACTATTGGATGCCGCTACGCCCAGAGTCCGATGGTTCGCTGTTTCTCGGCGCGATGAAGATCATCGTCGATGAAAACATGCATGACATCGACTTTATGAAATCCTTTTCCGATGCGCCGATCCTCATCCGTACGGATACCTTGCAGTACCTTGATCCGCGCGACGTGATCGCGGATTACAAATTTCCCGATTTCTCAAAGAGCTACTCCGGTCGGATTCAGTCGTTGAAAGCGGAGCAGATCGAACGGCTCGGCGGAATGATGGTTTGGGATCTCAATAAGAAGCAGGCGGTTCCTCTGCACCGAGAGCAGGTGGGCTGGCATTATGCGAACAGCGGCATCGATGCGGCGCTCAACGGGACCTACCGCGTAAAACTGCTCAACGGCCGCGAGATCGATGCCATGCCGGTTTGGCAGATGTATATGGTGCATTTCCAAGATTATGACCTGGACACCGTCCATCAAATCTGCCGCACGCCGAAAGATCTGATCGTTCGATGGGCTCGTGACTCGGGTACCATCAAGCCGGCTGCAATTCACAACGGTGAAGGTACCTGCCACTATTTCCATCAAACCATCAATTCCCGCGGTGCGGCGATGGTCCTCATCATCACCGGTAACGTCGGAAAGTTCGGCACAGGCCAGCATACATGGGCTGGTAACTATAAAGCTGGCGCGTGGACGGCTACGCCTTGGTCCGGGGCCGGTCTCGCTGTGCATACGGGCGAGGATCCCTTCAATATTACCTTGGATCCAAATGCACACGGGAAAGAAATCAAAACGAAATCCTACTATTATGGAGAAGAGGTTGGGTATTGGAACCACGGTGATACGGCCCTCATCGTGAACACGCCAAAGTATGGCCGGAAAGTCTTTACCGGTAAGACCCATATGCCGACTCCGAGCAAATTCCGTTGGGTGACCAACGTGAACGTGCTCAATAACGCCAAGCACCACTATGACATGGTACGCAACGTCGATCCCAACCTTGAGTGCTTAATTACCCAAGATGTTGAGATGACGTCGGATGTCAATCACAACGACATCGCCTTTGCCTGCAACACATGGGTTGAATTCACCTATCCGGAGATGACGATCACGGTGTCCAATCCATGGGTCCAGATTTGGAAAGGTGGAATCCGTCCTCTCTACGACACTCGGAATGACCTCGACACCTTCGCCGGTGTGGCCGCCAAGTTGTCGGACATGACCGGTGACAAACGTATGCGGGACTACTTCGCGATGGTCTATAGCAATCGCGTTGACGTGTATGTCCAGCGCATGCTCGATGCCTCCAGCACTTTCTACGGTTATTCAGCAGACGTGATGCTGAAGTCCGAAAAAGGCTGGATGGTCATGGTACGTACCTATCCGCGTCATCCCTTCTGGGAAGAAACGAACGAGTCCAAGCCTATGTGGACCCGTAGCGGTCGCTATGAAAACTATCGGATAGAGCCAGAAGCAATCGAATACGGAGAGAATTTCATCTCCCACCGTGAAGGGCCTGAGGCCACGCCGTACTTGCCGAACGCCATCTTCACGACCAATCCTTATTGCAGGCCGGATGACTACGGCATACCCATCACGGCGCAGCACCATGATGACAAGACAGTACGGAACATTAAGCTCTCATGGCACGAGATCAAACGGCACAGCAACCCCCTGTGGGAAAAGGGGTATCAATTCTACTGCGTTACTCCCAAAACGCGGCATCGGGTGCACAGCCAGTGGTCGGTTAACGATTGGGTCCAGATCTATGAATCAAACTTCGGCGACCCTTATCGGATGGACAAACGGACGCCTGGCGTTGGCGAACATCAGCTCCACATCAATCCTCAAGCGGCTAAAGACCGCGGTATCAACGATGGAGACTATGTGTATGTTGATGGGAATCCGGTTGACCGGCCCTACCGTGGGTGGAAGCCAAGCGATCCCTATTACAAAGTTGCTCGACTGATGATTCGAGCCAAGTACAACCCGGCGTATCCGTATCACGTGACTATGACGAAGCATGCGCCATATGTGGCAACGGCCAAATCCGTCAAAGGACATGAAACCAGACCTGACGGACGGGCCATTGCGATCGACACCGGGTACCAGTCGAATTTCCGTTACGGAGCCCAGCAATCGTTCACACGCAATTGGCTGATGCCGATGCATCAGACCGACTCACTCCCCGGTAAGCATGCCATTGCGTGGAAATTCAAATGGGGCTATCAGGTTGATCACCACGCGATCAATACCGTGCCAAAGGAGTGCTTGATCCGGATCACCAAGGCCGAGGACGGCGGAATCGGTGCACGCGGTCCATGGGAACCTGTAAGGACCGGATTCACACCTGGTCAAGAAAATGAATTCATGATCAAGTGGCTTAAAGGCGAACATATTAAGATTAAGGTGTAACCGTAGGCGTTTGGCGACAAGGCGAGGGTCGGCTCTTTGCTCCTCACGCCTAACGAAAAGGAGAGAAACAATGCCTGAAGTGTATAACTGGCATCTCGGAAGAAAGATGCTTTATCCCTATGAGGAACGGCATCCAAAGTGGCAATTTGCCTTTGTGTTCAACATCAATCGGTGCTTGGCCTGTCAAACATGCTCCATGGCGGATAAGTCGACCTGGCTCTTCTCAAAGGGGCAAGAGTACATGTGGTGGAACAACGTGGAAACCAAGCCGTATGGCGGGTATCCACAGTTTTACGACGTGAAGATCACCCAGCTCATTGAACAGGTGAATCCGGGAGGCCAGGTGTGGAACGTCCGTGTCGGGCGCAAGCACCATGCGCCATACGGGGTCTTCGAAGGGATGACGATTTTTGATGCCGGTGCGAAGGTCGGACAGGCGGCCATCGGTTATATTCCGACGGACCAAGAGTGGCGCTTCGTGAATATCTATGAAGATACCGCAACATCAATGCGCGCACTAGTCGAAGGCATTGACAAAACAGGGTTTTCACGAGATGAACCCTGGAAAATGACAGGCAGTAGTTTGCCTGAACATGAAACATTCTTCTTCTATCTGCAGCGCATCTGTAATCACTGTACTTATCCTGGGTGTTTGGCGGCCTGCCCGCGTAAGGCGATCTATAAGAGACCGGAAGACGGTATTGTGTTGATCGACCAGAATCGCTGCCGTGGGTACAAGAAGTGCGTGGAGCAATGCCCGTACAAGAAACCGATGTATCGAGGCACGACTCGTGTCTCAGAAAAGTGCATTGCCTGTTATCCTCGCATCGAAGGCAAGGATCCGCTGACAGGCGGGGAGCCAATGGAAACCCGCTGCATGGCCGCCTGCGTTGGCAAAATCAGAATGCAAAGCCTTGTCCGCATCGGCGAGGATGGCCTCTGGGCCGAAGATCGCTGGCATCCACTGTACTATGCTATTCGGGTTGAACAGGTCGCACTACCGCTCTACCCACAATGGGGTACGGAGCCTAACGGCTACTACATTCCTCCGCGGCACAGCCCACGAGGCTATGCTCGGCAGATGTTTGGTCCAGGCGTGGACAACGCGATCGAGAAGTACCTTGTACCGAGTCGAGAACTCTTGGCCGTTCTTCAGCTGTGGAGGGCGAGTCAGCAGATTGTGTTCCGGTATGACGTTATCCCAGGCCCCAAAGTCTTTGAAACCCAGATCCATGGGAAACGGTTTGAGATGTACAACGACACCGTGCTGGGATTCAACAAGTCGGGCAAGGAAGTGGCGCGAATCCAGGTTGAAGAGCCGATCTACATCAGGCCGGCTGAACGGGTTACCTGGCTCTAAGCCTCAAACTCTCTCAGGTGGAAACGAGCAGGGTTCCCGAAAGGGACCCTGCTCGTTTTCTTTTGCCAGTCTTTGGACTCACTCCTCCCTGCTCCTTTTGCACGCTTGACGGGCACTAGGGGGTCCGATAAAGTTTCCTCACGAAGTCTGCATATACCAAGGACCTTAGGAGTGCCACCGTCGTGACCTCACAGTCTGAGTCCGTCCCCTTTGCGGCACAAGCCATTCCTTTTGACCAGTTCCTCGCGTCAGGCCAACTACCCGAGGGATACCTGATAAGCGAGTATGTGGCCGAGCAATTTGTCGAACGTCTCGTACACTACATCCTAAGCGTCCCGTCAGGTAGCTATACCATGGCACAACTGAGTAAGATTCTTGAACAGCTGGACCCGAGAGCGCAGGTATTTTTCTTTAAACGATTAAAGGAAACAAGCCCGGACTGCTTAAAGGACTTCGCCCCCCTCTATTACGGATTCATGAACGAATTCGACTCCCTGCTTTTTACCTGAGCGCCAAAAATATTCCTTGTCGTCTGCGCAGACTCATGTATAATCAGCGTGATGTAGATTAGGAGACAAGGAGCATCATGAATCCATCGTTACAGCGGGCCGTGACGAGTTTCTACAATTTGGTCTACGAAGCACAAACCTTTGCGACCGCCATGGCGCGAATCGACACCGCAGAACAGGAACATTACGCCGGCAGAATTGAAGGTCTTAACTGGGTCCTCGACCGGTGCCAAGAGCTTGAGGATATGGATGCCAACCTGACTCCGTCGTCCCTTCAACGGGTGTTGGGCGAGGTAAAATCAGACCTCGAACATGAACTGTCGGTGCAACGCCGTGAAAAGGGGCGCAGAGCCGATGGCCGAGAGGAAGCCTTGAATTTCGTTGCCGATTACCTCTCCAGTCTGATCACCGCCACAGAGATCGAATCTGCCAAAACCACCGCTGCCTAACGATCACAAGCGATCCCCATCGTACGCTCTTCAGCGATGAAGTCTTGCAGCCGGGAATATTTTCGCCTCGGGCATCGAGGCCTTGACCATCCCCGGCCTCTATAAATAGAATTACTCATGCCAACCCCTCCGAGAAGAAAAGTTCCAGCTTGGCTGCCGAGCCCCCAAAGCGATTCATCGAATCCAAACCGACGACACCCTGTCGGAGCACAACAACAGGGTCAGTTCCGATCCCTCAATGCCTCCCTCCTCTACTGCCCTCATTGTAGAGTTGCCACCCCGACTCGAGAACGGCTGCTCCTCGTTCTCCCGAGCGGCAGTCTCTACGAATATCTTTGTATGCAATGCGGGACATCCACCGGATCTAAGACTGATAACCCACACGGCACGGGACAGATCATCAGTCCATAGCCACGCTGGCGGCTGCGTGCGATTCCGTCGAAGGGAACAAGAAGGAGGACGCGTTTTGAGCGAGACGGAGTCAGGGGGAGGAGTGTGGGGTGATGACAGATCAAACTTGATCGAGAGGAATCCCCTCTTCAATCAACATCACCGGAATGCCCTCTCTGATCGGATAAAGAATCTTCTGGTCGGCACGGATCAAGCCACCATCCATCTGTTCTGAGACAGGCTTCTTCCCCTTATTCTTCAACCCGCCGCGGGCCACTGCGGCATTCAGTTTATCGACTAGGGCTGATTCAGCTACCGTCACCGCTTGCTTCGTCTCGGGGCAGCAGAGAATGGCGAGTAGATCCTTGTCAAGCTTGTTGGTCATCATTTATCCTTCAATTTGTAGGAGTTAACCGACAGGCACTATTTATGATTGCCAAATCATACGGTAAGCAATCTGGGAGAGCAAGCCACCTTCACACGACCCTCCCATTGATTACCGCAAGTCTGGTACACTCCGACTCATCCTCTACTTTGCCATGACCACGACACTCTGGAAATGGTTTCTTGCGGGACTCGCGATCCTGATCCCAACGTGGGCGACGGTGTTCATTCTCTGGGCACTATTTACTACGCTCGATAATGTCGTTGGCAGACACATGTCGGATCCCATTCCAGGAATAGGCTTGTTACTTCTCATCTGCCTCCTCATCCTCAGTGGAATCGTGACGGATCATGTCATCGGAGAACGCCTGATGAGGCGCGTGGAGGAGCGACTTGAGCGAATTCCACTCGTCCAGAGTATCTATCTGACTTTGAAAGGGATGACAGATGTCCTGAACTTCCGCTCCCGGTTCGGCAAAAGCACTGTCGTGGCATTTCCTTTTCCCCGTGACGGGTTGTGGGCACTTGGATTCGTCATGGGGACTGCCCCGAACACCATTCAAATTGCATCGGCTGCCAATCTCCTGATGGTTTTTGTGCCAACAGCAATCCATCCCTTCACAGGTTACCTCGCTTTCATTCCGGAACAGCAGGTACATCCGATCAACCTGCCTCCGGAAGACGCGATGAAATTGGAATTCTCCGCAGGGTTCTATAAAGCACGAAACGGTTGGCTCGATGAACCGCACTCCCATCCCTAATAACCCTATGCTTTCCACTCCTTACATCCGCGTGAGACAGGCGGGGCCACAGGATGCTGATGTCCTGGTCGGCTTCAGCGCAGCCATGGCATGGGAAACGGAAGGCAGGCAGCTGGATCTCGTCCGGCTTCTCAAAGGGACACATGCCCTATTGGCGGATTCTCAACGGGGATTTTTTATTGTCGCGGAGTACCAAGAACGTGGTCTCCACAGACCTGTTGGCCAATTGATGATCACATTTGAGTGGAGCGACTGGCGCAACGGGATGTTCTGGTGGGTGCAGAGCGTGTATGTCGACCCTGCATGGCGACGAAAAGGAATTTATCGATCAATGCATCACCATATCGTTGAGAAAGCCAAGACCGATCCAGCCGTGTGTGGAATTAGGCTATATGTAGAGCAAGACAATCAGCCTGCCCAGACCGTCTACCAGCGTGTTGGACTAGCCCCGTCGGGGTACTGGGTCTATGAACAGGATTTCGTGTTGCCGAAACCGATTGATCAGCCTCATACCAGAGATCGCTAGGAGGATTCATGCTCTTCAGAACATCCGTGCTTCTTCTTGTCGGATTAAGCCTTCTCATCAATGGCTGCGTCCTCAGCCGCGGGCGGGTTGGAAACCCTATACAAGAGGAAAGCCTCAGCCAAATCGAAAAGGGAATCACCAAGAAAGAATCGGTGGTGACTCTCTTAGGAGCCCCCGATCGCATTATCGTCGGCAACGACAAAGAAATTTTCCAATACTACTACTACGATGGGAAATCTCCCGGGCTTATCTTACTCGTGTTCAACATCCTGAGCGTGAATGTGAGAAGTGATAATCTCTATGTGTTCTTTGACCGGCAAGGCATCGTACAGGATGTGATCTATGGCAAACGAACACCAGAAGTCGATTTTACGATACGACCCTGGGGGAAATAGATCAATCATGAAGGCACGGTATGCCCGCCTTCTCATGGTCTTCATACTCTGTATGGGCTTGTGGGGGTGCGCGGTACGAAGGGTCGACTTCAACACACCGATCACACCGGAAGACCTTTCCTTTATCACGGTCGGCGAAACCACCTTGCATCGCGTGGTGGATCATTTGGGTGCTCCGGAAGAGATTACGGCTGTTTCCGATCAGTTTCTTGCAGAATTCAAATGGAGCACGACCCGCTCTTCGTCGCTCAACTTAGGGTACTTATTTCGAGTCGTATCTCCCGTGGCACCCACGATGACCCTATCCGGGACAGGGATTAACATTCAGCGCCTGCTCATCATCTGCGATGACCGACTTATCGTACGTTCCTACGCATTTGGCTTGACGGACGAGCATGCTCTGTTTGAATTCTGGCCGTTCTAGCGTCCAGAAAGGCTGAACCGGCATCGGCTGCAATTGCCGCCGGTTATCAGCCCCGCTATAATGTCCGACCATGAAGCCGGGCTCTTCCGATCCTACGTCGCAGCAGGGCATTGCCCCCCCGCATTCCTCCTACCTCCACGCCTTCAAGGATGCAGAATTTCTTGAGCGGGACGAGCTACGGCCTATCCGAATCGGCCTCGAACTATTGAAGCCGGAACTGATTCAACGCGAAGAGGAGATTCACTCGACCATCGTCGTCTTCGGCAGCGCGAGAATCCAGGAACCGGAGGCCATGGAGCAGGCGTTGCGAGAAGCCGAAGCGGACGCGGCGCGAACTCCGGACAATCCTGAGGTCCGACGCAAGGCGGCCATCGCGCGAAGGCAAGTCGCCCTCTCGAAATACTACAACGTGGCTCGCGAGTTTGGACGGCTGGTCTCCTCAACCTGTCAAATTGACGGCCGTTGCGACTACGTGATCGTCACCGGTGGGGGACCCGGCATTATGGAAGCGGCAAACCGCGGAGCCTCGGATGTCCATGCCAAATCGATGGGGCTCAACATTACGCTGCCCCACGAGCAGCATCCGAATCCCTACATCACTCCGATGTTGAGTTTCCAGTTCCGCTATTTCGCGATCAGGAAAATGCATTTTCTGATCAGGGCGAAGGCACTGGTCGCTTTTCCTGGCGGATTCGGGACGCTCGACGAGCTGTTCGAAACCCTGACGCTTCTGCAAACCGGCAAGACCGACCAAGTGATGGTGGTGCTGGTGGGGCGCGAATTTTGGGAGAACGTCATCAACTGGCAGTGGCTGGTGGACAACGGACTCATCTCATCCGCCGATCTGAACTTATTTCACTATGCCGAAACCGCCCAGGAAGCCTGGGATCTGATCGTACGCCACAACAAGGTGAATCCAACATGAAACTTTCTTTTCACGGAGCCGCCCGATCCGTCACGGGAAGCCGACATCTGTTGGAAGTGCCGGGCTTCCGGATGTTGTTGGATTGTGGAATGTTTCAAGGTCGCCGCGACGAAGCGGCTAGACGGAATCGGGACTTTGGGTTTGATCCCAAATCGCTAGGAGCCGTATTGCTTTCCCATGCCCACATCGATCATTCCGGTGCGTTGCCGGTTTTGCCACAACAAGGATTTTCAGGGAAAGTCTATCTCACCAGAGCCTCAGCAGACCTGGCAGGGATCATGTTAGAAGATTCTGCCCGCGTCCAGGAAAACGACTGCCGGTATGTGAACAAACACGAGAAGCGGCGAGGCCGAACCTGTATTCAGCCATTGTATGACGGCGACGATGTGAGGAAGATTATCAGAAAGTTTGACGGCGCGCGCTACGGAGATCAACTCAAGCTCGCGCCGCGCATCGTAGGGTCGTTTCACGATGCCGGTCATATCCTGGGATCCGCTGCCGTCCGCGTGAAGTATACGGCGCGTGGGAATTCTACCACCGTGTTGTTCAGTGGAGACTTGGGGCGATCCCATATGCCGATCCTTCGCGATCCTGAGCCTCCGCCACCCTGCGATGTGCTTATACTGGAATCCACCTACGGCGACCGCCTGCATGAACAGGCGGGCGAAGAGATGAAAAAGAAAGCCCAGGACCTGATCGCCCATGCGCGACAACATAAGAGCAAGATCATCGTGCCGGCCTTCGCGGTGGGCCGCACACAGGAACTGGTCATGCGGATCAAGGAACTGGTCGGCGAGGGCCGGGTGGACCCAATCCCGATCTATATCGACTCACCGCTGGCCGATAAGGCCACAGAGGTGTTCAAACGGCACCCGGAATGTTATGACGAAGAAACCTTGAAAACCTTCTCTTCCGGAGGCGATGTCTTCGCCTCACGCTATATCCACTTTGTCTCATCGCAGGAAGACAGCAAACGGCTCAATGCCATGCGGGGGCCCTGTGTCATCATTTCTTCGTCGGGGATGTGCGAGGGCGGCCGCGTCATTCACCATCTGAAACATGCGATTCAGGACGAAGCCAACGTGATTGTGTTCGTCGGTTTTCAGGCGGAACATACGTTGGGACGCAAGCTTGTCGAGGGCTGGGACGTGGTGCCGATCTTCGGCGTGCCGACGAAGCGCCGAGCCCAAATCGTCAAGTTCAACGGCTTGTCCGCCCATGCCGATCGGAATGATTTACTCGCGTATGTCCGTTCGATTGATCCACCTCCCAGCACGATCTTCATCGTCCACGGTGAGGAGAAGCAGGCCCTTTCCTTGGGGGCCGCAATTCAGGGAGAACATCAGGCCATCGATGTGCGGATTCCCCATCACGGCAGCACGCATGAAGTCTAGCTGCCGGCAAGCAGCACAGGTGGCGCTGTGGTCCTGCATCGCAGCATTACTTGGCGGGTGTCTCTCCACGGCTGCAGCAGAATCCAAACAAGAGCGCCAACGGCTGCGCGAGCTTGGAATCGTCATCGGGCAATATTTGCCTGGCACCCTCAATGCCATTACAGATGTCGCGGGAGTCAAAGTAGGTCATAGGACGATCATCGTGGGTGAGGGGCCGTTGAAGCCGGGGCACGGGCCGATCCGAACAGGCGTGACGGTCATCATTCCCCGTGACGATGTGTGGCACAAGAAAGTGCCGGCCGGCTCGTTCGTCCTGAATGGGACGGGTGAGATGACCGGACTTTCGTGGGTCGCGGAATCCGGATTTCTGGAATATCCTATTGCCCTTACGAACACGCTGAACGTTCCACGCGTCGCGAACGGCGTGATGAGTTGGATGATCCAACGATATCCCGAGATTGGCATTACCGACGATACGCTCACCCCGGTCGTGGCGGAGTGCGACGATGGACGGCTGAACGACATTCAGGGACGGCATGTGTCGGAGCAAGACGTGATGGCCGCCCTCGACGGAGCGAGCGGCGGTCCGGTCAAGGAAGGTACGGTCGGCGCTGGCACCGGCATGGTGGCCTACGGATTCAAGGGCGGGATAGGTACAGCCTCCAGAAAATTGCCGGAGAAAGAAGGCGGATATACTATCGGGGTGCTGGTCAATGCCAACCATGGCAGACGGTCTGAACTCGTTGTCGCTGGTGTGCCGGTGGGGCGGCTCTATGAGTCGCCTCCTCAAATCTCCGAAGCCCTTTCGCCAGGCCAGAGCGAAGGGTCCATCATTATCATTGTCGCAACCGACGCCCCGCTGGATGCCCGGCAGCTGACCAGACTCGCAAAGCGCGCCACACTTGGTCTGGCCAGGACCGGTTCCACGGTCCGTCACGGGAGCGGCGACTTCATTCTGGCCTTTTCGACCGCCAACGAGATCCCCCATTACCCGAAAGATCCGACCTATATCCTGACTCATCTCGCCGATACCCATCTGAATCCGCTCATCTCCGCCACGGTTGAAGCGACGGAAGAAGCGGTTCTGAACGCTCTCACGATGGCGACCACGGTCCTGGGCAGAGACGGGAACCGGATTGAAGCGATTGATCTCCATCGGGTGAAAGGCTTCTTGTCCGGCTCGGTTCGGAATGGTCGATGATCTTGAACGAGACGTGTGCCTATAGGAACGGTAGGCGCTTGCAATTACGGCTGCCCCCTCGTTATCCTTCAGCCAACCTGTGAGGAGAAAGAACCGGTGAACGAATATCAAATCGGCGGCGGGTTGCGCCTGTTGACGGCAGTGGAGAAAACCGAAGCCTTTGCCGAATTTCTCAAGACCCGCATGACCCGTGCATTGGAGACCGAAGATCCTACCGAATTGCATTATCTCTTGGCGCAACTCGACGACTACCATTCCTACCTGTGGCGCTATTACAAGAAATTGTCACAGGATCGGCCTCAACGCATGGACCCGGGTGTCTGACCGCACGAATCAGTCTTCGCGCACCTATGCCGAGCCTCTCCCCTTCATCGTCCTCTCAGACCGGTGCCCTACGCTTCGCGACGGCTTTGTCCACACAATCCGATACGGGGAAGGCAGCCGGGGATCTGGCCGATGAAGTTCAGGCTAAGTTCGGCACGGCACCGATCGATCTGGCCTGCCTGTTTTTCTCGGCGCACCATGCCATGAAAGCCGACGTGCTCGCGGCGGCGATCAGCCGCTCCCTTCGTCCCCGGTTCCTTATCGGATGCAGCGGGGAAGGCATCATTGCGGGTACCGAGGAGTTGGAAACGGCGCCGGCGGTGACCCTCTGGGCCGCGTCTTTACCGGAGGTGGTGCTGGATCCGATTCACGTGTCCTTCTCGGCGACACAGGACCAGTTCCGGTTGTCCGATTGGCCAGAATTCAACGGGGAAGACGCCTCGTTACTCGTATTGGCTGATCCACTCACCACCCCGGTACAAGAAGTGCTGAGCCTCCTTGAGGAACGATATCCAGGAGTCAAAGCCATCGGAGGGCTCGCCGGCGGCGGACATCGGGTGGGCGAGAATCGGCTGATCTTCCACAATGAGGTCCTCACAGGCGGGTTGGTGGGGGTACAGGTATCGGGTCCCGTGGACATCCGCGCGGTCATTTCACAGGGGTGCCGGCTGATCGGCGACCGGTTTGTCGTTACCAAAGCCGAGCACAATCTCATTCATGAGCTTGGCGGTGTTCCGGCCCTGGAACGGCTCCAGGCAGTGTTTGAATCCCTGTCGGAAGAGGACCGGCGTCATGCCCATCGGGCGTTGCATCTCGGCATTGCCATCGATGAACATCGTGATCGGTTCGAGCGGGGGGATTTTCTCGTCAGGAACCTGGTCGGCGCCGACCAAACGACCGGAGCAGTCGCCGTCGGCGACATCGTGCAAGAAGGGCAAACCGTGCAATTTCAGCTTCGCGATGCGCAATCGGCCAGCGAGGATTTGAACGCATTGCTGGCGGCCGACCGGTCCGCGCATCGGCACCCTCCCCTTGGGGCCCTCCTGTTCAGTTGCTGCGGCAGGGGGCAGGGTTTGTTCGGACGACCGCACCACGATGCAACGGCAACGGCGGAACGGCTTGGTGCGATCCCCCTCGCGGGATTTTTCGCGCAAGGCGAGATCGGACCGGTCGGCGGCCGGAATTTCCTGCACGGGTATACGGCGAGCATGGCGCTTTTCGCCGAGCGTGATCGGTAGCCGATCGGGTTGACCGAGCCGTTCGGACCATGCCATACAGCCTGAGGAGGAGATCCGATGACATCACGGTACCGTTTATCACGAGTCGCGATTGTAGTGCTGACATCATGCTTGGGAGTAGGAGGTTCCATGGCCGAAAATAATCAGGCAGTCACAATGCCATCTGGGCTCAAATATATCGATCAGGTGGTCGGCACGGGAGACGTGGCAGTTGCGGGCAAGACCGCGAGCGTCCATTACACCGGCTGGTTAGAGAACGGGAAAAAGTTCGATAGCTCGGTCGATCGGGGACAGCCCTTTTCGTTCCCCCTTGGGGCCGGGCGCGTGATTAAAGGCTGGGACGAGGGGGTGCAGGGGATGAAAGTGGGAGGCAAGCGCAAACTGACGATCCCATCCGAGCTGGGGTATGGATCGCGGGGCGCCGGCGGAGTCATTCCACCCAACGCCACGTTGATTTTTGACGTTGAGTTACTCGGAATACGTTAACAGGCTCCAAGCTAACAAGCTGACAGGTCCGATCCCGACACTTGTATACGCCTCCCAGCTTGCAAGCTTGTCAGCATGAGTCCTTATGCAGCAGACTCCGCTCATCGCCCAACATCGCGCCGCCGGCGCCAAGCTCGTTGATTTCGCTGGCTGGGAAATGCCCATCCAGTATAGCGGCGTGGTGGATGAATATCACACCGTTCGCAGCAAGGCCGGTCTCTTCGATGTCAGCCATATGGGGCGGATTGTCGTCACGGGCGCCGGTGCCGAGTCGTTTCTTCAGCGCATGACCACGAACGATCTCGCTGCGTTGACACCTATGCGGGCACAGTACTCGATGGTCTGCAATGAGCAGGGCGGGATCAAAGACGATATCTTTGTCTATCGACTGGCGGCGGCCGGAGAATTTCTGTTGTGTGTCAACGCGTCGAATCGAGAGAAGATCGTCTCGTGGCTGATGGCGCAGGGTCGGGCCTTTCCCGACTGTCGAATTGCCGATCGTTCAGCGGATATCGCCCAGATCGCCTTGCAGGGTTCGGCTGCGCGCGCGATCGTGGCCGCGCTCGGATTGTCACGACTGGATCAGCTCAAGCTCAGAGAATCCACGACGGTACGGGTTGCGGAGGTTGAGTGTCTGGTGGCTCGAACGGGGTATACCGGAGAATTCGGCTACGAGTTCTATATCTACGGGCAACCCGGCACTGTCTGGGAGAAGTTATTGGAGGCTGGTGCATCGTTCGGTTTGAAGCCGGCCGGACTCGGAGCCAGGGATCTCCTGCGTCTGGAAATGGGCTATCTGCTGTATGGCAACGACATCGATGAAGGGACGACCCCAATCGAAGCCGGAGCGGAATGGGCCGTGTGTTTTGAGAAAGGGGAGTTTATCGGCAAGCCTGTCCTGCTGACTCAGAAACAAGCGGGCCCGCCTCGTCGATTCGTCGGGTTCGAATTGCTCGAAAAAGGTGTCCCCCGGCATGGATTCACGATTCTTTCTCCAGCACCATCCCCGGCACCGATCGGAACAGTCAGCAGCGGCAATTTGTCCCCTCTGCTCCAGAAGGGGATCGGATTAGGGTATATCGTTCCCAAGTACGCCGAAGTGGGGACAGAAATCCTCATCGACATTCGAGGGAAATCGGTTCCGGCAAAGGTCGTCAAGCCGCCGTTCTACAGAAAATCCAAGAGCGTATAGCGTATGGCGAATGACACAAACAGGATGACCTCGACAACATTCGTTTTCGTGCGTGCTATAGGCCATAGGCCATAAGCGAGCTGCATCCATGACGCGACACATCTACGCCGGAAAAGTTGTCACGCTGAACATCGACACGGTTCAATTGCCAAACGGTGTGACGGTGGATCTTGAGACGATCCGCCATCCCGGCGCCGCGGCGGTCGTTCCGGTGAAGGATGATGGGACCGTCGTGTTGATCAAACAATTCCGTCATGCGGCAGGAGGATTCATCTATGAAATTCCTGCAGGAAAACTCCATCCCGGCGAGGATCCCTTACACTGTGCTTCACGGGAACTGGAGGAAGAGGTCGGCTATCGGGCCTCGTCGTTTGAGCTGCTCTCGAGTATTTTTACCGCTCCGGGATTCGCGGACGAAGTGATTCACGTCTATCAAGCCACCGGTCTCACAAAAGGCCGGCAGCAATTGGATCGCGACGAAGTGTTGGATGTGATCGAAATGCCGCTCGCAGAGGCGGTGGGGAAAATCGCGGATGGAACGATTCGAGATGCAAAAACGATCGTGGGACTACAGGCAGTCTATCTCAGAGCTCACGGATGAAGAAACGACTGGGGGCCTTCCTCGTGGAAGGCCCCCAAGCCAACTAGCCTCGCCAGATCGGGCTGGATTTACTTGCCCTTGTCTTCCTTCTTCTTCTCATCGCCGAAGGTGTCGACATGGCCGCCCTTCTTCTCCTTTTCCTTCTTGCCCTCATCGCCGTAGATCGCCTCAACTACCTTTCCGGGCTTCTTGTCCTTGCCGCCCTCCTTCGGGCCTTCCGCGAATGCCGGCGCGCTGAACGTCACTGCCACTGCCACTGCCATGATCGCCATCAACATGTTCTTCATAACGGTAGTCCTCCTTCAAGGATGTGTATATGGTGCCGCCAATTCGGCACTCACAAGTTGTTCAGCAAGCTTGATGCCGCAGAAAATAATTGGACAGTGACCGAGATTCTCTCGTACAATTCACATGTTACGGTTTCGTTCTAATAAAATGGAGAAGGCTTTTTCCTGCACGTCTCTGTGGCGGAATAGCCTGAGGCTTACTAAACTGCCTCAAAAGATTAATCAGGTCCATGCCTACAGGCCAGCGGCACGCGGATCATATCAAACCGGGTATGCGGGTGTTGTTTGTCGGGATCAATCCGGAGTTGCGTTCGGCAGAGGCGGGCCATCATTTCGCCGGTTGCGGAATGAAGCCGTTCACAGCGATCGAGAATCGTGCTATCTTGAGCCCCGTCACGCGTCAATCGTCAACCGCAAGGAGCGCGAATACCTATGCTGCTGGAAGGGAAAAAGGGTTTGGTCATTGGTGTGGCGAACAAGCACAGTATTGCGTGGGCGATTGCCCAGTCTGCGGCAAGCCAGGGAGCGCGGCTCCTTTTCAATTACCAGAATGAGCGGCTCAAACAAAACGTCGAAGAACTCGCCGCCACGGTAGCGGGGGCGAAGGCCTATGTCTGTGATGTGGGCAGCGACACGGAGATCGCGTCTCTCATGCAGCAGGTGCAGAAAGAATTCGGGCGGCTCGACTTTCTCGTTCACTCTCTGGCCTTCGCGCCGCGGGAGGAACTCACCGGCCAGTTTATCAACACGACGCGCCAGGGCTTTGCGATGGCGTTGGATGTGAGCGCGTATTCCCTGGTCGCCGTGGCCCGCGCGGCGATGCCGCTGATGACCGACGGGGGCTCCATTGTGACGCTCAGTTACCTCGGGGCGGAACGGGTCGTGCCGCATTACAACGTCATGGGCGTCGCCAAAGCGGCGCTTGAATGTTGCGTCCGCTACCTGGCCTACGATCTGGGCCCGAAGAATATCCGCGTCAACGCCATTTCCGCGGGGCCGATCAAGACGCTCGCCGCCCGCGGGGTGTCCGGCATCAGCAAGATGATCGACCACCACAAGGAGTTTGCTCCCCTTCGGCGTCCTACGGAGCAAGGCGAAGTCGGAGACACAGCGCTGTTCCTGGTCAGCTCGTTGGGGCGGGGCATTACCGGAGAAGTCATTTATGTGGACGGGGGATACAATATCATTGGGTTGACAGCCTCGGAGGTATAGCCCTTCGCTCGATTCCCGCAGGCCGGCTACCATGGCCGATCCATGGAATCGCCAAGTCGGGTGATCGTACGTCCGTGTCCATGACGTTACCGGAACTTGTCATGGAGCAAAGCCGAGCGGGGTGTGCTCGCCGTTTTTCCAGAGGGCCGCTCGGTTTATCAACCGGTTCCAATTTGTCCAGCCAAGCGGGAATGTGGCACCGAGTTTGCTGTTTCGGCACCTATTGTTCGAGCCTTTCACGTCCATTACCATTACCGGTCGGAGGATAGCTGACAGCATGCGAACAGGTTTAAGACTCAGCATCACGGGCGTCGTGGGAGTCAGCTTCGTTCTCCTGGCAGGTATCGCGTCAGCGGGTGATGTTGCAAACGTGTTGTCCCGGCAAGCGCTGCAGCACTGTGAGCAGGGGCGGGCGGCCACTGAGCGGGAAACCAGGCTCACCTATTTCGAGCAAGGCCAGGCGCTGGCCGAGCAGGCGGTTGCGACGAATGAGGGAAGCGCCGACGCGCATTTTGCGCTGTTCTGTAATCTGGGAGAGCAACTTCGTCTTGATGGAGAATCGCTTACCTCGGTGTTTGGGTTCCGCCGCATGATGAACGAACTCGACCGCGCACTCGAGATCGATCCGATGCACATCGACGCCCTTTCAGCCAAAGGGACGTTGCTCGTGAAGTTGCCTGGCCTGTTGGGGGGCGATTCAGAAAAGGGCGAGCAGCTCTTACAACACGTTATCAAACGGGCGCCGAAAGCCGTGAATGCCCGACTCGCCCTTGCAAAAGTCCGTTGTGAACGTGGCAACCATCAGGAAGCCGTCGCGCTGGCTTCTGATGCGCTGGCCATCGCCAGCAAAGACGAACGGACCACGTTCGTTCATGAAGCTAAAACGGTGCTCCGGCAAGCGCAGACCCACGCCGCCAAGACCGTCTATGCGGTCAATCGCTGACGCGGATCAGTCCTCGAGCCTTCTCCTCAGTGCCTTGAGCCGTCCTTGCCGTTTCTTCCTCTCAACCCGCCGATGCTCCGACGCCTTTGTCGGTTTCGTCGGTCGGCGAGCCTTTCGTGGAATCGTCACGCTGTGAATCAACTGCCGTAATCGTTCGAGGGCATCCTCGCGGTTCCGCTCTTGTGTGCGGTGCTGTTGCGCCTTGATGGTGACGATGCCGTCTTCTGAAATGCGGTGATCCTTCAGCCTGAGCAAGGCCTCTTTGTAGAACGGCGGCAGGGACGAGGCTTTAATGTCGAACTGCAAGTGAATCGCGGTCGACACCTTATTGACGTGTTGTCCGCCGGCTCCCTGCGATCGGATCGCATGGAGTTGGATTTCAGCGTCGGGAAGGCTGACGTGGGCGGAGATGTGCAGCATTACACCGAGCTTAAGACAGTGCGAATGGGAGAGTCGAGCGAAAAGCTACTGCAGCTCCGGCAGGCGATCGATAATACGCAACTGCACGTCGTTGCCCAGTTGTATTTGCACCATTTTCGTGGAGAGATTGTCGCGGATCTGCTGAACTTCTTGCGCGGTGAACTGTAAGTGCCCGCCACATCGTTCAACCAAGTGATAGAGCAGCAGAGTCGTAAGATAGTGCACCTCGTCGTCGTTGGCATGTTCACTACAGTTGAGAATCTGTGGCATGGCGGTCGGGACTTGGTTCCGTTGTGTGGCGTACTTATCGCCGAAACGCCGACTATTCTACAATGCCCCAAATGGAGGGGGTCTCCTGCGAAGACACAGATACTTCCAGCGAATTTAACAGCTTATGAAATCGCCGGCTGCGAAGATCACGAATTTCTCGAAGAGCCCTGTCCGATCCATCGGGTGAATGAAAGAGGCTAGGTGCCGATCCGGCGTATTGCGTGGGGTAGGAAGGCATGTTTCAAACGGTCCCGTGCTGAGGCGGTCTTTTATGAAAAGTTGGAAGGAATTGATGGGGGGGGGCGGTACGGGAACAACCGGATGCTCGGCGCCACCGATGCGGGTTATGGGATGGGTGGCGCCGAGTCAATGGGAGGTTACTCCTTCGGCGGCAAGACGGACGAGTGATCGCTGGTTATCAGCCACTCCTCACCGTTCCACTTATAGATAAAGGTATATCTTGCCTTCACCTCAGGTCCGTTGTTTCCGAAGGTGAACGCGGAGATGCCTTCGTCAATCGCGGTGTTGCAATTGAGCACGATGGTGCGGGAAAGGACGCGCCCCACTGGTCGTTTCCTGAGAAAAGCTTGGAAGTAGTCTTCCTTGTCGTCGAGCGTCAGCCGGGGCCTGGTGGATGAGAGGGGAATCAAAACCGACTTGGGCGCATAGTTGACCATGACCTTGTGGGGGTTGCCTGTCTTGAGCGATTCATTCCATCGGTCAAACAAGGCGGCAATTTCATCCTCCGTGGCCTCTACACATTCTTCCGAATGTTGGGCAACCGCATGGTGAAGCTCTTCCGGAGGCGCTTCTTCAGCCGGCATGGCAGAGGAATGGTGGCTGGTAATCAGCCACTGTTTGCCGTCCCACTTATACGTGAAGGTATAACGGGCGTGCACGCTGGCACCAGTCTTAGCAAAGGTGAAGGTATAGAGCCCTTCGTCGATTGCAGAGTTGCAATCGAGCTCGATGGTCCGTGAGTCGATGCGTCCTGACGGCTGGTTTTCAAGAAAATGGTGGAAATAGTCCTCCTTCTCGAGGGCGGTGACACGTGGTTTACTCGAGACGGTGGGAAGCAAAAGTGATTTCGGAGCGTAATTCGACACTACCTTGCGAGGATCGCCTGTCTTGACCGATTCATTCCAGCGATCAAACAATTTGGCAATGTCCTCTTCACTGGCCGCCACGCAGACTTCGTGTTTCGCGACGACGTGATCGGACTCTTGGAGCGCCACTATTTTTTGCTTTTCCGCGCAGCTCCACATGGGAGCCAGCATCACTGCAAGGAGCAACGCCAATCTTTTCATGAAAGATCCTCCTTGGATTCTACACTGCGGGGCTGATCAACCGACCTTGCCGCAGGTGCACAACGATCAATGATACGGTAGACATGGGCGTCCAAACGGGGGGGAAATTATAAATCTGGGAGGGTCCGTTTCTCAACCATGGTTTCAGGCTCGCCTGTTCCCCGTTACAGTAAATACAAAACCCACAAGGAGTTGTGGGTCCGCCATCGATTAACCGTAACCAGGCTCGTCAGTTGGGGCGGTATTCGGTCTTCCCTGAAAGTATGATCGGGAAAACCAAAGAGGTGTCGCCTGGCATATGAGGTCACAACGAAGAGGAATGCGGAACGTAGCCATAGTTTGACGAAGAGAGATTGTGCTAAATTGCCGCCGTTCATTTTTGAAACGGGGAGGCCCGTAGAAGCAGTTCCCGCCCCTGCACGCCGGGTTCGTTGTAACGAGCCGATATATCCATAAAGGGCTTCTGACCATGAAGATGCCGATGAAATGTCGTTATTCGATTGTGCGATCCGGAGGTCCGCGTTTCGTGGCACTGTCTCTCGGCATCGCAATGCTCGCCTGTTTCCTGATGTCTTTCGCTTCAGCCAGCGCATGGGCTGAGTTGGCGGACGATTTTCGAATTTGGGGCAATGTCACGGCGCGCGGAAATTTCGGATTTATTGATCCGGGCCTCAAACGATTCCGCTGGTGGGGCGAAATCCAGCCCCGGACGAGAGAAGAGGGCGAGGATATGGATCAACTCTTGATTCGTCCGGGGATCGGCTACGCGCTGACCGACCACTCGACGATATGGATCGGCTATGCCCACGTGATCAATTATCCCGCCGCTGGCGACGGCGACAATATCCACGAAGACCGGATCTGGCAGCAATATATGTGGTCAGGGGCGACACCTCTTGGCGGCTTCACCAGCCGAACCAGATTTGAACAGCGCTGGCAAACCAATGGAAACGAGACCGGCGGGCGGTTTCGGCAGATGTTCAAACTCAGCTGGCCGATTCCTATTTACCCGGCCGTGAGTCTCGTGGGGTGGGATGAGGTCTTCATCCATCTGAATGATACGAATTGGGGAGCCAGGCAGGGGTTTGATCAAAACCGTGGATTTGCCGGGATCGGCTACCGTGTGCAACCACCGGTGCTGATCGAAATCGGGTACATGAATCAATACATCAACAGATCCACCATCGATAACATGAACCACATTCTCTCGCTGAATCTGTTTCTGGATTTTTGAGTTGTGTGACGGCGTGGTATCTGTGAAAAGATCAAGGGGCTGCCGCCCGGATCATTACTGAGTCCCGGCGGGCGTGGCGTCACGCAGTAACTTGTCTGTCACTTGGTTGGCGACACGGTCGGCGACGCTTTGGGTGGGGTGAAACAATCCGGTTTCATATTCGTGTGTCCAGATCGCTTGCTTCGTCTTGGAGTCGAGCAGCCGGACCATCCCGACCCCAGAATATTGGGTATTCAAGCTTCCTTCTAACCCATAGAAGGACTCCATCCCGAAATACCATCGCTGGAAACCTGCGACACCGGTCAGAGCAGCATCGGCTTTTTCAGGCGCATCGACGACAGAGAAGCGCCCGGAATTGGACAACCGCATAATGATCTTTTCTTTAACAAGATCGGAGCCTTCCACGAGAAGGGGGTCTTCCCCATGGCTCAGGTCCTCGACGTAGATGGTCTTGACGGAAGCCAGTGCGGCAAGATCTTGAACGGACTCAGTAGGAACTCCAAACGTACGGTGGCAAGCCGCGAGCATACAGCACAGAGCCAGAATAGAGAGCCCTCTGATCATTCGCCACTCTCCGCGTGCATTGTTCCGGGCATGATTATGTCAGACTTGACGCCGTGCCGCCACTTTCTCTATCCGCAAGCAGGAACGACCCCACCGTCTTCTCCTCGATAAGGCCCCGTCGGAACAGCGCGGCACTTATCGACGCACCGCAGTGTTCTCGTTCAAAATCGGTAGATCGCTCCGGCCGAGACGTTCGTGTTGAAATCATGCGTGTGATGAAAGCTGATCTGCCGATTCGACCGCTGG
>JABMDL010000059.1 GCA_015903945.1 Nitrospira sp. | reverse complement strand
GCTTGTGCATAGATTGATTCAAAAGTCTCTTTGGACAGGTATCCTTGGTCTACTGCGATATAAAGATGGCTCTGGACTTCGGCAGCTGAGGACATGGCAATGAACAAGAATTGAGTAAACTCTTTATCAGTATGTCTGACAAACCCTTCCGCAATATTCGCCATCACAGATCCGGCTGCACCCTGGATTTGACCGCACAGCCGGATATCTTTTTGCCATCGAGAACTCTGTCCAATCGCCTCATAGACTTGGCGAGTAAGTTGCCTGGCTTCTTTCCAACAATCCAGATCTTCAAAGTGGGTGATTTTCATAGCGCTGGTCTGCTTGGGCTATTCGGTCTATCTTTGTCTTTCTGGTCAACTGACCGGACAGACGAGACACACCAGACAGACCAGACGGACGAGACAGACAAGATAGACCAGACAGACATCTTCCACCAGACAGACTGCTTTAGACACAGCTTCGCCCTCTCACTTACAGTAAGGTTCGCCGACGGGAATACGACTCCACCGGCGGAGACACAACCCGCCGCCCGATTCAGAACCACTTAGGCCGCGGGCACGAGGGCCAGCACCTTTCCCTCCGGAATATGATGCCGCCCCAAATTTTCCTTGTGATGCGCCGTGTGATCGAGATCAGCGAGCAGAATGGCATCGAATTCCCACTTGTCCAGGGCGTCGGGCCGCCATACCGGATAGGACAGGAATGACTCCCGCTGACTGTCGTCGACAAACCCCACCAACGTCATGCTCATTTCACGGAGCGACAGATAGGCCATCTCCGCCAATTCGCCGGTACCGTAGATGACCACCCGCTTCGTGCCGTTCGCCGCCGCATGGGATAAGGTATCCCTCAACCGGGCTCGCATATCCCGATAGTGAGCGAGCGAATACTGCATATAGAGACAGGTCAGGCGCGATTTCTCGGCAAACCCTTGCGGTGTCAGCAAATACCGGACGCGGTTGGATGGAATCGTCGTGATCTTGATGTACCCTTTTCGGGCCAGCCGCTTGAGATACAGATTGGTCAATCCCAGCGCGACTCCTAACTTGGTGGCAAGAGAACGCTGTGTAACGGCAGCGTCCCGCTCCAGTTCGGTCAACAGCACGAGATCTCGTTGGCCTTGAAGATTCATAGACTTAGCACAATCATGTGACGAGACTTCCCATCGCGTTCAGGATATGAACACAAGTTAATGTGGGAGTCAAGAAAAAAGGCCTCAACAGCTTGGAGTCGCCCTGGAAAATGACGACAGTTTGGATGAGATCTTGGTCCGAGGACTGGGGAACGCACTCTATAGGTGAAGCACTGCCAATGGAGCAGGAACCCTGGCCACATGTCCGACCGCTGTCGCGACATGACCGACGGTCAAGCGGTCAAGACAATCCCAATAGGGACATACGTCGCCGATACATTTATCACAGGTGGGGACATCGGGGCGCAGTACCAGCCCGTTTCCCAATGGCTTCCACCGAACCGGCAGATTATTCTTTCGAGGATCAAACAGGCTGACCACCGGAGTGCCGACAGCCGTGCCCAGATGCGCCGGCCCTGTTGCACCGGAGACGACAACCTGGGCATTGGCGATCACCGCCATCAACTCTCGAATCGACAGGCGCCCCATGAGATTGCTGATTCCCGCCGGGACGCCCGTGGTGGATACGGTGTGTCGTTCAAACTCGATTCGCTCGCTGTCGTTGCCGGTCAGGACAATACCGTAACCGGTTTGCGCCAACTGAAACGCAAGATCACGGAAATGTTCAGGCCGCCAACGCCGCGCGGAGCGTCCACCGGGATGAATCACGACACGCGGGTGAGGCACGCCGAGCCAACGGCGCTCTCCGGCCATCCGTTCTTCTTCGGTCACACGCAGCGTGGGCTTGGTCACGGCACGTGGATTCAGCCCAAGCCCTTTCAGCATCTCCACATTGTAGTCGGACTCGTGCCGCATGAAATCGCTGCGATGCTCGAACACCCGCCGGTTGGCCAGTATGCTGTACCAGCGAAATCCGGTCGCCACACGAACCGGGACACGCGCCAGAACTGCCGCCCACATGAGACGGCGGAACGGCTTGAGAAACACCACCGCATCCACTCCACCGGCAAAGGCGGCGCGCAGGTTACTCAGCGGATCAGTCAAGCGAACCGTTCGAACATAGTCGACGTCGGGATGATGTTCGAGAATAGGGGCGGTGATCGGACTGGTCAGAAATCCGATCTTTGCACCGGGAACCAATTGCCTGAGCTGGGACGCCACCGGAAGCGAGAGCACAAGGTCGCCGATGCCGTCCGGCCTGACGATCAAGACATTCATGATGAGATGGCGTGTGCCGTCAACAGATGCCGCACGGCCTCGGCCGCTTCCTCGGGTGTGAGAGAACGGAGGCACTCCAACTCAGGAGCATGCCGGCAAACACGGCTGAAACAAGGACGGCACGGGACTGCACTGGTCAGCACACGATGCCCTGCTCCATACGGACCGGTCCGGACCTCGCTGGTCGGCCCGAACAGGGCCACAACCGGAACACCCACCGCAGCCGCGATATGCATCGGCCCCGAATCGTTCGTGAGCATCGCCGCGGCCTTCGACAGCAGCGCGGGAAGACATCCGAGCGGAACGGCGCCGGCCAGATCAATGAACGGAGTGGTCGTCACGGCCCGCATCGCCTCCACATCGCACCGATCCTCGGCGCTCCCGATCACCACGACCGGACCACGCCCTTCTCCGTGCAATCGATCGAGCACCGCAGCAAAAGAACTCAGGGGCCACCGCTTGGTCTGCCACCGTGCCGAGACATTCATGGCGACCCATGGCTGATCGACGGAGATTCCCTTTTCGGAAAGGATGTTCCGGACGATGGCTCGGTCTTCGTCAAGCACGTTGAACCGGAACTGCGGCGATCCCTGCAGGGGGGCGCCCATGGCCCCCGCGACGAGCAGATACCGATCGACCGCGTGCATCTCCAGGGAAGGTACCGGTACGCGCGTCGTATAAAACCAGGGGCTGCCTTCTCTCCCGTTGGCAAATCCGATACGGAGCGGAACCCCGCTCAACCACGCCACCGCCCCGCTGCGAAACAGCCCCTGCAAATCGACGGCGAGATCGAATCGCTCGGCCCGCAACGCCCATCCTTGCTTCACCCAATTCACCGCCCCGTCGTCCACCGGCCACACGCGATCCACTCCGTCCACGCGGCGAACCAGTTCCGCCCACCGGCGCTTCACCACCCAGGTCAGGTGCACGCCGGGCCACTGCGCTTTGATGGCCGACACAACCGGAAGCGTGTGAACAATATCGCCGAGTGAGCTGGGTTTGATGAGAAGAATGCGGCCGTGATGCAGAGCAGACGATATGGGAAGAGGATCAGTATGTGTTACCGATTGCACCGAACAACCTTTCCGGAAGCGCCTTCCGGCCGGGAGACCGCAGACGGAAGAAGAACGTTGTCTGGCACACCGTGCACCGCCAGGATCCGTTTACCCAGGCGCTACTGAATGGGCCTGGACCTGCGCGGCATACAAGCCGTCGAGCAACGCCCTCCCGCTTTCAGCACCGGCGGTTTCACGCCGTTCCGCAAACGATCGGCACAGCCTCTGCCAAGCCCGCACATACGGCGACGGGGTCAGGTGACGGGTGACGTTGGTATGCCCACGCACAATCCTGGCAATCCACTCGTAGTTGCCCGGGATAACGGTGTCGCGGCACGGATCGATCGGCGGCGGCTCTCGCTTGAAAAACATCGTAATGTTCCCGCCGTCCCGTGAGATCAGATGCCAGGCTTCATAAAGCCCATGCTTCCTGGCCAACCTCCGCAACGACATGACGTTGAAATTGTAGAGGTGTGCTTCATGGAAGGTGCTGCTGGGAGCCTGGCAAGTAGCTTCCACATTGGGCACCTCCACGACCACGATGCCGTCCGCCTTCACCCAGGAGCGCAGTAAGGTCAACACGGCTCCCGGATCTTCAGTGTGCTCAAGCACATGCCATATCGTCACGACATCGAACGACTCAGGCGGAAACACTGCGTCCTGCACAAACCCGACTTGCACGGCCAATCCGTATTCTTTGATCGAATAGTCCGCGTAGCCTCTGTTCGGCTCAACTCCGCTCACACGGTGCCCCAAGGATTGGAGCAAATAAGCAAACTCGCCTCCGCCGGTCCCCACGTCGAGCACAGTCTTCCGCTCCGTCAGCAGGCGGTCGATTTTCTCAAACCGGGACAGCGCCACCTTGCCGGCACGCAGCACATGCTTCGGCCGAGGGCTATAGGCGTTCTTGTAGGAGAGACGATATTCCTCTTCGTAAAACTGCTTCGCATCATGGGGACGCGGATCGGACCACACGAGCCCGCAGGATCGGCAAATCACGGTTCGCAAGGGCTTGCCGCTGCGGCTTCGGTTCGAAAGCACCCCTACCGCTCTGCCGCCGCAGAGGTTGCACGGGATATCGCAGGTTTCCACTTGTTGGTCCATCGATCGCGACTTCTCACGGAGCGTGTGTCACGTGATCTCTCGACACACTATATGTGCGCCTTTCTCCCGGCGCAAGTCCGTCACCTGATCGAACCGCTCCTGCGCCTCGGAAGATCTTATGTGGGCATCATCTGGTGTCCACCCGGAATGCCGGAACGGTTCCCGGCATCCCATAGCAGCCACTCCGCCGCTTCATCAAACGAGGAGGCAACCCGGTCTGGAGCCAACCCGGACGCTTTCAGCCCTTCAACCTGCTGCGGAAGCACAGCTCCGGTCGTGACCAAAATGCTCCGCGATCCCACATGCTTGGCCAACTCCATATCACGCACGTGGTCGCCGATCAGATACGAACGGGTGAGATCGACCGCTCGCTCTCGCACCGCCTGATCGATCAGACCGGTTTTAGGCTTCCGGCAATTGCACGAATCGTCGGGGTGGTGGGGACAGACATAGAGCGCATCGAGCGGGGCGCCGGCCTCCCCAAGGAGACGCAAGAGTTTTGCGTGAACCGCCTCAAGTTCGCCGATCGAGAACAACCCCCGCGCCACTCCCGACTGGTTCGTCACCACGATGAGCCGCGCACCGGCCCGTACCAATTTCGCCAACGCCTGCGCCACTCCGGGAAACAATTCAAACTGGTCCGGCGACCTGATGTATCCGGGATCGGGATTCAATGTTCCATCGCGGTCCAGGAAGATGGTGTAGCCGGAAAGAAGCTGGTCTGTTTTGTCTGTTCGGTCTGTCTGGTCTGTTTGGTCTGGACCAGATAGACCAGACAGACTATATAGACGGGACAGACTTGCCTCGTACACCCGATCCGCCGGGACTCTCGTCATGCAGCGATGATCGATCGGACATTCTCTCAGCAGGCATGGCGCGCAATCGACCGGCTCGCGCACAATGGCCTGCTCCTGCCCATAGGGCGCTGTAGTTCGCCAGTCCGTTGGGCCGAAGACCGCGACGACCGGCACTCCACAAGCTGCGGCGATGTGCATCGGCCCTGTATCGTTGGTGATCAACAACCGGCATCGCTTGGTCACGGCCATCAGTTCGCGAATCGTGGTTGCTCCGGACAGGACCACCGATTTTCCCTGGATACGGGCTGCGATGTCGGTTCCCAACGATTCTTCTCCTTTGGCGCCAAGAATCACCACCGCCGTGCGCGTCCTCTTCTCTTCGGATATGTGCGCCGCAAGACGCTGGGCGACTTCCGCGAATCGATCGGGCAACCAGCGCTTCGCACTCCCATATGTCGATCCCGGATTGATCCCGATCACGAGATCGGAGGGTGCCACGCCGGAGGAGGCCAATCTCTCCTCCATCTTACGTTCCTCCTCCGACGACACCCTCAGTTGTGGAGACGGCGGAGATCCGGATAGCCCCAAGGGTGTGAGCACATTCCAATAGTACTCGACTTGATGCGTAAGCGAATGCGGACCGGGAACCGCAACAGGATCGGTCAGAAATACGGCACGGCCATCGGTCAAGTACCCATACCGACGCGGGATCCCCGCGAGCCACGTAATGAACGCCGCCTCGAAGGCATTCTGAAACAACACCGCCAGGTCGAAGCGATACTGGCGGAGCGTCCCCGCAAGCGTCCATTTGCCCGCCAGGCCCGCATGCGCTCCCTTATCGTCATACACCAGCACACGATTCAATCCCGTATAGCCGGCGAACAGTTCCGCGACGGTCCCTTTTGCCAGGAGCGTGAGTTCCGCCTGAGAGAAGAGAGACCGGAGGCCGCGCAGCGCCGGCTCGCACATGACGGCATCCCCGATCCAATTCGGAGCCCGCACCAGAACACGCCTGATCGACTCCTTACGCACGACCCGCTCCTGTGTCCATCACCAATCCGCGCAGCCGTTCCTCCCCGCGAATGATCTCCGCCCGAATCCGCAGCGCCCACCACGAGTCGTCCTGCGTCAGAAACGGCTCAAGCTTGCCGGCGTCCTTTTCGGTCGTCAGCACCATATCCGCTCCGGCGGTCTGCGCATCAGCGCGGACCCGGCGGACATCGTCGTTGTGATACCGGTGATGGTCGCTGAACGCCGTTTCACCGATGATCTCGACCCCCAACGACGCAACAGATCGGCGGAACGACTCACTGTTCCCGATCCCGCTCACCAACCATGTTTTCATCCCTCGACACCATTCGAGCGGTTGCATCCTGCTCGCCGATACCGCAACAAGGGATTCGGATGTGAACCGGATTTCGATCGCATCGGCGGCGGCAAGATGCGCCGCCTTCAACCGTCGGCACACAGCTTCCACATCTTCCTTGGAGTCGGCCCTGGTGACAACGAGGGCCGCCGCTCGCCCAAGCCCCGTGAGGGGTTCGCGCAACCGGCCGGCGGGCACCATCGCATCGAGTCCCGATGCATCGGTCGCGTCAAGTAACACCAGATCGACGTCCCGGCTGAGCGCCAGATGCTGAAATCCGTCATCCAAAATCATGCAGTCCACGGGATGGTGCGCCAACACCCATCGGCCCAGGGCCGCCCGATCGGCGCCTACCGCCACAATCGCGGTTGGGCAACGCCGCGCGATGAGAAACGGCTCGTCGCCGGCCTCGGACGGATCAGCGAGGAGACGCTCTCCATCGGACACGAGACGGTATGGCGCGCCGTTCTCGCGCTTGTAGCCGCGGCTCAACACCGCGACCCGACGGCCCTCAGCCAGCAACCATTCCGCAAGAAGTATGACGACCGGTGTCTTCCCCGTTCCACCCACCGTCACATTCCCGACACTCACCACCCGGCACGGCAATCGTGACGATACGCACCAGCCACGGCGATAACACCACTGCCGCACGCGGATGATGAGGCCGTACAGAAACGCCGGCCCGGAGAGCCACGTCCGCACCGGCTGTCCAGGCTCCAAGAATGCCATGTCAGTTTGCTCTCGTCATGCCGGTTGTCGAGAAAAGGCGGTGCAGCACTGCCCGTGAAGCGTATCTCGTATCTCGCAAGCGGAGATGATCCAGGTGCACGACTTCTATCCTGCGCTTCACGCTTCACGAGCGACGAGCGACAAAGAATGGGCCGGTGCGGAATCCAGACAGGATTCGATCAGTTCCAGACTGCGTTTCAATGCCCCTTGATTGTCCAACACGACACGCTTGGCGGCTTGCCCAACCGTGTTACAGGCGTCCTGATCGGACAACCACTCCGTACAACACCTGACCATGTCCTCGACTCCCATGACTCGGCGGCCCCCTCCCGCTTCATCCAACAATGCCGCCATTTCGGCACAGTGATCAGTATACGGCCCGAACAGCACGGGTCGTCCCCACACCGCCGGTTCCAGCAAATTGTGGCCGCCTACCGGGACCAGCGTTCCACCCACAAAAGCCACTACTGACTCCCGATAGGCGCGGGCCAATTCCCCTCTCGTGTCCAAGATGATGACCCGTGGGCCAACAACCCGCTCGCCGATCCGGCTCTTACGCTGCGCGACAAATCCGGCGTCTCGAATCATCGCCTCGACCTGATCCACCCGCTCGATATGCCGAGGCGCCATCATCAACACTGCCGAGGGATGCTCGGTCACAATCCGCCGATAGGCTGAGACCAACAGTTCCTCTTCGCCGGGATGGGTACTGCCGGCCAAAATCAACCGTTCTCCTTCGTGAAGCCCGAAACTCCGGCGCCACGATGTCTCCCCTTCCATGACAGGCAGCGGCTGATCAAACTTGATGTTGCCGGTCGTATGGACCGCCTCCGGATCGGCTCCCAAGGCAACAATTCGTTGCCGGTCCCGCTCCGATTGCATCAGGCATAGAGTGATCGAACGAAGAACCGATCGGTACAAAGAACGAATCCCCGCGATATCTTGACGGCGGAACGAACGCGACGACAGCCGTCCGTTGACGAGGATGGCCGGAATCCGCCGATCCCGCATCGTCCAGAGCAGATTGGGCCACAACTCGGTCTCGACGAACAGATAGAGCACCGGCCGCAACCGATCCACCATGCCCGTGACCGCCCAGGAAAAATCCATCGGCGCGTACCGATGCTCCGCCACGCCTGCTAACCGTTGCTCGACCGCTTCGCGGCCTGTATCCGTCACGGTCGTGACGATGTAGCGATAGTCGGGATGGCGTTCATGCAACGCCTTCACCAGCGGCACCGCCGCCACGGCTTCGCCGAGCGACACGGCGTGGACCCAGATGACCGGTCGATCTGGTTGGTCTGGTCTGTCTTGTCCGTCTGGTCGACGAGATAGACCGAACAGACCAGACAGACCATCTTCGAGCCCCAGCCGCTGCGGCAACCCCCGCCGGCAGCGCGGCTTTGCCACCAACACCCCCACGATGACGGGAGCGGCAAGGAGAAGGCCGAGGTTATAGAGAAATTTCCACATCGAATGCCCGTTGATCCTCAATCGTCATGCGTCAATCGAGGAATTGCCCGAGCCGCCAGGCTTCGGCCCACCCTTGACGCTTGACGAATGACGAATCACTTCTTGCTCCGCCTGATCCGTCAAGCGATTGAGAACCGTCTCCAGTTCCAGGCGGGCCGCTTCGAGCGCCCCGTCGTCCGCCTCACGCGGGACCCAGAGCGGATCTCCGTAGAGGAAGAGGCCCCGGGAGAAAGGATACGGGACCATGTACCGGTCCCAGCTCGCAAAGAGTTTTTTTTTGAGCAGGCGAAGGCCAAGGGCACGATCGGGAGGCCTGTCGCCCTGGCCAGTTGGATGACGCCGAGTTTCGCGATGTGGGGCGGGCCTTTGGGGCCGTCAGGTGTCACCACCACGTCCCGGCCTGACCGGCCCAGCTTGATCAGCGCGCGCAGCGCGCCGGCACCGCCGCGGGTGCTCGACCCCCGCACCGCGTCATGGCCGAATCGCGCGATGATGCGCGCAATGATTTCTCCGTCGCCATGTTGGCTGATCAGCACATGGGAACCCGTGCCGCGATACCCGATCGGGATCATCAACTGCTGGGCATGCCAAAAGGCCAGAATGATGTGACGGCCTTCACGATACAACCCATCGACCGCCTCATGCCCGCGCGTCTCGCACCGCATCGACTGCGCCACAGCGCGAATCGCGGCGGCCGCCACCGGCGGCAACAGCGAGCATTTGACCCACTGCTGGACTCGTTTTTTCACACTCGTTCTCTTGTCAGCACTCAGCACTCAGCACCCATCCCTACGAGGGTCACACACCTGTCACATCCTGAAATTGCAAGGCGTGCAACCGATGGTACACCCCGCCACGCCGCAGTAATTCTTCGTGCGATCCCGTTTCGACAATGACACCCCGGTCCAACACGACGATACGATCCGCATGTTGAATCGTAGACAGGCGATGCGCGATTACCAGCGCCGTCCGATTCTTCAATAAGTTCGCCAACGCCAGCTGCACGATCCGTTCCGACTCCGAATCCAACGCCGACGTGGCCTCATCCAAAATCAGCAATGGGGGGTCACGAAGAATAGCCCGCGCGATGGCCAACCGTTGGCGTTCACCTCCCGACAACTTGAGTCCGCGCTCTCCGATGACCGATTCATACCCTTGCGGGAGACGGAGGATGAAGTCATGGGCATACGCCATTTTCGCGGCTCGTTCAACTTCGGCTTGAGTCGCACCAGTCCGTCCAAACGCAATGTTGCGTTGTATGGTATCGTCAAACAAGACCACCTCCTGCGAAACAATCCCAATGTGTGCACGCAACGAGTGCAGCTGGTACGAGGGCAACGGAAATCCGTCGATGAGAATGCGTCCGGCTGTCGGCTCATAGAACCGTGGCAGCAAGCTCACCAAGGAGGTTTTTCCGCTCCCACTGCTCCCGACGAGCGCAATCACTTCCCCCGGCTTGATCACGAGATCAATATCGGTCAGGGCGGGAATTGTGTGGTTCTCGTAGCACAATGCCACCCCCTTAAATTCAATGGCCTGTTTGATGCCTGTCAGGGGAACCGTGCCATGATCGTGAGACTGTTCCGTTTTTAAGTCCAACACGCCAAAGACGCGTTCCGCTGCCGCCAGCGCCTGCTGGATCAAATTGTTCGATCCTGACAATTTCCGAACTGGCGTATAGGCCAATAACATCGCCGCCATGAACGAAAAAAAGGCGCCGGGGGTCATCGTCCCGTTGATCACAAGATAGCCGCCATACCAAATGAGGGTGGCGACGCTGATCACCCCGATGATTTCCATATAGGAATGGCCGATCGACCAGACCTGATTGGATTTCAACGTCGTGGAGAGATAGGCCCGGTTCCGCTCCCTGAATCGCTCCCCTTCCGCATCTTCACGACCGAATGCTTTCACAACTCTGATGCTGGCAAAGGTTTCTTGCAGTGTCGACGACATATCACCCATCTGCTCTTGTCCACTCGCGGCTAATTTCTTCAACCGCTTTCCCACTCGCACCATCGTCAGGCCGGCGAGCGGAAGCACGATGAGCGAGATGCCGGCCAGTCTCCAATCCTGATAGAGAATGACCCCGACCATGGCAAGAAACGTGAGGACGTTTTGAAGGATGTCTTTCACGACACTTGAGGCGGCATTCGCCATCAATCCGACGTCGTTGACCACTCGGGAGACCAAGCGTCCCGAGGTATTGGAGTCATGAAACCCGATCGGCAGCCACATGAATCGCTGAAACAGCTCTTGGCGGATATCAGCCACCACTCGATTCCCGACATAAGCCATGAGATAACCGACCCCATAGCTGAACACCGCCTTCACTGCTGCAACCCCCAACAGAGCCAAGGGCAGTACCAGCAGCAATCGTTCATTTTTTTCGATAAAGATGCCATCCAGCACTGGACGGGCGAGCCAGGCATACACACCGGTCAAGAGCGCCACGA
>JABMDL010000058.1 GCA_015903945.1 Nitrospira sp. | reverse complement strand
TGACGGAGCGCAGAGGTCATGATCCACATTCGTCCAAGCCTATGGTGTCTTGAACAGTTGGAGGACACTGAATGAAAACGAGAATTTCGGCGATCGTTGGTTTTCTCTGTGTCCTTGGCGTTCCGCTTTCCGCGTCGGCGGGGTCTGAGCTCCCGACCATCTCATCAGGGACACTCGAGCCCTATATTTCCGTGCTGGCGGGTATCGCCGTTCCGCGCAGTCACGACGCCACGTTCACGGACGGGACCACGCCGACGGTGGTCAAGGATATCGACTATCAGACGGTCGGGGGCAACGCGGGAATCTGGTTTCCCACCCGAAACAAATTGTGGGGATTCGATCTCGGGTTGGAAATCACCGGCTTTATCTGGTATGCAGACGTGGCCTGCTGTGTGGACAATTTTAATCGTTTTGCTCCAGGGCCGGGAGTGAGTGGTTTTGGTCCCGACGCGAGTGGGGGCAATACGACGGAAATCTCAGGCATCTATGTCGGGCCCAATTTCCTGGTTCGTTACCCCATGGCGATTTCAGAGGCCTATCCCAACGGCCGGTGGCATCCGTACGTCGGGATCGGGGTGGGCGCGCATCAGATGGCGATGAGGCCCGGTGGACAAACTGCGACAGGTTTCCTCCGCGCCATCACCGAAGAACGGGATACGACGGTCGGGATGTTGGCTGTGGGCGGAGTCAAAGCGCATATCTTCAAGTACGTGTCCCTGTTTGCGGAGGCGAAATATATCCGCGCCCAGCATGACGGGCTCACAACGGATCGGTTCTCGCAGTCCGGCGGTGCCTTTACGGGCGCACTTTTTTCAGGGAACCTTGTTGTGAATCGCTATGAATCCACGATCGATACGATCTTGGCGCATGCGGGCATGTCCATCCACTTTGACATCAGGCCGTAGAGTCGTGCAGGAATAGCAGACTTTCTCCCTTTTGACTGCGGCGGAATGGCTGGCCGGTTAGAGCTCGCTCGACTGCGGTGCTGCAGCCTGGCTTGAAACGGTCGTGCAGTTCCACGATCAGCGCTCCTATCCGTGAAATCCAACCGGCGGCTGCCTCGTCCTCGAACAGTTCTTTCTCCGCTCCTTCGATATCCAATTTCAGCAGATCGATCGACTCGGCGCCCGTCTGTTTCAGCAGATCCGGAATGGATATAGCCGGGATAGTATGAACCGCCTTTTCTGTGACCTCCGCCACACGGAATGAATCCTGATTCCCAGATGGGTTTTCGATTTTGAGGAAGGCCTGTCTCGGCCACAGGGCATAGTTGAAGCGGCGGATGTTCTGGTAGGCCTCTGTATTGGAGGTCAACAGACGAAAATTGCCTGGATCTGGTTCGACGGCCAGCACCAAGGCCTCCGGAAAACGGTGGGCAAAGTAGACCGATGCATAGCCGACATTCGCTCCCCCATCGACGATGAGCCGTGGCTGGAACCCGAGATCAACATCATATTCGTGTTCGAAAAACACCTTCTGAAACGTGGGCCGATCCGATGTGCCGCCCCTGAGTACGAGGTGGCTGCGCAAGCCCGGGACATTGAGCCGCAGTTCTTGCCGTCCATACTTCGCTCCGACATAGATCCGCGCACCTTCGAAGGTGCCGAACATTTGCATATATTGGCGGAGATGTGGCGCCATAGAACCGGGATTGCTCAAAGGCTTGTTTTGTTGTGCACGCCACGGCGCCGCTGCTTCCGTGCGCCGGACGTCGCACGATTATAGCGGATGAATTTCGATTATTCACGGCCGATCGTGGTGAAACCGCCTGGGAGGCATGCGAGCTGGAACCCGAAAGCGGGGAAGGCTCAAGAAGAAACAGAAAGGATTGTACCAGAAGAGATGAAACGGTGAGGTCGCATGAGAAAATAGATCCCAAGACCGATTGCGGCAGGTCGGGCAAGGCTGAGCCTCATCTTTTCATGCCCGCACATCCCTTCCTGTGCCTTGCGGACCGGGCCGGAACAAATCCCTCTTGATCGCGCCATGTTTCAAGACAGAGGAAAGAAGGGCCCAGGTGCCGTCAATGAACTGACGACCGGTCATGCGCTGAGCAACTTCGGCAGCTCACGTCCGTTCGTATGGGGCACGTCGCTTGGGTGGCGATCAGCTGATTGGATGTGATTTTGAATGGGCGGTCGCGTTTACACGACGTTCCAACAGACCAGTCAGCTGTTCCTCGATGACGCGGTCCAGCCGGTGCCGAGTCAGTGTCGGGAATCGAATGAACTCGACGCCGAACCGGTTCCCGCGAGACCAACGGACTTTGCCCAATTCGATAAACAATGAAGAAGTGGGATCGGGCAAGATGAGGCTCAATCTGACGTAGCTTCCCTCCAATACGGTCCTGTCACAGGTCACAGAACAACCGGTCAGTGAGAGATCGCCCACGGTCCCTTCGCCGACGAAGGGAGCGCCTCCAAAAACCACCGGGTAGGTGACCGGATACCGGTGGTAGGAGCGAAAATTCGTTTCAGTGTCGGCCATCTCGCTGCTCCTGACTGCTGCTCAGTCTATCGCAGGAGACTCGACCGGTCCTATACCTCTGAGGAGGGGCTGGATCGCCCATGATGAGAGAGAATGAAGCGCACAGTCAATCGGAGGTATCGGGCGCAGAACTTACGGAAGTCCGCTGGGCTTGTCCATAGGAGCAGGGAGTGGAGCAGGCCGCTCTAACCGTTCGAGCACATCTTGCTTGAGTTTCGTGGGCTCTTCGATTCGGTTGTCACGTTGCAGTGTGTTGATTTCCTTTGCCTTTCTGGCATTCAGCTCGACCATATCCATCTCGTCCCGCACAAGATGAGGGGTCAAAAACACGAGGAGATTCAACTTCTCCACAGACCTACTTTGGGATCGGAACAGCCATCCCAGCATGGGAATATCGCCCAAAAATGGGACTTTTCTCTCGCTGAGGGTGATGTTGTCGCGGACCAACCCGCCGATGACGAGCGTCTGCTCATCATGAGCGATCGTCGTGGTTTCCATCGAGCGTTTTGTCGTCGTGGGCCCCACCGGTATCGTGGCCGTTCCGGCGCCGATGGTTTGTGCGACATTCTCCGCGATTGCGGTAATCTCTTGTTTGATGTCGAGACGAATCAGGTCGTCCTCAAGCACTTGTGGAGTCAGTTCCAGCGTGACGCCCACGTCCTTCCGCTCAATGGTCACCAGTGTGCCGCCTGTAATCCCCTGGGACTGACCGGTGGGGAATGGACGGTTTTCACCGACGACGATCTTGGCTTTCTGATTATCCGCCGCCAGCACTTGGGGGGTGGAGAGGATATTCGTATCAGTCAAGTTCATCAGCAACTGCATGAAGGCGCGGACGTTGATCGTATTCAACACCGTGATGCCGCCGCCTGTGGCGCCGTCTGCCGCAGCTCCCCCTATGATACGCGCCACTGAGGCGAGATCTTCCGGCACCCGGTTGATCCCGCCGATGCCCTGCAAGGCTCCTGATTTCCCAGCTCCGAGCACCTGTGTGGGATCGGTGCCAATCTGTCTCAAGCGGTCCACTTGCACTTCGAGGATGACGGCTTCCACGAAGACTTGTCGCCGTTTGACATCCAGTTCACGAATCACCGACTGCAACCGGCCATATGCGGTTTTTGTCGCGCTGATGATGATGGAGTTGGTGGGTTTGTCGGCGAACACCTGAACGGGCGCTTCGAATTCCGTGAGGGGTCTGATCGGCGGTCTGGTGCCCGGAGTAGGTTGTGCGACGGTCTGTGACCGGGCCACCAGGTTGGTCAAGACGGTGGCCAGGTCCGTGGCATTCGCATTCTTGAGTTTATAGACGAATACGCCACGCTCTGGAGGTAAATCGCCCATTTGCACGATTTGATAGACGTTGCCTTTCGGGACCACGGCGATGCGGGCGACTTCCAGCGCCGAGACGAACATGTTGTAGGCCTGGTCCGGAGTCACTTTCGTGGGGGAATAGACGGAGATCTTCCCCCCTTGTTTCTTGATGGTTTCGTCCAAGACAAAATTTTTCCCCGTCAGCTCGCTGATGAATCGGACGAAGACGGGGATATCCACTTCGTTGAAATCCATTGCGACTTTGGTTGTATGTGATGCCGTAGGGTCTGCCGGATAGGCCAGGGAGGTGAACGTGAGGAGACTCAGAAGGAGGCAACCAATCGGGAGCCCGATGGCTCTCCGCACGCTCTGCAAGAATCTGGGAAGAGGAGGAAAACGCACCACTGCCTCTTGAAAATGATTGCCACGGAAGGAGACGCCTGTATCACACCTTGATCAGACCGTACCATAGAGATCACCAATGAGACAACCAACACCGTGTATTCAAAGCAACATAGGTTGAAGGAAAATCTCGTGGGATAGGGCTACGTTCCGGTCACGGAGCAGGTATTGGACTCGCGGTGCCCTCTGCACACGTATCAGGAGTGTCGGCTGCGAGCGAGTTGTGTCGCTGTTCCCCGGTCGAACGGTCCGGGATCAAGCGCGCCGGAGATTGGTAGAGCTTGCCGCGTGCTGCACTCATGGCCAGGGGCTTGCCGAAATGTTCCGCCACCGCATGTTGCAGCAACAGCCAGAGGTCGTCGTCGAGTTGGTGATGGCCTTCGACCAAGGTGAGGAATTCCGCCAAGGGATGGCGTCCTTGGGCCAGCGCTGTTGCTTCCGGATGGACATCGGGATCCTCCGAGGCACGGAGCGTTTCTCGAAGGGCCTTCGCTTCCGCTTGGACTTCTGCGAGGGGAGGGAACTCGGGTTGCTCACGATGGATCAACGAGAGAATGTGGTCGAGGATCGTCAAGGCGCGCAGTCGGACTTTTTCTTCTTGGGCTCTTTTCCGTTGCGCCTCCGTGACCGCCTGCAGCAGTGCCTCCAAGTCCTTGACCGATCCAATGTCTTCAGGATTTTTGGCGGACGATTGGCCCAACAGGCCGACGATCTCGATCGCTTTGCCGCGGAGCTCTTCAAAACTCCGTCGGGTCATCGTGATGGCGTCGATCAAGTCTTCGGAAGGGAGCACCCCGAATGTGCGGACTTGCTCGGCGACGTCGGTTAGCCGCTGGCCGAGGTGTTCAATTGTCCGGGTGACGTGCAGAAAATCTTGGGAGAGGTCTGTACGCAGCGTCTCCATTGGGTCCCTCCAGGTGAGTGAGAGATGGATGTGGATTTCAGACACGTGAGAAGACTCATCGCGCGTAGGGAAAATTGAACGTGACAAGAACTGTCCGTGGATTGTTCATGCCAGAACATCAACCGAAGTACGGCGGCGCGGGCATTGGTGTCGCTGCCCGGTCGCGCATTCATTTGTCAACACCATCTAATTGCCAAGCAGATCGATGAATCATGAGATGAAACCACTTCCAATAGTAGAATCCGGAGGAAGTCTCTACTATACGAGGTAGACCGTCAATATGGCTCTATCTTGTTTTTTGGCCCTACGTCCCCGACCAAATGGATCCCCCGGGGGATAGCCTCATATACATGTGAATCGATTAAGTGCGTGAAAGAACGACGTATGGTGGCACAAGTCATGCAATTAATCTTCGGCCCCTGCGGTTATCAGCGTGGGAAGCCGATAATGATTATGAAAGGCTGAAGAGCATTCAACGGATGGATCCCAAAGTCGTACAGGGCAAAGTTCACGCATTCGCGCAACGGCTGCTCCAGGAGGCGGATGGTGACCCCGTGCGGGCATTGGGGCTGCTCGTGCTCGTGCTTGATGGGGCTGAGGTTCAGTCTGCAGAGGATGCCCAACGGTTAGTGGCTCAGGTCCGTCAGGTATTGGTGCCGGAGCGAATCGAGGACGTCGGCAAGCCGGTTCAGCATCTTGCCGGTGAGGTGTCATGGGAAGGGATCCAGCACTGCTTGCGTTGCGCCAAGGTCTTGGCCAGAAATTGTCATGACCGGGGAACGCCGTTTGTGGCTGGGTATGTCTATGAGATTGGCCCGCGATTGATCTCCGACGAATGTGACGATTTCGAAAGCTGTGTGTAGATGTAAATGCCCGATTATAAACGGGACGCACAAGAGATTCTGGGTCAATCCCGAGGCCTCGATAACCGCCCTCTCCCCTAGTTTCTTCCCAACCTCTCCGGCTTGTGTCTGCCTCTCCCTTGATCGGCTGGAATTGGCTCCTGGCTTTGCTTCCAATACGAGCGAGATCTGCTAAGGTTGTAACGTGCGTACGGACAAGAAAGCATCGAATAAAGCTGAGAAGAGGTCGAGCCTGCGTGGTTTCCGGCAGGATACCATGGGGTACGGCAAGAAGACCGCCCTGCTCGAAGAAGCCATTACTCAGATGAACGCGGGGAAGTACGGTCGCTCCTCGGCCGTGCTCAAGGAGCTATTGGCGCTCGATCCCCACAACATGGAGGCCAGGCGCCTCTTTGCCACGCTTCATCTTCGGCTGGGGAGCCTGATTCCAGCCAGGCAGGCCTTCGACTCCCTCATCGATGAGGCCTTCGAGCGGCAGGATTACTGGCTTGCGGAATCCCTGTTGCGAGAATATCTGGGAGCCGGTCCACGATGTGTGCCGTACTTGGAAAAGCTGGGTTCGATCCATGAGCAGAAGGGAGAGATCGGTGAAGCGGTAACGGAGTATGGCAAGGCGGTCGAGATCCTCATCGAAGATCCTGATCTGGACAATCCCGGCCGTGCCTCGCAACTGTACAAGACCATAGTAGATCTTGCGCCAGCCAGTCCCGCCGCTCTTCGTCTGGCCGGTTGTTTCGACGCACACACAGGGGAGGTGATTGCCCGCCCGCCGACGCCGCACCCTGAGGAAGAAGCCGCGGAGGAGAGCGAGTTTTCAGCCGCTTCAGAACCATCGGCCGGATCGCTTGGGGATCAATCCCTTCCATCTGGGATGTCCTGGGAACAAGTTGATCGTGCGGAGGAGAGGCTGGACGATGCAGGATCCATAGCCGTCGAAGCGGCTCCGCCTTCATCAGAATTCCCCTCCTCTTCCATGGAGTCCAGCGCGGTGCTGCAAGAGGAATATCGATATAATGATAGGGAGGGGGCACCATCCGGTGCGTTCAGCGATGGGGGCGAACGGGTTGATCTTGAATCTGAATCGGCTCTGGCCGAATCGGAGGTCTCCGGATCAATCTCAGCACCGGGATTCCAAACCTCGGACGGATTCCAAGCCCCTCAAGAGGATGGTGTCGTCCAAGAGGTCCCGCCTCCCATGCCATGGGATGATATCCGGGAGGGAACGACCGACATTCCGGACCAGATCGGAACGGAATTGCCCGGTGAGTCTCTCATTGTTCCTGTGTCAGACCAAGAGCCGGGCCACTTCTCTCAGGACATGTCCAAGACCGGAGAATTTTCTTGGGACTCTGTATTCAAGAACGTCTTTAAATCCGGAAATGCCCCGCCAACAAGCGTGCTCACACCCGAAGCCGCACAGGACAACGCGGCTCCTATCGGAGAACAGGTTTCTGCGGCGCTGGCTCCGGTCTCGATGCGGGAAATCGATCCTGGGACCATCGAAATCCCTGTGGCCGGCCGAGTGCAGTCCCTGCCAGGCGAGGCCGGAGAATCGGTGGCTGCCCCAATGCCTTGGGATCATGTGCAGGAATCCACCATCACCATTCCCGCACCGCACACAGACGTTCCAGCCGTTGACTCTCCAGTTGATCAATCAGCCGTATTGCTGTGCGAGGCCGAGCCTGTCGAGGCGTCGTATCCGGAACCGGTCAGCGAGCAGGGCCTTCCGCTATCCAGTGTAGTCACGCCAGGCGGTGAGCCGGAGATGTCCGCCTTCTCTTTTGCGCAACCGTCATGTGCTCTACAGGTGTCAGAGCCGGAAGTTTCTCCAGCAGACGTACCGTCGGAGCAGCCCCTGGCTGACGCGCATGCAGCCGAAGCGATAACCGAACAACAGCCTCCAGTATTTTCATTTGCCGGTGAGGTTGCGGCACCAGTTGAACCGGCAACATCGCTCTCCTCACCGGAACCTGCTTATTCGCCATTGTTTGCCGAGGAGTCCCTTTCTGATACGCGGCGGGAAGAGACAATCCTTTCGCTGAGACCGGAATCAACGGAGTTTCCGGTCGATTCTTATTCCGACCAGGCCGCATCTCAGGCGGAGCCGGCCTCGCCAGTGACAGTCTCCGATTTTGATCATCGGATGACAGGTGGCCGAGCGGATCAGACCGATGCTCCCGAGACGGCGGTTCTGGAAACGGTCTCGCAGCCAGAGCCGGAGCTGGCTGAGGCCAAGCCGTTCACTGAAGAGCCGCTTCCTCCTCCCCAGGCCAAACAGCATAAGTGGCAAGAGCCGGTGCTGACCGAGGCGAAAGCATCCCTTCTCGATCTACCACCGAAACAAGATGGGGCGATACAACCCGGCGAGTCCATCCGATTCGTCGGGGAGTCACACGCGTCGTCCATCGCGGAAACCGAGTTGCCGGAACCGACATGGAATCATCAAGACATGAGCCATCGTACATCGGCGGTTGCGGCTGCCGTCGATGTACTCTTTGAGTCATCCGGTCACTCCGCGCAAACAGAAACACGGCCACGTCCGATCCCGAAACCGCCGCGTCGGAAAACTCGATCTGGATTAAGCCGCATCGCACGCACCCTCTCGGCCTTTATCGGGTCCTGCTTTTCCACCACGCGTGCCATAGTGACGTCCCTTATCGGGTTGGCGGTGCTGGCAGGCCTGTGCGCCGGGCTGGGGACCGGCGCCGTGGGATTGGTCTGGGTCATCATGGAAGAGCCTCCATCTTCCACATATGGAAGCATGACCACGAGTCCACAGCGGACTCTGGGCGATCTGAGAAAGAATGGCTATTTGGTTCTGATGGGTTTCGATGTGTCGATGGATCAAGACCCTATCCAAGCCGGATTTGAGCGGAAGCCCGACGACAAAGACGCAGATAGGGCGCTGGCGTGTCTTGGAGGAAGCGGTGGTGATGCGACCGGCGGGCAATCGAATGCCTCCGGCAAAGTCTTGAACGGATGGTTCAGGGAATCGAATCCCGTCGGGAGGTTTACCTCACATCGCGGAACGATCGAGGGGTGGGTCAATCAAGCTGGAGGCGTGCTCGGCCGGTATAAACAATGGCACCGGCTATCATTCGAAGATTGGGGCTATGGCCAGGCAACCAGTCCGCCATGCGCGGCGATCACGCTCGCGCAACACCTCTACATCGCGGAAGGGTTTCTGCAGGGCACTGACGTGGGTGTGGATCGGATCGAGACGGACATGGAGGCGTGGCGAATCGTGCTCAGCCAGGCGAGGACATTGCCCGTGAAAACGCTGGCTCTCCGAGCCTTGAACGATGACATCGCGGTGGTCTCCGGTCTGCTGGTCCAGCCTGATGTCGACGGAACATATCTCGGCCGATTGGCCAAGATGGTTCGGCCCCTCGATCAGAGCGAACTCTCGCTCCGTTGGCCGATGCAGAGTGAATTGGTCTCCGCGGCAAAGACCTTCGATGCCAAGTTGAAGGCCGAGAAGGGTGAAGAGCAAACGGTGCTTGCCGCTATTGCGTCGGTGCTTCCCTTGCCGGAACAGCGCCGCCTCAACCGGTATGCGGACTACTACGAAGCGTCGTACAAAGCCGCCGGTGAAGGGCGATATGGAGCCTTGCCGAAATGGAGCGAGTACATCCATTTCCCGGCCAAGACAGTGATGGACCATTTTGCCAATCCGATCGAAAACATTGTGGGGCTGGAACCCTTGGCGCCATGGGATCTCTACAATGGGTTGGTCGTCGATACCGATGCGCATTTGCGTCTCGCCAGCTTGCAGGCCTGGATACGCCGTGGTTCTCAGGACGCCGAGCTCCTGCCGCGCATCGCCAAGGCCGGACAGAATTTCTATGACCCCTACACCGGATTGCCGATGCTGGTGAATCTGAAAAAAGGCGTCCTGTATAGCGTGGGACACGACGGAAAAGACCAGGACGCCGATCCACAGGCCGACGTCGTGGTGGCCATCCCGGTCAATCACGCCGTTGCCGCCGCCCTCAAAGCTTCTGCCGCAACTGCCAAGTCCAGATAAACAAGCCGGGCGGTTCGTGCTTGACACCGCCGGCGGTATTTCACACAATCGCGCGCACGGTGGACGCAGTAAGAGGCTACTGATGGCAGCGGCGCGGTTTTGGATGAACAGTGCGTCGGTCATGCAGCAGGGCAAGACGTTTCCATCGCCCATTCCAACGCAAGTCGTTTCCAACGAAGAATTCACTCCCATCGGACAGACAGGAGACCAGGCCAGGGTGGAACAGGCGGTGGTGGCGCTGGTGGGCCAGACCGCCTCCGCCAAGGGCCTGTCACGCCGTGAGTTCCTCAAGACCACAGGAGGGATGGCCGCGGCCATGCTGGCGATGAATGCCGTCTTTGGCCGCTTCTTCGACATCGGCGAGGTTGAGCTGTTCGAAACGGCGGCGTTCGCGGAGCAGCAAGGCACGCCCTATTTCATCCTTGATGTGCAGACGCACTACGTTGGGTCTCAGTACGATCCGGCCGATGCCGAAGCGTCTCGAAAAGGTGCCGTGTCCAAACAAGCGTTATTGTCACTCAGACGGTACATTCGGGAGGCGGGGCTCAACCCGAACCTCAAGGATGACCGGGGAACCATCGATGATCTCTCGTGGAGGAATTTTGTGAAAGAAGTGTTCCTCGACAGCGAAACGGCCATTGGGTTGATCAGTACGCCGCCCGGGCCGTATCCGCACGAAGCGGTGGTGCCGCCGGCCGAAATGGCGCATATTCGCGACGAGATCAACCGTGTGGCCGGTTCGCAGCGGATGCTCGCGCACGGGCTGGCAACGCCGCAGTTGGGTGCCGCGGATCTGGACTTCATGGCCATGCAGGCCGAAACGCTCCACGTCGATGCGTGGAAGTGCTATACCGGCTCCTGCCCGAAAGGGTTCGACCGGGGCTGGTGGATGGATGACGAGAAGATTGCCTACCCAATGTTGGCACAGGCGCAGAAGCTGAATGTGAAGCGCCTCTGTGTTCATAAAGGATTGCCGCTGGGGCCTGTGCCGGAGTACAACCATCCAAAGGATGTGATCAAAGCCGCCAGGGATTTCCCCGACATCGACTTTCTCGTCTATCACTCAGGGTTCAGGGGGACTACGTCCGTGGATGAGGTGTTTGCGAAGACCGGCCAGATTCCTTGGACAACAGAATTCTGCCGCCTGAAACAACAGCATCCGGAAATCGCCAACATCTATATGGAACTCGGTTCAACCTTTGCGCAATTGGTGACCACCCATCCGACGGTCTGCGCCCATCTGCTCGGACAGATCATCGGGGCGTTCGGCGCCGATCATGTGTTGTGGGGAACCGACTCGATTTGGTACGGGACTCCGCAATGGCAGATCGAAGCGTTCAAGCGGTTCCAGATTCCCGATCAACTAATTGAACAGCATCGCTATCACCCGTTGACGAGACAAGTGAAAGAGCGGATTTTCGGGCTGAATGCGGCGCGAGTGTTTGGAATCGATGTGAAGGCGACAAGAAACACCGTGCCTCAGGATATCCTCGGCCGATTGAGAATGAGCTATCTGGAAGAAGGGCCGGAGCCGAGTCATCGGACGTATGGATGGGTGGCGGGATGAGCGGGATGGACAGGGCAGATCAGTGTCTTGTGCTCGCGCACCGCGCACGCAAGCATGGTAAATAGTAAACAGGCGGGCGGTGCTCGGTGCATGCGCGCAGTCTGACACCGATCTGCCCCGTCCAGATGGGTGATGGTGAAGGGAAGGAAGGACATACATGAAAAGTGAGATTCTGTATCCCGGGGCGTTTCCAATGGTGCGGGTCGAATTGGCGGCGGGTGAGCACATCAAGGCCGAATCCGGCGCGATGGTGGCGTCGTCGCCGACCATCGACATAGAAAGCAAGATGGAAGGCGGGTTCCTCGGCGCGCTGTCTAGGAAGTTGCTGACGGGAGAAAAGTTCTTCTTCCAAACCTTGCGGGCAAGCCGCGGGCCTGGCGAAGTGTTGCTGGCGCCGACGGTTCCCGGAGAAATCGTGATCATGGAGCTTGATGGCGTCAATGA
>JABMDL010000002.1 GCA_015903945.1 Nitrospira sp. | reverse complement strand
GTGGTGCCGGTCACGTTAGACGTCGTATCCGTGATCTGGTTGATTGTCCCTTTAATGGTGCAGCCGGTCGTTTGAAGGACGGCCAGCATCGCGGCAGCTAAGACAACCGGAGAGAAGGTTTTCATGGAAGTGCCTCCTTCATCAATTAAGAAAGAATTGCCGGCGCGCGGTGCGCCCTATTGTCCACGGTCCCTAAAGATTGCGCAACAGCCTACCGATAGGGAATCTACATGAGATCGCACATTCCGTCCATTCATTGAGGGGAACCCGACATGCCGACTCAAGCCTTGGCTCAATTCGACCCCAAACAGTTCTTTCCCAGCCCTGCTGCAACCGGCACAGGCACGCAACGGTTGGACACCAAGGTCAGCGCCGTGGCGATCTCCAACGATCTTGAAGGGCGCCTCAGCGTCACAACCGCGGAAGGTGACAAGATCACGCTCACGGCGGATCTTGAGTACGACTACCGTGCGGTGAACTATGCCTCCAAAGTCCAAACCGACAATGGAACGGTGGATGTCAAAGCCAAGTATCTCGAGGCCTCGCTGAAACGAGAGATCGGTGTCACCGTTGACGGCGATCTGAATGAGCAGGAGTTGAAAGATCTTGAGAAGTTACTCCGCAACGTATCCAATATCTTCCGAAAGTTCTTTTCAGGGCAAGATGAAGCCGCACTTGCCAAAACGGCACGATTGGCCGAGCGTTTCGGAAACTTAGCTTCGCTGTCCGGCCTGGATCTGCGTGTAGATGTCGAACGATCGGTCACGGTGCTGGCCGCGCAGATTGCGGCAGAGGTAACCGGGCAGCCGGCTGTGCCTCGCCCACAGGAGTCCCAGACTTCCACCGGACCATCCTCAACGGGCACTCAGGGTGGAGCGCCTGCGGCGGCAGCGGCGATCCCGCAACCGCCCACCGGTACCACGGCGCCCACCCTTCCTTCATCTGCTGCGCCTGTTCAAAACCCTACCGACGGAATCCGTCTCAGCGCACCGACACAGGAAGCCCAGGAGCCTGCCTCGTTGGTTCAACAGGTCTTTGATTCTCTGAAGAACACACAACTGGAGGCACGCAAGGTCCTCAAGCATCTGCCGAGTTTCCTGCAACAGCTTCGAGAAGATCTCGTCAAGGACTTGCGGCAGAGGCAGGAAGTCACAGAACAGGGTGTCGAGCCGCCGGCGAACCAGGCTCCGCTGTCAACCAACAGCAACCTCTTGGTTGCGTATCAGGCTGTTCGTTACACGTCGATTTCGCTGTCGATACATAGCTAGACAGCGAACGTCTAACACATAGAATATATCGGTGAAGCCGTGGACGGCGGCGGGATCCGCTACGGTTTCTCGCAAGCTGTTTTCCACAAGCCCTGATTGAGTGTTTCAGGCTCCACGATAACCCAGTGGCCGTCGCCTGTGTTCCTCCCGCCACCAATCACCTCCGCTGTCCCCATATGGTCATAGAAATCCGTGGCAGCCAGGGTCCGAACCAGCTTTTCCTTACAATCAAATTGCTTGCTGAGTGTGGTGGAGTAAAAACGGGTGGGTGAACGCCCTCCTTGCATGGCTTTCCAATCGATCAGGGCCGAGAGAGTCACCAGGTGCCCCTCTCGGTGGATGGTGCCAGGATCGACGTATACGGTCTGCAGGGGATGCAGCTGATACCGAGCCTCAAGCGCGACCCATTCAGCTTGCACCGGTGCATAAACTAGGGGCAGTACCGCTACTGCCAGCCAGAGGCCAACTCGGCATACATGCATCGTAACCTCCCCCAGCGAGAGAGGTCATTATACCAATCATCTGTTGCCTATAGATGGGATGTACTCGGATGTTCGTCCCATCCCACGCCCCCAACCTCGATCAGGCCTTATTGATCTTGGGTCTCGGTTGCACCTTCGCCCGGAGCTGATCCACGCGGTCGGTGATGAAACTGAACCGCTTTTTCGGTGGATAGGGGAACCGATAGGCAATCGGTTCCTCTTGGGGCGGCAGATGGTTCATGTCCCGATAGACGTTCACCGGCGCAGAATCAGCCGCCAAGTGGAACATGGAGCGATAGCCCAGCCCGCAACCGGTGATATTGAGCAGCTCCCCGAACCCGTTCTGAGAAGCCCGCTGGATTGCCCGCTGTCCAATTGATTTAAAGGAGTAGAATTGCCCCTTGGCCCACTTATGCCCCCAATACAGTTGTTCCACCGTCATCTTGGCCGGTTTGTACACGACGTGCTCGCCGGTATACGCCGTCCAGTTTTCGGTGAGAATCCTGCCCTCGGCCTTCAGTTCGGCAAACTGTTTGGTCCCCGGATAGGGCGTCATGATCCGCCAGAGTGCTCCGGCTAATCCCATCTTGGTAGCCCATTCCGCGGTCCGCTCGAAGTCGAACACGTCTTCATGGTCTAAGCCACAGATAAAACCGGCGTGAATGTCGATTCCCTGATCGTGAATGCGCTTGATCATCTCCTCATACAGCTTAGCTTGGTTCTGCTTATCGACGGACTTGAGCGACTCTTGATTGATCGATTCGATGCCCATAAACATCGCCGAACACCCGGATTCCTTGAGGGTCTTAAGCAATTCAGGATGATGGGCGACGTACGTGGCGCTCATCTGGCTCATCCACTTCTTCCCGAGCGGCTTCATCGCCTGGCAGAGCTCTCGGGTATAGGCCGGGTCGGACAACAAGTCGTCGTCCCAGAACATCACCATCGGCCCGTTCATTTTCTCAACGAGCTTCACGACATCGGCCGGCGGTTTTTTCCGGAACCCATATTGGCCGCCACCTAAGGCCAAATGAATCGAGCAAAATGTACAGCGGTAATTGCACCCTCTCGTTGCCGTCAGGGCATCGCGGAACATGTAGCCCGGGGGCAAAAGATCCCAGCGTGGCGGCTTCTCATCCCATTTGTCGACCATGTACGGCATGCGGTACTGCTGTTCCATCTTGCCCTTCTTGAAGTCCTCGATCAGCCGCGGGACGGTCAGTTCTCCTTCGCCGATCACGATCGCATCGGCATGCTTGATGGCCTCGTCAGGGAGCGTCGAAGGATGAATGCCGCCGAGTACAACCTTGGCGCCGCGCTCACGGAACAACCGCGCAACCTCATAGGCACGAATCGCGACGACGGTGGTGACGGTGATAAACACCAAATCGTAGTCGCGGGTAAAATCCAGCGGTCCGACGATTTCGTCCTGGATCTCGATGTCCCATTCATCCTCGGGAAGCAGCGCGGCCAGAGTGGGGAGGTTCAAATTAGGCGTACGAAACAGTTTCCAGACCGAGTCCCACTTCTGATCTTCAGGATGAGGGATAACGAGCCCGATCTTATGTCGTCCCATGGGTGTGCCTCCACGCGCTACTGGTTAGTAGTGGTACCCTGCCTCACTGCTGGATCAATGTTACCGTCCTATCGTCCACGCGTCTCGGTTCGGAAAATCGATCAGGCTGCCAAGCGAATGAGTTCGGCCGTCGTCGTACCGATGGTTCATCGGGTCAGGGGAGTAGGGGTTCCCGTACCGGCCGAACGGATGGTCGAGCCAGTCCGGTTCGGGCGATGTTGTTCGCTGGCGGCTATTCCCGTAGAAGGAATGCGGGCGGAACGCTTCAAAATTCGTTGCTGAATCCGGGCCATAGGGGTTGCCAAACGGTTCCGGATATGAGATGTCGCGCTCGGTCACGTCGGACGGTTCAACACTCTCCATGTCGCCGATCATTGGGGGAGGGAGCAGGTTGGGAACGGGGAGTTCGACTGTCCCAGCCCAGACCGTCAAGGGAAGACAGGCGAAAATGGCGGAGAGTAGAATTCGCATCGCACACCTTCAAATTCAACCGTTGGCAGCCTAAACGTTTCAAGACATGAGATCAAGTCTCCCGCCGTGGCTGCTGAAAGCCCCTTGATAGATTCACAGGACTTCCTGTAACTTAACCAAGTTTGTCCCGCCAGGTTGGCCTACACGGGTGCCCGACACGATGACGATCTTCTCCCCCGTTTTGAGCAGCCCTGCTCGCGTTAATCGCCGCAGGGTCTTCGTTATTCGCGTATCGGTCTGCTGAATTTGCGGCATCGTGCAAGGACGTACGCCCCAATAGAGAACCATTCGACGCCTCACAACTTCAAACGGGGTCACAGCAAGAATCGGCGCAGACGGCCGCTGCTTGGACATCAGGCGGGCCGTCGCGCCGCGTTCGCTGAAAGCCACGATCGCTCCGGCGGCAATCGCCCGGGCAGCCGAGGAGGCCGCCGCGCTGATCGCCTCGGGAAAAGACGGAGTGTCGCTATCGGTGTGGCGTTTGAGAATCACGCCCGGCTCGGTTTCTTTTTCCGCCGCTCGGACGATCCGATCCATGACCTGAACTGTTTCGGTCGGATGTGCTCCGATCGCCGTTTCCGCCGACAACATGACGGCATCGGTGCCGTCGAAGACGGCATTGGCGACATCCGACGCCTCGGCTCGGGTGGGACGTAACGCCTGCGTCATCGACTCGAGCATTTGTGTCGCGGTGATGACGAGACGGCGGTGACGATTGGCCTTGGCAATGATCCGCTTCTGCAAAATCGGCACGGCTTCCGGCCCCATTTCCACACCAAGGTCTCCACGCGCGATCATCACCCCGTCTGCTTCTTCCAAAATGGCATCTAAAGACGCCACCGCCTCGGCCCGTTCGATTTTGGCGATAATCGGCACATCGTCACCGCAGGAGGCGATCAGTCTCTTAGCCGCTCGAATGTCCTCCGGTCCCTTGACGAATGACAGCGCCACATAATCCACGCCCTGTGCGATGCCGAAGCGAATGTCGTTGCGATCCTTCCGGGTGAGGGCCGGCGCGCTGACACTGGTGCCGGGGAGATTGATCCCCTTGTGCGAGGTGATGCACCCCCCACTCACGACCGTGCATTCGACGTCGCTGCCGGCAATACGATCGGCCACCAGTTCGATGAGCCCGTCGTTGATATAAATTCTGGCACCGCGTCTGATATCCCGGGTCAGAGATGGGTAGGTGACCGGAATGTCGGGGATCGTCGATCGGCTGACAGCGGCGGAGTGAGAACCCTGCAGACGTCGGACCACGGCCGGCGCCGTCCTCAGGCGCACAGTTTGGCCGGAGCGAACCTCGATCCCACCGTCTACGACTGCACCGACTCGGATTCTGGGTCCCTGCAGATCTTGGATGATTGCGACGGCAGTGCGTCGGCGTGCGGCCGCCCGGCGGATCGCCGCGATGGCGGCCGCATGAGACGCATGGGTGCCGTGCGAAAAATTCAGCCGCGCTGCATCCATCCCGTTCTCGATAAGACGATTCAGGATGGTTGGCGATAGACTGGCTGGACCGATCGTGCAGACAATTTTGGCTTTGCGCATGGCCGAATTCATGTCGGCAGCTTATCATCCGCCTACGCTGGACGCTACAGCGGTGCAGCCGTGAAAGACAAGGGCGTGTCGTTCTATGGAATCCGGAGGCCGATTGAAAAGGAGGCCGCATACCCGTCGGCCGTCGGCGTAGGAGCCAGCATCAGTCGGTCCCCGCCGTCTCGAAAGATGAAGTCATGACGGTTTCTCACTCGCCGGGGTCCCATCGAGGAGTAGGGAAGGCTCGTATGAACCTGATCAGTGAGCTCATCGGGAAAGTACGCCTGCGAGGCAAACGCAACGCTCTTCTTCGCCACCGGCGCGGTGCGAATCTTAAAATGAATGTGTACGGTTCTGATCGGGTACCAGCCGGGATAGATTGTGAGGAATTGGGTGCTGCCCCTTGCGTCGGCGATTTGACATCCACGCAAAAACTTCTGCCCGAGCGTGTTGAACCCAGGATCCCGCACATCCGAATAGGCCCCCATGGCGTCGCAGTGCCAGATGTCAATCAGAGCGCCGGACAGAGGACGACATGCGCCCGCACTGATGCGCATGACCTGAAACATCAGCGTCAGCGGTGTGCCCGGTTTGACCTCCCCGGTGGCTGGATCCGAGCGAATGTCGGAACGGTTCAACTGCTCATCAACAAAATAGGGGCCCTCGGTTTGTTCAGGCCGGACGATACAGGAAGGCTCTGCCGCGCCGGCAAACGTCAGCCTGGGAACCAGGCTGCCCCCCGTCAACCATATTCCTCCAGTCGCAGCAAGAAGTGTCACCACTTCACGGCGGGAAACGCTACGCCCTAATGACCTGTCCTCATATTTCATCGATGATCATCTCCGCCTGAGGTGCGGGGAAGGATTTCGTGGAGGTGGCGGCGGAGGTGGTGTTGATCGTGGCCCAAGGTACGGCGCGTGGCCATAGAATCCTCGGTTTCCCCAATACCCGCCAAAGGCCCCTCCGTAGGCACCATATGGATAGAACCCACCCCATGGAGAGAACCCGCCCCACCCATAGGGCGGAGCGTAGAAGCTATAGTCTGGGGTGCGATCCCTTCGTCTCTCGGCTGCGATACGACTCCAATCGATAATGTGTTTGATCTCAAGAAGGGGATAGGTATAGGTGCTCTCATCCAGGGGTCTGGTCACTTCTCCCTTTACCGTACCGATCACCGTCACAGGTGTGCCTTCCGGCAGGCTGGCAGGGTCGAGAAACGCATCCCGAACGGCCAGGAATCGTCCTTCCGACCGAAGGCGCTCATCGGTCAAGGGTCCATCTTTTTCGGTCGGCAGTTGCAACACCTCCACTTCTGTTCTGACTGCCGTCCGTTTAGCCCGAATGACGGTACCGCCGATCATGACCGTTCGTCCAATATACTCGCTGGGCGTAGTTTTCAGATTCGCGAAACGGACGCTGCTATCGACCTCTTGTTCCAGCTCAAGAGGAACACCAAGGAGTTCCGTATCGCGTTGCACCTGGTGGAAAGACTCCGCGCAAGCGGACATGATGATGACGGCGCAACCCAGAGCAGCATGCACCATCAGACCAGACATAGGAGTACTCCTCGGTTAGAAATGATACGACAACCCGCTAAGAATATGCTGCGCTCTATAGTTACCGGCAAAGCCCCCGTCGGGACCGAAGGCTTGGTCGAACCGGAAGGACGCCCCCGTATACTTGTATTCAACAAAGAGGGCGATGTGTGGGGTCACGAACCCCCGAATCCCGGCCAATAGGTTCCACGCCGCTGCAACATCGGTATCGCTCCGAATGGTTGCGGTTTCTCCGATCCGAGCAATGGCCATGCCTATCCCAACCCCTGCGTATGGCTGGAGGCTGCGACCCGGATACCGCGCGATAAAGTTTACGCCGGCGGTGGTCACTCGGAGATGAAACCCGGGAACGGCATCAAAATTCGTGGTCCTTGGGTCATCCCCCAAATTCTTAATGTGTGGGGTTGTATGTAACACTTCACCCTCGATCCCAAACCACCGGTGTCCTGGGAAATATCCAACCTTCGCGCCATAGGTTATGGAGTTCTGCAGATCGCGGTCGACGAAGGGGCCGGGCAGCCCAGCCTGCGGACCCGTTCCACCAATGGTATTGATACGGTCGGCAAAATTGATTCCGACTGCCCCAGCCACATACGACTCCGCACGCGCAGGGGAGGGAGATAGGGACATCTCTATACCCACACAGGAGCACAGAACGCCCAGGGCTATGAGATGTCTCGTCTTCACAGGATGACCATCACAATAAGAAGAGTCGCCGTCATCATACCAAGCAGATGGAACGAAAAACATGGCAACAGAGCCCCTTCGTGGTTTGACAAGCTGAAGGGGACTGTTACACTTGATGTAGCTTATGAGCTTTGCATGCGAACGCTCTGTATGGAAAAGATTTTCATTGTGGGTACAATGAGAAGGGATACCGTATGTCTTGGAGAGCAACTCCGGTGACAAACAGGGGCCTTGCTTGTCCTGGTGCTGTTCTGATTGTGGCCCTATCGGCTTGCACGGGAGGACAAACGGCGACGGTGGCCGGCGATGGTACTGACTCTCTGGTCAGTGAGCGAGTGACCAATAACGAGATCGCCGGAATCTCTCCACCCCAGGGGGTTCGCCCAGACCAGAAGCGACGTCCGGAAGACCCAATCTACGTCAATCTCGTTCCGGTGATCCTGGACAGCAGGATTCGCCAAGACGAAAAACCTAAAGGGGCAATCGGGCAACATCTTCGCCATGAATTCGCCGCGGACCCGATTATTCAGCTTCTCCCGGAGCCGAAGAACAAGATCGGGCGTAAGACCTCCCAGCTTGTTCCGCCCGCAGCTGACGTGCAAGTAGTCTCTATCGTCTCGCTCAAGGAGATCCTCGGAGTCAGGGGTGCGACAGGCAAGCCAAGCAAGATGCTACGCATCATATTCGAGGCAACGATCACGTCACAATCTCCTCCGGCCTCATATCTTGTGTCGGACTCTGGCCCGGTCCTTCAGCACCGGGCCGTCTCGAAACGGTTTGCTCAACAGATCCGAGACGTCATTGTCGATAAGATAGGCCCGGAAATTCCCGCGCGCTGACCCCACATAATTGCGATCCGATCTTCAACCGTCTGTGTCAATCACTCAGATTTCGAAGGTGCTTGCCTTTAGAGCACTGCTTTCCCCGATGGCAATGATATCCAAGGATGATGGAACGGTTGACTTGGAGAACACGATAGGGTAGAGACGCCTAGAGGAAGGACGGGCCTATGGGCGCAATCGAATTTCGTACAGCTTTGTAAGTTTACATAATCCCTCTTATCAGACTATGACTCTCGAGTTATTCGGTCGACTCAATAAAGAACTTTCCATTACCGGACGCGCGTTCCATGAGATCGTGCTTGCGATTTCCGAGCGTGTCAATCGCAAGGTTCAGATTATTCGCCTCCATTGGCAGGCATCATCGCTGCTGCAGCGAATCGATCAGCTCACCGTCGACGTGGGCCGCCAGATGGTCACTCACGTTTCCCGTCGGTTTCTCATCCAGGGGCAATTGAGCCCTGATCTTGCCGATCTCGACACTACTCTGTCTCATGCGGCCATCCGAATTCATGAATTCAAACGGGCACTGCTTCAAATCGATAGCCAAATTCGCGAGCTTAAACTTGAAGCTATTGATGAGGATCTTCTTCGACTCCATCATGATCTGAAGCTGAGATCGTCACGGATTGATCGCTTGACGGTTACCAGAACTGCCGGAGCAGTCGGTCAATCCATCGGCGCCATACCTCAGTCTTCCTCGGTCCATGTCGCGGCAATTTTGCGCGGCCCTTTTGTCCTGGCTCCGTCTAACGATCTGACTTTTCGACCGGATGATATTGTCATCCTGATTGGCTTGGAGTCTGATTTGGATCGCATCGTTCTCTGGTTTACCAGTCAACGGTCGCTACAAGCCCCCTCGGCTAAATCTGCCTAAGTCTGGTGGGGAGATCCCTCAGAATCCGTTACAATCACGGCAAGGACAGCATGAGAATCATGTCATACCTGCGCTGGCGTAGACTCTTCTTGGGGATTCTTCTCGTACTGGTGTCACTCCAAGATCCGGTGTCACTCCGTGCGGAACAGCGCACCGGTGCGAGCACACACGTGTCCTCAGGTCTCCGCCTCCTGGAGGAAATTCAAGGGGTCATTACCGATTTGGCAGAACGGGCAACGCCGTCGGTCGTCAATCTCTTTCCGGTCACCGGTAGTAGTCGCGCACGTGACCGGGGAAGTGAGCGTACGCCAAATGCCTCCGGTTCAGGATCCGGTCTGATTGTGGACAGTACGGGATATATTGTCACGAATAACCATGTCATCGGCGATGCCGCCGAGGTCGAAGTTCGATTCTCCGACAAGGCGAGATTGATCGCGCAGGTGGTCGGCAAAGATCCCGATACGGATTTGGCACTCCTCAAAGTAACAACCGATCGGCCGTTACCCAGTGCACGATTCGGCGATTCCGCTGGGGTGAAAGTCGGGCAATGGGTCCTGGCGGTGGGAAACCCCTTTGGCCTCGACCGCACGGTGACACTGGGGGTCGTCAGCGGCATCGGCCGAGAGAATATCAATTTGTCCCGCTACGAAAACTTCATTCAAACCGACGCATCGATCAACCCCGGAAATTCCGGCGGTCCCCTGCTCAATCTTCATGGCGAGGTCATCGGGATCAATACGGCTATCATCAATTTCGCCCAAGGTATTGGATTTGCCATTCCGTCGAACATGGCGAAACAGGTGATCGAGCACCTACTGGCCAAAGGCAGAGTGGCTCGCGGGTGGCTGGGGGTCGGCATTCAGCCGCTGACCCCGGATTTGGCCAAAAAATTCGGCGTGGCGGAGAACGAGGGTGTTCTGGTCAATGAAGTATTTCCCAATGACCCGGCAGCGGCAGCCGGCATCAAGCCGGGCGACATTATCATCAGAATCGACGGCCATGTGGTGGATTCTCCCAATAAGCTATCGCGCTTGATCGGGACGCTCGCCCCGGGAGCTACCTCGAAGATCGAAGTCGTTCGAGATCTCACGCGAATGACGCTGGACATTCGCCTCAGTGAACGGCGTGAGATGGCGAGCGCCGCGTCCCCTCCTCCGCCGCCTGGCAGTGAAATTAAACTCGGTCTCGACGTGCAGGAGTTGACCGCCGCCTTAGCCGATAAGTTCAACCTGCGTGACGCGAAAGGTGTCGTCATCTCGAAGGTGGAGCCCGGGAGCCTGGCGCAGGCCGAAGGACTGCGGGAAGGCGATCTGATCAAAGAAGTCAACCGGGGCGAGATCCTCTCCGTCGAGGACTTCACCGCGGCCATTGGCCGAATCCGACGCGGAGACACGATCTTGCTCCGAGTGCTGCGCGAGACCCGGGCATTCTACGTGGTGCTCAAGCCCGCCGACTGAATCACCCGTCAGTGTATCGCGACGGCGTGCCGTTCCGCCTTGTGCTGCTCAATGATCCTGACGGCCAGATCGCGCGGCACTTCATCGTAACGGGCAAACTCCATGACATAGTTCCCCCGCCCGCCCGTCATGCCGTTCAGTGCCGGCGCGTACTTCAATAATTCGGCCAGCGGGACGAGCGCGGTGATCCGCTCCTCATGATCGTGTGCGCTCACCGAAAGGATGCGTCCCCGCCGACCGCTCAAATCGCCCATCACCACGCCGACGGCGTCCGTCGGCGCGTCAATCTCGACCGTCATCATCGGCTCCAGTAGCACGGGGTGCGCCGCTTCCATGGCCTTCTTGATGGCCATGGATCCGGCGATTTTGAACGACAGTTCCGACGAGTCGACCACATGAAAGGACCCATCATAGACAGTCACACGGACGTCGACGACGGGATACCCGCCGAGCACACCCTCATGCATCGCCTCGATCACCCCTTTCTCCACCGCTGGAATGAAGTTCCTGGGAATCGCCCCTCCCACGACATGATTTTGGAAAATGAAGCCCTGCCCGCGCGGCAAGGGCTCGACTTCCAGCCAGCAGTCCCCATACTGCCCATGCCCCCCGGTTTGTTTCTTGTATTTACCCTGGGCGCGTGATGTGGCTTGGATCGTTTCCCGGTAAGGAATTTTCGGCGTGTGCAACATGACGTCGGCGCCAAACTTGCGATGAAGCTTTTCCAGCGCGAGGTCGATATGCAATTGGCCCAGCCCGCTCAGCACCATCTCCTTAGTGTCCGGGTTGCGGGTAAAACCCAGTGTCGGATCTTCCTCAATCAACTTATGAAGGCCGAGGCTCACCTTGTCGATGTCCGACTTTGATTTGGCCTCAATGGCGTACGACAGGACCGGGCGAGGAAGCCCCAAGCCCGGATAGCACACAGGATCCTTCTCCTGACAGAGCGTATCGCCAGTTTGAGTCTCGCGCAATTTCCCTATCGCAATGATATCACCCGCTTGTGCGGCTCCAACTGCCGTATGGCGCTTTCCGCATAGTGTATAGAAGTGGCCGAGCTTCTCACGCACCCGCTTCGAGGCATTCCAGACTGTTGAATCAGCCTGCACGGTTCCCGACATCACGCGACAGTAAGACAGCCGTCCGACGAATGGGTCGATCAGTGTCTTGAAGATATAGGCCGAAAAGGGCTCCTGCGTGCTCCCCTTCCGCTCACATGGTGCGTCGGTCTCCGGATGCACGCCGATGAAAGGATGGTGGGCTCCGCGTTCGTGCGGTGACGGCAGCAAGGTGCGGATTGCGTTGAGCAACGGCCAGATGCCGACATTACGTGTTGCTGAACCTGCGAATAGCGGAACACACTGCCTGGCCAGAATACTCGATCGTAATCCGTGCAGCAGGTCATTCTCGCTCAGGTCGCCTTGTGTGACATAGGTATCAAGGAGGGCTTCCTCGTTTTCCGCCACTGTTTCAAGAAGCCGCGTCCGACCGGCCTTCGCTACCGCCTCGAGATGCCCTGGGACTGCGATGGCCTCAACGGTGGGGGACGTGGGACCTGACCGAAGCACGCGCTGGTGGAGAAGGTCTATCACGCCCTCCAACTGAAGGCCTTGCCCAACTGGCGCAACCATGGGAAGCGGAGAACAGTCCAATTGCTTCTGGCATAACTCCAGCACCGTTTCGATTGACGTTCTCTCTCGATCCAATCCATTGACGAACAGGAGACACGGCAAGCCGAGTTCGGCAGCTCGTGTCCAGAGGCGCGCCAATTCCGTCCGAATGCCGGCCGTTCCATCAAGAACAACGATGACCGCATCAACGGCCCTCAGGGCGGCGAGTGATTCACCGAGGAGGCTCAATGCGCCCGGAGGGTCGAGCAGAGTGATGCGAGTGTGGTTCCAGACAAACTGAAGGATGCTGGTGCTGACTGAGGTTCGGTGATGGAATTCTTCCGGTTCGAAATCAGAGACGGTGGTCCCTTGAGTGACGGAGCCAAGCACGGGAATGGCCCCGCCTGTATAAAGGAGTGCCTCACTGAGGGATGTCTTGCCTGCGCCGACATTGGACACAATCGCGACATTTTTCATGGGCTCCATACGGGTCTCTTCCATGGCATGCCCTCCTCATGATGAGTATGTGGGGAACGATCGACGTGTGCTAGGCCATTCGGCTTCTCCCTATGGGCCGAGCTGTTCCTTCGCTTGCAAGCCAGCCCTCATCCGCAAAACTGACATACCGGCCATCACCGATAACGATATGGTCCAATACAGGAATGCCGAGCAAGTTGCCGGCGGCCACCAGCCGGTCCGTTAATTGCCGGTCCTCAAGGCTCGGTGTGGGGTCTCCGCTAGGATGATTGTGCAGAAAGATTACGCCTGCCGCAGATTCACGCACCGCGAACGCAAAGACTTCCCGTGGGTGGACAATGCTCAGCGTGAGACTGCCTTTGGATACCGTCGCTTCCTTGACGAAGCTGTTTTTTGCATCGAGCAGGACAACCTTGAAGATTTCGTGTTTCTGATCGCGGAGCATGGGATAGAAGTGCCTGTAGAGATCAACACTGGTTGAGATGCGCGTGCCGGTCGACAGCGGCGTCGCCAGCGATCGCCGTCCCAGCTCGATAGCTGCCTTCAATTGGGCGACTTTCGCAGGCCCCATGCCTGGAATCGCGCAGAGCTCTTCGACGCCGCACGTGGCAAGGCCACCAACTCCTCCGCTTCGACTGAGAAGTTCCATTGCCACTTGCACGGCCGAAGAATCGCGCCGTCCGGTTCTGAGAAGAATGGCCAGGAGCTGTGCGTCGGAAAGAGTGTCCGAACCTTTCGCAAGCAGTCGCTCACGCGGGCGTTCCGATTCGGGCCAGGTCGTAATACTGTTTGCTTGTTTTCTTGGTGTCATGGATCCTTCGTCATTGCACAAAAACTGACACCTCGGACGTTTTTGTACTAGACAAATTGGCGGTTTTTACCCCCTGAGACAAATACGTAAATCATAACCCATTGAAATATTGAACAATGACAATTTGGTGCATCTCTTGCTAGATAGGCCTCCAGCTGCACACTTAGTCACCTGGGAGGATATGATGGAATGTCCGAAGTGCAAGGGAATGATGATGTTGGAGCGGTTCTCTGATTTCTTTCTCATTTTCTATGCCTGGAAGTGCATTAATTGCGGCGCCATCATCGATCGTACGATTTCCAACAATCGAAGAAAGAGTTTGGCGGCACGAGAGCCTCAACCCGTTGCCACGCGTTAATTGCCGAGTTCTTTCGTAACCGTCCAATCCGCGTTGAATCGGCTGCGATCCACCGTGAGCGGATTGGGCCGCTACGGGGCGGCTTGACAGAGACGCATTATAGTCCTTCCGCGGCAGGAGCGTCAAAAAGCCCGGTACAGAACCCGCGTTCCGATGTCACGCGCCGACCTCGCTGCATGTGCTGGCCCAGAATGTATGATCTCCCGTCCGTGAGCCACTCACCAAAGAACCGTTCTTGACCCCTTCAAAATCGCTGTGTTAGATTTTCCCTGTTGCATGGGTAGCAGCCTTCTTCTGACATGCGTGTCATTGCAGGAACTCATCGTGGCCGGCGGCTTCGCAGGCCACAGGGATTAGCGCTTCGTCCAACGTCCGACCGCGTGCGCGAAGCCCTCTTCTCAATCATCGGGAATCGGCTGCTGGATAGCCAATTCCTTGATCTTTATGCAGGCACAGGCGCCGTCGGCGTTGAAGCACTGAGTCGAGGCGCGGCGCACGTGACCTGCGTCGAATCCAATGCTGAGGCGCTGACCCTGCTGCGACGAAATATCACGGATTGCGGAATTGCAGAGAACATGACGATTTGCGCCCACCGAGTTCAACACTTTCTCAATAGGCCAGACCGATGGGAAGGCCCCTATCAGCTCATCTTCGCGGATCCTCCCTATGCAGTAACACACGAATTTACCGCCCTCTTGAGCGGAGTCGCGACGAACCGGCTGTTTGCCGACGATGCCTGGCTGATTATCGAACATGCGAACAAGACTTCTCTCCCGTCTTCTCTGGGGTGTGCCATCCGTACACGCCAATACCGCTACGGCGATACTGCGTTATCGCTCTATTCCATCTCGCACGCTGGGCTACGATGAAGATCGGCGTCTATCCCGGCACGTTCGACCCGGTGACGCATGGGCACGCCGACATCATCACCCGAAGCCTGCGTGTGTTCGATAAAGTCATCGTTGCGGTCGCACCGAATCCGGCCAAGCATCCCCTCTTCAACCTCGCCGAACGGTTGGAGATGGTGACCCTCGTGATGAAAGATCTCGGCCAGGTGGAAGTGACGACATTCGAGGGTCTGTTGGTCGACTATGTCGAACGAACCGGTGCGCATGCCATTATTCGAGGACTGCGCGCCATCTCTGATTTTGAACACGAGTTTCAAATGGCCCTCATCAACCGAAAATTGGCCAAGCACGTCGAAACGGTCTTTCTAATGCCGAGCGAAGAATACTCGTATCTCTCCTCCAGCATTATCAAAGATGTTGCACACCATGGCGGTAGCATGACGGAATTTCTGCACCCTGAAGTCGCGCGCCGCCTGCAAGAACGGATCTGGAGCCTTAAATCATGAAACTTGCCGCCCGAGTCGGACGGATTACCCCGTCTCCGACGTTAGCCATGACTGCCACCGCCAAGGCGATGGCGGCGCAAGGCATCGATGTCATTGATTTCTCATCAGGCGAACCGGATTTCGATACTCCTGAGCCGGTGAAGGCCGCCGCCGAAGCCGCGATACGAGCCGGTTTTACGAAATACACCCCGTCGTCCGGCATCGATGAGCTTCGACAGGCAATTATCGACAAGTTCCAGTCGGAGCAGGGGCTTCGCTATGAGAAGGCCCAGATTCTCGTGTCTTGCGGAGCCAAACACTCGCTCTATAACTTGGCCGAAGCCTTTTTGGAAGCCGGAGATGAAATTATTATTCCGACTCCCTACTGGGTCTCGTACGCCGACCAAGCGCTGCTGAACGATGCGACCCCGGTCTTCCTCCCAACTGAGGAGGCCGCCGGATACGCCATCGATCCGGATAGTCTGGAACGGCTGGTGACACCGCGGACAAAAGCCATCCTCGTGAACAGTCCATGCAATCCGACCGGAGCTGTGTATGAGTGGAGGACCCTCGAAGCGATCGCGGGCATCGCGGTCCGACACCAGCTGCTCGTTATCTCCGACGAAATCTACGAAAAAGTGCTCTACGATGGCGCCGTCCACCGGAGCATTGCCAGCCTAAGTCCTGAAGTCGCAGATCGGACCGTCGTGATTAACGGCGTCTCAAAAGCCTACGCAATGACCGGTTGGCGCATCGGATACGCCGCTGGTCCCAAGGACCTCCTGACTGCCATGGGGAATATTCAGAGCCAAAGTACCTCAAACCCCTGCTCGATCTCACAAAAGGCCGCCGTAGCGGCGTTGAAGCTGGGAGGGTCCTTCACCGAGAAGATGGTCATCGAATTCGACCGGAGGCGAAGGGTCATTATTGATCGGCTCAATGCGATCCCGGGGGTATCATGCCGCCTACCCGGCGGGGCCTTCTATGCGTTTCCCAACATTGCTGGAATCCTCGGACGACAGGGGCCGACCGGACCGGTACGGTCACCGCAAGATGTGGCCCAGTATCTCTTGAAGGAAGCACGGGTAGCGGTCGTACCGGGAGAAGCCTTTGGCAGCCGGACCCATATCCGGCTGTCTTATGCCACAAGCATGGAGGCCATTGAACGCGGGATTCAACGGATCGCAGAGGCCTTCCACAAGTTGTCCCTGTGAATGGCGCGACTCTTGACTGGGCAAAAATCAGCCTTATGAACCGTCAAACAATGTGATTTTTTTCGGAGGACCACCCGTGCCCACGTATGAATATCAATGCGACAGTTGTTCCAACAAGTTTGAAGCTAAACAAAGCATGAAAGATGATCCGCTTTCAGCTTGTCCGAAGTGTGGGCAGGCGGTGCGGCGGTTGATTTCGTCACCCGGCATCATGTTCAAAGGAAGCGGCTGGTACGTCACCGACTATTCCAGCAAGCTGAAACCCCCGTCTGGCGAAACCGCGGATTCGGGATCCGGCTCAAAGAAAGAGGCTGGTACGTCGGCGACAGCCCCCTCTTCCACGACAGCCCCCTCAACGGCCACGCCTGCGTCTTCACCGTCTAGTAACACCTCCTCCTCATCAGGCACACCCTCCTCCTCAGGCACATCCTCAAGCTCGAGCTGACGGGGCTCGTCTACCGCTTGACCGTGGGCTTCTTCTTCACCTGCGGTTTAGCGGACGGTTTGGCCGTTGACTTGGCTGCAGCTTTCGACGGAGCCAGTGCCTTGGTCCCTTTCACGTGCGCCGCATCGAGCCGGCGTTGCAGACTCGTAATGATTTCCGTCTTCTCCCGGTTGACGCGGCTCAGTTCGTCGAACTGAATTTGGAGGTCCTGCCGTGCTTTCGAGAGGTCATTGACCTGACTCTGAAGCTGTGTTTTCTCCATATTTAAGGTTTCCGTTTCCGATCGCAATTGTTCGATCTGGGCTTGCAGCGCCGGCGGCCAGTAATCGCATCCCGCCGCACTCAAGAGACAGCCGAACCCCACGGCCATTGCCAACACCCGCATTGCAGACTGGCACGTCCCACTCCTCATCGCTCTTCCTCCTCACTCCAGTGTGTCCTGTGTATGTTCAACGAAATACCGATGAAATGTGCACTGTGTCTAACACGTTCTTTCGTCTCTGTCGAGTGTAGGCTGGGGAAGTCGAGGCACTATCTGAGGGATGGTCGAGAATGCAGTCCACTGCGTCTGGCAGATCAAAGGAGCGCGCGATGCGCGATATCTTTCCGATAGTGGCAGTCCTGGAACGAAATACCCGCCACGGCCTGATAGGCATTCGCTTGGGCCTCTTTCAACGTTGTTCCCCGTCCGGTAATGCCCAAGACACGTCCCCCCGCAGTAACGACCATCCCGTTCTTCGTGGCGGTCCCGGCATGAAAGATCATCGTCCGGCTGCCTTGCTGAACCGGCAAACCGTGAATGGGAAATCCTTGTTGATAGGGGCCAGGATACCCACCCGACGTCATCACCACACAGACGGCCGTATCGTCATGCCATTCGACGGCAAGTTGGTCAAGGCGGTGCTCGATCACGGCCTCCATGACATCGATCAAGTCTGTCTTCAGCAAGGGCAAGACCACCTGCGTTTCAGGATCTCCCATCCGTGCATTGAATTCCAGGACATACGGCACCCCCTTCACCACCATCAGACCGGCATACAGGACGCCCTGAAACGGCGACCCTAAGCGGGCCATGGTCTCGACAATCGGGTGCAGAATTGAGCGCGTCACATGCTCACGGAGAGCCGGTGTGCCTAACGGCGCCGGACAGTAGGCTCCCATTCCGCCGGTATTGAGGCCAGTGTCTGCGTCACCGACCCGCTTGTGATCCTGCGCCGGCAACATCGGCACGACGGTCCGGCCGTCTGTAAAGGCCATGACCGTCAATTCCTCGCCGTCGAGGAATTGCTCGATCAAGACTCGATTCCCCGCCTGGCCGAACATCGCTTTCTCCATCGAGCCAATAACGGCGTCGCGCGCCTCTTCTCGCGTCGTCGCAATGACGACCCCTTTGCCTTGAGCAAGACCGTCGGCCTTGATCACGACAGGGAGCTCATGTTGTTCGAGATAGGCCAACGCATCGACGGCCTTGTCAAAACTCCTCGCGCGCGCAGTCGGAATTCTAGCCTGCGCCATGACGTCTTTGGAGAAGATCTTGCTGGCTTCGAGCCGCGCGGCATTCTTGGTGGGGCCGAAAATCCTGAGGTTGGCTCTTCGAAACTCATCGACGATCCCGAGCGCAAGCGGAGCCTCCGGTCCGACGACGGTCAGATCAATCTGCTCACGAACGACGAAATCTTTCAGCCCGGCCACATCGTCTGCCTTGAGGGGCACGCACGTGGCCACCGACTCAATGCCGGCATTGCCAGGCGCGCAATAGAGGATGGGGTTGCGCGGGCTCCGCGCGAGCATCCACACCATGGCATGCTCACGCCCTCCGCCCCCGACAACAAGAATTTTCACAGGAGTATCTTTCCTGGTTACAACTGTATTCTTATCAGGATGCTCAAACTGGTCATCCAACAAGGCCGCAAGGAGTGAGAGGCCCGAAGCGTACTGAGTCAACGTACGTCGAGGGTCTCGAATGACTGAGAACGACGTTGGGGACCTGCTTCAGCATCCGTCAGTGGCGGAAATGCCGCATGCCCGTCAGAATCATCGCCAGGCCATGCTCGTCCGCCGCCTTGACGATCTCGGCATCCCGAATCGACCCGCCGGGCTGAATCACGGCGGTAATGCCGGCTTGCGCCGCGGCATCAAGTCCATCGCGGAATGGGAAAAATGCGTCCGAGGCCATCACGCAGCCCTTAACCGGCATCTGCGCCTTCATCGCCGCAAGCTTCACGCTATCCACCCGACTCATCTGCCCCGCGCCGATCCCCACCGTCTGTCCGGGCTTGGCATAGATAATCGCGTTCGACTTGACGTGTTTGCAGACGGTCCAGGCAAACGCGCAGGCGGCATATTCTTCATCCGTCGGCTTCCTGACCGTCGGCACCTTGAGCGATTTCAGGTCGGTCAACATACCGAGATCACGGTCTTGTACGATCAGCCCGCCGACCAGCTTCTTGAGATCGTACCCGTCTTGATTCACTTTCACGAGCGGACCGACATCCAGCAGGCGCAAATCCTTCTTCCGCTTCAGCTCCGCCAGCGCGTCTTCGGCAAAGCCCGGCGCAATCACCACCTCGACGAATGTCGAAGTGATTTCCTTGGCTGCTGCCAGATCGACCGGACGATTGAACGCGATCACTCCGCCAAAGGCCGACACTGGATCGGTCTCCCTCGCCTTCACATAGGCCTCGACCGGTGTGTGGCCGAGCGCCACTCCGCAGGGATTGTTGTGCTTGATGATAGCCACGGCGCACGCCTCGTATTCCTTGGCCAGTTCGAGGGCGGAATTGGCATCGAGGAAATTGTTGTACGACATCGCCTTGCCGTGCAGAATGGTGCCGCGGGAGACGGACGGTTCGTGGGCATTCAGCTCGCGGTAAAACGCTCCTTGCTGGTGAGGATTCTCGCCGTACCGTAAGATTTCCGCGAGCTCAAATTGCAGCGAGAGCATCTTGGGAAACTTCACCTCCCCACCCTGTACCTGTTTTTCAAGATAGCCGGCGATCAAACTGTCGTAGCGGGCCGTATGCTGAAACACCTTCATCGCCAGTTCGCGCCGTAGCGCACGGGTCACCGTGTTCGTGTTCACCGCGTCCAACACCCGCGTATAATCCGACGGATCGACTAACACCAGGACGTCCTCGTGGTTTTTCGCCGCAGAGCGGAGCATTGACGGTCCACCGATATCGATATTCTCAATGGCATCGTCGAAGTGGCAATTGGGCTTGGCAATCGTCGCCTCGAACGGATACAGGTTCACCACGACTACATCGATCGGACCGATGCCGTGCTGCGTCATTTGCTCGACATGCGCCGGCACAGACCGGCGGCCCAAGAGTCCGCCATGAATCTTCGGATGCAGCGTCTTGACCCGACCGTCGAGAATTTCCGGCGAACCGGTATAGGCCGCCACGTCCGTCACTTTCACACCCGCTTCCCGCAACGCCTTGGCAGTACCGCCGGTGGAGAGAATTTCCGCGCCGAGCCCTTCCAAACCTCGTGCGATATCGACGACCCCGGTCTTATCCGAAACACTAATCAATGCTCGCTTCATGCCAGCCATATGCATACTCCTTGATTCTGAGGATCGTGAGAACAGACGTATTCTACTCGTGAAAGGCGGGCGCAGAATAACAAATGGTCCCCCCAAGTTCAAGGCGGAGAGCAGCCTGTGGCTGGATGGACTCAGCACCGTCGCATAACGGACGTCCCCGGCGTGATTCCATCGACCGGATCAATCGCAGGGGGTTGTTTTTTCCACCTCACGCGTTACAATGCGCGCTAATATGAGGTCGGTTGGCTCAACCACCATCACCTACACAGGGAGGAAGAGAATCGTGAGCTTGCGAACTATTCTCTCGCTCATCGCTGCACTGGCTATCTCCAGTATCGTTGGCAAAGTCTGGGCGTATGATGCAAGTCCTAATTCCAGCAGCACCGACCCATGCACCCAAGTCAACTTTTCTGGGTACACACCGGCACCGTTCTCACAGGACAAAAACAATACGACAGTACCTCCCAAGTCGGAATTCTCATTTCTCGCCTCCAAGGCAACCGCCGCACAAAGCATTACGGTCATCATCAAGGAACAAAAGGTTCCGGTCACGGTCACCATGGTCAGTAACGGGTATCTGGTGAAAGGCAAACTCCCCGACACCGTCAAAGGCTCGTACGTACGAGTTGAGATTTTCGCCAAAGGTCCCAATGAATGTGATCGTGCCGATGGGTGGTTGCTTAAAGTCGCGAATTAACCCTGCGGATCAGCCAGGGAGGCCGACGCTTCCCTGGCTGAAGTCGGTGGTGTGACTTGTCGTTCGGATCAGGGCATGACCCGGCCTGATTGTGATGTGGCTGCATGAGCCGCCACGCCCAGCCCTCGGCTTCCATTTCCGGCCCCCCGGTCTCCCGCTGGTTTGGATTCTTCCCTGAGTTCAAGGCAGACAGTCTTGGCTATCTGCTGCGCTGCCGCCAGTACGGCGATGTGGCAAAACTTCCCATGGGGACATTCGCCGCCCTTCTCCTGCACGAACGCGATCCCGCGATGTATCTGCTGAACAATCCGGCCGATATCAGGCATGTGCTGGTGGTCAACCAAGACAATTTCACCAAAGCCCCGGTTCCACCGGTGGAATCTCGCGTGTTCGGGCAGGGTGTGTTGCATACAGAGGGAACGGTCCACCATCGGCAGCGGCGGATCTTCCTGCCGTTTTTCCATGGCGATCATGTCTCGTCATACGCCGGCCTCATCGCGGACACGACTGCTGGTGTGACCGCCTCCTGGTCGGAAGGCATGACGATCGACATCGGACAGGCGATGACAACCATCACGCTTTCCGTGATTTGGCGACTCCTTTTTGGACAGGATATTGGGACCGAAGCCCGGACGGTCACACAGGCCATTACGACAGGTCAGCACCTCATCAAACTACAGTACGATTCACTACTTGCTCGTCTGATGCCGCTGTGGATTCCCACCCAGTTGCATCGAGAATTTTCCCATGGGCATCGTCGCCTGGAATCGATCCTGCGCCGGCTCATCCAGGACCGGCGTTCGGCACCGACACAGAGTCCGGATGTCCTCTCCCTGTTGCTCGCCGCGACCGATGCGACCGGGCAACCGCTGAGCGAGGAAGAAATCCGTGATCAACTCGTCACCTTTCTCTTGGCCGGCCACGAAACCACCGCCAATGCACTGACATGGGTCTGGTTTCTTCTGTCTGAGTCCAAGACCGTGCGCGCGCACCTGGCCCAGGAGCTCGAAACGGTCTTGAACGGTCGGCTTCCGACGGCGGCCGACGTGCCTCGCTTGCGGTATACCAAGATGATCTGGGAAGAAACGCTGCGCCTCTATCCGCCAGCCTGGCTCCTGCATACCCGAGTGAGCCGATCCGATGACACGCTGCCGTCAGGAGCCCACCTGCCGGCTGGCGCCAGAATCTTCATCAGCCCGTGGAGTATGCACCGACATCCCCAGTGGTTTCCTGATGCCGATCGATTTGATCCGGACCGGTTCGCGCCGGAATTTTCAGCACAGCGGCCGGCGTTCAGTTATTTGCCGTTTGGCGGCGGAGGCCGCCGCTGCCTTGGAGAATCGTTTGCCGAATTGGAGGGGATTCTGGTCATGGCCACAGTGGCGTCGCGGGTACGCTTCCGATTGGTGGACGGACAAACGATCTCCCCCGATCCACTGATGACGTTGCGGCCGCACATGCCGATCCGCATGACGGTCTCGCGCGTCGACAGCGAGGAGCACGATTCGTCCCTTGTCTGATTCACCCGGCAATCCCCTTGTCTTTTCCGTCCCTCTCCCGTATGTACGGAGCACGAAGTCAGGTCGTGGGTTCCGGTTCACATAAGCAAGGAGCGCGTTCAATGAAAATGCTGATGATCGTGTTTCGCGAGTCGATGGCGGAACAGATCCATGCGCTGATGAAAGAATACGAAGTGACGGCATTTACAGAACTGCACAATGTTTCAGGTAGAGGGGAAACAGGCCCAACCCTTCATTTTTCCCTGTCAGCAGGCGCCAACCGGTTGATCCTCGCCGCGATACCTGAACAGATGGCCTACCGCGTGATTGAAGGACTCACGCGGTACCGCGTGGAACATATGCGGCAACAGGCAGAGGACACGTTCCCCCTCCATGTATTCGTTCTTCCTTGCGAGCAAGTGGTGTAACGACTGGGCCGGGCGAGGGCGCTCGCCATAGCAGAGGGGCTACTCCCCGCTCCCGGCCATGTCGTCGATGAGGGGGCGGTTGATGTCTGTGCAGCCCGGGCAAATTCTATCCAGCAGTGTTTCGAAATCGGCCACGAAGTTCTTTGCATCAGGAAGCTGGTCATTGACGACATGGGCATAACAGGTCTCACACAGCATCATCAGACCTCGCGAAACCCCGACGGTTTTTCTTCCCGTGCTCCCGGCCATGTGTCCTACACCGATCCTTTCTGCAGCGCCGTAAAAAAGTCTTCGGCTTCGAGATCAATTCCGCATTGCTGACATTCGTATGGCTGATCGGGTGCCGGCACGTTCAAGGGCGTACGATCGATCCGCCCTCCGCAGACGTGGTAGAACCGCCCGCGCGCATGTTCATCATCCAGCGGATCGCTCTCGTAAATCAACACCATGCCATTCCCAGTCTCTCACCTATCCGTGGGAGTATAGCGAGCTCCGAATTGCAACCGCAACCGCCGCACGCTCCCTTCCCGTGCTCGACGCTAGGCCTGGAACTGCGCGTCATAGAGACCTGCGTAAACCCCTCCACGACGAAGAAGATCGTCATGCCGGCCATCCTCGACCAATCGGCCGCCGTCGATGACGAGTATCCGGTCGACATCGTGGAGCGTAGACAGCCGATGCGCAATGATGAACGTGGTGCGTCCTCTGGTGAGCTCGGTCAAGGCTTCACGAATCTTCACCTCTGTTTCCGTGTCGATATTGGATGTCGCTTCGTCGAAGACCACGATGGGCGGATCTTTCAACAACACCCGTGCAATCGATACGCGCTGTTTCTGTCCGACTGACAGTTTGACGCCCCGTTCGCCGATCCAGGTCTCGTACCCTTCCGGAAGCGCCGCAATGAACTCGTGCGCCCGCGCGGCGCGCGCAGCCGTGTCAATCCGTTCTTGACCGGCATCAAGATCGCCGTAAAGGATATTGTCCCGCACGGTTCCGTTGAACAAGAACGGCTCCTGTTGCACAAACCCGATCTGCCGACGAACGTAGGCCAGCGGCAGATCACGAAGGTCGTCTCCGTCGATCGAGATGGCACCCCCAGTCACGTCATAGAAGCGCATGAGCAACTTGAGCAATGTGCTCTTCCCTGCTCCGCTCGGTCCCACCAATGCCACATGCTCGCCTGCCGCAATCGACACGGACACATTCTTGATGACCGGTACATCGGAGCGATAGTGAAAGGCCACCTGCTCGAATCGAACCGCGCCAGGCCCAGGGTGACGCGGAGGCATAACGCCCGGCCGGTCAGCGACGTCAGGTGTGGCGTCCAGCACATCGAACACCCGCTCGCTTGCCGCCAGGGCATGTTGCAACATGTGATTCACCGAGTGAATTTGATTGATCGGCACGTAGAACAACGCCAGATACGACAAAAAGAGAACCAGCTCTCCCAGTGTGAGCCGACCGTCCACCACTTCACCGGCACCATACCAAAGAATCAAGACGGTTCCGAGGCTGCCAAGCAAGATCATCCCCGGTGAATAGACCGACCACAGGAACATCGCTTTGAGATTCGAATCGCTATAGCTGCGGCTCAATCGGTCGAATCGAGCTTGTTCATAGGACTGGCGCATGAACCCCATCGTCTCCCTGATACCGGACAACGCGTCCTGCAAGTAGCCGTTGAGTTCGGCGGAATGCTTTCGTATCTGATGGTAATACCCGTGCACGGTCGAGGTGAACCAGCTCGCGGAGATCATCAATAAGGGAATAGGGAGGAGCGAAAGTGCCGCCATTTTCCAGTTCAGCATGAACAGCAGGATCGTAATACCGATCAGCGTCAGCGACGCCGTCATGGCGCCTTCGAGTCCGTCGATAAAGATTCGTTCGACGTGCTCGGTGTCGTTCGTCACGCGCGACATGATCTCGCCGGTCGAACGATTCTCGAAGTAGCTGAGGGATAACCGTTGCAGGGCGGAAAAGATCTGCCGCCGCAAATCGTGCACCACCGTTTGTTCCAGTTGATTGTTGAGCCGGATTCTGAACGAGGCAAATAGGTTTTTCAGGACATAGGCCCCGACGAGCAGACCCAAGATCCAGGGAAGCAGGGCCATGTCTTTGGCCTGAATGACGTCGTCGATGATGAGTTTGATGACCCAGGGAGGGACCAGTTCCATCGCCGTCGCGCACGCCGCACAGAGCAGCGTTGTCAGGGCAAGCCCACGATGGGGCCGGAGATAGCGCAAGACACGAAACAGCGTTTTCACGAGAGGTCTACGAAGATGATGGGGATTAGATGACGCTTGTCGGCTCTTTTTGCCAGTACTGCTGAAATTCATGGAGCTGCGTCAGGGTGGACATGTCTGTCATGCGATCGAGGAAGAGCTTCCCGATCAGGTGATCGAGCTCGTGCTGAATGCAGACGGCAAACAGGCCGGTCGCTTCAATATCGAGCGGCTTACCTTTTCGGTCCAACCCCTTCACTCGCACCACCGAGGGTCTGGTGACTTTCCCCCTCAATCCATCCACACTGAGACAGCCTTCCCAGCTTTCCGCCTGTTCCGGGCCGTAATAGACGATTGCGGGATTGATAAGAACGGTTTCCGGAAAGCCCCCTTCATCCTTGCAACCCATCACCACCAATTGAATCGAGCGGGACACTTGTGGAGCCGCCAGGCCGATCCCCGGCTCGTCGTACATGACTTCAAACATCTCATCAATCAAGCCCTGCACCTCCAACGACTTGATCTCGCGCGGATCAATAGGGGCCGCGATCTTGCGAAGAATTGGATTGCCGAGCTTGGCGATTTTCAACATAGCCAGAGACCCAAATCGTGTTCTTGTCAGTTCAACGGCGACGAGATATTCCTAACACAAGAATCTTCCGGGCCGCAACTCCGGACTCCGTACCCCCGAAGCCCTTTACGATTTACGCTTAGGCCGAGGCGGTTCCGGGATCTCGAACGCATCTTTATAGTCGTTCCACCACTCAACCCATTCACTGACCCAGGCCATGCGATCCTGTTTCGTCGAGCTATCCCAATCGTGAAATTCCGTTTCATGGCGAGTCAAAATCCACAGCGAATGCACGGCCGATAAGGCGACAAACCGTTCTTCGTCGGTGACAAGCGATATCAGGATGGGAATGACTGATTTCTGCCGCACATACCGGGACTCAAATGCGGCGGCCTTTCGAATGGATGCATTGGTATCGGTCGCCATCGCCTGAATCGCCTCCGGTGTCTTTAATGGGTCGAGACGAATGGCGACCCGCAAGGCATGTTCGCGCACGCGGGGAATCTCGTTCGCGTCCTTGGCCGTATCCACCAGGGCCGGAACGGCTGACACGGCTTTCATCATCGACATGGTTTCAATGGCGTTGTACCGGATACGTGGACTCGGCATCGTCAGAGCCTTGACCAAAGCCGGTACTGACGGTTCTCCTAAATGCACAAACTCCCCCATCGCCCAAAACTCCTGCTTGCCTTCCAATAAGGGCAGGAGCGCCTCGGCACGGGTCAACTCCTCAGGGCTCAGCGGATTCGTATTGGGAGGAACGGAGACATCCGGTGCCTCCTGACTGGCCGGTGGTGCTTCGTAGGGCACTTGAACCAGTTGGAGAGGCGGAAGCACCTCGGACCAGGCCAACCGCGCTCCCCCTGTCCCCATGACCAAGAGACACAGCGCGGCCACGAGCGTACGGAGCGGATGAGGGAGAGTCATGTCATGTGTTTTCATATGTGGATAGCCTTCTATCTGATATCGAGGATGCTATAAGGGAACGACCCGTCGGCAAGAGAAACCGTCACGGTAAGACTCGAAGACCAGACCGGGATACGGTCTGTGAGGAAATCAGCTGTCCAGCCCGTTTCCGGAGGCGCTTTCCCGCAAATGCTTTCTGACCCGCACTTTCTCATGATGTTTGCGGAGCAGCTGTCGGCGAATCACATCCCGATCTTCCGCGACAATCCGCACCAGGCGATCCATATCTTCGGCGTGCTCTCGCACCAACTCTGAAAGTTTCTGCAGCTGCCCTTCCAACCGCTCCAGACGCCAAGCCATGTCGTTGGATGAGCCCGCCCGTTTGGCAGCCGAAATTTTGGTTGTGGGACGATGATTGTCTTGAAGAGCGGCGACGACGACATCGCGTTTCATACTCACTCCTTTTCCCGGTGCCGGGGGGAGACACCGTGCGGTTGTGAAGCTAGTATTATCCGCAGACGGCTGGAAGTCAACGATCCCCTTTCTTTCTATTTGAGCACGGTCCTGCTAGAATCCGGCAATATGAAGGATATCTTCACGATGGTCCTTGCCGGCGGCAAAGGCGAGCGACTGTTTCCCTTGACCGAGCAGCGCGCCAAGCCCGCCGTGCCGTTCGGGGGGAAATACCGGATCATCGATTTTACCCTGAGTAATTGTTTGAACTCAGGGCTCCGCAAGATCGCGGTCCTGATCCAATACAAATCCCATTCACTCGACCGGCATATCAGAGTCGGATGGAACGTGTTGAATGCCGAGCTGGGCGAATTCATCGCGTCGGTCCCGCCGCAGCAACGCATCAGTGAAGATTGGTATAAAGGCACCGCCGACGCGGTCTACCAGAATATGTTCTTGATCGACAGCGAACAGCCCGAGCTTCTCCTGATTTTGGCGGGGGACCATATCTATAAGATGAACTACGCCGAGATGTACTATTGGCTGATCGCCAAACAGGCCGACGCCGTAGTCGGTGCCATCGACATCCCGATTCAAGACGCCTCCCGATTCGGCGTCATCTCCGTAGATGAAGACTATCGCATCGTCCGATTCGATGAAAAACCTGAGCAGCCGACTGCGCTCCCGCATGATCCGGCGCACGCCTTCGTCTCCATGGGCATCTACCTATTCCGCACACAGGCGATCCGAGAACACCTGATGGCCGATGCCCAGAACGTCGGTGCCCACGACTTCGGCAAGAACATTATCCCGAAGATGATTGAGCAGGGGCGCGTGTATGCATTCAAGTTTCAAGACGCGAACAAGAAAGCCGTCCAATACTGGCGAGACATCGGTACCCTCGACGCCTATTGGGAAGCCAACATGGATCTGGTCGCCGTCGATCCGCAATTCAACCTCTACGACCCTGAGTGGCCGATCCGCACGTACCAAGGGCAATTTCCTCCGGCCAAGTTTGTCTTCGCGCAGGACTATGAAGGTGGCCGCATGGGCGTGGCGCTCGACTCGATCGTCTGCGGCGGCTGCATCGTATCCGGCGCGCGCGTTCAGAATTCAGTGCTCTCGCCGAACGTGCGCGTCCTGGACCATGCTGATGTCCGTGAATCAATCGTGATGGAAAACGTGAACATTGGCGCACACAGCCGCATCCGGCGGGCCATCATCGACAAAGACGTGACGATTCCTCCGTACACAGAAATCGGCTACAACCGGGACGAAGATGCCCGGAAATTCACCGTGACGGATTCGGGTCTTGTCGTGATTTCAAAGGGAATGAAATTGCATGCCGCCGTCGATTCATCCGGTTGACCTGATTACCGCCCTTCGCCAGAAGCATCTGACCCCCGCCATCGTATTTCTCACTTCGCGCCGGGCCTGTGACGAAGCGATGGAGTCGTTCGACGTCGCCGACATCGTGCTTCCGCCCGCGCGGCAGGAGGTCATCGCCGCAGCGCTCGATCGGGTGATCGCGAATTACCCCAGCGTAGCGGAGCATCCGCTCATTCCCACGGTACGGCGCATCGGCGTGGCCGCGCATCATGCCGGCCATCTCCCCTCCTGGAAGATCGCGATCGAAGAACTCATGCGCCAGGGGTGTCTTGACGCCGTGTTTGCCACCACAACCTTGGCCGCCGGCGTGGACTTTCCCGCGCGCACCGTGGTGATCACCCAATCCAGCATCCGTAAGGCGCGTGACTTCACGGATCTCACCATCGGCGAAGTGCAGCAGATTGCAGGCCGTGCCGGCCGTCGGGGAAAAGATCAGGTGGGATTCGCCGTGATCACGCCCTCCCCCTACATCGATCTCGGCGTCCTGACCAAGGGACTGACGGGCCACCCGGAATCCATCGACAGCCAATTTACGATTACGTATCCCATGGTGCTCAATCTGTTAAAAGCCCATCCGCATGAACAAATTCACGCGATCCTGGCCAAGAGCTTTGCCCAATTCCAGCTCAACCAACGGGCCGAACTGTTGGAGCGCAAACTGGACGCCCTCCATGTGCAGATGGAACCCTTCGGGCCTCGTGTCTGCACGGACTGGATCACGCAATGGCAGACCTTCGACCAGGCCCGCAGGCAACGGCCCCATCGCCAGCAGGTCAAACAACAAGAATCGCCCGAACTGACCGCCAGGTTTCATTTCATGACCCCGGGACGAGTGGTAGGACTCACGCGGGGCCGGGGGATCGTCCTGCGCCAATACCGGAGCAAGGGCCAACGGAATCCGATGATTTCCGTCCTCCGGCCCGACGGTGCGGTGACAGAATGTCCCGCGGCAACCGTTGCGGAGGTTTTCGACCGTGTCTTCGAGTGCGACGAATCCTCCGCGTTCCCCTGGTGTTCGGCGGCCTCCTTCGACGAACTGCACTACCAGCTGACGGAACTGCCGACCAGGCTGCCGACGCTGCCTATCTTGATACCGAAAGTATCCGAGCCGCTTCCCGACGCGATCGTCCAATCGCTGGGCGACTTCCCCTGCCCAACCTGTACGTCGCGTCCGGCGTGCCAGAAAGATGTCGCGGTGGCATCGCGCCTTCGTCAAGAACAACACCGCCACATCAAATCCATCCAGGCCCTGAGGGCCAGCTTGTGGCATCGGTTCCAGGAACGGGTCGAGGTGCTCCAGAAATTCGGCTATCTCACACCCTCCGCCCATCTCACGGAAGACGGGGAATGGGCACGCCTGATCCGCATCGATCATTCGCTGTTGATCACTGAGCTGATCCGGGCCGAGGCTTTTGCCGGAGCGGACCCGGCATTGCTCACCGGGGTCATGGCCAGCATCGCACATGACGACGACCGTCCCGGCGCCTTTCCACGTATCAGCACGGGACTCAGCTCGCTCCTTGGTCAGGTGCGAAAGCTGGCGGAGAGCCTGTCGCCGTATGAAGATCCTCCGCTCCTCAGAGCCGATATCGCGGCGGTCGCCGAACGCTGGATCGCCGATCCGACGCTCACCTGGATTGGGCTGTGCCGGTTGACCACCATGGCGGAAGGCGATATCTATCGGTTGCTGGCGAGAACCTTGGAGTTTCTGTCACAAATCCATACGCTGCACGCTACACATCCGGGTCTGGCTGACTCTGCCTCGAAAGCGATTGCCCTGATTCGCCGCGGCGTGCTGGAGGAGTTACCGTGAACCGTATAGGACTGAGGGCCGAGGACTCAGGACTGAGTTTGGCTGAGACTCAGTCCTCAGCACTCAGTCCTCAGCACTTCACTCCATGACCATCGACGAACTTGAACGTCTCCTCGCGCAGCAGCCGGTGGCGGTCCTGCATCGCTTGGCCCGCGGCCGTGTGCATCGGCATTTCCGGGCCGGCAAACGCCGCCTCATCGAGTTACTCCTCCAACATTCGAGCCAGAATCTTGCGGGCCTCGAATCTGACTTGCAGACGTTGATCGCGGAGCGCCAAGTTCAGTCCACACCTCTTCCGTCTGGGGCTCGATCAGCCCCACATACCCCGGTTCCCGCTCAGAAACGATTACCGCCTCGGGGAGCAGAACCGGACAATTCCGAAGCTGCCGTGTCGCTGACGGCATGGTTGGAGGGGCTGGGTGTGCCGCCCCCGCAACCGTTTGTGCCGGACCCGTGGCAGAGCGAGGCTTTAGCCGCGCTGGACGACACCGACGTCGTGGTCAGTGTCCCGACTGGAAGCGGAAAAACCTACGTGGCCGTGGAAGCCGCGAGGCGGGCCATGGAGGACAACCGCACCGTTATTTACACGTCGCCGCTAAAAGCCTTGTCCAACACGAAATTCACCGAGTTCTCCAAGATCTTTGGCTCGGACAAGGTGGGCATTTTGACGGGAGATCGACAGGAAAACGGGCAAGCGCCCTTATTAATCATGACCACGGAGATTCTACGGAACTTGCTCTACGATGCGGCCAGCGGCGAGATCGATGTCCGGCTGGATACGTTGGGGCTCGTCATCCTGGACGAATCGCAATACATCGCCGATCCTGAACGCGGCGTGGTGTGGGAAGAAACCATCATCTTTTGCCCCTCACAAGCGAAGTTGTTGCTGCTGTCCGCCTCGATCGGGAATCCGCAGGACATCGCTGATTGGCTGACCTCGATCCGCCCAACAGCCAGCCGATTGGTCCGACACAGCAAACGCACCGTGCCACTCCGGCCCGGATACCTCCATCCAAACGGCAAGCTCGTGCCGCTCTTCAAAACGGCCGCCATCCCCTCCGGCCATCCCAACCACCTGCATCCCGAAGCCAAACGGCTGTTCCATGAGTACGAAGAAGAGACCATGCCGTCCGGCCGATCCAGGCGGTAACGGGCGACTCTTAAAAAGAATACGAGAGGCTTGCGGTGAGCCCGTGGCGCAGCGATTCCATCTCCGTCAGCGGAAAGGAGATCGATCGCCCGTCGGCCAGATGGTTTTTCCAGGTTCCATCGATCATTCGGTTCCACCACACGCGATAGCCCACCTGGCCGGACAGCGCTCTCGTGAAATAGACCCTGGCGGCGATATCGGCATCCGCGCCGAACCCAATCCCGCGCATCGTAAAACTCGGGTCCTGGAACTCACTCGGAGTGCGAAGGTGGTGCGTGTCCTCGTTAATAAATAGGTTGATCGGTTTGAAGACAATGGAACTGTGGACACTCAACCACCGCATGATCCGATATTCTGTCTGGAGGCCGGTCCGAAGGGAATACCATGTATTGGTGTTTGAAATGACGAGTTGGGAATTGGGGGTCGGGGGATTGCCTGGCACACACAGTGGAATGAACGCGGGGTCTGTGGGATCCAAATCGATTGTGGCTCCAGCCCCCGAGCAGGACACTTGCCGGATTCCGAAGGCTTCATGTTTCTGCCGCCAATATTGAAAACCGACCAGTGCGTCAAGACTTCCCCGGCTATTCGGAAAATTCAGAATCCGGGCCCCGGCATCTGCATTTAGATAATACATTCCAGATCCACCGATATCGCTATGCGTCCGTAAAGAAGGATTACCACCATCGGGAGTCAAGAAATCGTCGTCGGTGAGACGCCCCCCGCCAATGGAAGCTCCGCCGATATTCAATCGGCCGAAGAAGCGAGGGCCCACTGAAACTTTTGCGGTGAATTCAACGACATTTGTGGAATGGTCGCTGTAGGTCAATCGGGAGGTCGGATTTCCGAGCGGTGATTGTACCGAGGCATTATGACTCCACCGACTATCGCCGACACTGATCCAAGTGCCGAGGCCGAGTTCCACTCTCACACGCTTCGTCGGCTCCGGCTCTTGAGCGCTGGCAGAAGACCACACCGGCGGCAGGCAAAGGGCAACTGTGATCAGACAGCCGATCCTGGCAAGATTCCGTCTCACCTCCGCACTCCGCCCCGCTGGATCACCACCGTATCAACACATCGGTCCGTGGTCTCGGGCATCACACGCTGGCAGGCTGCCCGGATATCTTCTTGTTGGAATTGCCGCTGAATCGATGCAGAGAACCAGACCAGCCAGGTCCCGATCACCGCCAGGAGCACCGCCCCCGCCGCCAGATATCCCCAGCCCCTCCATCGAGATGCCGCAGCACGAGCCGCAGGCACAGGAGGGGCTTCTTCATCGGACACAAGATGAACCGACGGCATAACGACAGCTCCCGTTCTACATCATCAAAACTGCTCTGACTGCCCAGGGCTTTGGACAGCACAAATCATACCTGAGAGCAGTATCTCTGAGTAAGACTTTTTGATTCTCTACCAGTCCCTTACAACCTTGGACAGATATGGAAAGACCTTTTCAGTCGCATGTCGATCGACTCACTGCCGAACGAACTCGCGCAAACGCCAAGCTTTCAATTAAGAAATGGTCGCGGACACAGACCCATACATAACATAACGCGCATGGAGAAGACGCTGAGGCGATTCTGAGCCATCAAGGCTTCCACGGGTTCGATCCAGGCGGGGCATCCAAAAGCGCAACGAGCAATCAGCTCTCGCTCTCCTCCATCTTCCTGCGCTACAATACGCTACGGCTTTCTTGATTCATGCCACATTGTGCCGCTACCGGCATACCCCATGCGCCAGACCATATGATTCACATTGTTCGAGCACAAGCATCGCCAGCGCAAATGGCGGATATGCTTCAGACTCTCGGCGGTTATATTAAACTCGCGGTCGACATTCAGCGGCGTGTGCTTGCCGGTGGAGGAGCACTCCATGCCGATTGTGAATCGGCCCTGCTCGAAGACGGCAGCGAACAAGCGAATGTATGGGGAGCCGACTGGATTCCGGCCACTCAGGAAGTCACGTATGAGTCGTTGATCAACATCCGTCCGCGCCAGGGCAACCGCGGCCTTGAAATCCGGGATCCCGCTCTGCGTGATCGGATTGCCGATATCGTGCGCGACGACTTGGAGGGGTTCCTCATGAATGATCTTACTGCGGTTCGGGAGCGGTTTCAACAAGACGATCTTCCGACTCGACTCGGTGGACTCGCGGCAAATCTGGCTCGAGTCAGTTCGTTCTCAAAGAACGTCAACAATAAAGACGCTGTGTATGGCTTGCTCGAAGAAAGCAAATATTTCATTGAATGGTCGGCCGGGGAGGCCGATGCCGAACGCGCAGCCGATTTGGTCGAGCTGCAGGTGCAATTATCCAGGTGGCAATATCATTGGCCATCACTCTGGGATGACAGCACGCGCCGTGAGAATCTCACCACGCAAGCACGTCTGTGGTCGGACCGAGTGCTGCAAGCCTCAGGCATTCTCGACACCTGACGGACTGCTAAAAAGCTATGGTGGCCAGGTGGAATTCACGGCGATACGGAAACTCGCCTAGCGCAACCACCTGCCTTGCCCTCCGTTCAACTGCCGGTCGACAGACACTCAGTCGGCCAGCCTCAGACTGGAGCGGCACATCAATTCTCGTGTCAGACTAGCCGTGGCAGACACGCGCTTCGCATCCCCGCTTCGGTTGCATCGCTCCAATGTGCGACCGTGTGCGAAGAAAAGATGTGGAACTCGGCCGCATCATCTTGGTAAGATGCGCCCCGGTTGGAGATTGATTGGTGAGATCAGTGCCCCGCTCCCTATCCACCCAACCCCGCCGCGACCACAAGACGTGCCGAGGTAGCTCAGTTGGTAGAGCACAGCCCTGAAAAGGCTGGTGTCGACAGTTCGATTCTGTCCCTCGGCACCACGTCGCCCTTCCGCTTTTTCTTTTTGTAATCCGGCCTGTGACGATCAGAACAAGAGCGGGGATCGTAGACTATTTTGATAGGGTCCGAACGTACGCCAGGACGTCCCGGCTGTCCTGTTCCGACAATCGCACATTCCACGAGGGCATGCTCGACTTGCCTTCATGAATCGTGTTGAGCAACACCGCGTCGGATTTCTTCTTCGTCGCAGATGCCGTGAGATTGGCCGGGTCGGCCCCCAACAATTTGTAACCGTCCCCCTTGCCTTCGGCTCCATGGCAGCCGGCGCAGAGCTTGACGAACACCTTCTTTCCTTTTTCAATTCGAGCTGGTGAAGGATCCGCGCCCGGCTGTCCGTAGGCCGCCGATTGCCCGATTCCCATCACGACCAGGAACATAACGCCTCTCCAGATATATGGCGACCTCATCGTCCTCTCCTCACTACCCGTGCGGATGTGTTCCAGCCGATGTATCGCCGAACCCGTTTTCAGCCTCCCCTGATTGCCCGTTCGATGGGAGCGACCCTTCAGCCGATCGGCCTTCCAGCCATCGGTACAAGACGGGTAACAGAATCAAGGTGAGCAAGGTCGAGGTCACCAGGCCGCCGATGACGACGATCGCCAGCGGGCGCTGCACTTCCGACCCGATCCCATTCGCAAAAGCCAGCGGAACCAGCCCCAGCAACGCAACGAGCGCCGTCATCAGCACGGGGCGCAGCCGGAGCAATGCCCCCGACGTGACCGCTTCGTCCAGACTGTATCCGTCCTCGCGGAGTTTGTTCATGTAGGACACGAGGACGATCCCGTTCAGCACGGCCACGCCGAACAAATTGATGAACCCGACGGATGCCGGCACGCTGAGATATTCTCCCGTCAGCCATAGCGCTACGATCCCCCCGATCAACGCGAACGGCAGATTCAGAATAATCAGTGTGGCCTGACGAATGGAATTGAACGTCGAATAGAGCAGCAAGAAGATCAGCCCGATCGTGATCGGCACGATCACGCGCAACTTGGCCATTGCCCGCTCCATATTCTCGAATGATCCGCCCCACGTCACCGTATAGCCGCTCGGAAGATGGACTTTGGTCGCGATCTTTTCCTGCGCCTCTTTGACTAGACTGCCGATGTCGCGCCCCAGCGTATTAAAACCGATCGAGACATAGCGCTGAAGCTTCTCGCGGCTGATTCGGCCAGGTCCTTCCTCCAGTTGCACGGTGCCAAGATCCGCCAGTGGAATGAGCGCTCCGGCGCCGTCCGTGAGCAGGATGTTACTGATTGTCTCCACGCTGTCCCGGTACTGTTCGGGGAACCGCACCACCAGATCAAACCGCTGCTGTCCCTCGTACACCCGAGTGGCGGCCTGGCCGCCGATCGCCGTCGTGATGATCTGCCGCACATCAGCGACGTTGAGGCCATGCCGGGCAATCTTGCCCCGGTCGACGTCGATCGTGAGATAGGGTTGCCCGAATAGCTGCTCGACCTTGATATCGCGAACCCCCCGGACGGAATGCAGCACACCGGCGATCTCTGAGGCCTTGTCTCGGAGCACCTCCAGGTCCTCGCCGAATAACTTGACCGTGGCTTCTGTCCGTACGCCGGAGATCAACTCATCAACCCGCTGTTGGATCGGCTGGCTGATAAGGAAGGTCGCTCCGGAGATCTGCGTCAGTCGCTCACGGACTTTTTGCATCAGCTGCGGCATCGTCTTCGCTGTCGTCCATTGGTCGAGTGGACGCAACCGGACGACGGGATCACTTTCATTCGGTTCCTGCGGATCGTTCCCCAGCTCCGTGCGGCCGATCTTCGAGACCACCATTTCCACTTCGGGAATTTCCATGATCGCTTGTTGCATCCGCTTCTCGATTTCGATCGAGGCATTCAGCGACACACTCGGCAGCCGGATCGTCTGAGGAGCGATCGTCCCTTCATTTAGGATGGGAATGAATTCACTCCCCAGAAGCGGCATTAACATTAGGCTGCCGATCAACGCCCCGACCGCCATGGTCAGCACGATCGTTCGATGCCCCAGCGCCCACCGGAGCACCGGAGCATAGACGCCTTTCGCCCCTCGGACGATCCACGGGTCTTCTTCGCTCCCCCGTGTGAGCATCAGCGAACACAATACAGGCGACAGGGTGAGCGATAAGACCAAGGACACCAGCAAGGCGATCATGATGGTGTAGGCCAGAGGCTTGAACATCTTGCCTTCCATGCCCTGAAGGGAGAGTAGCGGCAGGAAGACCAAAATGATGATGAGAATACCGAAGACCACCGGCTGGCCCACTTCCTTCACGGCGTCGGTGATCAGACGCATTTTCGGCACCCCGGCGCTGGAATGTTCTGAAAGGTGGCGATAGACGTTCTCCACGACGACCACCGACCCATCCACCATCATGCCGATCGCGATGGTCAATCCGCCCAGGGACATGAGGTTGGCGGTCAAGCCGGTCTGGCCCATCACGATGAAGGTGGCCAGCGGTCCCAGAATCAACGTGCCGACGACGATCAGGGCGCTGCGGATGTTGCCGAGGAAAAGGAAGAGCACGACAATAACCAGAACGACCCCTTCGGCCAGGGCCTTGTACACCGTATTCAACGCCGCCGTGATCAACTCAATGCGGTCATAAAACGGCACGATCCGCAACCCGTCCGGCAAGAGCCGTTTCGCATGGATGTCCTCAACCCTGGCCTTGATACCCTCGACCACCTCGCGCGCGTTGCCGCCGCGCAGCATGAGGACGATGCCGCTGACGACTTCCCGGTCGCCGTTCAGCAACGTAGCGCCGTGCCGGACCGCATGGTCGATTTGCACCTGCGCGACATCCCCCACGAACACCGGTGTCCCCCCAACTTCCTTCACGACAATTCGTTCGATGTCCTGGAGGGACCGGATGAGACCACGCCCCCGCACGATGTATTTCTCAGCATGTTTTTCCAGAATATTGCCGCCGGCGTTGGCGTTGTTGCTGGCCACCGCCTCGAATACCTCTTGCAACGAAAGGTTGTACTTGCGCAGCATACCCGGCTCGACCAACACCTGGTACTGCTTGACATAGCCGCCCATTGAATTGACGTCGATCACTTCCGGTGTGCTTTTAAGCAGCGGCCTGATGATCCAGTCTTGAATAGTCCGTTCATCGATTAAGCGCCGATGCTCCCCTTCCGCATCCCGCGCGGTTCCCTGACGCCCCTCCAAGTAGTATTGATACACCTCGCCCAGCCCGGTGCTGTTCGGCACCAGCATCGGATCGGCGGCAGGCGGCAGCAGCTCTTTCACTTCGAGCAGCCGTTCGAGCACCAGCTGGCGCGCGAGATTGATGTCCATGGAATCATCGAAAACGATCGTGATGAGCGAGAGGCCGACCTTGGTGAGGGAGCGCATTTCGGTCAGCGAGGGAACCCCTGTCAGTTGCAATTCGAGGGGGTACGTGACAAGCCGCTCGACTTCGCCCGGCGAGAGGCCCGGCGCCTTGGTGACGACCTGTACCAGCACGCTGGTCACGTCCGGGAACGCGTCGATGGGGATGGTCCTGAACGCGTAGATGCCGCCCGCCCCGATGATGAAGGCGAGCAGCACGATCAGCATGCGCTGGCGAAGGGAAATGTCCAGGAGGCGGGCGACCATCAGACTTGTTTCTTGAACAATTCGGACTTCAGGACAAAGGCGCCTTCTGTCACAACCGACTCTCCTTCGGTGAGGCCGGTGACAATGGAGATGTTGGTCCCGTTGGATTCTCCGACTTGCACTTCGCGAAGTTCGTATTCGGTTGCCGTCCGCTGCACAAAGACGAAGGTCTTCCCTTGATCGCGTTGCAATGCCACTTCCGGCACAGAGAGGCGATCCGGTTGCGGTTCGGAAAACAGCCGCACCGTCGCGAACATTTCGGGCTTCAACCGCCCATCACCGTTAGACAGTTCCAACCGGAGCTGCATCGTGCGGGTCGAGGGGTCCAGCACATCGCCCACGTAGGTGATCGTGCCTTTGAAAATCTCCCCCGGATAGGCGTTGATCCGGACATCCGCCTGCGTGCCTCCCGTCGCGTGAATGGAATGGACGAACGGGATATCCTTTTCCGGAATATTCGCTTGCACCCAGACCTGCGAGAGATCCGCGATGACAAACAGATTCTCAGTGGTCTCGACCACCTCGCCGCGCGTGAGCTTGCGACCGATAATGCGCCCGGCGAAGGGAGCGACGATCGGCACCACGGATCGGATTCTCCTGGTGGTCGCGAGCCGGCGGAATTCTTCGTCATTCATGCCAAGGAGCTTGAGCCGGTCCTCCGCTTCATGCGCCTCGGCCTGACTGCTGAGCAATTCAGCATGTCGCCGCTGTGCTTCGGCTTCACCGATCACCTGCTCTTGCAGCAAGAACTTGGCTCGGTTATAGGCCTGCTCCGCCACGTGCAGTTTGGCCTGCGCCTTCAGATGAGCGGACTGTGCCAGGCCCAATTCACTACTGTATAAAATGGCGAGCGGCGCATTGGCTTTGACCTCTTGTCCCAGATCTCCATAGACCTCGACGACCCGGCCTCGAACCAACGTCGTGATCTCGGCCATATTGTGTTGGTTGGGCCGTACAATTCCGGGGAATTCACGATGCGTCCGGAAATCGCTGCGGGAAGCCGGTTGCACCACCAGCCCGATCCTGGCCGACTCTTCCGCTGACAAGGAGACACGTCCAGGCGTTGACGGAGCAGCGGCGGGCGCCTTGCTGGCGGCCACATCGTTTGGAGTCGCGTCGCAACCGTACTCAACCCCGGCTAAACCGAGCATCAAACCGAACATCGCGCAGCGGCCTTGCAGGACCGTGATCATACTCTAGAGTTCTCCCCCTACCGCCTGCTCCAAGCGAGCCAGTGACACCGACAGGTCGTGCCGCGCCTGTGCATAATCCAACATGATTTGCCGCTGGACACGCTGGGCGTCGAACACTTCCAATAGGCTTGAGGCCCCCTGTTGGAAGCTGAACTGCGCGAGACGAAGCGCTTCCGATGCCTGCTTCAACAAGCCCTTGTCGAAGACGTCGATCAGTTCGGCTGTGGTCCGGGCATCTTGATAGTGCTGATGGACGGATCGGGCCAGCTCGTTTCGCGCGCGAAGCAGTTCCGCTTCTTCACGCCGTTTGGCGCCCAAGGACGAGGCGATTTCACCCTGACGACGATACCAGAGCGGCATCGGAACGGAGAGCCCTCCTTGATACGCTTCGCGTCCCATCTCCCGCCAATAACTGCCTCCTACGGTGACGGTCGGCACCCGCATCTGCCGTTCGAATTCGATCTTCCAGTCCGATTGTTCCACCGACCTGAGCAAGCGTTGGATCGTCGGGTGCTGGCTCATCATCCGGTTCATCAACCCTTCGAGATTGATCTCTGTCGGAATCCCTGTGAAATCCCCTTGAATACTATAGGAAGGTCCCAATGAGCCGCCGGTGAACGTATCGACAGTCACACGGCTGACGCGAACGAGATTGTCCGCCCGCGCCAGCTGCTGCCTGGCCTTAAGCACCTCGACCTCGGCCTTAATAGATTCGAACTGCGGCGCTTCTCCCGACTTGACCCGCGCCTTGACGATCCGCTGCACGCCTTCGATAATCTCGAGGTTGCGACGCGCGAGCGCCGCATCCTGCTGAGCCAACAAGAGATCGTAAAACGCGACCTTCACCAGCGACCGCAAGTTCAATTGTGTTTCCAACAACCCAACATTCGCGGTGGCTAACCCTAAATCGGCGACGCGCTGGCGCGCCGCACGCATTGCCGGCCATTCGACCGGTTGCCCCACGGTCACGTTGTACTCGGTCAGTGTGTCGCGATCGAGAAACGGCCCAACACCCGCACGGCCGGTATCTCGAAGACGACCGTGGCCGCTGGAACTGCCAACTGTAGGGTTCGGATAGGCACCCGCTGCTGTTTGCACACCACGTTGCTGCTCGATCTGTCCTTCGGCAAAGGTCACCAGCGGGTTCTTGGCCAGGGCAAGTTCAACGATTTCATTCAAGCCATACATGTTCTCCTCGGACTCAGTAGCAGCCTCAGAGAAGCCGATCACGGGCCCGAGGTACAGGAGCACCGACAAGACGAATTGGGATACGCCGAACGACCGCGTCATTACACAAAACCTCTCACAAACCACCTGAGTAATCTAGACAAACTGATTTCTCCATCGTCCAGCCTTCCGGAAACTATACGCAGAACAGGTCTGTTTTTTCAAATAACTGCGGAGCTGATCCGGACGGGTATCCATCGCGACAGGGCCGTGTGTGAATTGGAACCAGACTCCACGCTGATGCACCTGGGCGGGAAGATCGGTCCCCATCCCACTCAGGAGCCGATCGGAAGCCCAGTGAAATAAAATGCCGCGATTGCTGCCGTCGCAGCGACATTGAGTGACTCGACAGCGCTGGCCAGCGGAATTGCAAATCTGACAGTGGAGAGGCCCACGATGTTGTCAGCCAGTCCCTCCCCCTCATTGCCGACTGCCATGACAAGGCGGCGGGGAATGGACTGTATGCTCCTGAGCGACACGGTACCAGCCTGAGGGACCAGAGCAGAATAAATTACACAGCCGTGTTCAATAAAGCGTCGTGGCTCCGCTCCATAAAAAACAGGAAGGGTCAACACCGTGCCGGCCGCCGCGCGAACGACCTTGGGGCTGAAGGGGTCCGCAGAATCGGATGTCAGCCACAGTCCGGTGAGATTCAGCGCCGCGGCTGTCCGGATAATTGTGCCCACGTTGGCCGGGTCACGCAGTCGATCCCCAAACAATCCAAGGATCCTTGGCTGCTCCAACAGGGACCGCTCATCCCACTGTGGTTGCCGGACGACAGCCAGAATACCCTGTGGGGCCTCAACGTCAGAGAGTCGGTCAAACAGGGCATCCGAGCAGCTAAACTGAGGCACGTTCAGTATAGCCCGTACCGCGTGCGCCTTCGTATCTTCTGTATCAAGATACCGAGGCGAGACGGTCAAGCTGAGAATTGCCTGAGGAGAGTGTTGAATGAGATCACGGCAGGGCTTGGCGCCCTCGATAACGAAGGCGCCTTCCTGCATCCGAACGCGCTTATCGTGGAGGAGTTCGCGGATCAACGTGCGGTGTCGACGTGTCAACACCTGAAGGGAGGTCGGTCCGCTCACTGATACCCTGCTATCGGCGTCTTCGTTCCGCCTCCGCCTCTGCCGCACGGATTCGCTGGGCTCTCGCTTTCGCTCGTTTCAGAGCCGTCAGTTTTCCTCTTGTCCTGACTTGCTCGGACTGCAACTGTTCCAACTGAGACTTCAAATGCGCCTTTTCCTGCTTGTGCAAATCAGCACACTCCGCCTTCGACAGCATCGTCCAATCACCGCTGCTCCTGGCACGCTTGATTCGTTGGTCCAGTGACTCCCGAAGCTTCTTGGCCCGCATCGTCATCAGGGACTTCAGCGCTTCTTGCCGGCGTTGCACCTCTTCCTCTTCCGCCATAATCCCGCGAATATCCGTTCCCAACATGACCCCGTCCCTCCTTCACTTCTCCACAGGACTGCCAAAACGAGAGTTGTATTGTAACTGATTTCGCTGGTCATCTTCCAGACCACTGGGCAGTCCATAACCTCTTGAAATTACTACGACAGGTTCGAAGAGCACGGGAAAGTCGTTGAACCGGGATAGCCTTGTCTGTATGATCGCGCTATGTCGATTGGGCCGCTCATCCAAGCCTGGAGACTGTCAAAAAAACAATCTCTTCAGTCTTTATCGGCATCGGCTGGAATTTCCACTGCCTTTCTCGAGCAGATCGAATCGGAAGAAGTCGATCCTTCCTCCGCGACACTTCAGGCCTTGGCCGCAGCTCTCCGTGTTCCGCCGGGCTGGCTGTTTGACAACCCCCAGTCGTTCGCCTACCTGTTCAACGATGGAGATGAGGAAGAAGAACCGGATACTTCCCATCCCGACCCGTTGACTGAACGCATTCTGGCTGGGTCACGAATGGACCGCGCGCTCTATGTGCTGCTGACGACACTGCTACAAGCAGGCGATCCCAAACTGCTGCGGGCCGCCGAAATGAGTTTGCGGAGCCTGGCAAAACAGTCTCGTCAGGCCACAGTCCCTTGGCAACAGCGTCCCTCCGGACACTTCGAGCCGCCCAGCGACTGACGCTATCTCACTGAATAATCTGGAGGTCTGATTCTAAAGTCTCATGACAAGGCCTGGGGTTCCTCACACTTTTTGCAGTTCAGAAGCGAGCCCAGATGTTGGTGTCGCCCCTCGGTGGTAATGATCCACGGGCGATTCATAAACGGTGGCTGATGCCGCACATGCTGCCCATGGCCGCAGGCCAAATCTGCCACCCAATCCCCATGTTCGTCGAGATGGTATCCGACAATGGGCTGGTTCATGATGTTCTACAGCGCATGCTGTTCGCGACTAAGACACACCCTAGCGTTTATCAAACCCCATCTCTGGGCGCTGGGATGCGGGGATATAGGTCCACCGCTGCTCACTGTCCACGTCGAAGCTCCCCAGAAACACCACCTGCCGATCGAGATGCCGAAATTCTGAAAGGGTTGCCCGGCAGTCCTGCGGATCGATCACACGTGCGTCGAATTGCCCCACGACATAGATCATGCCTTTCCCCGCCAGATAGATATTGCGGCGTCCGGAGTAGCCTGTGTCAGGGAACAAGTCCGTTGACGTCGAACACCCGTTCACTCGCTGTACTTTTAGAGTGAGATTGAATCTCTGGAGAAACAGGTCCGTAGCAGTTCGAACGAGGGTAAGCCGGAGGTTGGTCGAGGGGAGATCGACCGACGCGGGCTCCGGGGCACTGCGGTTACAAGCGGCACTGAGCACACACAGGCTACCGACAAGTGCCAGCCACGCCAGCCGCCTCACCTGGGTGCGGCCACCTTGGGCGCCGCTCCTATGGCATCAAGCCCGTCCTGCGCGCAGGCGTCGTCGAGATGAGCGCCCGGCGCTCCACCGACTCCGATCCCACCCACGACTTCGCCGCCGATTTCGATGGGCAGCCCTCCTCCCACAATCAAAATCTCATTGCTGATGTCACGGAGGGCTTGGAGTGTCGGCATCTTGTTGATGAGTTCGGCCAGTTCTGTCGTCGGTCGTCGTACACTGGCCGCGGTGTAGGCTTTTTTTCGGCTGCTATCGACCGTATGCGGCCCGGCACCGTCGGCCCGCCCCATGGCACGCAGCACACCGGCCCGATCCACCACCGAGACGCTCACGCGATATCCGTCTTTCTTACAAGATTCCAGCGCCGCTTGGACAGCCTTGCTGGCCATCCCAAGCGGCAATGTCGCCTCCCTCGGCAGTTCGTCGGCACCGGCTGCCTGCAGTGCTGTGATGCCGAATAGCAGGGAGAGCGCGGCGCCGGCCACCGCGAGGGTCTTTCGTTCTCTACCCCTGATACCGGTATTCTTCATCATGACCAGCCTCCTATGAGCTAGAATCCTACCAAAGCTTGTTCAGGTTCCGTTTCCGAGGGTACGGATGCATCCTGTGACTGTCAAGAGATCAACGCCGGGGGGACCGATGGAAGAACTTACCGGGAGGGTTTCCTTCCTGATCCGCGTCGTAGCTCGGCAGGTTTTTTGTCTGGAATCTCCTTGCGGTGACGGTTACCGGCTCGTTCAGCCTTGACTGAATGAACCGACATGGCGATGTCGAGATCTTCGATCATGGCCCGTAACGGTTCCGCAACGGACCAGGCTTGGGCCGGACACCCACGCGGGGTATGCGGGGCATCGCCGTCGAATACTTCTGATACCTGTCCCACGCACGCCTCTCCCAGATGTGTTTCTAGCCCGTTTAGAAATGTCCTTGCTTGTGCCTTCACCTGAGCGCTCTTCCCAAATGTCTTCACCCATGCCGTCACGAATGGACCCAATAGAAACGGCCACACGGTTCCTTGATGGTAGGCGCCATCCCGCTCGGCCACGCCCCCCTCATAGCGGGGCCGATACCGACTGTCTCTCGGTGAGAGCGTGCGCAGCCCTATGGGCGTGAGGAGGTGGTCTTTGACGACCGTCAGGATCTGCTCGGCTTGTTCTCGAGCCACCAAATTATCGCAGAGACTGAGCGCATAGATTTGATTCGGGCGGATCGACGCATCGTGACCCTCCGGCCCATCAATCACGTCATAGAGAAATCCCCCCGCCTCGTTCCAGAACTTGGTGCGGAACGATTTCATGGCCAGGGCTCGAAGTCTCCGACAACGGTCTGCATAGGCGGATTTGCCAAATCGTTCAGCCAGGCGCATTCCGATTTCCAAGGCCCGAACCCACAGGGCTTGAATTTCTACCGGCTTTCCCTGCCGTGGAGTGACGACCCACTCTCCGATCTTCGCATCCATCCATGTCAGCTGCGAACCGATTACTCCACCGACGATGAGCCCGTCTCTATCCATATGAATGTTATAGCGGGTGCCGCGCCGATACCCATCGAGGATCTGTTTCACCGCCGGCCATGCGATGGTGCGGACTCGCGCCTCATCGCCGCTGTAGTCCAGATAGCGGCCGATCGCCTGGATGAACCACAGGGAGGCATCGATCGTGTTGTACTCCGGCTGCTGTCCGGCATCGGGAAAGCGGTTCGGCACCATACCATCCGAAACATGGGCGGCGAACGATTTGATGATCTGCCACGCACTGTCGAGCCTGCCTGTCACAAGACACAGACCTGGCAAGGAAATGAATGTATCCCGCCCCCAATCGGTGAACCACGGATAACCGGCGATCACCGTCTTCCCGATGCCTCGCTCACACAGGTAGGCGCCCGTTGCGCATTGAAGCGAGTCGGCCAACGTATCTGTCCCCGGCTCGACTTGGTCCGACCGTTTACGGCGCAATTTTTCCCGTTTGGCAATGGCATTCGGATCGAGGCCATCGCCTTGTTCGCTCGTCAACACCAGGGTCCGTTCTTCCCCGGGTTCGATCTCAAATCCAAACTCTCCCGGCGACCACCAATCTTCTTCACAATCGAGCCCGCGTTCCCGCTCCACCGGAAACTGGACATGCCGGAACCAATCCGGCTCATGGCGGTACTCGCCCGAGTGAATGGCCCGCACAGCAGGCACATCAGGATAGGGTTGCCACGATATCAATTCAGGCTTGATAGCCGCTTGCGTCGAGAGGGTTGTATTCTCGTGATGAGTCCCGTGGTAGTCGCGTCCGCTCAGCATCGGCCTGACACGAAGTGTCATGAGGGGCTGTCTCGAACTGAGCGACTTCCATCGCACGATTACAAGATCATGCCCTGGCACACACAGGATTTCTCGCTGAACCATGACACCGCCGCAATCGAAGGTCCATGTCGGCCATGGGACGGAGGAAAACTCTACACAGTATGTGTAACCGGCTGGATGAACCGTTCCCGGATACAGATTGGTTGAGAGAGGAAATACCCGCCCGTTGAGGTCGATCCATTCTTCGAGGTGATTGACGAGGACGACGCGTTCAGCCGGCGGCTTGCGTGCAGTCAACAGCAGGGCATGATATCGACGGGTGTTGGCACCGGCGACCGTGCCCGATGCAAACCCACCTCGGCCGTTCGTTTCCAGCCATTCGAGACTCAACGCGCGGTCGAGGTTCTTGCAGTCTTTCCCATCCACTTTCAGTAGTTCGCGCATAGCGCCGTCAGCTCTCAGCCGTTAGCTTTCAGTCTCAAAACAACTCGCTTCCATCATCTGCTGATCGCTGAGAGCTGAAAGCTGTTGTCACTCTCCTGATTGTTGAATCAGCTTCGCCACCAAACCCGTCCACCCGGTCTGATGGCTTGCGCCGATGCCCGCTCCGTTGTCCCCATGGAAGTATTCATAGAACAGGACAGCGTCTTGCCAGTGCGGATCGTTTTGAAAATTCGAGGCGCCTCCGAAGACCGGGCGCCGGCCGGATTGATCGCGAAGAAAAATATGGATGAGCCGTCTCGAGAGTTCCGCTGCCACGCGATTCAGTGGGATCGAATTGCCAGAGCCAGTCGGGTATTCAACGGTATACGAATCGCCCAGAAAATAGTGGAACTTCTGCAGTGATTCGATCAGCAGATAATTGACCGGGAACCAGATGGGTCCCCGCCAATTCGAGTTGCCGCCGAAGAGGCCTGTGCCCGATTCGGCCGGCTCGTAGTCGACCCGATAATCCGCTCCCATCACGGAAAGCCGATAGGGATGGTCCTTGTGATAGCGCGATAACGCTCGAATGCCGTAGGGCGAGAGAAATTCTTGTTCATCCAGCATATATCGCAGCACCGATTTCAGCCGTGTTCGGTTGACCAGCGAGAGAAAGCGGCGCACCTCTCCATCCTGTGATTGCGTTTCTACGTGCGAACTGAAATCCGGCCGGTTTTCAATGAACCACTGCATCCGGTGTTTGAACCGTGGGAGACGGTCGATGAGTTCGGAGTCCAACGTCTCAACCGCGAAGAGCGGGATCAACCCGACCAGCGAACGCACCTTCAAGGGACAGGTCCGTCCGTCCGGCAAGTGCAGTACGTCGTAGAAGAATCCGTCTTCCCGGTCCCACAGCTCGATCTTCTCGCCGCCGATGTTGTTCATGGCCCTGCAGATGTACACGAAATGTTCGAAGAACTTGCTGGCCACATCCTCATACGCGCGGTTCTCCCGGGCCAGCTCGAGTGCAATCGACAGCATGTTGAGGCAGTACATCCCCATCCAGCTGGTCGCGTCGGATTGTTCAATGTGGCCACCGGTCGGCAGCGGCGCGCTCCGGTCGAACACGCCGATGTTGTCCAGTCCCAAAAAACCGCCCTGAAAAATATTCTTACCCTCGGCATCTTTCCTGTTCACCCACCATGTGAAATTCAGGAGGAGCTTGTGAAAGACCCGCTCGAGAAACACACGATCGCCCGTGCCTTTCCGTTTTTTCTCGATTTTATAGACGCGCCACGCGGCCCAGGCATGGACCGGCGGATTGACATCCCCGAACGCCCATTCGTAGGCCGGAATCTGCCCGTTGGGATGCATGTACCACTCACGGAGCATGAGGATGAGCTGTTCCTTCGCGAAGGTCGGATCGACGAGAGCCAACGGAATACAGTGGAACGCCAGGTCCCAGGCGGCATACCAGGGATATTCCCACTTGTCCGGCATCGAGATGACATCCGCATTGTAGAGATGCGTCCAGTCAGCGTTCCGCCCGCGCAACCGTTCCCGTGGCGGCTCCGGCATACCGGGGTCGCCCTTGAGCCAACGCGTGAGATCGTAGTGATAAAACTGCTTACTCCACAGCAGGCCGGCGAAGGCTTGGCGCTGCACGCGTTTGGCATCTTCGGACAAATCGGCCGGCACTAATTCCCCGTAAAACTCGTCGGCCTCTCGAATTCGTTGTGTGAAGAGGGCATCGAACACCTCCCGTGTCAGCCCCTCATCCCCTCCCTCATTCGTGAAACGCAGGAAGATCGTATCCGAGGCTCCTGGATCGACCGTCAGCACATAGTGTGCGGCGGCCTTCGAGCCGACGTTGTCAGGATTGACCGCCGCTTTATCACCAAACACGACATAGTCATGAAAACTGTCTTTGACATAGCGGGCCCCCTCCGTATCGCCATAGAGGCGGCGGCTGTTGGTCTCGTTCTCCGTGAACAGAAGAGGGGGGCGGCGGTCACACCAGAGTTGCCGCTTGCCGTAGTAATCATGGTCCAGTTCGATGACGCTCACGTCGTGTGTGGACCGCCCTTCCCTCATGCGTGGGCGACGTGCGTCGAGACCCCACGACCAGGTATTCCGAAACCACAGGGTCGGTAGGAGCGTCAGCTCGGCGGAATCAGGCCCCCGATTGATGACCTCGATGCGGATCAGCAGATCCTCCGGTGTGGACTTGGCATATTCCACCAGAATGTCGAAATACCGATTCTGATCGAAGACGCCGGTATCGATCAGCTCATATTCCTGCTCGCGTCTGCCTCGCCGACGATTCCCCTCCACCAGCGCTGCATAAGGGAATTCGGCCTGCGGATAGCGATAGAGATACTTCATGTAGGAGTGGGTCGGCGTCGAATCGAGATAAAAATAATATTCTTTGACATCCTCCCCATGGTTTCCTTCGTTGCCGGTCAGACCGAACAGCCGTTCCTTCAAAATAGGATCCCGTCCGTTCCACAGTGCGATGGCGAAACAGATATGCTGGTGCCGGTCGGAAATGCCGGCTAACCCATCCTCATTCCATCGATAGGCACGTGACCGGGCATGATCATGAGGAAACGCTTCCCACGCGGTGCCGTGCGGACTGTAGTCCTCCCTGACCGTCCCCCAGGCGCGCTCACTGAGATAGGGCCCCCATCGTTTCCAATGTTTCTTTCGGCGGGCGTCCTCTTCCAGGCGCGTTTGTTCAGCCAATTGGACTGGTTGTGATAGAGAAGACGTTCGGGATGCACCTGCCATACAAGCTCTCAGCTACCGAGCAGAAAACGTTCCATGCGCGACGGTACCGTCTGCCTTGGATGCGTGATCGGTACGATGCGCCTATCGGATTGTGAAATCAACCGCGAGCGCCTGGAAACCAACGAGCCGGTTCACACCCAGCTCCTGCTTCTTCGGCAGATCTCGCGTTCAACTCAAGACGTGCTGATCGTTCGTTGGATTTCAGGAGGGAATCTTACAGATAGCCCAGGCACTCCTACGCCCTGTGCCAGAAATTCGCGACCATGTCAGAGGGGGATGTGAACGAGAGCTGTCAGAAGGACAATCGTCTAGGCGCGTGGCCTAGCTCCAAACAACCTGCTCTTGGTTCAACAGGTAGTCGATGACTTCGATGCTATTGCGCATCTGCAATTGCGCCTGCTCGGACATAGGAAGCACTGCGCCCACCAACTTGCCCGACTCCATATCATGGAGGGAAGGAATGCCTTCATTGGCAAACTTTTCAAGCTCACTGCGAAAACTGGCCAAGGGAGACCTCCTTCTTGTTGAGTCTTTTCGGCCCCGTCTCACGATTTCTTAAGCGAGGGCTGGAACCTGTCCGTCATGTCGCTTGAAGAAAGCATAGCATATGCCTGTGCCTTGTCACGGAATCTTCTATCTCGTTGTATTACTGCTATTTTACTGATGACGTGAGGAGGGGATTGGGAGTGGGGGCTGGGCGCCGAGATACGAAAACGGTCCTTTGTTTAAAAGTGTCGTATCGTGTCTCAGCCGAAAGTCGTCATGCTCGGGGTCCACAAACCGAGGGTCCGCAGCAATATCCGATTCAGGCTTGAGCTCCGGAGCCTGAAGAGGCGGCGATCCTGCCTTCAGATAATTGCCTTCTTTGTTGAATAGGCCATTGAACGAGAGTGTGGTTTGACTCGATGGCGCGATCACAAAACCGATCGTATTGAAGCTCACAATATTGCCCGACACTTCGTTGTGCGAGGAGCCGAGAAACGCTGCTCCCCCACCGTTCTTAACCAGCGTATTGCTGATAAGCACGGCTTTACCACCATCGCCGATGACAACCGCTTCATACAGATTTCTCGTGATCACATTCCGTTCAAGCCGTACCTCCGACTTCCCGGCCACGTTCACACCATGATCGTTGTCATGAATCACATTGCCGATCAACACGGCCTGCGTATCGGCGAACTGCACGCCCGTCGTTTCACTGCCACCGATGAGACAGTTCTCGATACGGACATCCTGCACCTGTTGGCCGAACAACATCCCCCTCACGCGCAGATGCCGAAGCGTAATCCGTTTCCCATTGAAGATGCCGACGGCGTGCCCTCCATGTTCATTGACTGTCAGGCCGGTAATTTCAATATCCGTTGCACCGTACGGCCACTTGCCGACGTGCAGCACCCCGACACGATCCCGGTGACCCAGCAGAGTCACTTGGTCAACCCCGGCGCCGACCAGCTTAATTCCCTCCTTGCTGTGAATGGTGAGGTCTTGAGGATAGGTCCCAGGTTTGAGAAAGACGGTCTCCCCTTTCTTGGCGCTATCGACAGCCTCTTGAATCGAAGAGAAATCTCCCGATCCGTCGAGTGCGACGGTAATTGTTCGTGGTGCGGTCGCAGAATTCTCCGCCAGGGCTACTGCACACCCAACGCTCATCCACGAGAGAACCATTGCCGTGAGAAGGACAGGCCGCATGGAGAATTTCATACAAGCGGAGAGCTAACCCTGTCAATCGCCCTTTATGGTGCGACATACCGCATGATAAGCTCCGCTGCCATGGTGCTTATCGGCCTGACCGGTGGTGTGGCAACCGGGAAAAGTACAGTCGCAAGAATGTTTGGACAATGTGGCGCCATCATCATCGATGCCGATGATTTGGCACGAGAGGTTGTCCGGCCAGGCAAACCGGCGTGGCGGGAGATCGTGAAGGAGTTCGGCCCTGACATTCTCAACGCCGATCGCAGCCTCAATCGCCAGGCGGTTGGTGCCATCGTATTTCGCAACAAGGCTAAGCGGCGGCGGCTGGAACGGATCATCCATCCCCGCGTCGCCCGGGAACAGATGCGTCTGATGAGAGCTGCCGCCATGAACAACCCCCGCGCCGTCGTGATCTACGATGTGCCACTGCTCTTCGAGGCCGGAATCGACAAGCGAGTGGATAAGACCATCGTCGTCACGGCCGACCGGGAAACCCAAATCGCCCGCCTCAGGAAGCGGAACGGCCTCACCCGTACCGAGGCCATCCGGCGCATCAACAGTCAGCTGCCGTTGGCTAAGAAAGTTGCACGGGCAGACTATGTGTTAGATGGAACAATGAAGAAACCTCTCCTCTCCAAAGTGACAGCCACATTATTTCACCAGTTGCAGCTGCTCACCTAGTCTCTAGCCTCAACACCGCCTGCTATCGTCCCGATACATACCTGTGCTAAAGTTTTCCGCAATGCAGAGTGTTGTCATCATCGGTTCAGGACCTGCTGGCTTGACTGCCGCGATCTATACCGCGCGGGCTAATCTCGCTCCGCTCCTCATTGAAGGGTGGCAATCCGGCGGGCAGCTCACCACCACCACCGAGGTAGAAAACTACCCGGGATTCGCCAAAGGGATCATGGGCCCGGAATTAATGAAGGACATGCGGGCGCAGGCGGAGCGATTCGGCACAGAGTTCCTCACCGGCGATGTGTCCGCCGTTAACTTTGCCACACGCCCGTTCAGCATTACGATAGACGGCGACCGGACCGTTCAATCGAAGACCGTCATCATCGCCACCGGCGCGTCGGCCATTCCGATTGGAGTGCCGAACGAGATGCGATTGACCGGCCATGGTGTGTCTACGTGCGCCACGTGTGATGGTTTTTTCTTCAGAGGCAAACAATTGGTCGTCGTCGGTGGCGGCGACAGCGCCATGGAAGAAGCGACTTTTCTGACCAAGTTTGCCACCACCGTGTCGATCGTGCATCGGCGCGACAAGCTGCGCGCATCGAAAATTATGCAAGATCGGGCGATGAACAACGAAAAGATTTCCTTCGTATGGAATTCCATCGTGGAGGACATCCTCGGCGCCGATGTGGTCACCGGCGTGCGGCTCCGGAATGTCGTAACGGGGAAGATTATCGATATGCCTTGCGCCGGAGTCTTCGTGGCCATCGGCCATCGGCCGAACACGGCGCTCTTTTCCGGTCAACTCGACCTGAATGGCAAGGGATATATCCGGACGCACAACGGAACGGCGACCAGTGTGCCGGGCATCTTCGCCGCCGGCGACGTCCAGGACTCGACGTACCGCCAAGCCGTCACTGCCGCCGGGACTGGATGCATGGCAGCAATCGATGCGGAGCGATTCTTGGAAGCTTCAGGCCAAGGTTGAGGGTAAGGCTGAGCGCTCACGGAAAGACGACTCCTAGATTTTAACCTTGTCCTCAACCTACTCTCCGGCATGCGCTGCGCCATTGTTCACTACCACGAGCTGGCTCTCAAAGGTCGCAACCGCGACTACTTCGAGGATCGACTGATTCAGAATATCCGGCTGGCACTCAAGGACCTTGGCATTACGCACGTAGAGAATCTCCGCAGCCGCATCCGGGTGCTCCCCCCGGCGGCAACCAGCAATGAGACGATTCGCCAACGGCTATCCCGTGTCTGCGGAATCGCGAACTTTTCACTGGCCAATTCTGTGACTCTCGACCTCGCCAACCCAAACTTTGAAGCGCTCAGCGCCGCGGTGATCGAAAAACTCAGGACGATGTCCTTTTCAACATTTCGCGTGACGGCGAAACGCGCCGACAAACGTTTGCCGTTGACGTCGATGGACGCGGAACGCATCGTCGGCACGGCTATCCACGAACAGATGGGCAAGGCCGTCAGCCTCAAAACCCCCGACATTACCGTCTATCTCGAAATGCTTTCCCGGGACATCTATTTTTCAACCGAGAAGCATCCCGGCCCCGGCGGGATGCCGGTCGGCGTCAGCGGGAAGGTGACCTGTTTGATTTCGGGCGGCATCGACTCGCCCGTTGCCGCCTATCGTATGATCAAGCGTGGATGCCGCGCCTTTTTCGTCCATTTTTCAGGCCGCCCTTTGGTCAGCCGGGCATCGGAAGAGAAGGTGCGCGATCTCGTACAGGTTCTGACGGCGTATCAGTACGAATCACGCCTTGCGATCATCCCCTTTGGAGAAATCCAGCGAGAGATCGTGTTAAATACCCCGGCGCCGTTCCGCGTGGTGCTCTATCGCCGGATGATGTTGCGCATCGCAGAGGAATTCGCGAGAAAGGAATCCTGCTGGGGGCTGGTAACCGGGGATAGCTTGGGACAAGTGGCATCGCAAACCCCTGAAAATCTGTCCGTCGTTGAAGAGGCGACAGTGTTGCCTCTCCTGCGGCCGCTTATCGGAATGGACAAACTTGAAATTATGGACGAAGCGCGGCGCCTCGGCACTTACGACACGTCCATTGAGGAAGATCAGGACTGCTGCAAATTGTTCACGCCCCCCCATCCCAGCACCAAAACCAGACTGGATGTGCTCCAGAAGATTGAGCGGAATCTCGATGTTCCGGGTCTGGTCAAACAGGGCGTGGACAAAGCTGAGTTGTCCGAATTCCGGTCCCCTATCTGACCCGTTGTCGCCTAGCCGCAGTACCTCATAGTCCAATCGGTCCCTTCCGCCGCAACCGCACCGACCCACCCCGGTTCGAGGGGGAGGAACCGAACAGGCCTGACTGCTCCGTCGTGCTTGCCATCACCCAGAACCAGATGCCCTTCCGTGCCGTCGCCAGCCAGTTCAATGTGGTCGCAGTGCAGGGGGAAGGTCATCCCTGTGCCGGCGGCCTTGAACACCGCTTCTCTGGCTACCCACGCTTGTAGAAATCGTTGATGGAGTTGTCCCGGCTCCCCGCTCTCGATGAAGACCACGTCTCGATCCGATAAAAACCGTCGGGCGAGACTCATCACGTCCACATCCGGCCGGACCTTTTCAAGATCGATTCCCACTTCCCGGTCCTTTGCAACAGCGACGAGCGCTTTCCCATGAGAGTGGGTCAAGCTGAATCGGATCGAAGGATCATCCGAGAGAAATGGTTTCCCCGTGGCGGTTTTTTGAATTGCCAAATCCTGCGGCCGACCAATGCAATAGCGGCTGAGGATCACTCGCAGTCCGGCATGGGCCACGACGAATTGATCACGATGCAGTTTGGACACCAGCCGGTCTGCTCGCGTTTGTTCCTCGTTCGACAAAAGATGTGACGCACTTAGACACTCCGCTGCACCACTGTCGAGCAAGAATCCATAGACATGTACGTCGTCTGCCCCAATTGTGCCCGGAGATGTCCCTTGACTATTCTGTTCGAAAACCATTCGCTCGAAGTTGAGACTCGTTCTTTCCATGCATCACACCGGGTTTGCCGAAGATACACTGCCTATGAGGACCCTACCTTTACCCGTTGCAAAACAACCGCGGCCACGGTAAGCTCCACATCGAATTCGTTGAGCGCAGTCTCCTCGCCGGCTCACGATTCGCAGACAAATCCGCTACATCGGAGAGGTGCGAGAGCGGCCGAATCGGGCAGTCTCGAAAACTGCTGTCGGGGTAACTCGACCGTGGGTTCGAATCCCACCCTCTCCGCCACCTGGTCTCTAGACAATCAAGGTTTGTCTAGAGACCAGGTGGCGAGATCTCGCCATTTGCTACGCAAAAGGCGGATCCGCCCTCACCCACCCAATGAAAAACCAATGTACTACGTCTACATTCTTTTGAATAAAGCCAGAACACGAACCTATACGGGGGTCACAAATAACCTGGAAAGACGGCTTAAAGAACACAACAACGGTACTGTGCCTTCATCCCGATCCTATCGACCATACACAATCCTCTATACAAAAGCCTGTGCAACCTTGAGTGACGCTCGTCAAGAGGAGCGGCATTATAAATCCAGTACAGGTCGCCGAAAAATCAAGACGCTCATACTTCAACAATCAAATGCGGGACCGTGATATTGTTCCTCTCTACGCCGTTTCACCTCTCCGCCTTTTCTCTCAGTATCCTTCGCAATTCCACCAACGCCAAGGTATCTCTCTCGCAATAGCGCAACAGCGCGTCGCGGATTGCAGCCCGCTCAATCCAATCGGTTTCAATAAACACCATTCGATAGTACTCAGCAGCCGCCTGCCCTCCCTCTCGAATACGAAGATCGTCGTAGGCCAGTGCGGGGGCCACCGCCGGCAAAACGGACTTCATCGAGTACGATCCATTGAAAGCCGGATGATAGTAATGGTCTTTGACGATGGGATGCAGATCCCAGAGGCGCTTGAGAATCGGCTTGAAGGCCGATTGGAATTCCGGAAACGCAGCGGCCAATTGCCGGATCATCGCCTCTTCATACGCAGAATAGACACAGATGCTCCCGTGCTCGCCCAGAGACTCGATCAAGGCTTCCGCCCATCGCTTGCGGGGCTCGGTCGGTTCCTCATGGAGAAATTCCTGGTGTCTCAATATGCCCGACTCATCTTCGATATGGTTCGACCACTGGACAGGAATCGATTGATAGGGCCTGGTGGAAGCAAAGCGCGGGGCCGCGAGCATGACCGTCTCAAAATCCACATGGTGCACCGGATATCGGATCGATTCCAGCGCGGCCCCCAGTTTCGCGGAGACCCATTCCACATTGTCCTTCACCCGACGCTGGGATAATGACAGCGTTGTGCCGGCGGGAATTTCGTCGATCGTGGTGATGCCCTGTTCGACCAACCCTGTGACAACCTGCTTGGAACCGGGCAAGTAATAGATCCATCGAGCCGGCTTGTCTTTTGTGCAGTGATTCCAGAACGGACATTCATAGGGAGCATGACAGTGGGGGCCTGGCTCAACCACCGGTGGCGTGCTCTGGCGCAAGACAGTTTTCATTGCCTCCACCTGCGCCGGCACCTCAGCCCGTCGCTGTACAACCGATTCGGTTACATCCTCGATGGCAAACAGCCGGCTTATGTCGATCTCGCCCCCCGCATAGACATAGTCCGTATCGATATGCATGAGACACACGGCCGACAAGGCGATGCCGTTTCCGCGCAACACCTCGCTCTGAATCGCCAAGTCGGCGAGATGCACATCCTTTACACGCGAAGAGGATTTTACTTCGATCAGCCGCCAGGATGGTGTTTCCCCTCCCATTCCCGCCGTCCGCTCGAGGACATCCACACGAATGAGCACACCGTCATACTCAAACGCGCCTTCAAAAATCGCAGGCGCCGCAGGATCGGCTACCACTCTAGTAGTATGGGCAAGAGCCGCCTCCCGCTGGCGGTAGGTTTCTTCGATCAAGACGCCACCGGGAAACCGGGATCGAGCCAGCACGCCGATCTCCGTCCCCATATCGAGCACAGCCTGCATCGACGGGTCCGGTGGGGCAGCCCACTCGGGGTGGTGTACATCCAAATAGACCCGCTTATGACATTGGAGCCCGGCCACAAATTTGGATTTGGACAAGCGCGGTGTTGTCATGGGGCGGGACACCCGATCTGAATCCATCATCGTGCACAAACCCTAACGAACCCGTCACGCATTTGTCCAGCCACGCACAGGCCCCCTTCTGCTAGGATGGCCCCTATGACTGCGGTTGCGCGTATTAGAAAATCCGTCCTCAGCTTAGCCCTTCCCGTGACAGTCAGCAGCCTGCTCCAGCGGGCCGAGGGTATCGTCGCGGTATTCTTGGTCGGCGGACTCGGCGCAGGACCGATCGCTGCCGTCGGACTCGGCCAACTGCTCGTCTTCATCGGTACCACATTGTTATCGGGCCTGTCGGTGGGCGCCAATGTGCTGGTGGCACAGCTGTGGGGGGCACGGCGTGTCAAAGACGCCGGTGAGGCGGCCGCCCATCTTGTCGGCCTGTCGCTCATTGCGTCCGTGCTGCTGGCTCTCGTCGGGGTGGCAGGAAACAGGCTGGCCATGACCGCGCTGGGAGCGCAGTCCGACGTCATCACTCAGGCCGTTCCCTACTCGACCGTGATCTTCCTCGTAGTTCCGTTTACCATTCTGATTCAAGTCTTGTCGTCCATTCTCCAGGGGACCGGCAACACAAAGACTCCCATGTACGCGCTGATCGGCGTGAATGTTCTCCATATCTTGGTGGCCTATCCGCTGGTGTATGGGAAGTGGGGCGCCCCGGCTTGGGGTATTCAAGGCGCGGCCTGGGCTGTCGGTATCGCGGAATCGACCGGAGCGGCCTATCTCCTTTGGTCCTGCCGAAAGATCCTGGCACGCTCCACGACTCTCCGCCTTGATTTGATTCACTCGGCATGGCGTATCGGCGCACCGGTGTCCGGCGAACGGGTGGTCCAGCAAGCCGGGATCATGTTGTATACGAAGATCGTTCTGATCTACGGGACAGTTTCGTATGCGGCACATCAAGTCGGGCTGTCCATCGAATCTTTCTCATTCTTGCCCGGCTATGGCTTCGCGATCGCGGCGGCCACGATGGTGGGGCAAAGCATCGGCGCGGGCAAGTATGTCCGAGCCAAACTCGAGAACTGGGAAGCCAATCGCCTGGCCGTGGCCGGCATGGCGGCGATGGGCATCGTCTTCTTTTTCTTTCCCTATGCGTTGATGCGAGGATTTACGCAGGATGAGGCAGTCATTCAGCTCGGTACACAGTTTTTGCGGATCGTTGCTGTGATGCAAATTCCACTGGCCTTGACCATGGTTCTCGCCGGTTCCTTACGCGGCGCCGGGGACACCCGATTCATCATGTGGGCAACGACCGCCGGCATGTGGGGTGTGCGGGTTCCTCTCGCCTTCCTCTTCGGGGTGTGGCTCCAGTTGGGAGTGTTCTACGTCTGGACGGCCATGATCGCAGATTGGACCGTCCGGATGGCGTTGTTGCTGTGGCGGTATCAATCGGAACGCTGGCGGACCATTCAAGTCATCCGGCGATCGGACCAGGCATAGGCTGCGCCAAAACAGGTGCCGGCGACAACCGCCTGGATGAAGGCATTTTCCGCAGGGACGGCGATGGCCCACCACACGATTGCCGCTATCAAGCCCGATACTCCCCCAAGAAGAATTTTCCCGGCAAGCCGAAACCACTCTGTGAACAAGCACCAGGTCGTCATGTACAGTACCCCAGCCGCCATTGCGGCCCAGAGATGGGAGAGGTCGTGCCCGAAAAACCAGACTTGGACTGCTCCTGCGAGGGTGCCAAGCACAAAACCCATGATTCCTCTCTTCAGCAACCCAGGGGACAGTGGCTTTGCGTCGCTCACCTCATCCCTCCAGTCCTCATCGAAGTCTCCCCTTGTACTAGTACAACCAGATGTGCCCGCCGGATCGGAGTGTCACGCCGGCTTGCGGCGTGACCTGCTCTCTGCCGAACAACCAGCGGCGCTCAGGACGCAGAAGATAGAGCTTCACGCTCTCAATGGTTGAGCCCTTACTGAACTCCTCCCGGGGTTCAACCCCAAGAATCTGCTGCCAGGCCGGCCGCCATTGCGAAGGACGAACGTGGATCGGGTCGAACCCGTACCAGTCCGGATCCAGCCGAAACAGTTTGGCACCGTACGTCTCGGCCAATACGGCCAAACCCTCGTTGACGCCTTCTGCTCTGTGAATGACTTGAGCCAACGACAACCGGCAGGACGGCACCAATGCCGTGCGAAAGGCCAAGAACTTGAGGTTCGAGAGCCGGCGGACACTCGTAAGCGGAAGATCCGTCAGCACGATGTCCCGTGTGACACGGCGCAACCGTTCGAGCACCTCCTCGACCCATCCAAGCGTTCGTTCCACTGAGAAGCCATACAAGATGTCATTGCCGACATCGGTGACCAGGCATCGAGTGGCCACGTGAGGACGACGCTCTAATTCAGCCCAGAGCCCCGATTTGAGAATGCCGGGCAAGGTACGCGCGATAAACCGGCTGGAGGCCCCGTAGGATCGCCCATGACCGAGCGCCGCGAAGACTTCGACATCCGGCCCCCAGAATGATCGGGCGGTCCCCACGACAGTCTGAAACCCGCGCGTAAGATTACTTGCACCGAGAGCAACAACGCGAGCCACCCCAGAGGTCATGACGTGTGTCCTCTCGGTCAATTCAAGGGGACGGTGGGCAGACCGTCTGTCTGGTGTCCCGACCTGGTCCTTTGGTGATCTCGATGCGTCCTACACCCTTCACGTTGGCGCAGAGATCGCCCAGACCGGGTGTGATCAGGCGAAACGGGCCACCCTTCCCATCGGGCAATGGCGCTCCATCGAGTTCAAAGACGAGTACGCCGTACTCTCTGGCTTGCCGAAGCGTGAGACAGGCCGAATACTTTCCATCCACGGCATGAAAGGCGACATGATCCGCATCGATCGCCAAGGCCGGAATATCGAGCAATCCTTTCAGCCGAATCCCCCGCCCCTTCATGTCCGGCATGACCGTTGACACATCGAGATGGTGCTCCGCCGGCAAGGCTGCAATGGCCGTGCGGTCGAATGACACCGGTTGAACTACCGCCCCTTCGATCCGTATCCAGCCTGGACCGGTGTGTTCCTTCTCAGTAATCGTCTTGATCATCGCCGTCAGGGCTTCGTTCACCGGGGTCGGAATGCCCAACTCACGCCCCATCCTGACAATGAAACCATTCAGATAGTCGATTTCTGTTCGCCGTCCCGCCTTCCAATCGTCATACATGGATGTGTGAATGTCACGAATCTCCTGCGTGGCTTTGACAACCCGTTCCGGCATATCCGGTGGCAGCGGCACCTTCAGTGCGGCCGAGACCGCCGCCACTTCCCCGACGATTTGCCGGATCACACCGGTCATCTCCGGATGATCCAGCGCCTTGGCCACATGGTCATCGATCAACACGGTTATCGGGTTGAAGACACAGTTCCAGCACATCTTCTCCCATTTACTGCGGCGAATGTCTTTGGACAGGTGGCAGGGAATGCCGGCCGCAGCGAACACATCACGGATGGCCAACAATCGTGTACTCTCATGGCCCATCAATTCACCAATGGCTACGGCGCCTTTCTTATAGTGGTCGATCACGCCAGGCTCGGCGATCTTGGAATAAATATAGGCGACCCCGCCCACGACGCAGTCCCGCTGAAGACGCGCGAGCAGACGATCTTCGGTATCGATCCCGTTCTGCAACGTGAGGATCACCGTCTTGTCCGTGAGCACCGGCTCAATCTGGTCCAGGACTTCGTCGAGGTCATAGGCTTTCACTCCCAGAACGATGAGGTCAGGCCGGGGAAGTTCCCGTGCTTCCGAGGCGGCCTGCGGTCTGACCGTAAACGTCCCGTCGGCACTGCGGATCGTCAATCCATTTTGTTTCACCGCCGCCAGCGTCTTGGGCCGCAGCAAGAACGACACGTCGGGATTCTGCCTGACCAACCGCGCCCCGAAAAATCCGCCGACCGATCCGGCGCCGATCATCAAGATCTTCTTCATGTTCCCATCCCCGTGGTTGCGGACAACACGAGCGTACTATAGCATGTGCCTGCGCAGTGGCGCAGCCGCTCGGTTGGAGACTGAACCACTATGGCACCTGGTTCGGATCTGGGCCTCGTCAGAGAAAAGCTTGCCGCGGCACAGAGCGTCGTCGTGCTCACCGGCGCCGGAATTTCGGCCGACAGTGGGGTCCCAACGTTTCGCGGCACAGATGGATTGTGGCGGAATGTTCGTGCGGAAGACCTGGCGACACCCGGTGCCTTTGCACAGGACCCACGGCTGGTCTGGGAATGGTACAACTGGCGCCGCGAGTTGATCGCCACAAAACGGCCCAACGCCGCCCACGAGACCGTTGCCGAGATGGAACGGCACCATCCACAATTCTGGCTGATCACGCAAAATGTGGACGGTCTGCACCGGGCGGCGGGATCACGCAAACTGTCCGAGATTCACGGCAATATTTGGATGGTCCGCTGCACCAGATGCCAGCGGGTCGTGGAGAACAGAGACGTTCCAATCCAGATCCTACCGAGGTGCACAGCATGTCATAGCCTGCTTCGTCCCCACATCGTCTGGTTCGGTGAATCGCTCGCGGAAGAGGACCTCCGGCGAAGCGACACAGCCCTTCGCTCGTGCGACCTGTGCCTCATCATCGGCACGTCCGGTGTCGTATACCCGGCTGCGGGTTTTGCCTCGATTGCAAAAGAGGCCGGCGCGTTCGTCGTGGAAATCAATCTGGATGAGACCCCGCAGACTAATCTCGTGGATCTATCGCTCAGAGGACGGGCGAAGGAGATTGTCCCCTTACTGATCGAGCCGATCTAGGAGCGGAACCAGTTCTTCCAAGCTCCTGATGATTTGAACGCCGGCTGCCGTTTGTTGCGTGCCGCCACGATCCAATAGCACCGCGTGCAACCCGGCCTTGCGGGCCCCCTCGACATCGTCCCGTAGACTGTCACCGATGTGCAGAGCCTCTTCCGGATCGACGGCATGCTTGTCCAGCGCTAATTGAAAGATCCTGGGAGCTGGCTTCGCAGCCTGCGCCAGACTGGAGATCGTGACCGTGTCGAATGCATCCGCGAGTCCCAATCCGCGCAGTACGGAAAAGAGTCGTGAATCGAAGTTTGAGATGATACCCAGTTCCACTCCCTGCGTCTTGAGCGCGGCCAGTGTCCGTACCGTCTCAGGAAATAGCTGCCAGGCCCCCGGTTCTTCAAACACCTGAAACACTCGCTCAAAAAAGTCGTCAAACCGCTCGAACATTCCGACTCGATAAAACACGTTGTGCACGACGTCAAACCACCAGAGGCGCTCACTGTGTTTGATCTGCACCGGCTCCGTCGCGGCAAATATCGGTGGCGGAGCGTCACGAAAAGCCCGGCCAAAAGCCAGCTTGATGGCCGAGAGGGACTCCGGCGTCTGCGCGAAGCCGAATTCCACCGCATGCCGGAGATAAATTTCGGCCACGGACCCCTTGACATGAAAGAGCGTATCGGCTGCGTCGAAAAACACGACTCTGATCGAATGGCCGATGTCCATTAGTCCTCTGGTTCCACGGGATATGCTGCTGCTGGGGCCACCGTACCTTCACTACGATCGCCGATCAGCGGTTTTCTTGACAAAGAATACCCTCACTGCTAGCTTCGTAAAAGCCTAAGAAATACGGAGCATTCGATGCCATCTCCCATCTTCGTCGTCGACAGCAGCCCGGCCGTTCGCCGGTTGGTCGAGCAACTTTCAACCCCGGAGGGGTTTGAAGTGATGGGGTTCCAGGACGGTCCCGCGGCATTGGAAGCGGCTCGACAGATGAACCCCGCGCTGATTATTGCCGATTACCAACTGAACAACATCACGTTCTCCGGTTTCTGCAAGGAAATCCATAAGCTCGCTCATCTAGCCGAAACGTCTCTCATTTCTCTGGTCAATCCGGCCGATCACCCGGATGAAAAACTTCTCCGCACATTGGGAGTCAAGGGATTCCTCAACAAGCCAATCCAGTCGGACGACTTGCTCACTCTTATCAAGTCCATGCAACAACAAGAGGGAGCCGCCACCACGGGACTCAAACGGCGTACATGGCCTCCGACCTCGACCGGTTCAGATGATCAGGAAGACGACGCTCCGAACCCGGTCCTTCGCGCGAACGAGCCCACGGAGCAGGCCGGGACTCAGCAGCACAGCCCACGCATGACACCCTCCGTGGCACCAGCATCTCCCGCAAACACGGGAGATCTACAACCCAAGGTGTCGGCCCCGCTCCTCCAATCCTTGGGCAAAGGACCGCAGCCTACACCCGTGCCGCGTCCCATTTCGAATGACGACGACCTCAAGCTTTCAATCAATGTTCAGCCGATTGTTCAAAAGGAAGTGCGGGCTCAACTCGGCGATATCCTGTCCCAGGAGTATCTGGTGTCGGTCATCCGCCCTCTGGTGTCCCAAGAATTGCCATCCCTGCTGGAAAAGAAACTGGCGACCTTTGAGCCGATCGTCAAACAATCCATATCCGATATGGTCACATCGGTGGTCAAAACAACGGTCGATCAGTGGGTGCACGAACAGGCCGAAGCCAGCATCCGCAAATACCTCCCCACGATCATTCACGAGCAAGTTGGTTCGATCGATCAGTTGATCAAGGATGAGATCCAGGCGGCTGTGTTGAAACAGGCGCCCCTGATGGCCGACGACCTCATACGAACCGTTGCCGAAAATACCGTCGGGCAGGCGGTCCAGCAGCTTGTCCCGGGACTGGCTGAACAACAGATCAGAGCGGAACTCAAGCGGTTGATCGACGACCCGTAGTCCTACTGCGGCTTCGCCGAAGCCCCTACCCTTTCTTCCCGCGCCTTGCCGCTGCCCGACGCGCCTTCACCAAGGCCTTCACCCGCTTCACATTCTTTCGATGCTTCCGTCTTGTCTTGCGATCCTTCTCACGTCCTCGTGCCATGCCAGCTCCCTACAGTAAAGTGAGTAAATTTCTTTTGACAGAGGTTGTATAGCATAGGCCGGACAGGGTCACAAGCCGCCTCTCCACGCCATTTGCTGGGCCGCACAGACATGTTAAGATGCGCCCCTTCCTTTCCTGGAATGTATCATGAGCACGCCGCAATTGGAGAAGACATACGAACCCAAATCCGTCGAAGACCGATGGTCGCGAGAATGGATTGCCCGTGGCTATTTCCGGGCCGCCGTCGACCATCCAGGCCAGCCCTACTGCATCGTCATCCCACCGCCGAATGTGACCGGCTCACTCCACGTTGGCCACGCGCTCAACCATTCGTTGCAAGACATTCTGATTCGATGGCGGCGCATGCAGGGCCACAACACCCTCTGGCTTCCCGGCACTGACCATGCCGGCATCGCGACGCAAAACGTAGTTGAGAAGCAACTCATGGCTGAAGGGATGTCCCGCGAGTCGCTGGGCCGTGAGCGCTTCGTCGAACGGGTGTGGCAGTGGAAAGCCACATCCGGCAATACGATCATCGCCCAGCAGAAACAGCTCGGAGAATCCTGCGACTGGGACCGGTTGCGATTTACCATGGACGAGGGGTTGTCGAAAGCGGTCCTCGAAGTCTTCGTACGGCTGCATGAAGACGGCTTGATCTATCGCGGCGAGCGGCTGATTAACTGGTGCCCCCGTTGCCTCACCGCCCTGTCAGATATTGAAGTGGAGCATGAGGAAATCAAGGGAAAGCTCTACCATTTAAAGTATCCGCTGGCCGACGATCCACATGCAGCACTGACCGTTGCCACCACACGTCCGGAAACGATGCTGGGAGATACGGCCGTGGCGGTTCATCCTGAAGACCCTCGGTACCGCCATCTAATCGGCAAGAGAGTTCGCCTTCCGCTCACCACGCGGGAGATTCCAATCGTCGGCGATCCGATTCTCGTCGATCTGGAATTCGGCACCGGCGCAGTCAAGATCACGCCGGCGCACGACTTCAACGACTACGACGCGGGGGAACGGCACAACCTGCCTCGAATTGCTGTGCTCGATCATGCCGCCTTGCTTGACCAGGCCGGGATGCAGAAGGGAGCGGTCGAGACATCGGTGATCGACATGCTTCGAGGTCTCCCTGTCTCCAAAGCGCGGCCCAAGGTCGAAGCCCTCCTCCGTGAACGGGGAATCCTCGAAAAAACCGACGATCACAAGATGGCGGTCGGCAAGTGCTACCGATGTAAGACGGTCGTCGAACCCTATCTGTCACCTCAGTGGTTCGTCAAGATTCAGCCTCTCGCCGATCCTGCCATTAAAGCAGTCGAGGAGGGGCGGATTCGCATCATTCCAGAAGGCTGGGTGAACAACTATCTTGGATGGATGCGGGAGATCAAAGACTGGTGCATCTCCCGGCAAATTTGGTGGGGGCATCAAATTCCGGCCTGGTACTGCCGAGCTTGCAACGACCGTCAGATCGTTACCACCGCTGACCGGACGGCGATCCTGCAAGGTGCCAAGCCGATTGTCTCCAAGTCGGATCCGGCCCAATGTCCTGTCTGTGGCAGCGGGCAATTATTGCGCGACCCCGACGTGCTCGACACCTGGTTCTCTTCAGCCCTGTGGCCGTTCTCAACCTTGGGATGGCCGGATCAGACGCCCGAGATGAAAACCTATTACCCGACCTCCACATTAGTCACGGGCCTGGACATTCTATTTTTCTGGGTCGCCCGGATGATCATGATGGGCTTGAAGTTCATGGGCGACGTGCCGTTTAAGGATGTGTACATCCATGCGCTGGTCCGTGATGCCGAGGGGCAGAAGATGAGCAAGTCCAAGGGCAACGTGATCAATCCGTTGCACGTCATGAATCAATTCGGCACCGACGCCCTGCGGTTTACGCTGGCCTCGATGGCCTCGCCGGGGCGCGACATCAAGCTGGCGGAAGAACGAATCGAAGGCTACCGCAATTTCGCGAACAAGATTTGGAACGTCGCCCGGTTTGCGCTGATGTATCTCAACGGTCCGCGATCTCCCTTGCCGCCGGCACGACGGACGTTCCCTGATCAGTGGATCTTGAGCCGCCTCGGCCATACCATCCGCACCGTCACTGCCGAGCTGGAGTCTTACCGGTTCGATCGTGCCGCCGCAGCCCTCTATCAATTCATCTGGCATGAGTACTGTGATTGGTATGTGGAATTGATCAAACCGGTGCTCCAAACGCCCGACCATCCGGACGGAGCAGGCACGAGGCACACACTGGTCGAGACCCTGGAGACGACGATGCGGCTGCTTCATCCGTTCATGCCGTTCATCACAGAAGAAATTTGGCAGACAATCCCCCATCAGGGCGAGAGCATCGTTGTGCAGCAGTATCCGACCCTCGACCAGACATGGACATCACCTGAGGCAGAGCAGCAGTTTGCACTCCTGGAACAAGCGGTCGGACTCGCCCGCACCGGCCGGGTCCTCCTAAACTACTCGCCGGGACAGCAAATCCCGCTTCACGTCGGACACGATGACTCGGATAGGCAAGACCGGCTCCATCAGTTACAGCCGCATCTGGCTCATCTCAGCCGAGGCACAGCCGAGGTGAAACCGGCACAAGAGTGGCCGGCAGACAAACTGCTTCGACTCGTCACGGAAGGCCTGTCGGTAGGCCTCGTGGTGTCCGGCGACGTCGATCTCAAGAAAGCGCTCGACCGTCTGGCCAAACAACTTGCGGAAACCGACAAGGAGGCGCAGCGGCTCGACGGGAAACTGAAGAATGCGGAGTTCGTATCGAAAGCGCCGCCGGAGGTGCTCGCCGAACATCAGGAGCGAGTGCGCACCTTGTCTCGTGACCGCGCATTGTTGGCCAGCAGTGAAGCACAGCTGCGTGCCATGCTGGGAACGTGACCGATGGCCAGGCTCCCCGCCGCAGAGATTCGCCGTGCGGTCCGGCATGGACTGGAAGAAGACCTCGGCCAAGGCGACGCCACCACCTCCGCGCTCTTCTCAAAACCGGTGCCGGCCCGTGCCACGATTGTCGCGCAACAGCCGTTGATCGTGGCCGGAATGGCCGCAGCCGTGCAGACCTTTCTCATGGTTGATCCCACTCTCGCCGTTACCGTCCTGCGGCATGACGGTGAGCCGGCCAAGAACGGCGAGCCGATCATGCACGTGGCCGGAGACGGGCGATCGATCTTACAGGCTGAACGGGTCGCGTTGAACTTCCTCCAGCATCTGTCCGGTATCGCCACATTGACCAACCGTTTCTGTCGAGCCGTCTCAGGACATACGACCAGCATTTTCGATACGCGAAAAACGCTGCCGGGCTGGCGCACCCTTCAAAAATGGGCGGTTGCCCTCGGTGGCGGAAGCAATCATCGCATGTCGCTCAGCGATGGCATCTTGGTGAAAGACAACCACCTGGCGCTTCTCCGTCCTAGCAAACAGGCCGTCCGGTCCGCCTGCCGCTTGGCAAAGGCGAACGCAACAGGCTCGATGCCCATCATCGTTGAAGCCGAATCCCTTTCGGAAGTCCGGCAGGCGCTCGCGGGAAAAGCCGACATCATTCTGCTGGACAATATGACTCCGGTCATGGTGCGCCGTTCAGTCGAACTGATCAACGGCCGCGCCACAGTGGAAGTGTCGGGGGGCATTACCTTGAAGAACGTTCGCGCCATGGCGATCGCCGGCGCCGATCGTATTTCGATCGGTGCGCTCACTCACTCGGCCCCGGCTGCGTCGCTGAGTCTGGTCTTATCTCCTGTTCGAGGCCCTGTACGCCGGTCCACCTGACCATGCTGTCCACCGTTCCGCTCACGCTCGACGACATTCGCAGCACGCTGACAACAAAGGCGTTCGGACAACAGATCCACATGCATCAGGAACTCGCCTCAACCAATTCCGAAGCCCTGCGGCTGGCTCAGGCCGGCGCCGCACATGGAACCGTGGTTGTGGCCGAGCAACAATCGGCCGGACGAGGCCGCCGGGCACGTCACTGGTATTCCCCCCCCGGCGCCAACATCTATTGTTCCGCCCTGGTCCGTGGCATCAGCCCTTCACTTACACTTTCGGAATGGCTCTCGTGGGTGCCCCTCGTCAGTGCATTGGCAGCGGCAAAGGCTGTTCAGACGACCGCGTCCGTGCCGTTATCTCTGAAGTGGCCGAACGACCTCGTATTCCAGGAACGCAAAGTGGGCGGCATTTTGTGCGAGAGCACGCACATCTCAGCCGACACCCCGATCGTCGTGATCGGGATAGGCCTCAATGTGAATATGACGGAGGAATCATTTCCGGAAGACTTGCGTCAGACAGCCACATCAATCCATGCGATTTCTCACCAACTTGTCAATAGAGTTTACCTGCTAACTCAACTGTTACTTGAACTTGAGCAAGGCCTCGATAAGCTGCGGACGCACGGACCTGATCGATTGCGCCACGCCTATATTTCCCGTTGCGGCACTCTGGGCAAACGTGTCCGTCTTATTCTGGGTGATGACCAAGAACTGCTGGGCACAGCTGAGGCAATCGGACTCGATGGAGCCCTACAAGTCCGGCCCTTTCGCCCCCCTTCCGAAACACGAATACCTCCTCTCCTCGATATACGCGCCGCAGATGTCATTCATCTGCGGGAGTAGCGGATGCATCGTCCAGCAGGTACAATACGCAGCATGCTCGTTGCGATCGACATCGGCAATACGAACGTCGTCTGGGGCATTTTTGAGGGCTCCTCCCTCCTTGCCCATTGGCGGCTGGCCACGAATCCAAAAGCGACGGTTGATGAATACGGCGTCCTCTGCCTGAATTTGCTCACGCGGACGGGCCGATCCCCTGAGCAGGTCACCGGGGCGATTATTTCCAGTGTGGTACCGTCCCTCACGGAAACGTTCGAGTCGATGGCCGGCTCTTATTTTGGCTGCACACCGCTCATCGTTACTTCGGAGATGGACACAGGTCTGACGCTTCGATACAAGAATCCCGGGGAAATCGGCAGCGACCGTATTGTCAATGCCGCCGCCGCCTACCACAAGTTTCACCGTGACCTCATTATTGTGGACTTCGGCACCGCCACGACCTTCTGTGCTGTCACCCAGGGTGGAGACTACCTCGGCGGGGCCATTGCCCCGGGCCTTGGCATTTCAGCCGAAGCGCTGTTCACCCGCGCCGCCAAATTAAGCAAAGTTGAACTGGCGAGACCCAAGACCGTCATCGGCACCGACACGGCCAGCAGCATACAAGCAGGGCTCCTGTATGGATACGCCGGCCTGGTCGATGCCCTCGTGCGACGTATGCAGCAGGAAATGGGACATGCGTCCTATGTCATTGCCACGGGAGGACTCGCCGCTGTCGTCGCCCCGGAAACCGCCTCGATTCAAAAGATTGAACCATTATTGACCCTGGAAGGACTCGAGTTCCTCTACCGGCGCACGCATGGCACAACGCCACCCTCCTGAAACCACCACATCGGGCCATCTCCCTCATTTTTTCAGGACATTTCTTTTCCCCGTCTGTTGACTTCTCTCCCGCTATGGATATCTGCTTGCACGAATAGGCACACGCATCAACCAAGAGCAGGACAACATCGAGGTAAAAGTGAGTACAATTGAGGGGTTAGAGAATGGCGGTGCAGATGAATCGGCATCGAACACCGCGGAGGCCGATCCCCTTCTTGTGGAAGCACAAAAAGCTCTGAGTTCAAAGACCGACGAATGCAACGCGCTGAACGATAAATACTTGAGGCAGGCGGCCGAGTTCGAAAACTATAAGCGGCTTGCTCAGCGCGATCAGCGGGATCAGATCAAGTTCGGCAACGAACAGCTCCTGAGAGAATTGCTGCCTGTCATCGACAATCTGGAACGGGCGATCAAGGCCGCACGCGATTCTGAGCAGGGGACAGGTTCCGCGTTAGTTCAGGGCGTGGATCTGACGCTGAAACAACTGTCCGGCAGCCTTGCCAAATTCGGTGTGCAGGCGGTCGAGACGATCGGCCACGTATTCGATCCAACCACGCATCAGGCCGTCGCGCATGTGCCATCCGACAACGTGCCCTCCAATCACGTCGTAGAGGAGTTTCAAAAGGGCTATCGGCTGCATGAAAGAATGCTCCGCGCCGCCATGGTCAGCGTCTCATCCGGACCTGCAACCGCAAACGAACACGAGGCAGCTCCGAACTGACCGGATCATTATAGTGAACCGTTGATATTGAGAAGGAAGGAGTCCACCAATGGGTAAAGTCATCGGCATCGACCTCGGCACCACAAATTCCTGCGTCGCCATTATGAGCGGTGGAGACCCTGTCGTCATCGCCAATGCCGAAGGGAGCCGCACCACTCCTTCCGTCGTGGCCATCACTGATAAGAACGAACGTCTCGTCGGCCAAATCGCCAAGCGGCAGGCCATCACCAATCCGGAAAACACCATTTTCTCGGTCAAACGTCTCATGGGGCGGAAGTTCAAAAGCCCCGAAGTGCAGGCGGCCATCAAACGGCTGCCCTATAAAGTGGTCGAAGCCGACAACGGCGATGCCCATGTCGAGCTGCGGGGCAAGCGGTACAGTCCCCCGGAAGTCTCGGCCATGATCCTCCAAAAAATGCGCCAGACGGCGGAAGATTACCTCGGCGAAAAAATCACCGAGGCCGTGGTGACGGTCCCCGCCTATTTCGACGATAGCCAGCGGCAAGCCACCAAGGATGCCGGCCAGATCGCCGGTCTGAACGTGTTGCGGATCATCAACGAACCGACCGCGGCGTCGCTCGCCTACGGATTGGACAAGAAGAAGGATGAGCGCATCGCCGTCTACGACTTGGGCGGCGGGACCTTCGATGTCTCGATCCTCGAAATCGGCGAAGGTGTTTTCGAGGTGAAGTCCACCAACGGCGACACCTATCTCGGTGGAGACGACTTCGACCTTCGGGTGATGGATTGGCTCGTCGACGAGTTTCGAAAAGACCAGGGTATCGACCTCCGGAAAGACCGGATGGCGCTCCAGCGCCTGAAAGAATCGGCGGAGCGGGCCAAGATCGAGCTCTCCTCGTCGCAAGAAACGGAAATCAACCTCCCCTTCATCACCGCCGATGCGAGCGGCCCCAAACACTTGGTGACCAAGCTGACCCGCTCTAAATTGGAGCAGCTCGTGGACGACTTGGTCCAGAAAACGGTTGAGCCGTGCCGGAAAGCCCTCGCGGATGCCGGGGTCTCCCCGCGCGACATCAACGAAGTCGTCTTAGTCGGTGGAATGACGCGCATGCCGAAAGTCATTCAGGTGGTGAAGGAGTTTTTCGGGAAAGAACCGCACCGTGGGGTGAATCCGGATGAAGTGGTGGCGATCGGCGCCGGCATCCAGGGCGGGGTGCTCAAGGGCGAAGTGAAGGATGTGCTGCTGCTCGACGTGACCCCCCTCTCGCTCGGCATTGAAACGCTGGGGGGAGTCTTCACCAAGCTCATCGAGCGCAACACCACGATTCCAACCAAAAAGAGTCAGGTCTTCTCGACCGCAGCCGATAACCAGACCGCCGTGACGATCCGGGTCTTCCAAGGCGAGCGCGAAATGGCCAATGACAATAAGCTGCTCGGGCAGTTCGACCTGGTCGGCATTCCCACGGCCCCGCGTGGAATGCCGCAAATCGACGTCTCCTTCGACATCGACGCCAACGGCATCGTCCATGTGGCGGCCAAAGACTTGGCGACGCAGAAAGAACAGTCGATTCGAATCACGGCGTCGAGCGGGCTCAACAAGGACGAGGTCGAAAAGCTGGTCAAGGATGCGCAGGCGCATACGGAAGACGACAAGAAGCGGCGCAAGCTGGCCGAAGCCAAGAACCAAGCGGACAATCTGATTTATCAGACCGAGAAGAACCTCACGGAATACGGTGACAAGGTGGCCGCGGAGGAGAAGACAAAAATCCAGGACGCCGTGGCCGCGCTGAAGAAAGCGCTCGAAAGCCCGGATGCCGAAGCCATTGAGTCGGCGACGCAAACCCTCATGACGGCATCACACAAACTGGCTGAGGAAATGTATAAGAAAGCCTCGGCGTCGGCCGGGCCGCAGAACACCGCAGGCCCCAGCACCGATGGCGCGGACAGCGCGAACGCCAAAACGGACGAGAAAGTCGTGGACGCAGAATTTGAAGAAGTAGACAAAGACAAGAAGTAGCATAGAATACGCGGTAGACGGATCGACCGAGTTTCCGGCACGCATGGCGAAACTCGGTCTTTCTGTATCTCTCGAGCAATGGCACCCGTGAACAAACGCGACTACTACGACATCCTGGGCGTCGAAAGAGAGGCCTCCGACGAGGACCTCAAGAAGGCCTACCGGCGGCTGGCCCGCCAGCACCATCCCGATCTCCACGCCGGCGACCATCAAAAAAAAGCCGCTGAAGAAAAGTTCAAAGAAATCAACGAAGCCTACGAGACGCTCAGCAATCAGGACAAGCGGAAGCGCTACGATGCGTTCGGCCATGCCGGAGCTCAGCAAGGTCCCGACGGGTTCGACTTCGGCCGGGGCGGGTTCGGAGATGTCTTCAACGACATCTTCGAGGATTTCTTCGGTCAGACCCGAGGAGGCAGCGGAGGCCGGACAGAACGCGGCAGCGATCTGCAATACAATCTGGAAGTGTCATTCGAAGAAGCCGTCTATGGCAAGGACGCCAAGCTCAAAATTCCGCGATGGGAGCTCTGCACGGATTGCGGAGGCACGGGCGCAAAATCCCCCCACGCCATCAAGCACTGCCCCAGCTGCAAAGGAACGGGGCAGATCCGTTTCCAGCAAGGGTTTTTCAGCGTCAGCCGCCCCTGCGGCCAGTGTGAGGGCGCCGGCCGACTCGTGACCGAACCGTGTATCGCTTGCCAAGGCCGGCAACGCGTGTACAAGGAACGGACGATTGCCGTGCATATTCCCGCCGGCATCGAAACCGGTATGCGGCTCCGTCTCGCGAACGAGGGGGAGCATGGTCCCAATGCCGGACCACCCGGTGATCTCTATGTGGCCATTACCGTCAAACCCCATCCGGTGTTTCAGCGGAAAGGGCTTGATATTCTGTGCGATGTGCCGATCAGCTTCATTACCGCGGCACTCGGCGGAAAAGTCGAAGTCCCGACGCTCAAAGGGGAGACCGTCATCAAGATTCCAGCCGGCACACAACACGACAAGGTGCTGCGGATCAAAGGGATCGGGATCCCCAGCTTGAAAGGCGGCTCAACCGGTGACCATCTGTACGTGATCAAGGTCCAAATCCCAAACAAACTCACGGCCAAGCAGAAAGAGCTGCTCACCGAGTTTGCAAAAGAAAGCGGCATGGTCATGGACGCCAACGGAGACGGATTCTTCGACAAGATGAAGACATTTTTCGAGTAGTCCGCCCTCCCCTCGATCTCTGAGTGCCAATGCCCGTCTTTTTTGTACCTCCTGAGTGCATCGCTTCACCGACCATCTCAATCACCGGCGACCTGCTGATCCATCTTCGGGATAGCCTCCGCATCACCGTCGGCGAGATCGTCCTGTTCTGCGACGGAGCAAGCCATCGGTACCGCACTGAAATTACCGACGTGTCCAAACGAGCTGTCACCGGACGCATTCTTGAGGTAGTCCAGGAACCGCCCTGCCGCACGCCCAGGCTGATCCTCGGCCAATCCCTGCTCAAAGGCGAAAAGATGGACTGGGTGGTTCAGAAAGCCGTTGAGCTGGGTGTGGATGAACTCGTGCCGGTTGAAAGTAGACACAGTGTGGTGCAACTCAAAGCCGACCGCGTGGACCATCAGCTCACTAGGTGGCAACGCATTGCAGTGGAAGCAGCCCAGCAATCGGAACAGTGGCGCATACCGACCATCGCCCCTCCACAATCCCTTGCAGCACTTCTGAAAAACCGCGCGACCGGCACGGCGACACTCATGCTTGCCGAGCGGCTGGACGGCAAGAGTTTGCAGACGGTCGCGCTCCCGCAAGACGTGACCGGCTCCGTGCTGGTCTTGATCGGACCGGAGGGAGGCTGGAGCAAGGAAGAGATGGGTCTCGTCGAGCAGACGGGAATCCAACCGATTACCCTTGGTCCTCACATCCTTCGAGCAGAAACCGCCGCCATCGCCGCGATCAGCATTCTCCAATCCCGCCTCGGCAAGCTGGGATAGACGCACATCCCCTCCTGGTTTTTCGATCATATTCCCTTGCGGGCTACCGCCCCTCTTTCAGGTGAACTAGCGATTGCCAGAAATGGCCAGATCCCGCTATCTTAGCAGCGTTAGATATCCTGAACTCCTTCTCGAATCAGTGGGGTCAGGCTTGAGTATTGACTTATTCATAGTGGAATCAGAGTCGGTCTTGCCACTCAACGCCCGGACCCAGCAGAGCAGTCTGATTACGCAAGACGGAGGTAGCCATGTTTCGCTGTCATGTATGTGGAAAAACCGAGAGCCGCCAGGAACTGGCAAACGAGGTGTTTGACATCGATGGGAAGCCCGTACGAGTTGAGCAAGTTCCTGCAACCATCTGCCGTCACTGCGGCGAACCGGTGTTCAGCCGAGACGCCACGGAACGAGTTCGACGCATGGTGCAGGACGAGGCCACGCCCATCAAATCGATTCAGATGGACCTGTTCGCTTACCGCTAATCCCGCGAATAGGCAATGTGAGGCAGCCGCCATGCCTTCCAGCCACGCGTGAATCGTTACTCGTGAAGCATCTTTCGCATCCAATGCCTTCCTCGCCTCCCCCTCCCTGCTCTCCTCTCATCCCAGGAATGATGAATTGGCCTCCGACTTTACAGTAGACTTACCGTAACAGTGTGGCTTCACAATTGGGCTGAAAGGCCGGTGATCGATGGGGCGTGTGTTCTGTGTAGTCCTTTTGGTGCTGACCTATGCGGCAGGCACGAGTCTCCCGTCCGTTGTGACGGCAGAGCCTCTTGAGGAGGCGGAATTTGCCTATGAGCGTGGTGAGTATACTCAGGCGGCCCGCCTCTTCAGTCCTCTGGCGGAGCAGGGAGTCGCGTCAGCCCAGTTCTATCTGGGCTTGATGCACGAAAAAGGACGAGGCGTCCGGCAGGACTACCCAACGGCACTGACGTGGTTTCGTAAGGCGGCGGCGCAGGGCTACGTTGGCCCGCAGAACAATCTGGGCCTGATGTACGAACGGGGCCGGGGCGTCCGGAAAGACCTGGTTCGCGCGTTCATGTGGTATGACCTTGCTGGTGCGATGTTACCTGGCGATGACGGGAAGGCAGCCTTGACGCGCCGGGACCAGCTCAGTTCACAGATGACTGCCGCGCAGATCGAGCAGGCGCAGAAGTTGGTCACGCGTTGCCGGCAGTCCCGGTTTAAGCAATGCGACTAACCCCCGCCGCCGCGCCCTCCGGTCCTAATCCCCGTCTCCATTGAATTGACACCACTCACGAAGCCCTGTAGTTTCCCCGCTGCGGTAGCCGTTCTCGACGTAAGCCCGTCACCCAGAGAGAATCCTTCATGATCCGTCTTAGACTTGTCGCATGGTGGAGCCTGGTCCTGTTCATCGGCGCCGCCACGACAGTGCTCGCCGAAGAACCCTCCGATCCCGAATCCGCCATCCGTCGAATGATTCGAGCGAATGCCGAAAAGGATCTGGCAACGCTTTCCCGGATGATGGCCCACGACGCCGACATCATCAGCTACGCGGTTGCCGGCCGAAAATATGTGGGCTGGGATGAACTTGAACGAGGGCTACGGGATGAATTTGTCAATGCGCAGAAGCTCGAAATCCCGATCCGCGAACTCAAGGTATGGACGAAGGGAGACCTTGCCTGGTATGCCATGGAACTCGACTACATCCGCTATGTCGCCGAGGGGAACCAACTGAAACGAATGGTTCTTCCTATGCAGGAAACCGGTGTGCTTGAGCGTCGTGACGGGCGCTGGCTGCTGCTGTCCTGGCACGAATCGTTTCGATCCGCCCAGATTGACCAGTCGCTCGTCCAACCCTGACCTCTACCGGGGCAACTTGAGCGCCCAAGTGAGCACGGCATCGGACAGTCGATCGGGCAGGAGCTTGATCATGAGCGCTCGGAGTTTCGCGTCGGTCCCCACAAGGTACCGAGTCTTCGGACGGGAGGCCGTGAGTGCATGTTCCACCGCCTGCGCGACAGTGTCGGCTGCAATGGCCCGGGCGGCAGCTTCCCCGACAACCTTTCTGACCGCAGCCACCACCGCGGCATACATGCTGCGCAGTTCCATTGGCATGGCCGTTTCCAAATCCGCGGCATCCTTTCCGGATTTTTCCCAAATCGGTGTGGCAATTGCTCCGGGCTCCACGATCGACACTTCGATGCCCCATTGTTGAAGCTCCAAGCGCAAGGCATCCGTCATCGCTTCCAGTGCGAATTTCGACGCCGCATAAGGCCCCATCAGGGGCATCGCTCCGCGACCTGCGATCGAACCCATGTTCACGATACGGCCTCGCGCCTGCCGTATCAGTCGCAGAAACGCCTGCGTCACCGCGATTTGTCCGATGACGTTGATCTCTAACTGCCGCCGCAAGTCCGGAATCGGCACCGCTTCAAGAGGACCGACGACCGCAATGCCGGCATTGTTAATAAGTCCATACAATCCATCGCTTCCAACCTTCTCAGAAACAAAGACTTGAGCTTTTTGAATAAGCACTTCATCAGTCACATCGAGCAAGACCGGGATCACCCCTGACGCCCCTTGCCGCTGGAGCGTCGCTCCGTCTTCGGCCTTGCGCACCCCGGCAAACACCGTGAAACCCAACCGGTCCAGATGCAGCGCACAGGCCGCACCAATGCCCGTTGAAGCTCCAGTAATCACCACGCTTCTTCCTTTGCCGATCAGCATAGGGGGCGTCCCTCAGTGAGGGAGACACCTTAACAGGTTTTGAGACCGAGAGCATCGTACGATTGCTCCCGTCTAGACGGCCGCGGAAAAACTATGTTGACCAGGCAACAATACGCGACCAAAGGGAGTCTTGCCCTGATCTATGAATGTCCACAGGATGCTCAAAACGGCCTCTCATCTCACCCGCCCAGCCCCGGCGCACCAAGACGCGCCGATCCGCAGGCAAGGCCGCAGCGAGCGAAAAGGCGAGGCATACTCTGAGCCGTATGTTGAGCCTCTGAGCGACGCGAGAACGAAGCGGGCGGACTTTTTCAGCATCCTGCTAGAAGGTGGACATCGAACTCGCGATTCGGCTATCATCCCAGCAGTTTCCGCCAGCACATTACCGTGGCGGTGTAGCTCAGTTGGCAGAGCAGCGGACTCATAAGCCGCGGGTCACCCGTTCGATCCGGGTCACCGCCACCAAACCGGATACGGTCACAACACACCATGGTGCAGCTGCCTGTCAAACATTCAGCGAAACACCAAGGCAAGACACTTCAACTCGACAGTGCAGCGGAAACACTGGCCGTCATCGGCCAGGCCGATGAGCACCTGGGAACGATCCCGTGGGACGCGATCATCGACTTCGTCCACGGTTTTAATAAACCGGACCGCACACCACGGCCCGTGCGCAACTATCCCCGGAGTCAGTTGGCTGCCAAGCTTCGCTACGCCGCGTCAGGTCGTACGGACTTTAACGGCGTGACCTGTGAGATCGGAGGAGGTGGAATTTTCATCGAAACCACCTCCCCGCAGTCGATTGGCACCGACCTCTCACTGGAACTGGTTCTGCCTGACGATCAAACCCAGCCGATTACCGCACGAGGGAAAGTGGCGTGGATCCGACCCCGGGAAGAACGGCATGTGTTTTATCCCGGGATGGGGGTGCAATTCACCGAAATCTCAGAGGACGCACGGGCGCGCATCGTGAACATGGTCAAATCTCTGGATAGTTCTCGCAGCCGATCTTAAGAACACCTCACCTCTTCTCACCCCGCCCCTCGCCACGACAGTGTGGAATTCTGCCGCCGATTACTCAGCGCAACGAACGTCCCGAGTCAAGACTGGCCAACTATCGCCACGGTGCGGACGACGGTTTGTCCAAATAGGTCAGTAATGCAATAAGCCCTAGGCCGACCAATAACCACACGCAACCGTTTTTCCAGTTTCGCTGACTGAACGCGAATACCGCCAGCAGAAAGACCACCGCGCCCACAATACCGATGAACATCGAGCCAGTCGCACTCATCGTCTTCTGCAAAGAACAGCGGGTACGCCTATTCCTCCCTCAGCCCTTCAGCCACCGACTGTCGCGCAGCCCACTGCGCGGGAAACAATCCGGCGACGAGGGTTGCGCCTCCCGCCAGAAGAACCGCTTGCGCAAGTCCTCCCCAAGGGATGATCATTTGAATGGTCCAACCAAACGATTGCTTGTTGATGACGTTGACCAGCAGCAGTGAGAGCGCCCCTCCTCCGGCAAGACCCAGCCCGATCCCGACCAGACCCAAGTAAGCCGCCTCCCACAATACCAATTGCGTCACCTGCCCCTCGCTGGCGCCGATGGCCCGGATCGTAGCAAACTCCCGGCGTCGCTCCAGCACGGATGTCACCAGCGTATTGATGATGCCGAGCATCGCGATGACGACGGCAATGGCTTCGAGCACGTAGGTCATCAGAAATGTTCGATCGAAGATCTCTAAGATCTCTGTCCGCAATTCGGCATTGCTGATGAGCAAGGGGGGAAACCGGCCGCCCCCGGCGTCCTGCAATCTGGCGGCCATCGTATTTCTGACCCGATCGAGGTCCGCGCCGGCGGCCAGATAGACGGGATAGACCGTGACGAGTTCGTCATGCCATAGCGATTGGTACAGGCCGCGATCCATCAGAATCTTCCCGCCGTCGGTGGCATAATCGTAAAACACCGCCACGATCGGAAATCGCCTTGCTCCTTCAGGCGTGATGATTTCAAGACCGTCCCCCTCTTGCACTCCAAGCTTGCCGGCCAGGATTTCAGAAATCAGCACCCCACCGATCTCCGCTGCGCGATTGAGCTGGTCCGCCGACTCCCCCTGACGCACCAAATACCGGCTCAATCGCGCATGCAGGCGCAAATCGCGCGAGACAATCGCGACGCGCTGACCATTGACCACGACCCGGACATCACGATAGGTATCGACCGCCGAGACCTCCGGAATCGATGCCAGCACGGCCGACCAGGATGACGGCAGGCTTCGGCCGACACTTCCCGCCTCCGTTCCACGCAGCCAGAGCGATGGGGCAACCACGACGTCCGCGATCACCGTCTCGGCCACCCAGACTTCCACCGTATGGCGGAAACTTCTGACCATGACCAACACCCCGATCATAATGGCCAATCCGACCATCAAGGCAGAGACAGTGACGCCGTTGCGGCCTGGATTGCGCGAGGCGTGATCGACCGCAATTTCACGCATCACCCCTTGCATCTCCGCATTGCCCCCTCCTCGCGGGCTGCTCCGTGACCACCCGGTAATGCAGAGCGGCGCAATACACGATAATCCGGCCAGCAGACAGAGGGTGGCCAGATAGCCCGGGACGGGCACTCCATCCACCGGTCCAGCGAAACTCAGCGCCCCCGCCACGGCAAGCAACCCTCCCCCAACGAGACTCAAGACGCCGACTTGCAAGCGACGCCCCGCTTCATAATCCCCTGGCGCCAACGCGCGAGCCGGTGCCGTTCTGCCTGCATCCAGACTCGGCCCGATGGCGCCGATCATCGAAACCAGGCACCCAACGGCGAGGCCTTCAAGCGACAACGTCCAAAACCAGCCGGAGCCGATCCCATGGCCGCCCTCCGATCCCACAGGAACATAAAGATCCGAAATGGTCCGGCTCAGGAGCGCGGTCAGTTGCTGGGCCAGCACAAATCCTGTTGCACTTCCCAGCATGCCCCCCACCAACCCCAACACCCCGGCTTCAGCAAGAAACAGGATGGCCACACGTGTTTGGGTCATCCCGATCGCGCGATAAATTCCGATCTCGCGCCTGCGCTGCGCAACGGAGAATGCCATCGTGTTGTAGATCAAGAACATTCCGACCAGCAGCCCCACCCAGCTCAGCACGGTGAGGTTCAGTCGGAATGCCCGCAACATCTGCTCGACTTGGTTGGTCCGGCTCGTCGGCCGCTCGACGACGACATGGGGCGGCACGATCGCTCGCACCGCTTGCGCAATGTCTTCCACCGGTCTCCCTTCTTCCGTGAGGAGATCAATTCGATCCAGGCGACCCACCATGCCGAACGTGACTTGTGCAGCCGCGATATCCATGACCGCCAAGCGATCCCAGGACGAGGTCCGATCGGAGGCATCTTCCAGAATCCCCGAAACCCGACAGGTCACCATACCGGGCCCGACTAAGAAATCGACCGCATCGCCCACCGACAGATGCCATTCTGCCGCCTGCTTGCGCCCCAACAGCACCGCATTGGAATCGAGCATGGTCTCCCATCGGCGTTCTGTCGGCTGGCGACCGATGCGAAACCCTCGTGAATCGATCTCGGCGAGTAAATCCAGACCCAGGACCTGGATCGCCCGGCTTGACGATCCGTCGCCTGTCTTGACCGCCGTCTGAAGAATCACCGGAGAGGCCGCCGTGACACCGGGAACCTTTCGCACAGCCGTGATCAGCCGTTCGTCCAGTCCCAATTCGCCCCCGGAAATTTCCAGTGTGGTCGGTCCCGCCACCGTCAAGACGGTTTGTTCAAATGAGTGCAGGACGTCGACGTTAGCGGTACGGACCGCCACGGAGGCCGAGACACCGAGAGCAACCCCGGTGATCGTCAGCAACGTCCGCAGCGGACGCTGCGTCACATGCGCGGCAAGAATCAAGAACAGGACTTTGATGAAGGAGACCATCGGCCTTTACACAGCTTGGCAAGGGCTCGAGGAGAGCCGTGCACAGATCGCCCGTTTCATTTACAGCTTTTTGCTCCCTTGTTACACTCGATTGCACACATGGCAGAGGAGCACAGGATGGCAAGAACCAGAGGCAACACGGCACTTCAGTTTGAACGGGGTGACCGTCACCAGAAACCGGCGATCCATATCACCACGCGACAATCCGAGATCTTAAAACAAATCGCCAGGGGACGGACCAACCGCGAGATCGCCGCCTCGCTGGACATCAGTGTCCGCACCGTTGAAGTGCATCGCTTCAACATGATGCGCCGGCTCAACGTCCGCAATGTCGCCCAACTTCTGCGTCAATCGCTGCAGCTGGGATTATTGCCGCGCAGCTTCGGTGGACGGTAACGCTACAGCTCTCTCACTGTCCCCAGGCATGCCGCCAGCGAGCGATATCCCTTCCGCGCCAACACCGCCGTCAACTCATTGTTGAGCCGGTCGAACGACCCCAGCCCCTCTTCCACCAGCACGGTGCCGATCTGTACCGCAGACGCGCCGCACAACACATGCTCGAACGCATCCATCCCATCCACAACTCCGCCGGTGCCGATGATCGGAATTTTTCCTTGAAACAACTTGTAGAATGCGCGGACGTTCGCCAGCGCAACCGGCTTGATGATCCGGCCGCCTAATCCGCCGAATCCACCTTTGGGCTTGATCACCACGGCTTCCCGCTCCGGGTCGACGACCAGTCCATTCCCCACGGAATTGATCATGTTCAGAAAATCGACACCGTGCCGTCCGATCACTTTTCCCATCACCTCGTGATGGGCCGGATCAAAATAGGGCGGAAGCTTCAAGCCCATCGGCACTGTAATGAGACTCCGCACCCGTTTGATCACCCGCTCGGACGTGTCCGGATCGTACCCGATTTGCGGTTTGCCCGGAATGTTCGGACAGGAGAGGTTCACTTCGATCAGGTCCGGCTGAGCAGCATTGATGACCGCCGCAATGATCGGAAAATCGTCTTCGCAGAGTCCTGCCACGCTGGCGATGACCGGCTTGCCGAATCGCTTCAGGTCGGGAATCAACTCGGCATAGGCCTTGTAGCCAAGATTGGGCAGCCCCATGGAATTGATCGACCCACCGGGAAATCCATAATAGCGCGGTTCAGGATTCCCCCGCCTGGGCTCGACCGTCATCGACTTGGTGACGATCGCACCGGAGCCCGACTGTCCAAGCGCCACCAGTTCCTCACGCGTGACGCAGAGGGCTCCCGCCGCATTCATAAAGCAGCTGGGAAACCTGACTCCGGCAATCGTGGTCGACAGATCCGTCATGATGCCACCGGTCCGGAGACTCGTTCCGTACGCTCAACCAATCGCCCATCCTGCATCCTCCAGGTATAATCGGCACTCTGCGCGGCCTGTTCGCTATGCGTCACCAGCAACACCGTCTGCCCGCCCGCGTTCGCCAATGATTTCATCAGCGCCATGATGTCCGCACCCTGATGCGAATCGATGTTGCCTGTTGGCTCATCTGCCAACAGAAGCTGCGGCCGATGCACCAAGGCCCTCGCGATCGCCACCCGCTGCTGTTCGCCACCGGATAACTCACCCGGTCGATGGCGCTTCCGCCCGCTCATCCCCACCATATCCAACAACTCATCCACCCGTTTCACCGCGCCCCGTCCTCCCTCTCCGCGCAGGAGCAACGGAAGCGCGACGTTCTCTTCCGCCGTCAAGCCGTGAACTAAATGAAACGACTGAAAGACGATCCCGATCGTTTCGCGCCGGATCTTCGTCCATTCGGTACTGGTGAACCGACGTGTGGACCGGCCCTCAATCAGGATTTCACCCGACGTCGGCAGATCCAATCCTGCGATAAGGTTCAGCAACGTGCTTTTCCCGCATCCGCTTGGCCCGATAAAGGCACAGAACTCTCCCTGCTGGATTGTGAGATTCACATCGATCAATGCGGAGACGGTCGTTTCTCCACGCACATAGGTCTTGGACACCTGTGTTAGGATCACCATTGGACCGACGCTCCATTCTCCACCTGTACATAATCCTGGTAAATGAGCTTGGCGCTACACAATGGCTCTCGTATAGCACAACCGTCGAGAATGCGACAACCTTGACAGAAGAGGCTTGTTACCCCTAAAGAGTCTCTCGAACACACTCCCGTCCCGGAGGCGCTGCGATGCCCCTTTCGATCACAACATCATTGCCGGGGCTTCTGCGTCAGGCCGTTCGATTTCTCTTGCCGGTCGAGTGCGCGGCTTGTCACACCGCGTTAGTCGATGACCCCATTCCGTACTTCTGCTCCCGGTGTTGGACTACGATCGCACCGCCCAGCCCCTCACGGTGCGCTCGTTGTGACCGCCCGTTCGTCTCTCCCCTCGCTACGACCTATAGTCCGCAGCATGTCTGCCAATGGTGCCACAAACGGCCCCCCTCCTATACCAGAGCATGGACGCTCTATCCGTATCGGCCTCCTCTGCAAGATGCCATTTGCCTGTTCAAATACGGAGGCAAAGTCTCGCTGGCCACGCCGCTGGCCCGTCTCATGATCGACCGGCTTCCGCCACTCGATGAGATCGATCTGATCATCCCCGTCCCGTTGCATGCGGAGCGGCTGCGCGAGCGGGAATTCAACCAGTCGCTGCTCCTCGCCGACAGGATCGGCCGTCATCTCAACATTCCTGTCTCCTGTACAGCGTTGACTCGGATAGCCCCGGCACCGCCGCAGACCACGCTCTCACGGAAGGAACGGCTGAACAATCTCCGTGGAGCCTTCTCCGTACCACACCCCGAGTCTATCGCCGGCCTACGCATCCTGCTGATCGATGACGTCTTTACCACCGGCACCACGGTGAATGTATGCGCAAAAACTCTGCGCAAAGCCGGCTCTGCCCATGTCTTCGTGCTGACTCTCGGCCGAACCGTGGACGCGAGTCATATTCCCGACCGGATATTCGCCCAACGGGCGCATCCCCTGCTTTGACATTGATGAGGTGATGGATGCCGATTTATGAATACCTTTGCCGTGACTGCCGAAAGCGCAATACCGTGCTGATCCTGAGTCTCCGGAACCCCTCGCCCGTGAGTTGTACCCACTGTGGCAGCTCACACATGGATCGCCTCCTGTCCCGGTTTGCCGCCCCCAAATCGGAGGAAGCGCGGCTTGAATCGCTGGCGGACCCCGACAATCTCGGCGGGCTGGATGAGAACGATCCAAGCAGCATGGCCCGCTTCATGAAGAAAATGGGAGCAGAGATGGGTGAGGATGTCGGTGAAGATGTGGAGGCCATGATGGACCAAACGGAAGGCGGTGACGAATCATCAGCAGGCAATGACAGCCAGTGACAGGGATTGTCATATATTTTCCTTGACAATTTTCCGGTGATCCCTAGAATACGATCACGGTCGGGAGCCGTATGATTCGATCTGGCTATGATGATGAGCTCTGGTGGCGCAACGGGGATCTCCCCCAAGAGCGAGTTGATGACACTGGCGGAAACCTGCCAATACCTCAAGATCACACCACGCACGCTCTATCGTTACTTGCAGACCAGGCGGCTGCCGGCCTTCAAGCTCGGAAAAGAATGGCGATTTGTGCGCTCGGATCTCGAACAGTGGATTCGCGACCAGACCAAGTCCGCCACCGACGTCTAAACTAGGGGACTCTCCATGTTCGCTGGCGAATACCTCTGCAAGGTTGATGAGAAAGGACGGTTCATCGTCCCCTCACCCATTCGCGAACAGCTCGAATCGGGGGGGCAGGCCGTCGTGTTCCTCAAAGGCCCGGAGCAATCGCTGCTCATCTATTCCACCAAGGAATGGGAGCAGGTGCTTGAACGGACCAAGACCTCGCTGGATGAAGACCAAAGCCGTCTCTTCATGCATTTCGTCGTCTCTGAAGCCGGAACCTCTGAGCTCGACAAGGCCGGACGGATTCTGATTCCCGGTCGCTTGCGGAAAATGGTGCCGGTCGATGAAGACCAGGAAGTGATTCTGGTCGGCCTCTACCATCGCATGGAACTCTGGAACCCCAGCGAATGGCGTCGCTACATTGCCCGTACCGAAGACCGCTATGAGCAAAACATGTCGAAGATTATGAACCTCCTCTAGCTCGCCCATGCCCGAGCGCCGCCGTCGTACAGGCCTCCGCTCCTCCCAGATTCCCATCCGGATGACGTCGTACCGGTCCATGTCCGATGCAGGGAGTCCTCCCTCACCTGCCCCGGTGCAATCATTCGATCGCTCCATTGTCTTGGCACAACTCCGGACATCTCGAAAGATGGACATCTGCCGGAGCACACCAACTGCTGCGCTGGTCACCGCGGATCAATTGTCGCTGACCCTGCCGATTCCTCCGAGCATCAACAAGCACTATGCCACGGTGAACGGCCGGCGGCTTTTATCCTCTGCCGGGCGCGCGTACAAAGCAGCGGTGGGCCGGCAGGTCTGGCTGGCCCTGGCGCAATCGCCATCTCGGGTGTCTCTGATGGAGCGGCTGCAGTCTGGCTCACTCTCATTTTGCGTTCGCTTCTTCTTCACCACCGCCCTTCGGCGCGATCTGGACAGCGGCCTCAAAATCACCCAGGACGCGATTTGCGAGGGGCTTGGGATTAATGACAACCGGATCGTGGAAACTCATTTGTACAAGACGGTGGATAAGTTACACCCGCGCATCGAAGTGTCCCTCTCCCTCGCTGAAGATTCTCCCTAATACCGCACAGTGCCCTGCTGACAGACGCTGGAAGAACAGTCCACCCCGCGGGCCATCGAATCAGTCCTTGACGGCCAGCCAGAGCACGGAGCGGCCAACGCCTCATGCGCCGGGTCACCGGTCCCCCCTCTACCTAGATCTGGGCAAGCTCAAGACCTTACTGGAACCGCTGGCAGGCGATTACCCTGTCTCACACTATTGGCATAGTTCGCTGTCCCCACGCCACATCTAGTTGGAATGTTCTCTACCTATCTGTTATATCCTCATGCCGGTTGAGACAATACTCTCCACCTTCACGGAAGGAGCGGATTATGGGACTGATGGATCAATTGGGGCAAGCGGTCGGCGGAATGATGGGAGGACAAGGCGGCCAGAATCCTCTGCTCCAGGCATTGACGAGTCTCATGGGGCAACAGAGCAGCATCGGAGGATTGGCCGGACTCGTCCAGGCATTTCAGAAGAACGGCCTCGGCGAGATCGTGAATTCGTGGGTCAGTACGGGGAAAAATCTTCCGGTGACTCCCAATCAGATCGAACAAGGTCTAGGTAGCGATGTTCTCAAGCAACTCGCCGGCCAGGCCGGGCTTTCCTCTGACACAACCAAGACGCAGCTGGCCGGTCTCCTGCCGAATCTGGTTGACAAACTGACTCCGAATGGCCGGATTGAGGCTGGCGGGCTCGATCAGCTCTTGAAATTAGTACAAGGAAAGATGGGCACCTAACATAGCACCAGCGCGTAATGAAGCTTCACTGTTTCCTCGCCCGCTAACCCTCAATATTCAATGGGGGCAGGATCGGAGGAACGTGTATCGTGCATGGTTCCTGAATAATGATTCGCGACGGTCTCTTGTTAGCTATTCGTACCGCAATGCATCGATGGGATTGAGCCGGGAGGCTTTGTTGGCCGGGTAAAGGCCGAAGAACAGGCCGACGGCGAGGGAAAAGACGAACGCCGCGGCCACGGTGTTCGATCACGGTCATCACACGGGCGCCCAGGACTCCAAAGACAATGCCCAGACAGCCGCCCACCAGACTGATCGTCATCGCCTCGATCAAGAACTGCACCATGATATGCCCCCGCTTGGCTCCCACCGCCATGCGCACGCCGATTTCCCTGGTCCGCTCCGTGACCGAGACCAACAGAATGTTCATGATGCCGATACCGCCCACTAGGAGCGAGATCGACGCAATGGTGAACAACATGACCGTCATCGTCTCACTTGTCCCTTCCTGAACTTTTCCGATATCGACCTGCGTGCGGATGAAGAAATCATCATCCTGGTCAGGCTGAAGCCGATGCCGCTGCCGAAGCACCTCGCGAATCTGCTCCACCGCCGGCGCGAGATCGTCTGTTCGCTCTGTCGAGGCAAATAAGGCCCCGACGGAGCCGAGAAACTGCGTACCGAATACTTTCCGCTCCGCGGTGGTGAAGGGGATAAAAATAATATCGTCCTGATCTGAGCCCTGAGCCGACTGCCCTTTTGGCGCCAGGACACCGATCACGCGAAACGGCATGTTCTTGATGCGGATCACCGCTCCGACCGGCTCTTCGCCGGTATCGAAGAGATTCTCGACTATTGTCTGCCCGAGCAGCGCCACACAGGCGGCGGTATCCATATCCTGTTGAGTAAACGGCCCCCCGCTTGTAAACGACCAGTCGCGGATCGTGAGATAGCTGGGCGAGACGCCGTTGACTGTTCCGTTCCAATTCTTGTTCCCGTTGACAATCTGCATAACGTCCCGCTTACCCCACCCTGTGTCGCGCAACAATGGAATGCGTTTCGTGAGATCGATGCCGTCAGACACCGTCAAGGTCACGGCGCCTCCGTGGCCGCCGCGTACCCCGCTGCTGGTCATGGAACCGGGCAGCACCATGATGACATTGGTGCCCATGGTGGCCACCCGTTGCGCCACGGCTGCCTTGGCCCCTTCTCCGATGCTGACCATCGCAATCACGGCACCGACCCCGATCACGATTCCCAGCATGGTCAAACCGGCTCTGAGCCGGTTGCGTCCGAGAATCCGAACGGCCGTCCACACGGTGAGGAGAATGAAGGCGGGCATCAGGCTCCTGATGGCGACAGACGTGCGACGGGTCGCGTCTGGCGGTCCGATTGGACGCGACCGTCTTTGATCACAACCTCCCGCCCGGCATAGGCGGCGATATCCGTTTCGTGCGTCACGAGAATGATCGTCATGCCTTGCTCTTTGTTCAAGGCATCGAGAATCGCCATAATTTCCCGGCTCGATTCGGTGTCCAGATTGCCGGTGGGTTCGTCGGCCAAGAGGAGAGAAGGTCCGGCCACCAATGCCCGCGCAATCGCGACGCGCTGCTGTTGGCCTCCGGAAAGCTGTGTCGGGTAATGCCCCTCCCGCCCTTGCAGGCCGACACGGCTCAAGGCGCTCGTCGCCATGGCCCGTTGTTCACGCAGCGACACTCCACGATAAAACAGAGGCAATTGCGCATTCTCCAACGCGCTGGTCCGGGGAATCAGATTGAAGCTTTGAAAGACAAATCCGATCTGCCTGTTTCTGATCTCGGCCAGCTGGTCGGACCGCAGTCCCGCCACGTCGACCCCATTCAAGGAATAGCGTCCTCGAGTCGGTTGATCAAGGCAACCGATGATGTTCATCAGGGTCGATTTTCCAGAACCTGACGCCCCCATGATGGCCACAAACTCGCCCTGTTCGATCGACAGGGTCAATCCGCGGAGCGCCTGAACCTCGACATCACCGAGGCGATAGATTTTCCACAGATCCTGGCATTCGATCAACATGGCCTTCCGCTGCTCACTTTGCGCACGCGCACTGTTTTAGAGGAAGGCGTACCTACAGGCCACGGTCTCGCGAAGGCCGCCGCTGTCCGCCGCCGCCACCGAAACCTGGAGGAAGTTCGCTGGCTCGCCGCTCGCCTCGCGGTGAATCGATCCCGATAATAACCTTGTCATTTTCAGTAATCGGGCCGGCCATGACTTCCGTCCACATGCCGTCTGAAATTCCTGTTTGAACCGCCAGTGGCTCCGGCTCTCCTGTCGTTCCCATCTTCCAGATCTTTCTCGATGGCCCGCCGGATTCCGACGATAGGGCGATGGTTCCGCCTCCAGTGCGCCCTGCCTGCTTATCACCTGTTGCTTCACGGGCATGGCTTTCTCCCCCCTCACTAGAGGGCGGATTAAACCGCAACGAGGCATTGGGGATTTTCAAGACCCCTTCTCTCTGGGCAACCACGATTGAAACATTGGCCGTCATCCCGGGCTTCAGGCGAAGATCCCGGTTGTCCACCGCGACGACCACGTTGTAGGTGACGACATTTTGCACATTAATCGGCGCCAACCGCACTTGCCGGATGGTGCCTGCAAATTGCACCCCCGGATAGGCATCGACCGTGAACGTTGCGTCTTTTCCTTCTGCCATGCCGCCGATGTCCGACTCACTCACATTGGTATCGACCTGCATTTTGGTCAGGTCCAAGGCGATCAAGAACAGATTCGGCGTAGCAAAACTGGCTGCGACGGTCTGTCCCACTTCCACATTCCGCGCGACGACGATCCCATCCACCGGCGAGCGGATGACAGTGTGCTTCAGTTCCAACTCAGCGACATTCAATGATGCCTCAGCCTGGCGCACTTGAGCTTCCGCGACCCGCAGTTGCGCTTCCGCGCTCTCATAGTTCGTGACCGCAACGTCGACGTCGTTCTGGGAGACGAATTGCTGCTCCACTAACGATTGCACCCGGTCTCGTTCCCGTTTCCGTTGCGCGAGATCCGCCCGGGCTCGTGCCACGCTCGATCGTGCCATTTCAAGATTGCTGGCCGCCTGTTCACGTCGAGCCTTGAACGGCTCCGGATCGATGACCGCAACGATGTCTCCCGCCTTGACCCGCGTATTGAAATCCGCATGCAGACTCTTGACCATCCCCGACACCTGGGTGCCGACCTGAACCGAGACAACAGGATTGATCGTCCCGGTCGCGCTGACTACAGAAACGACCGCCCCCCGTTCGACTCCCGCTGTTCGATATCGCACCGGTGCCTTGCGTTCTCCGTTGAAGAACACATACCCGCCGATGGCCAACCCGATGGCCACCACTCCAAGAATGATCCCAACCCGCTTCATACCCTCATCCTACGACAACATAGCTTGGCACCAGGCATTTTATCAGGATGCCTGTGGGGAATCATCCGACAGAGAGCAAGATCGCACTGAGCGGGAGGGGGGGGACCCGAGAGAGGGAACTCGATACAAGAATGAGTGTGAGGCTTATCGGGCTAGCAATTGTTCCAAAAATGCCGTGGAGACATGGCCTTTCTGGAAATCCGGATCGTCAAAAATTCTCCGATGAAGCGGAATGGTCGTCTTGATCCCGTCGATCACAAACTCGTCGAGCGCTCGTCTCATACGGGCCATCGCTTCCTGGCGATCCCGCCCGTGGGTAATCAGCTTGGCGATCATGGAATCATAGTGCGGAACGACGGTCGCTCCAGACTCCATGGCAGAATCGACTCGGACTCCGAACCCTCCGGGAGCGCTATATTTGGTAATCAGGCCAGGCGACGGCGTGAACTTTTCCGGGTCTTCCGCATTGATTCGGCACTCCATGCTGTGACCGTTCATCGTGACGTCTTGCTGCCTAACCGTCAACGGATGGCCCGCCGCCAGGCGAATCTGTTCCTTGATTAAATCGATGCCGGTCACCATTTCGGTGATCGGATGCTCGACCTGGATGCGGGTGTTCACTTCCATGAAAAAGAAATTGCGGTCCTTGTCAAGCAGGAATTCCACCGTCCCGACATTCCGATAGTGCACGGCCTTGACCGCCTCGACGGCGACGCGGCCGATTTCGCGGCGGAGCTTGTCATCGACGACCGGCGACGGCGTCTCTTCCACCAGCTTCTGATGCCGTCGTTGAATCGAACAATCGCGCTCGCCCAGATGGATGACATGGCCCCGGTGATCGGCCAGCACTTGAACTTCGATATGGCGCGGTTCCAGAAAATATCGCTCCAGATAGACGCCTTCGTTGCCGAAGGTAGCCTTCGCCTCGGCTTGGGCGGCTTGAAAAGCCCGGCCCAATTCTTCGGCCTTGTTTACGACGCGCATGCCGCGGCCCCCGCCGCCGGCAGTCGCCTTGATAATGACGGGAAATCCGATCTTGTGCGCGGCTTGCAATGCGTCGTCTTCGCTCTTCAGTTCTCCCAGACTCCCGGGTGTGACCGGCAGTCCCCGCCTGGCCACCACCTCGCGGGCTTTGGCCTTATCCCCCAGCATGGCGATGTTTTCAGACGTGGGCCCGATGAACTTGATGCCGATGGACTCGCACACTTCGGCAAAGTGCGCGTTTTCCGACAGGAACCCGTAACCGGGATGAATGGCATCCACGCTGGTAATTTCCGCGGCACTCAGGACATTGGGAATATTGCGATAACTCAGCGCGGCTTCCGCAGGACCGACGCACACCTTTTCATCCGCCGCACGCACGTGCAGACTCGCGGCATCGGCTTCGGAATGAATGGCGACGGTCTTGATGCCAAGCTCTCTACAGGCTCGAATCACCCGCAGCGCGATCTCTCCGCGATTGGCAACGAGGACTTTCTTGAACACGTGTTGGCTCCGGTACGGCGAGAACGAACTACGCGGTGGCTTTGGGATCAATCAAAAACAACGCCTGACCATATTCAATCGGCTTGGTGCTTTCCGCCAAGATCTTGACGATACGCCCGTCCGTTTCGGACTCGATTTCATTCATCAGTTTCATGGCTTCGACGATACACAGCACCTGCCCCTTCTTGACGAAATCGCCCTCTTCGACATATGCATCGGCGTCCGGAGACGGAGATCGGTAAAATGTTCCGACGATGGGCGATGTAATGGTCACCAATCCGGCCATGTCTTCCGGGGGCGAACCGGCTGCCGCAGTGGGCCGTACTGCAGGTGGAATGGCGCTGGGAACAGCTTCCTGTGCGGATACCGTTACCGCTTTGGCCCCGGCTTCATGACGAACGCGAATCCGAACTCCCTGTCGCTCAAGCTCTAACTCAGTGAGGTTGTTTCTACGAAGAAGATCGATGAGATCTTGAATCTGCTTGGTCTGGCCACCCGTCAGCAAAAGGTCCTGAGCCCCAGAATTAAAAGCGGCCGGGAGGACGATTGAACGGGGCTTCCTCTTCGACAGAGATGATCGGCGCTTCCTCACCTGACACGCTCCACATAGGACCTGGTGCGGGTGTCGATTTTGATCACGGTTCCGACTTCTAAATAGAGCGGCACTTTGATCGTCGCGCCGGTTTCAACAACCGCCGGCTTGGTTCCTCCCGAAGCAGTGTCGCCCCGCACGCCGGGGTCTGCGTCGACGACTTTGAGCTCGATGAAATTGGGGAGTTCGACGGCAATCGGCCGATGCTCATAGACCAGAATTTTCACCGTCATATTCTCTTTTAATAGATCCGCGTTCTCTCCCAGCTGGTTCTTTTCAAACGTCAGCTGTTCATATGTCTCAGTGTCCATGAACGTGTACGCGTCTCCCGTGGCGTAGAGAAACTGCATGTCTCGCTCTTCCAAGTCAGGCTCATCGAACCGCTCCCCTGAGCGGAAAGTCCGATCAAGGACATTCCCGGAAAGATAGCTCTTCAGCTTGGTACGAACGAAGGCGCCACCTTTCCCGGGCTTCACATGCTGAAATTCAACAATATAGAATGGCTCACCCTCTACCATCAGGCGAACCCCGCTACGAAAATCCACGGTCGAAATCACTCTGTGCCCCCTTCATGCAAAAAACACGGCCTGCGCCTGTTCACGACTTGCGTATCTTCGCACCCCGTGCCGATCGGTTCCCGATGGGACCCGCCTTCCGCTCATCCGATGACAGATGTCCGCATAACCCTCGAAGCGCGAGCAAGTACCCGTCCGGGCCCAGTCCGGAGATCTGCCCTAACACCACTCCGGAGACAAAGGAATGGCGGCGGAACTCTTCGCGCCGGTAAATATTCGAAAGGTGAACCTCTACGATGGGCATGTCCACGGCGACCAACGCATCCCGTATGGCCACACTCGTATGCGTGTAGGCCGCCGGGTTGATGATGATGCCCTGATACTTCCCGCGCGCCTCCTGAATCCACGTCACCAATTCTCCCTCTAGATTAGACTGGCGAATATCCAGCGCCACGCCAAGGTCGGTGCTGAGCTTCCGTAAGGACGCATCAATATCCCGAAGCGTTGCCGTACCGTAGATCGATTCCTCACGGCTTCCGAGGAGATTGAGATTAGGACCATGCAGAACCAGCACACGCAACATAATCAGATAGAGCGCCTTTCACGAGGCCCTGACCGCACTTACCTGTACGGTATAAGAGGCGGCATTCTAGCAGCCCGGCTCAGGAGGGTCAAACTGTTGAACTGATTGGCAAGTTAGTGTCCATCACCCAACAGAAGGGTTTCGGTCACGACGATGGTACTCGATGTTGTTGAGCCACCGTTGCAGCTGAGCGACACCCGCTGTTTCTCTTGGGGAGGGTCCCATCACCGCATTCACTCCGACCGGAGAACTACTTGCGAGCGGGCGGATATCCGTAGGCCCTTCCTTGTGGCCGTCAGTGTCAGCCGATCCTTCGACCGGTGGTGCCCCTGCCGGGGCCACGGGATCCGATGGTGCCGGGGAATCCTGAACGGCGGTCGTTTGAAGTTTGGCACATACTGCCAAGGCTTCTTGGTCTTGATGGTTGACTGCGAGAATAGCGCGGCACGATTGCAGCGCGGCTTCTTTCGCTCCTTGAGCAACATAAATCTTGGCCAGGGTTCTGTGTGCACGAAGATTGTCCGGACTCAACTTGACCGCTTCCTCGAGCACGGCCGCAGCTTTGACCGGCTGATTCATCTGATCATAGGCTCGTCCCAGCGCCACCATAGCAGTAATAAATTGCGGATAGACTTTCAGACCGTCCTCAAGCACCGCCGCCGCCTCACCCCACATGCCGGCTTTCCCATATTCTTCCGCCAGCGGCATGAATGCCTTCGATCCCGGCTCCGTGGCCACCTCAAGAGCCAATCGATCGATTTCCTGCGCATTTGCGGGTTTGTTGGGGCCTGATCCCATCGCTACTCCGTCGCTATAGAAGAGGCTTGTCCTAACGACTCAACCCCCAGCACTTCGGTTAAAATGGCGTCGGCGAGCCGACGTTTCGGCATCACAGCGAACTCTTTCTGTCCACCGGAACGTGTCAGGATGACGGCGGCATTGTCGTCGCTGCCGAATCCCGCACCTTCTTTCGTCACATCATTGCCGACGATCATATCGAGTCCTTTGGCGGTAAGCTTCGCCGTCGCATGAGCGACCAGTCGCTCCGTTTCCGCTGCGAACCCGACCAGAATCTGAGTGGTTCGTCTGGCAGATAACATTGAGAGAATGTCAGGAGCCGTCTCTAATTCAAGCGAGAACGCCGTGCGACCACTCTTTTTGAGTTTGTGGTCGGCCCGTTCCTTGGGACGAAAATCAGCAACCGCTGCCGCCATGATCACTACAGTGGCCCAATCAAAATGACGGGAAAGCGCATCGGCCATTTCATGGGCTGAGACAACAGGAACGACTTCAACGCCGGAAGGCGGTGTCAGTGCGGTCGGCCCGGTCACCAGAACTACTTTGGCCCCCCGATCACGCGCGGCCTCCGCAATCGCGTAGCCCATCTTGCCAGACGAGCGATTGGAGATGAACCGCACAGGATCGATCGCTTCTTGGGTCGGCCCTGCAGAAACCAGCACCCGCTGGCCCAGCCAATCAGCCTGCAATGCCAATGCACTCTGTACGGCGTCTATGATTCTCGATTCGGCTGCCAGCCTTCCTTGTGCGATCTGCCCAGACGCCAGGGGGCCCACTTCAGGGTCGAGCACGACGACCCCGCGTGATCGAAGTGTCCTCACATGCTCGACAACGGTGGGATGTTCCCACATGCCGCCATCCATGGCCGGCGCAACGATCAGCGGACAACGAATCGTGAGCAGCATCGTGGACAGCACATCATCCGCCAACCCGACAGCGGCCTTAGCCAAAACATTCGCTGTCGCCGGCGCGACAATGACGGCGTGAGCGCCGTCGGGAACAGTCAGATGTTTCATCTCCTCATGAGCCTGGAAGAGATCAGTTGTCACCGGCTCGCCGGACAGCACCTCGAAGGTCAGCGGCGTCACGAATTTCGTCGCGCTGTTCGTCATCACGACGGAGACGGACGCGCCGTGGCCCTTCAATGTCCGCAGCAAACCCACCGCCTTAAACGCGGCGATGCTTCCGGTGACACCCAACACAAAGCGCTTGCCACGCAAAAGTGCCGTCGGTCTATCGGGATCCACCATTACTCCTCGGCCGAAGCTTCGGCCGGTTTAGCGGTATCATCGACATAGACGCTCAACTCTTTCTTGATTTCTCGGGCGTCTTCTCCCGTCATCATGGCGATGCGCTCTGTCTCTCCTTCTTTCCCTCGCTTCGCTTCCTTCATCGCGTCCCGCGCCTCTTTTCCGATGAGGTAGGAGATCTTGCCGCGCAGAACTTCATCGAGGGCAGCCGTCGTCTCTTTTGTGAACCGCGACGGACCGGTTGGCTTCGCCCCCTGGGTCAAATGCTTGGCCCGCTGCGAGGCGACGATCACCAGTCTGTGCCGTGAATCAAATTCATTGGGCGTGTATTGGGGTAATAGACTCAGCATATCGACCATAATAGTACACTCCTGCTAGGTAGTGGTTGATGGGTCCCGTTGATTTTGCTTGGGGTCTCTGTCGACAATGAAATTCTGTTCGAACCAATTCATATCCAACCGTTTGGTCTTGAGCTGTTCCGCGAGAAAAATGCTCTGCAGCTCCCGCAAGGATTGCCCCAAGTCGTCGTTCCGAACGATGTAGTAATATTCCCGGAAGCTCCACACCTCCTCCTTCACTTTCTGAAGGCGGCGTTGAATGACCTCTTGGGAGTCCGAGGCGCGACTCAGCAATCGCTCACGTAGCGTCTCCAGGGACGGGGGAAGGATGAAGATGAAAACTGCATCCTCGAACTTCTTCTTGATCTGGAGCGCACCCTGCACATCGATCTCCAGTAGGACATTGACGCCTTGTTCCAGTTTATCCATCAAGGCCTTTCGCGGGGTGCCGTACCAATTCCCGTAAACATGGGCATACTCCAAAAACTCATGGCGCGCCATGAGGTCCTGGAATGTATGTTCCTCGACAAAATAATATTCGCGCCCCCCTTCTTCCCCCACCCGCGGTTTTCTTGTGGTGTAGGAGACGGAATGCCACAGCCCGGGCATGGATGCCACAAGCTGCTTGCACAGTGTCGTTTTTCCAGCCCCCGAAGGAGCTGACACGATGAACAGAATCCCCCGGCGTTCCTGGACGGATCGTCCATCGGTAGGTGCAGAATCTGATGGAATCGTGTTGGCAGTCATACCCCTCTTCATTCCACGTTCTGCACCTGCTCGCGAAGACGCTCGAGTTCGGCTTTCATCTGAACGACGGCCGTGGCAATCACCCCATCATTGGCTTTCGATCCGATCGTGTTGACCTCACGTCCCATTTCCTGAAGCAGAAAATCTAACGTCTTTCCGACCGGTTGAGTGCTGTGTACTGTCTGGCCAAACTGTACCATATGGGCATCCAACCTGACTAATTCTTCTGTAATGTCTGATCGATCGGCATAGAGGGCCAATTCTTGGTGGAGCCGAGCAAGGTCCGGAACAGGTTCGTTCAGCAACTTCTCGACCCGGCTTTTCATACGGAGGAATGACTCTTGGACGGCACCGGGTGCTCGGTCGGCCACCTGCCCTTTCAATCCTCCAAGAATCTCCAGGCGTTTGCCGAGGTCTTGGGCCAACAGTGCGCCCTCTTTTTTCCGCATCTTTGCCAGGTCTTGTACCGCCAGGAGACCAAGTTTCTCCACCAGTTTCGCGAGCTTCGGATCTTCGGTCGGCTGATCCGACACAGTGAGCACCTCGCGGAAACCTGCCACAAGCCCAATGTCAATGGGACCGCTGAGTTTCAAACTACGCTGGAGGGTGCGGAGGGCCTGATAGTACTGTTTCGCCAACCCAGCGTCAAGTTGAAGAGACCGCGTTCCTCCTCGGTTTCCCTGAACGAACACTGTACACTCGACACGACCGCGAGCACAGTGTTCTTGGATGGCCTTTTTTAACGCCTCTTCGAGCCGTCCGATCGATCTTGGCATACGGACGGACGCTTCTAAAAATCGGTGATTCACCGAACGAACCTCGACGGTCACAGTCCCGTCCTCCCAGGCTCCTTGCCGCCGGCCAAATCCCGTCATGCTCTTGATCATCGGTCTTGCTTTCCTTTCCACCGACACAGGTCATACAAGACGCACTCCCCGCAGCGAGGCCTTCTTGCTAGACACACATATCGTCCATGCAACAAGAGGCGCTGCGATACATGAGTCCACTGGCGCTTGGGAAATACCTGTTGCAGGGCCTGTTCGATTTTTTCCGGATCGTCCGAGTTGGCCAAATGCAACCGATTCGCCACCCGTTTCACATGCGTATCGACAACAACAACAGGCTGGCCAAAGGCCGCCCCCAATATGACGTTGGCGGTTTTTCGTCCCACACCTGGAATCGACGTTAATGCCTCCATGGTCCTTGGAATTTCACCGTGAAACCGTTCAGTCACAGCTCGTGCGCAACCGATCAGATGTTTCGCTTTGTTTTTGTAGAATCCGGTCGGTTTGATCAGCCGCTCCAATTCAGCCGGGTCCGCCTGAGCCATCTCCGAAGAGGTGTGATATTGCTGAAAGAGGGCCGGTGTCACTTGATTCACCCGCTGATCGGTGCATTGCGCGGATAGAATCGTTGCAACCAGTAATTCCCACGGAGAGCGATGGGCCAGCTCCACCTCTGCCGTTGCCATAGACTGAAGCAGAATCTTGGCAATTTTTGACGGAGTTGTTCCGGTCTGTGCTGTGCCTGAAGTTCGACCCTTCATTGCAGTGGGGCGATTGTGCAACCTGTCATGGGCGAGATGCAAGGGCTGGTTCCCCGTTCTGGGGGCGACTCGGCAGAGTGGGTGTCCGGTCTACCGTCAACCGGCTCACATGGGCATAGAGTTCTGCCAGCAACGGCCGCAAGGTTTCCGGCCTGATGGCGGAGATACCGATCGCACGGTAGCGCCTGGAGAGCGGTCCGATCTGATCCGGTGGAAGGCGATCGCATTTGTTGAGCACGAGCATTCGCGGAATCGATTCCAGGCCGAGGTCCCGCAAGACGTCAACCACGGCGCTGATTTGCACATCGACATCAGCAGCTCCAGCATCGACAACGTGGAGCAGAAGATCGGCCTCATGCAATTCTTCCAGCGTGGTCCGGAATGCGCCAACCAATTCTTTCGGAAGATCGCGGATGAACCCCACCGTATCGGTCACGATGATCTCACTATCTTCGGGAAAGCGGAGCCGCCGGCTCGTGGTGTCTAACGTTTCAAACATGCGGTTTTCCGCCGAGACATGACTCTTGGTCAGGACATTGAGTAAGGTGGATTTTCCTGCGTTCGTGTAGCCGACCAACGACACCACGGGTAGCCCCTGGCGGCCTCGGCGTGCTCGGCGCTGGCCCTGATGCTTAGCGAACTGAGCGAGATCCCGTTCCAGATGGGTAATACGGTCATGCACCCGTCTGCGGTCCGACTCCAGCTTTGTTTCACCGGGCCCCCTGCTTCCGATTCCCCCGCCCAGACGAGAGAGTTGTGTGCCTTTCCCCGACAACCTCGGCAAGAGATACCGCAGTTGTGCCAGCTCGACCTGTACTTTTCCTTCCCGGCTGTGGGCACGGCGGGCAAAGATATCCAAAATAAGTTGCGTGCGATCGATGACTTTGATATCGGTCATCTCCGCGATCGCTCGTGATTGGGCAGGCGACAGGGTCTGGTCGAAAATGACCATGTCGGCCCCTTTATGAAGCGTTTGGATGAGCACTTCCTTCAATTTCCCGCTTCCCAGCAAATGCCGCTGGTGTCCGTCGGCCGTCCGTTGCGCGACGCAATCGATGACCCGCACTCCGGCTGAATTCGCCAGCTCGGCCAACTCGATCAACCGCTCTTCCTGTTCGGCCCGTCCATGCGGCGACGCGCTGACCAAGATCGCCGATTCATCACCGTCCTGAACTGCTTGACGGGCGCGCGCCGAATGCACCTCCGCTTCCAGCTCTTCGATGAAGCGATTGAATTGGAGCGAACACTGGTAAAAGGGGACAGCTTTCATGACATTGCAGAGCCGGCTGGTCCCGTCAGGCGGAAGAAGATGGGCAAGATACAGATTCCCCGGACTCCCGTCCGGCAACACCGAGAGGGTGCCGATCAGGTCGAGCCGGAGGTAGGCAAGATCGGTGAGCGTTTCCTGGCTCAGCGGCTGATCGCGCAGCTGCGTTCTGATCAGCCGCAACCCTCGTAGCGACCGAGGCCCGGCACGAAATTGCGCGGCGGTCGCGGGCGACAGCACGAGATCCGTCCCCACAATAATTTCTTGCACGAGCCCTCGGCGTGTCAGCACGACGGCGATGGGACGCCGGATATCGAGGGTGAGCTGGCACATTGTTTTGGCCAGCTCCGGCGTGAGGATCTTGTCGTGAGGCACACGCCGCCGATAGAGACGGTCAATCGCCGCTACCTGGCTTGCGCGGAGACCCGTCAGCTGGCCATGGACATCAGGAATGGGCGCGCTCCTTGTTATGGCCCGATTGACGAACAACACCGGGTTGGAGCGACGGCTGGATGTCGACAGGCCGACCGATTTGCGGATCGGTCATGAGCAGATGCCGGCCGGCCCAAGCGATCATGGCCGCATTATCCGTGCAATAGGCTGATGGCGGCAATGCCAGCCGAACACCTTCCCGGTCCCCTCGTTCGGTCAGCAGCGCCCGCAATCGAGAATTGGCCGATACCCCTCCCACCACGGCCAGCGCGGAGAGTCCCGTATGGGCAAGGGCCGCAAACGCCTTGGCCACCAACACCTGCACAATGGCCTCTTGATAGCCCGCAGCCAGATCGGCCATTTTATCTGCTCGCGTGTGATCGTTCATCTTGCGCAGTGTGTACAGCAATGATGTCTTGAGCCCGCTGAAACTGAACTCCAGGCTGGTTTTCCTTTGATGGAAGCGTGGGAACGGAATCGCCTTTGGATCGCCCAGCCGAGCAAGTCGATCGATCGCCGGCCCTCCTGGAAACTCCAGCCCCAGCATCTGCGCACCTTTGTCAAACGCCTCTCCTGCGGCATCGTCCCTGGTGCAGCCAAGTAAGAGACATTCCCCGGTCGGTTCTCTCCTATACAAATGCGTATGTCCCCCGGACACGACGAGCACGACACATGGTAACGGGAAGGTCGGATCAGCCAGCCAGGCCGACGCAATGTGCCCCTCCAAGTGGTTCACCCCGACCAGGGGGATACCCAATCCGTAGCTCAACGCCTTAGCATAATTTACCCCAACCAGCAGCGCACCGGCCAATCCAGGCCCTTGGGTGACCGCAATCGCACCAAGATCGTGCATGGAAAGATGCGCCTGATTCAGCGCATCCATGATCACACCATCAATCTGACTGATATGGGCCCTGGCCGCCAGTTCCGGCACGACACCGCCGAATTTCGCGTGGACCGTCGTTTGAGACGCCACCACATTCGAGAGCACCGACCCGTCGGGTGCTACCACGGCGGCGGCCGTTTCATCGCACGATGACTCAATTCCAAGGACCGGCTTCTGTAGGCCCTTGTCATGGATTGCGGATTCAAGCAGGCGCGGATGAACCATAGGCAAAAGACTACCGCAGTGCTGTCCAAAAACACCACGCCCCCTGCGGCCGTCAGCCGCAGGGGGCGTGGCTACCACTGGCTGGCGATGACGCGGCTATAGCTAGACACTCGCCATTGCTTCCTGTTCAACAAAGGCTGGAGCGCCGTCACGCAGCACCACTTTGACTTTGCGGCTGTCCTTAAACCGTCCTCGGATGAGCTCATCGGAGAGCGGATCGCCGATCGCACGCTGAATCGCCCTGCGCATCGGTCTGGCCCCATAAAGCGGCTCGTACCCTTCCTTAATGAGCCACTGTTTGACGTCGTCGTCGACCTCGATCTCAATCCCCTTCTCCAACAGACGCAGATTGAGCTCGCGAATGAGAATATCGAGAATGTTGTAGAGCTGTTCCTTCTCCAATTGATGGAAGATCACAATTTCGTCGATCCGGTTCAAGAACTCCGGGCTGAACGATTTCCGCAATTCACCGATCACTTCTTCCTTCTTCCGTCTGGCTGCTTCGCCTTCAGTGCTCTGGAACCCCAGCGAGACTCCCTTCTGGATGTTCTTGGTCCCGATATTGGACGTCATGATGACGACGGTATTCTTGAAGTCCACCTTGCGACCAAGACTATCGGTCAGCACTCCATCGTCCAAGACCTGCAGCAGCACGTTGAAGACGTCCGGATGCGCCTTTTCAATTTCATCGAACAAAACCACTGAATAAGGCCGGCGTCGGACTTTTTCAGTCAGCTGGCCCCCTTCCTCGTAACCAACGTAGCCGGGAGGCGCGCCGAAGAGCCTGGAACTGGTGAATTTCTCCTGATACTCGGACATGTCCACCCGGATCAAGGCATCTTCGCTGTTGAAGAGGAACTCCGCCAACGTTCTCGCCAACTCGGTCTTTCCGACTCCGGTCGGCCCCATGAAGATAAACGAGCCGATGGGTTTCTTCGCTTCCTTCAAACCTGCACGTGACCGGCGAATGGCGCGGGCGACTGCAGAGATCGCTTCATTTTGTCCGATCACCCGCTTATGGAGAAATTCTTCCATTCGCAGCAGCTTGTTGGATTCTTCTTCCTCGAGCTTGAAGAGCGGAATGCCGGTCATCTTGGATACCACGTACGCGACGTCTTCCTTTCCAATCACCGGCTTGTTCTTTTCTTGATTCTTCTTCCACTCCCGCTTGGACTCATCCAGGAGCTTGCGGAGCCGCTCTTCTTCTTCACGATGCCGCACAGCTTCTTCGAAATTCTGCATCGAAATCGACAACTCTTTCTCCCGCGAGACCTTCTTGAGCTCCTGCTCCATCGCTTTCAGTTCGGAGGGCAGCGCATAGGTCTGCAGTTTCGCACGCGAGCCGGTTTCATCGATCAGATCAATCGCCTTATCAGGCAAAAACCGGTCAGTAATGTACCGATCCGACAGTTTGACGGCTTCGACGATGGCGTCTTCGGTGATCTCGACCCCGTGATGTTCCTCGTAACGATCCCGCAGCCCGTGGATAATCTGGATGGTCTCGTCGATACTGGGTGGCTGCACATGGATCGGTTGAAACCGGCGTTTTAAGGCGCCGTCTTTTTCAATATGCTTCCGGTATTCATCTAAGGTGGTGGCGCCGATGCACTGGATCTCCCCTCGCGAGAGGGCGGGCTTGAGCATGTTGGAGGCATCGATCGAACCTTCTGCGGCGCCGGCTCCGACCAGCGTGTGCAACTCGTCGATGAAAATAATAATGTTACCGGCCTGCACAATCTCCTTCATGACAACCTTGAGCCGCTCTTCAAATTGACCGCGGTATTTCGTACCTGCGACAAGCGAGCCAAGGTCCAGCGCAATGACCCGTCGTGAAAGAAGATTGTCGGGAACCTCCGACTGCACGATCCGTTGGGCAAGCCCCTCGACGATGGCTGTTTTCCCGACACCGGACTCGCCGATGAGCACGGGATTGTTCTTACTCCGCCGGCTGAGGATTTGAAGAACCCGTTCAATTTCGTCTGACCGGCCGATCACCGGATCTAACTGACCCTCTTGGGCCAGCTGGGTCAGATCGCGCCCGAATTCATCCAATGCCGGCGTATTGCTCTTCCGATCCCGCTCCCGAGGAGCGGACTTCCTCAAGAACGTCACTGTCAATTGGCGGGCCGTGAGAAGGTTCGCGCCCAGGCTACGGAGGATCTTACCCCCGATTCCTTCCTCTTCTCGTAACAGGCCCAACAGGAGATGCTCGCTACCAATGTGATTGTGGCCGAGCAACCGAGCTTCCTCGACTCCATACTCGATGACCTTTTTCACCCGCGGGCTGAAAGGGATTTCGCCAAACGTCATCGTCGTTCCCCCGCCCGGCAGATTCCGCTCAATTTCCAACCGGATTTGCTCGGTCGAGAGACCCATTTTCTTCAAAATCATCAAGGCGATGCCATCAGACTCACGGAGAATCGCCAAGACGAGATGCTCGGTCCCCAGATAGTCGTTCTGGTGACGCTCGGCTTCTTCGCGCGCAAGAATGATGATTTTACGACCTTTGTCCGTGAATCGTTCGAACATCCTGTCCCCTCCCCTGGATGAACGTACGGCCCGTATCGAGACAACCCATGGAAAAACTTGGTCTCAGTTTAACCACAGGACCCATGAGAGTCAAGGTTGAGCGAAAAAGTGACGCCAACGCTGATGAGAGAAGGACGCCAACTCTCAACTCTCTCACCAGGAACGTTCTCTCTTAGGCGCGTTGACAGTGCGAAACTGTCCCGATAGAATCCCGCACCATTTTGTCCAATCGCCTTTCCCGGCCATCATGAAAAGCAAAAATATTGGAATTTTGACAAAACCGAAATTTCCTGAGGTTAAACCCACATTGCAAGGAGTTGTCACCTGGCTCCGTGAACGCAACATCACCGTTCTGCTTGATACAACCTCCGCAGCATTGCTGAGTGAGTCAGGCGGAATTCAGAAGACCCAGTTGGCAGGGACAGCCGACGTGCTGCTTGTCCTGGGCGGCGACGGCACGATCCTCAATGCCGCGCGGCTCGCGGCGGAACGCAGCATTCCCATCCTCGGTGTCAACATGGGCGGCCTCGGATTTTTAACGGAGGTGCGGCTGGATAATCTCTATCCGTCGCTTGAGCGCGTCTTCGCCAACGATTACGTCATCGACGAACGGCTCATGTTGCAGACGCATGTCCATCGCCATGGAGAAACGGTCGCACGGGGCATCATGCTGAACGACATCGTCATCAGCAAAGGTACCCTGGCCCGCATGATCGAACTGCGTATCGCCATTCAGGGGCAATTCGTGACAAACTTGCGGGCGGACGGCTTGATCGTCAGCACACCGACCGGCTCAACAGCCTATTCCCTATCAGCCGGGGGACCCATCATCAACCCTGCGGTTCAGTCCTTGATCCTGACGCCGATCAGTCCGCACACACTGACTCATCGGCCGCTGATCGTGCCCGGGAATGTCGAAATAGACGTGACCTTAACAAGCAAAGACGACGGGGCAATGGCGACACTCGATGGCCAAGTCGGCATTGCAATGACACAAGGTGATACGGCGGTGGTGCGGGCTTCCGAAAACCGAACTAAGCTGATTCGGTTTCCGGAAAGCCACTACTATGAGGTGCTGCGTGAAAAACTGAAGTGGGGAGATGGCTAAAGAACGCGGCCGCTTAGGCTTTCATGCCCGGCTCGTCTCGATCAATCCGATCATGTCCCGGTTACTCGCGTACTTGAACTCTCCGATACAGTCTGACTCACCTGTGTGCGCTTTTTCCGCGGCTTCAAGCTTCCGCAGCCCTTTGACATCGACAGGATGACTCTTCCTGGATTTCAAAATATGATGCAGCTTGTCCAACACGACCTTGGCCTGAACGCCCGCTGATTTCGTCGCGAGATAGCGCTCCACGACTTCTGCACACCAGTCGCCATCCCGCTTGGCCACACCGACAAGACCTTCGCTGGCTTTTCTGGCCCACCCCGCCAGGAATACCCCTTCAACAACTTTCCCTGCAGCTTCGTCGTAAGCCTGAAACAGGGCATCATCCGGGTCATTTCCCGTCTTGTTGGGGTTCGTGACGAAGAGGCCTCCTTTATAGGGAAGCCCGACGGTCTCGTCGACCTTGTCGCCGACCGCAAAGACGACGGCATCGCACGGAAATTCATAATATTGTTTCAGCCCGACCGCCACCGTGTCTTCGCCCTTGGGGTCAAGCCGATTGTCTTCCATTTCAAGACCACGCACACAATTGTTTGCATCGACGAGAATCCGCTTCGGTGAGGCCAGGAATTTGAAGCCCATTTTCGTCTCGCTGACCTTCGGTTCACACTTCGTAAATTCGTCTATGAGCCCTTTGAGGACTTCGTCGGCCTTCTGCCCGACCGCTGCCATGCGATCCTTGATACGGTCGAACTCTTTCTTGATGCCTTCAAGGTCCATATTGGCGCACACCGCTCGGATCTCTTTGGGATTGTATTTCCGCTCGACCGGACCGCGACGCACGATGGCCGTCACGCGCTCCACCTTCTTATAGCGGGTGAGCCAATGAGCAATATCGACCATGACATCGCCTGCCCCGATCACCGCCACATGCTTGCCCATGTCGAACGGCCGATCGCCGAACCCGGGCAACCGGTTGAAGTGATAGACCACGTCTTTCGCATGGTACACACCCTTGGCCGAATCCCCTTCCACTCCAATGGCCTTGGTCCCCTGCGCCCCAATCGTGAACACGACCGCGCTGGCACCGAGCCCCCGCACATCTTCGACCGTAAGGTCCTTGCCGTTTCCAACCGTGACATTCCCCAAATAGTGCACATTCGGCTGCCCCAGCAGATCCCAATATTGCTTCTTGAGACCGCCACGAAGCTTGAGCTTAGAGGGAAAAATTCCATATTCCGCCAATCCGCCGAACTTAATATCACGGTTGAGAATAATGACTTCGTGACCGGCCTTGGCCATGGTCCCGGCAACAGCCATTCCCGCCGGCCCGGCACCGACAATGATCATTACATGCGCATTGGTTGCAGTCATACGTTGTTCCTTAGAAAAGGTACATAGAGATGGGCACGGAAGTTCTCAAAAGTAGGGCGAATTTAGCACAGCGTGTTTTTCGCTGTCAAAGAGGATCTGGAAGGCACTCACGTTTCAGTTGGAAGCACATGATTTTCCACAGTGGGCAGGGACCCTGGTCATGTGTTCGAAGGGAAACCTACGCGGCCGGTCCCTCCTTGCGCAGAAAAACCACTCCTCTGTCCATCAGCTTCAGGGGAGTGAAGCTTTTGGTCTCACGCCGCGCGATGAGGCGCTAACAATCCTGATTTTTTTCTGGCAGTCAGATCATGGTGCAAGCGGCGCAGCTTCAACTCTAAATCCTCAAAGGACTCCGCCTGCGCCTGATGGTCAGGATAGTCCCGCAGAAAACCGCGCCACTGTCCCTGATCTTGCCACACGGTATATTGTGCTAGTTCCATGGGGGTGATTCTAGCCCAAGGACGAGGAATGCCATAACAAATTGTGTGTTTTCGAGTCGGATCCAGCGAAGCAGATGGCTCGAGAGACTGCCCGCACACACCCCTTCTTGACATTCTTGGGCAGATGGCCCAATTACATGCCCCGTGTAATTGGAAAGATCAGCATGCCCCTGACCATCACACCAGCCACGCATCATCACGAGTCCGCATCTCCCATTTCAGGGGAAGTCGGGCCACTCGCCGTTCGATATCGCCAGGTCACTAACCTCGCCGAAATACCTGACACTGTGGCATTGGAACCGGACGAAGCCCTTGTGGTGGGAACCTTCGAGCTGGCTGAGGCCTTAATCGCACGTGGTATCGACAGCAACCAGATTGCCGTTAGCGGGCTGCCCCCTTCAGACTCAGCCTACCCCGGCTACGTTCGAACCGCTTCGAGCGTCAATCTGACCCCACTTGTCCCCTTTCGTTTCGACCGCTCGACCCTGGTTATCTTGCCCACCTACAATGAACGGCACAATCTGCCTCCTATGATCGATGCGATCAGGACCTACATCACCACCGATATCCTGGTTGTGGACGACAATTCACCTGATGGCACGGGACAACTGGCCGACGAACTGAGCCGGCAGCACACATCCGTGCATGTCCTGCATCGAACAGAAAAACAAGGGCTTGGGCCAGCCTATATCGCAGGGTTCCAATGGGCACTAAACCGCCACTATCAGTCGATCATCGAGATGGACTGCGACTTCAGCCATGCGCCTTGGGACTTACCGCGTATGGTCCATAAGAGCGCAACGGCCGATTTGGTCATTGGAAGCCGCTACATTCCAGGAGGAGGAACGGAAAACTGGGATCAGCGTAGGCGCTTAGTCTCACGACTGGGCAATGCCTACGTCAGCCTGTTTCTTGGTTCGACCATTCGTGATTGGACCGGAGGATTCCGCTGCTTCCGCCGAGAACTATTAGCGGAAATGAATTTGGGCCGGGTCAAGGCAAAGGGCTATGTCTTCCAAGTTGAAATGGCCTGGCGAGCCTTCCAGGCAGGTGGGGTAATTACTGAGCTGCCGATCCGCTTCCGGGACCGTATTCACGGTCACAGCAAACTTGGCTGGCCTACGATCTTTGAAGCGATTAAAGAAGTCCCGCGTATGTATTGGCGGACATCGGCCTACCGGTAGATATCCACTCCACCGCGGCAGATCAGCCGTCCGATCATCTAGAACACACTGGGGGAGCGAAAGCTCGGCACAGGATCTGCGATCTGAACCTTGCTCAAATCGATCACCAATTCATCTTTTGTATTAGCGAAGAGATCGTCCACGAAACTGCTTTCCTGCGCAATTACGGCATCCGCCGGTTCAAAGAACAGGCTGAACCCCTTGGCAGCCGTCGGTCGCATCGGATATCGACGATCGTAAATCATCCCATAGGAGGGAACTCCGTAGATGATCCGCCAATTACCCAACAGAAGGTGCAACTCGTTCCCTCTCACATAAACCCCGCCGGATGTAATGGTGCGTCGCATGAAGGTCAGCGGCTGGCTCAAATAAAATGTCACCCGCTCATTGTATTGAGCCTGTGCCAGCCCATCCGTCAGCTGTGCCGACAACAACGCCAGCTCATCCTCTGTGAAGACGGCAACGAGCGGCGCCTCGCCTTGAAGCCACCGTTGCGGCGCGATGCGATATTCTTGGACCTTGAGGCTCGACAAGATCGTCCGCATCAGCTCCTTCTCTAACACTGCGGGATGGGAGAAATGGCCTTGCGGCCATTCCGGCAGAACTGTCTGGTCCTCTTCTAACCGCACATAGTTGACCGGATCTTCATAGACGATTCGCGACGGCACATGCGGGGTCGCACAGCCGGCCAACACAATCAGTACTGAGAGCAGCGTGCTGAGTGCTGAGACACGGCGATACATTGGCAGCCAGCCGTATGGTTTTCTTTCTAACCTAGCAGTCACCACTCGACATCTACTCCGTGATAGTCACGGTCATTTCTACACGTTCCAGAGGATTATCCCGCCCGTCTCGTTTCATGCTCACGACCTTGTCGGCCACGTCCATGCCGCTGATGACTTCCCCGAACACGGTGTATTGCCAATCCAAAAAGTTGGCGTCCGCCACACAGATAAAAAACTGTGAGCCGGCGCTGTCCGGGTCGTTTGCCCGGGCCATCGATACGATGCCACGTTTGTGCGGCTTGCTGTTAAACTCGGCTTTGACCTTGTAGCCCGGGCCGCCCATGCCATGCATCGATCGGTCTGGGTTCTTACTGTTGGGATCTCCGCCTTGAATCATGAACCCGGGGATGACTCGATGAAAGGTTGTGCCATTATAAAACCCTTCCCGCGACAGCTTCACGAAATTCTTGACGTGGCCAGGTGCCACATCGGGGAAAAATCTGATCACGATCTCCCCCATGGGCACCCCTTTGCTGGCCAGGGCGATCCGTGCCTGAGTTTTTTCTGTCATATCGGCCATGATATCGATCCTTTCACGGTGACTGTGTTATCGAAAGAGAAACGGCGGCGGTGCAACGCCTGCCTCAAGACCTTGATTGACGGCAACCCAGGTCACTCCGTCGTCGCTGCGGAATACCCCCGCGCTCGTCCCCGCATAAAAACTTCCGTCTCCGGAAGCGATCAACGACTGGACTGCCGGGCTCGTCAGCCCTTTGTTCACGGGAACCCATTGCTTGCCGTTGTCCATGGTTTTAAAAATACCGTTCCCCGTGGCCACGATCAAGCCCTGGTCAAGCAGAGCAATTCCGCGGATCGAATCGTTCGGCAACGCTCGGCTGATCCCTCGCCATGTCTGACCGCCGTCCGCACTCCGAAACACCCCGCCATCGAACGTGCCGGCTAGAATTCCCTGCTCCTGGTCCACGACGATCACCCGGATAAAATTCTCGATCATCCCTTCATGATTCTTCAAACCATGCTGCAGCCGAACCCAGCCGGATGACTGGCGTTTGAAACGCAGAATCCCTTTGCCAGAGGTTCCGGCATACAAGGTCCCATCCGAAGAGCGAGCCAGTGCATGAACCAGTACGTCGTCTAACCCCGTCGTCACGACCGACCACCGATCCTCCGACCCCTGGAGCCGATACACACCGTCGCCGGTTCCCGCATACAGCTCCTCGTCCACCGCCATGAGCGCTTTGACCTCCAGCCGTTTGAGGCCTGCATTCACAGGTTGCCATGTCTTGCCTTCGTCGCGGGAACGAAATATGCCCCCGCGAAAGGTGCCGGCATACACGATTCCTTCTCTGGTCACAGCCAAGCTCAAGATATAGGGATCGGTGACACCAATCCCTACTGGCTCCCAGATTGCACCACGATCGCTTGAGCGAAAAATCCCATGGCCGAAGGAACCTGCGTAGACTGCCCCATTTCCCGCGATCGCCAAGGCTTGGACGCTCGTGGCCGATCGATCAAACGGTCCAGCCGCCGGCCCTTCCGCATCCGCACCAGTGGCGGCGCAACCAATGAGGAGCATCACCGCGAAACAGAATCTCATGCCCGACATGCTGTGGCCTGCCGATGTCATCGGACTCGATTCCCTGCAGTTCCCATGGGCAGATTCGGATCAAGCGGTAGATCGATGGGGCCGTCATTCCGATCACGGCCAAATAGCCGGGCTCCGAGAATACCGACTTCATACAGCACCACCAACGGCACCGCCATCAGCAGCATCGTGAACAGCGTCGCATCCGGTGTTACGACCGCCGAGAGGATGAGGCTGGACAAGATGGCATGTTTCCGGTACTGCGCAAAGCCTCGCGCCGAGACCGCCCCTGTTGCCGCAAGCAGCGTCATGGCCAGCGGTAGCTCGAACGCGCAGCCGAAGACCAGCAAGAATTTCACATTAAAATCAATATACGTACCGACGCTCAGCTGCGGGGTCACATCCCGATCCAGTCCAAAACTCACAAAGAAATCGATCACCAGGGGAAGAATCACAAGATTGCAAAACACCAACCCCATCGTAAAAAAACCGCCAGCCAGACAAAACAGTGGAATGGCCCAACGCTGTTCCTTCGGCAACAGCGCCGGCTCGACGAATTTCCAGAATTGATAGAAGACAACGGGGAGACTCAGGATGACCGCCGCCAGCAACGATACTTTAATCGACGCAAAGAGGGCTTCCGTCGGCCCATAGAACACCAGCTGATTCTGGAAGGGCCGGTTCAACCACGCCACCATGTCTGACGAGAACGAGAAGGTGCCGATTAACGAGGCGAGAATGGTGAATCCGATGATGATCAATCGGCGCTTGACGGCCTGAATATGCGCGGCAAGCGGATTGACAATCTTGTCCATGGCAAGCGTTCCACCGCCGGGTGCGCCGGCGGCGGAACGGTTTCCTCAATGCGCAGTAGGTTGTAACCCGTGCTCACGATACAGGCGGATCAGTTCCGCCAGCTTGTCCTTCTTGACCAGTTTTTCTTTCTGCATACGTCTTTTTTCGAGTTCTTCAGCCGGAGTCAGCACATGGCGTTTTTGCAACTCATTCAGCTCAAGATCCAACCGATGGTGAGAAAGTTCCAGCTCGCGAAATTCCGAGTTGGATTGACGAAGTTGTTCGAGAATTGCCTCATCCGTCAACATGCGACACCTCCTGGATTAGGTTAGTGTGCTGAGACCGAACCACCTCCCACCGGAAACAAACGGGTCTCCCGTTCGTTCTCCGGCACAACAAGGGGGACCAACTCCATAATCACCGCATCCTCCGTGGGATTCGTATAATACTGGCGGCGAGTGCTGATAGGCACAAAGCCCAGTTTCCTGTACAGACCCTGCGCAGCCTCATTCGAAGCCCGCACCTCCAACAACGCTCGGCTCGCAGCAAGTCCTGCACCGACACGAACTGCCTCGAGAGCGAGCGCCTGTCCGATTCCTTCGCGACGCATGGATGCCCGAACTGCCAGATTCATCAAACGAAGCTCTTCGAACACAATCCAAAAACAGTGATAGCCGATAATCGACTCGGTGGTCTTTCCTTCTTCACATCCCACCGCGACGAGAAAGCGGGCAAACTGGTTACCCGTCAGTTCTGCTTCGAGCATTTTGCGCGTCCACGGGGCTGAGAAGCAAGCTTCTTCTAATTGCACGATGTCCGGCAGCATGTCGGCCGTGGCTGGAACGATTCGGAAGGGAGGGTTAGGCATGTTTCCTCCTCAGCTGAGTTGCCGACTGCCGTCCTTGCCGCCCTCTCGCCAGTCGTTGCGCAATCTTATTCGTCACTCGTTCTTGGCGACGCATCACCGGTGACACCCCTCCAGACCGGTCATATTGAAGCTCGGCCTCAGCCCGTTGCACATACAGCGGCTCCACTCGATTGCCTGCAATATCTCCCCGACGGAACCGCTGCATCCCAAGAACTGCCACACTCGCTGCCGACGGCTTAACCTCGAGGGGACTCACAGAAACCATGACAGAGACGGGCAACGCGGCACGAATCTGTGAATTCATCGCAGACCATCCGTCACCGAACACCAGCGTGTGCTCGGTAAGACTCCGAGCCAAGGCAGCCGGAGGACCGACGCATTCCGTCATGAGGCGATGCAACTGATCGTCTCCTGTCCGTCGAAACACCGCCCAATAGAGTTCCCCTCTACGGCTCGTCACAATGGGACAGATGGGAAGAACCGACGAAGTCACACCCCATGCCATTGCTTCCAATGTCGGGACGAGGACCAGCGGAAGGCCGGTCGCCGCTCGCAATCCGAGGCACGTTGCCAGCCCCACACGAATCCCGGTAAACGACCCAGGTCCCGCTGAACAAGCCAGTCCGTCAAGATCGTTGAGCCGCAATTGCGTCTCCATGAGTAGACGTTCAATCGCGGGCAGCAGCAGCGTCCCATGTGCACCACTGGCGTCCTGGTCTTGTCGAGCCAGGACCCGGTTCTCCTCAAGAATCGCAACGCTCTGCCATGCGGTGGCCGTCTCGATCGCCAAGATTTTCATAAAAATAGCGTTCTGATCTTATATTGCCGTTGCCATATCTTCGCTAAAATACCTGACCTAATTCTTCATGTTTAATTGGTTGGTTCGGCAGCATTTCATGGAACACGACCTGGACACTGACCTGTTCTCGCCCATCCTCGAGAGAAATTTTGAACGGACGAATCAAAAGTGGCACCGATGCGGACTTTCCCGGCAAGGGCCTGTCGGCCTGATTGTCGAGCGGTCGGAAGTCTTCATAGTGAATGGTGGCATCCACCTCACCGCCCCCCCCTAACCGATCTTCCTGAACAACCAACAACGTTCGTCGATCAAACCACAATCGGCGGACCAGCATCCGTTCACGCACTGCACTATTCGAAGTTGCATACACATCCAGACGATACCGGTCCCCGTCCTCCACCAGCCTCACAGTTTCTCCCGATCCGAGCGAACTGGTGCCCAACACCCCGCTCACTGCCCAGACACTCAATTGAAACGGACGTGCGAGCTTGCCCATTTCTTCCATCTCAGACTCCCGTCCGATCAGCACACGCCCCATCGTCGGCAGCCGGAGTTTGTACAAATCCTCCGCTTGAACAAATTCAAACACCTCGCCGCCGATGGGATTAAACCCCCTGAGCCTCAAGGCATTCGGGCGGCGATAGTACACAGTACCCTCGACACGGGATGCGATGGGAATCCCCCCTCCACGCACCTTGGCGCTGAATAGCCCCTTCATTGACTGAATGGCGGCCTCTCGTTGACGAAGTAACGTCGTCAATTCTTCCGCCGTAGCCTGCTTGAGCGGCATATCAAGCCCAGGCCGAAGCAGCGCGCATCCGGCCAGCAGCAGACACACGGCGGTTCCCTGTGCGGCCCGCCAGGCGAAGCGCGCACAACTGTTAGGCGAGGACGACATCCAAAGCCTCTCCCACTTCATGAATACCGACCAAATCAATACCACCGATTGGTTCAAGCTTCATCAAGTTCCGTTCGGGCAACAAACAGCGCTTGAATCCCATTTTTGCCGCCTCCCGAATTCGCAGCTCTGCCTGGCTGACAGCGCGGACTTCCCCGCCGAGCCCGACCTCGCCGAGGATCAAAAGACCCGGCTCGACCGGCACTTCGCGCAAGCTCGATGTCACCGCCGCCACGATGCCCAGATCAATTGCCGGCTCATCGATGCGCAGACCTCCGACGATATTCACATAGACATCCTGGCCGGACAGGTGCAATCCTAATCGTTTCTCCATCACAGCGAGCAGCAAGGACACTCGATTCAGCTCCACGCCATTGGCCATTCGCTTCGGCATGGCATAACTCGTCGAAGACACCAATGCCTGTAACTCGACCAGGATCGGCCTGCTGCCCTCAAGACTCGACACAACTACCGAACCAGTGCTCCGTTGTGGGCGCTCGGCCAAGAAAAGCTCCGAGGGGTTCACAACTTCATCTAATCCTGAATCTTTCATTTCAAACACGCCGATTTCATTGGTCGAACCGAATCGATTCTTTACAGCGCGGAGAATCCGATAACTGTGCCCCTTGTCGCCTTCGAAGTACAGTACCGTATCGACAATGTGCTCTAATAAACGTGGCCCGGCGATCGCCCCCTCTTTCGTCACATGGCCAATAATAAAGACCGGCACGCCAGCTCGCTTGGCGAACCACATGAGCTGTCCGGCGACCTCCTGCACTTGGCTGATGCTGCCTGGCGCCGATGTGATTTGTTCCGTATACACTGTCTGAATCGAATCAACGACCACCGCCGCCGGCTGGAGTTCCTGAACGGCCTTCAGGATCTGTTCAAGCGAGGTTTCCGCCAAGATCAACAGACCCGGATGCTCAATACCTAACCGCTGGCCCCGCATCTTGATCTGGCGCGGGGACTCTTCACCGGACACATACAACACCTGTTGGTCCTTGGACGCCAATCGTGGCAACACCTGAAGCAGTAGCGTCGTCTTGCCGATTCCAGGATCGCCCCCGATCAAGATCACCGAGCCGGGGATGACTCCTCCGCCCAACACTCGGTCGAACTCGCCGATACGCGTGAGGCGTCGATCCTCGCCAACCACCTCGATCTCACCAATCGGTGTGGCCCGCACCTGTCCTGTCTTCATCGCGACAGGTCGGCCCTTTCCGGTCGCTGCCTGCCGTTCCTCTTTCATGGTATTCCAGCCACCGCAGTCGGGGCAGCGGCCCAGCCAGCGGGGTGATTGGTGGCCGCACGATTGGCAAGAAAAACTGACTTTGGCTTTCAACGGATGTGCCTCGCACAGATGATCACGAGAGAATGTCGTGCATATTATATGGAAGCATGGCAGGAATAAAAGGTGGCCGCGTGATCATTCGTCCCACCGAGACGTTACGCAATCTGTTTCCGCAGATGTCCCCAGTATGCGGTGCCGGAATACCCGCATGCGACCGTACCGGTCGTCATCGCCATAATGCGATAGACCTTGCTCCGTGGGATTTTGACTTTCACGGAGGGATTCAAGATGTCGGGCGAGTGCAGGACCAGCTTGAGCGACTCCCCTGCAGAGAGAATCGGCCACATGCAGGACAGCCGCAACCTGGTTTCATAGCGCGGGATAGACATGGTATAGAGCCACCCTTGGTCGAGATGCTCTGTCGCCATACGGACGAGCTTGCTCAGCACCGGCCGAAACCGCGGCAGGTTGGCCTGATCAAGTAAGTCCCCCGGCTTCAATCCTGCCTCGGCCAGCATCGGTTCAGGTACATAGCAGCGGCCTTTCTGAAGATCATGGGCGATGTCTTTGACGATGTTCGTCAATTGCAGGCCCTTTCCAAACCGAACACCGACCTCCGACATCTCCCGCACATTCCACGAGGCCAGTGCCTTCCGATGGGCGCACATCAAGTCCGTCCAAAACTCACCCACACATCCGGCGACGTAATAGGTATACCGGTCCAGGTCACCGAGCGTCTTCAATGCCACAAGATCTTCCACGGCTTTTCCGGGGAACAGGCTCAAATCCATTTCCATGCCTAGCGTCAGGGTCGTCATCAGCTGCTGTACCCGGCGCCGATCATCCGGTGAAAAGTCTTGAAAGAGCCTGAAGCACTCGCCCAATCGCTCGAGCAAGGTTCGTTCCGCCGAATCGCGCTGGAGCGGCCCGACTGCCCGCTGGATATCCTGAACCTGCCTCCACACAATCTGATCGCTGACAAACTGTCCCTTAAGTTGGCGGAGCAAGTCCAAGCGCCGAGACCGCTCGATCAAATCCGTATCGGCAATCGTGTCGGCGGCTCTGGCAAAGAGATAGGCAAGACTGACTTGTTCGCGAACATCAGCCGGCACCACAACCAGCGTGGTATAAAACAGCCGCGAGACCTGTTTGAGCAGGTCTCGGAGCAGTTCCTGTTTGGGAACGGGCGGTGTCGTGGCAGAATCCATCATGTTACTTCACAAATGCCTTCTCTCCCTTTTTCTCAATGGCTCGGCTGTGGCCACAATCGCTTGTCGAGAAAGCAGGAAAAGAAGCCAACCTGAGTTGGGGCGAAGGAAACTACGACGGTGTTCCCTGCACCGACATCCCGCACACGCAACAGGCTACCAGCCGACATGCATAAGAAATTCTTAACAGGTCTTGCGGGAATGGGTCAACAATAGCGGCGTAGTTTCAGGGACTTCGACAATCTTGACTTTCTGAAGCACGTCCTTATTGCTTAGATGACAATAAGAGTTCGACACAGTAACTCCCAATAGGCCGTTTGTGTATAATAGGGGCAGGTTCTTTCTGGGGTGCGTTCTCAGATGAAGACGAATCGCGAAGGAGGAATTCGATGAAGTGGCTCAAAGGTATCAGCCTGCTGCTGATCGCAAATATCCTTATCATGGTGACGCTGTCAATCACGATTCCGATCGTGATCAATGTGATTTTGCCGATGTTCGGAATTGACGTCCGCGGCTCCGTTGATCTGACGACATTGGTATGGGCCGCACTGTTTGGATTTGGCGGGGCGTTCATCAGTTTGGCGTTTTCCAAGCAAATGGCGCGCGCCATGCTCAACTGCCAGCAGATTACCCAACCCCGCTCTCACGCCGAACAGATCATTTATGGCTCCGTGCAGGAAATCGCCCAGCGACTCCACATTACCATGCCCGAGGTATGGGTCTACGACTCTCCAGACCCCAATGCCTTCGCGACAGGACCAAGCAAGAACAATTCAATGGTGGCCGTATCGACCGGATTACTGCAGAACCTAAAAGAAGACGAGGTCAAGGCAGTCCTGGCTCATGAAATGGGTCATGTGTATAACGGCGACATGTTCGCGACCACCGTCCTGGCCGGCCTGATGAACACCTTCGTCTATTACATTGCCATGTGGGTGCGGCGTTTCTTCGAGGAGCGGGATCAGGCGGCCTTAGGTTTTGGCCTGTCCCTGGTGCTACAGATCATTGTGAGCATCCTGGCCTCCATCGTCATCAGTTGGTTTTCACGTCACCGGGAGTTTGGGGCTGATGCGTTTGCAGCCAAGGTGTACGGGAAGGAATCGATGATCGGTGCGCTCCGCGCCATTGATCGATGGGTGACTCGTACGCAATTCCAACATTCACCGCAGGACGCGCTCGCAACGATGAAAATTTCCGGCCAAGCCGGCGGGGTCATGAGCTTATTCGCGACACATCCGCCGATCGAAGCGCGCATTGCGGCGCTGGAACACCTGTAACGATCCCGTACCTGAGCCCGGCGGTGGCACGGCAGCGGCGAAACCGTCGCTGCCGTGCCCTCCCAGCATCCATCGTCATCCTTTCCTGAAAAACGAAATCTGCGCACGGTACTCTTGGATGGCTGCGCCAAGAGTGGCTGCCCCGCGCGGAATGTTCGCGTCAAGGGCATCCTCAACTGCGGGATCGTCAATCTCAACGACATACCTGTCCTGGATATTCGTCCGGACCGGACCTGAAGCGATTTCTCTGGGCAGAAAGATCTCCTTCCACACTTCCTTTTCCACGAGACACACATCCCGAAATCGTTCATAGAGCAACGCCAGCTTTTCCGGATCGGTCACTTTCACGTACGCAACCATCCCAATACCCTTTCACCGCAGATGATCTACCCTGTTACGGAGCTCGTCATTTTGACTGAATCAGTGGGCGTCGCGGCGGATCAGCCTCAACAATCGCAAAGCGCATCGTTCCAACTCGATTCACAGCATGAAACGGCTGTTGTCCCAACGGAGCGATATACAATTCTGCCACGTAATTTCCGACCGGCCAGACCTCACCGGGCTTCTTTAATTCAAGGAAGCCGTACCGTTCATGACCCGGCAATTCAAGCACATCGTTGCCTCCCATCCGTTGATTCAACGGTCCATCAGACTGTTCCCTGAACCATTGCACACCGAACTGGGTAGGGTCTTCAAGCGGGGCCACCTCGAAGACGATGTAGACGACCGGCGTCTGCGGCGTAAAGATAGAACCTGGGTTCACCGGTTTCAACCGGGGGTCCTGTGTATACCATCCCTGTCGCCCAAATGTATCCCACTCCACCTCATAGCCTTGCGCCATTCTGATCCAGGTAAACAGTGATTGCGGAACGCCCTGTTGCTGTTCGTCAAACGACGGACTCCGCGTCACGCCGACTTCAGTGGTTTCCTGTTCCTTTGGTGGAAGGAGATCTTTCGCGGGACTGGCCTGCCCACCACACAATCCAAGCCACAGCATGGCGGCAGCAACAGAACTTCCTATGAAACACCCGGATACACGATGGCTGCCTCGTCGGATCATGGCGTGATCGTATCGGCAGACGGATGACCGGTCAATCGTCAAATGATGCCGGCCGGACAACGCTTGTCGCCCCTGCAATCTATGGTACAGTGCTCACCAGCCCCCCAACGACACCGAATTAAGATGACGGAGCCCGACACAACATTGTCGAAACAGACCCCATTCGGCTCACAGAATCACGCCGCGTCCGATCATGCACGCCACCAAGAACCGGGGCGCCGGTTCGGCATACGCGACGGACTTTTTCAAGCCGTCACGCAAGGCGGAGGCGAACAGTATCTGTCCGCCTTTGCGCTCCTCAGCCACGCGACACCGCTGCACTTGAGCATTCTCTCTGCTATGCCGCAGCTACTGGGAGCTTGGGCACAACTCGTCTCAGTCAAGGTGTCCCACTGTTTTGATACCCGCAAAACTCAAATCTTCTGGGGCTTCATCGGACAATCCCTGTCATGGATTCCGATTCTGGCCCTTCCTTTGTTGTGGCCTGAATTCGGCCCCTGGCTGCTGATCGCTGGCGTCGCGTTGTATTTCACCTTCACCCATTTTACATCGCCTGCGTGGAACAGCTTCATTACCGACCGTCTCGACGCGAACGAGCGCGGCATGTATTTCGCCAGCCGATCGCGCATCATGGCCTTGACCAGCTTTCTTGCACTCTGCTCCGGCGGGGTGCTACTGAGCTATTGCGAACAGCGGCAAGCCCTCTGGGTTGGCTTCGCCGTCATGTTTCTTGCCGCGGGACTTTGCCGAAGCGCCTCGGCGTTCTTCCTTCTCAAAGTACCGGACTTACCCCAGCCTGAATCGAAGGACAGCACCGATGGTTTTCGCGTATTTTTCCGCACTGGAATCACGAAGAACTTCAAGCAATTTCTGCTCTTTTCAAGCCTGATGCACCTGGCGGTCCTGATGACCGCCCCGTTCTTCGTGATTTATATGATCCAGGATCTCCACCTTGCCTATTGGGAATATGGCGCATGGCTTGGGGCAGGAATAATCGGGCAGTTCGTCACATTACCCGCATGGGGCCAATTCGGTGACCGCTTCGGCAATAAAGCGCTCTTGACCTTTACCGGACTGATCGTGGCCATCCTGCCGATGCTCTATCTACTGAGTACAGCATGGGCATTCCTCGTTGTGGTGAACTTCTTTGGAGGGGTCGTCTGGGCGGGACTCGGACTCGGTCTTAACAACTATGTTTTCGACGCGGTACACACTGCGGACCGAGCCAAAGCCGTCGCGGTGTCAACGACTGTCAACGCGATCGGATGGGCATTGGGGACGCTCCTAGGCACCTGGCTCATCAGCACGGTCCCGGCCTCGCTGCAACTCGGTGCCTTGGCTCTGCACCCGGTTTCTAATCTTCCGTTTCTTTTCTTTATCTCCGGTCTGCTCCGCTTAATTGTCTCGGCGACGCTGCTCCGCACTTTCCAGGAACCTCGTGCGGTGGAACCGCGTGCTCATCATCGGTTATTGTGGGAACTTCCGTTATTGAAGCCCTTGCGACAACTCACACTCCGCCGCCGTTAGGGGCCCGTTGCCGGAGCGACGGTCCGATGCTGTTCTTCCTGTTTCAATTTGTCGAAGGACTTGTCCGCATGGCCACGGACTTGCTCAGGCGTCACTGTCGGCCCAGACGGTTTCGGCTGTTCACCGGCACAGCCACTGAACCACACCAGCACCAGACTCACCAAGCCCGTCATCAGGCGTCTCTCCGGACTCACTTGCCCCAGCGTTTCTTTCGCCATTATACCCCCTCCCCTAGCAGGTCGGACCCGCCACAACTCACTTGAGTGCTTGGCGTAATTCTAAGACTGTTTGCGCGATGCCCCGTTCCATGGCCTCTCGGCTCAACCGCTGATACTCGGTTCTGTCCCAAAAGGATCGGCCCCAAGCGGTCGATTCCTCGATCTCAGTCTCCACAATATTGTGGTAGAGCACCTCGGCGCTTTCCACCCTGATCATCTTGCTTGTGACGGTAACCGGCGGCAGGTCCCGGTGAGACCGTGCCCACATCCGATCCCGCATCGAGGGGCCATTGATCCGGTAGATCAGGACCGTGTCGACTCCCAAGACCCGGCCGAGTCGAATAGCACTCTCGTCCGCCACCGCTCCAGTGAGTTGGAATCGATGTTCTTCGAGTACAATCGGCAAATACAATCGATCAACAAATCTCAAGCTTGGGCGAACTGCCTTCAACCCAAAGGTCGCTTCCTCTAGGCGATTATAGGCATCGGCCATCTCGGAACTGACCGACTTCGGGTACAACACCGCAATGCGCTGCACCTCCCGTGGAATCGGGAACGGAACGGCCGACGACACACTCGACGGCACGACCTGAGAAGATTCGCCTTGGCATCCCAGTATGCCGCTCAACATACCGACAATGACACCAGCCTGGATGAACAGCACCGGAGACTCCGTACCCTCTCGATTGCTGCGAGCACCCATCTACCCGGTCTTTCTTGCCGCCATCATCTTACTACTCACCTGACGCGATTGCCATGAGGGCCACTTTGATGTCTTCTCGTTGACTCGCCGATACCAGCAGCGTATGCTCAATCACGCGGATCTCCTCTTCCCTCGTGAGGCACTTATGTCGTTGCGTGATCGTCTGACCGAAGACCTGAAGCTGGCCATGAAGTCCAGAGACCAGCTTCGGATGGACGTCATTCGGATGATCAAGGCCGCGATTCTGAATAAAGAGGTTGAGCTCAAAAAAGATCTCGACGACGCCGAGATGAGCCGGATCATGACCACCTTGATTAAGCAGCGCCGTGAATCGGTCGAGCAGTTTGAAAAGGCTCAACGAACCGAGTTGGCCGACAAGGAGCGAAAGGAGATTTCCATTATCGAGTCGTATCTACCCCAAGCGCTTTCGCTGCAGGAACTCGAGAACATCATTACCTCGGTGTTGAAAGAGACCGGTGCCCGCTCCCTCAAGGACATGGGGGTCGTGATGAAAGCCGTGATGGCCCGCCTGGCCGCCCAAGCGGTCGACGGCAAACAGATTAGCGACCTCGTTAGAGCCAAACTCGCCTAGTTTTTGCGAATCGCTGCTATACTTCTCCCAGACGGGCCGGCCAAACCTTGCAATGGCGGGTACCGATGCACACGTAACAGGGGCAGCTCATGGCTATTCTTATCGTTGACGACTCTCCAGACCATCGGCTATTGCTCAGTTCCGTTCTGATCAAAGCCGGGCATGCCGATATTGTAACGGCAGATTCGGCACAAGCCGCGTTTCTGTTATTGTCTCCCCCTGACGGATCGCCTTCTCCACAGATTGAATTGATTCTCCTCGATGTGTGCATGCCGGACATGGACGGTGTCGCTGCGTGCCGACACATCAAGCAGAACAACCATCTCAAGGACATTCCGATTATCATGGTCACAGCCAAGAATGACGCGGACAACTTACAAGAGGCCTTTTCCGCTGGAGCCATGGATTACATCGCCAAACCTGTCAACAGCGTCGAACTGCTCGCACGGGTAGCCTCGGCATTAACCCTGAAGCGCGAGATGGACCACCGCAAAGCACGAGAGGCGGACCTCCAACGAAGCAACGACGAACTGCAACAGGCCCTCAAAGAGGTCAAGGTCCTCCGGGGATTAATTCCTATTTGCGCATCGTGCAAAAAGATCCGCAATGACGGCGGCTTCTGGCAACAATTGGAAGACTACTTATCGGAACATTCCGGGGTTGAATTCAGTCACGGCCTCTGTCAGCCCTGCATCAAAAAGCTTTATCCTGGAGTTTACCGCGACTAGCTGCTACGCTTCCGCCAAGTTCAACTGTGTGAGCATACACCCTATGAGTATTCTGATCGTTGACGACTCCGCAGATGACCGCCTGCTGCTCCAATCAATTCTTTCCACCGCAGGCTATGAAGACATCATCGCAGTGGATTCCGCAGCCGCCGCATTCAAATGTCTTGGCCTCGACGGAGGCAAACAATCCGGCGCGCGCGTAGACCTCATCCTCATGGATATCCTGATGCCCCACACGAGCGGCATCGAGGCCTGTCGCCAAATCAAGGCCGTCGACCGCTTCCGGGATACTCCCATCATCATGGTCACCGTCAAAACCGGCCCCGTGGATCTCCAGCTGGCCTTCGCCGCAGGCGCCATGGACTATGTGGCCAAACCGGTCAACAAGATCGAGTTGTTGACCCGAGTGCGCTCGGTGCTGCGCCTGGTTCATGAAATCGATCGGCGTCGCGCACGCGAACAGGAACTACTGGAGGTCATGCGCCAACTCCAGGAAGCGAACCAGATGTTGCTCCGGCTTTCTTGCTTGGACGGATTGACCGGCATTACCAACCGACGGCAGTTCGATGACTTTCTCGACCAGGAGTGGCGGAGGGCCGCCCGCGACTCGACCCCGCTTTCCCTCATCATGTTCGATATCGACCGATTCAAAACATATAACGACACCAAAGGGCATACGGCCGGCGATGACTGTTTGAAACAGGTCTCCGCAGCTATCTCCAGCGCCGTGAACCGTCCCGGTGATTTGGTCGCCCGTTACGGAGGGGATGAGTTTGTCATCGTGCTGCCGGGCACCGCCATCGACGGAGCCGCACAGGTTGCAGAGAGTCTCCGCCGACGGGTTGAGTCCCTCGGTATCATTCATTCGGAGGGGGAACTCGTCACGATCAGCGTCGGGTATGCCTGCATGATCCCTCAGAGGCACGCCTCGCCTACCGATCTTATCAAAGCGGCGGATCAAGCCTTGTACCAAGCGAAACAGGAAGGACGGAATCGGACCAAACCAGCCGGAACCCTGTCCTTGGTCCCGGATTCACACGACGATTAGCTGCCTCTCCCCAGGAGACTGTCCAACTGTACCACTCACACAGCCATGCCACGCCACCCACGTCCCACTCGTCGCAAACGATCGACTTCCACCCCACCCCGCCCCCCCCATCGCACACGTGTTCAGGGCAATCGTAAGCCGCCCACGACCGGGCAACAGAAGGCTTCATTGCCACAGTCCCGGAATACACAAGCGCCGACCAAGGAAACGTCCGAAGCCTCGGATCTTCTGACATCTATCATCGACAATCTTCCGCATATGATTTTCGTGAAAGATGCACGGACCCTCAAGTTCGTGCGGTTCAATCGTGCGGGGGAGCACCTGGTAGGACACACCGAAGCGGAGCTATTGGGCAAGAACGATTACGATTTCTTCCCAAAACATGAAGCCGACTTCTTTTCCCAAAAGGATCGTGAGGTGCTTCAGCAACACGACGTCGTCGATATTCCGGAGGAGTCCATCGAAACGAATCACCAAGGGCAACGCTTTCTTCATACCAAGAAGGTGCCCATTTTCGACAAAACCGGCGCCCCCCAATATATCCTCGGTATTTCAGAAGACATTACAGAGCAAAAACGGATCAAACATGAAGAGCACCGGCGCGCGGCGCTCCTTGAACTGCAGCAGTCCGCGCTTTGCGAACTGGCCAGAAATGAGGCGGTCTATGCCGGCAATCTCGATCAAGCCCTCCAAGTGTTGACCGAAATCGGGAGTCGTGTGTTGGAAGTGGAACGAACGAGCGTGTGGACACTAGAAGACAACGGGGCAAGCTTACGATTGCTGAATTTGTATGAGCACACATTGACTCACCACACATCCGGGACGGTCTTACGAGCCCATACCTACCCCGATTATTTCCGGACATTGCTTCACGAGGAGTATGCTCTCGCGGTCCACGATGCCCACCGAGATCTCCGGACCCGGGAATTTGCCGCATCATACCTGCGACCGCATGGGATCGGAGCGATGTTGGATGTGCCAATTCGGCTCGACGGGAAAGTCGTCGGGGTGCTCTGCCACGAACATGTGGGAGGACCGCGTACCTGGTCTTCCGAAGAAATCCGCTTTGCCAGTTCATTGACCACCTTCGTGACCTTGGCCATGGGAGCCCGTCGGAGAAACGAAACGGAACAGGAGCTTCGTCTCGCGAAAAACGCAGCCGAAGTCGCAAACCGGGCCAAAAGCGAATTCCTGACGAGCATGAGCCATGAGATCCGGACGCCGATGAACGCCATCATCGGGATGGCCGATCTCCTATGGGAAACGACCCTCACGGCCGAACAACGAAAGTACCTACGGATCTTCCGGCGTGCTGGCAACACCTTGCTCAGTTTGGTCAACGACATTCTCGATCTCTCTAAAATCGAATCGGGTCGCCTCGACTTAGAAGCCATCGATTTCGATCTAAGCGAAGTCATCGACAAAGTTCTGCAGATGTTGGCGATGAGGGCCGATGAAAAAGGCCTGGAACTCGTGTGCCACATCGCGCCGGACGTCCCCACATTGCTCATCGGCGACCCAACACGGCTGACACAGATTTTCATCAATCTCATCGGCAATGCCTTGAAATTCACGGAGGAAGGATCTGTCGTCGTTCTCGTCACCAATGACGAAGCAGCGCGCACTCCCGGCAGGATCCGACTCTCCGTCAGCGACACCGGCATCGGCATTCCCGCCGATCAGCTGGGCACCATCTTTGACCGCTTCGTTCAAGCCCATCGTTCCACCACACGCCAGTATGGAGGAACGGGCCTCGGCCTGCCGATCTCCAAGCAGCTTGCGGAGCGCATGAATGGGACAATCTGGGTGGAAAGCACGGTGGGCAAAGGAAGCACCTTTTACTGTTCCCTGGCACTGGAGGTCCAGCCGCCCTCCGGCACTCACATGCCGGACTCCCGTATCAACCTGACCGGCATACGCACACTCATTGTGGATGATCATCCCGTCAATCGCTTGATTCTCCGAGAAACCCTCGCTGCCTGTGGTGCCTCGGTGACCGAAGCGGTCGATGGAAATGCCGCACTCGACGAACTGTCTCGCGCGGCCCAGAAAAGGACTCCCTATGAGCTTCTGCTCCTCGATGCCCAGATGCCCAACATGAGCGGGTTCCAGGTGATCGAGCAGCTGAATGGCTCATCCGACCTACCACGACCAGTCACGATCATGCTCACATCACATCACTGGGCCGACGACATTGCCCACACCTACGACTTGAAATTAGGCGGCTACTTGGTCAAACCCATTCGCAGATCCGACTTGATCGAGACGATCGGCATCGCCTTACACCGCGCCAAAGGGAACAAGAGCCCGCCAGCGAATCCAACCACAGTGGCGGAGCCGACGCCATCCACAACCGATCATGGGCTGCGCATTTTGCTCGTCGAAGACTCTCCGGACAACCAACTCTTGGTGCGCGCCTATCTCCAACAGACCAACCATCGACTGGACATCACTGACAATGGTGCGGCCGGATTGGAGCAGTTCAAGCACAGCCAGTACGACATCATTCTGATGGATATGCAGATGCCCGTCATGGATGGATACAGCGCAACAAGAGCGATCCGCCAGTGGGAACGCGAACATGATCTTCCACCCGTCCCGATCATTGCGCTGACGGCGTTTGCGCTCAAAGAAGAAGCCGCCAAAATGTTTCAGGCCGGCTGCACCACCCACATCACCAAGCCCGTGAAGAAGGCCACGCTGTTGGAAATCCTTCGGGGACATGCCAAACAGGCGGCCTGACCATGCACACACCACACCCAGAATCAACCGAGCAAGTGACCGTACGCATCGACCGCGACTTCGAAGACATCGTCCCCATCTTTTTGGCCAACCGGAGAAAAGACCTCCACACCCTTCGTCACGCGTTGACCAGCGCGGACTTTGCGACGATTCAGACGCTGGGACATCGAATGAAAGGCGACGGAGGGGGGTATGGCTTCGATCTAATCAGCGAGATCGGCGGCGCCATGGAGTTGGCAGCCATCCAGCAAGACCATGCCGCAACCGAACAGCACATCGCCCAACTGGAGAATTTCCTCGCCCGCCTCCAGGTTGAATACCGATAGCACCCGCAGCACTGCATATCGGCCTGCCACGCAGGCCAATCACTCTCAGGCAATTCTCCCTCATTGGCGGGACAGATGTCGACCTTGATGAATTGGTGAAACTGAGGCACGCGTTTCATTGTGTCCTCTTGTTCCACACCAGAGAATCGTTCGTGAGAGACTCCGCTACTTGTTGGTTGCGTATCGGAGGCCTTTATTCGTGGTGTAGCTGATATGCGCTTTCCCTTGAGAATCGAGGGCGATATCTGTGTCGTACACCGGGACAACAGACTCAATAGCGGCGAGATGCCAGGTTCCAGAAGAATTGCTGGCATAACGGAGTTCACCGTAATCACAGGAGGAATTACTCACATGACAGGAGTAATAACTCACATGCGCCTTGCCAGCTGCATCAAGGCCGAGCGATGGGACGCTGAGCGAGTTATAGTAGGTGTCTTCACTATCGATGGTTTCAATGGTCCAAGTTCCCGATACGTTCTGTGCGTACTTGAGTTGGCCAGTGGTGTAGTTTGCATACACGATGTGCACCCCTCCGCTTGGGTCCACCGCCAGAGATACGCGGACGACACAACACCCTTGGTCGACAACGGAAACCGTCCATCCCCCTCCCTGGTTGGTTGCATACTTGAGGCTGTTATCAATGCCACGGTAGGCAATATGAGCAGCGCCGGCTGCATCCACACCAAGGGACGTCGATCCGCCAGGGCACCCTCTCGCTGCTCCGCCAGCCACGCTTGAAGTCCAGGAGCCGGAGGTGTTTGTGGCATATCGGAGCTCGTCCTGGCTGCTACCGCCGATGTAGCCGATGTGCGCCTTGCCGGCAGAATCCACCGCAAGTGAACCGCCGCACGTTGCAGTACCTAGGCTGTCGGGTTTCCAGGTTCCAGACGCATAGATGGCATGATACAGAGAGTTAAAATCCAGAACGCTCACATGTACGGTGTTCTGTGAGTCCAAGGCGATGTCGGCGGAGGGCGGATAATAACCAGAATACGATCCCGAGTCCTGACGGACCAGTAGAGGAGTCCAGGCTCCTGTCACGTTCATCACGTAATAGCTGCGGATGATATCCGTGGTCCCAGTCTGGTCGAGAGATAAGTAGTGAAGGTGGGCCTTGCTCGCAGAATCTGTTGCAATCGATGAGTCCAGAATCTGATCCATCAATGGCAGTTCCGCAACGGATTCTGCCACCCAGCCAGGGGTTGCCGCGACGACGCTTGACGATTCACCTTCCACACCGAAGACCACCGCTGTGACGATGTAGTAGTAGGTATCGCCGTCTGCCAAGCCAGTCTGTGTGTAGGGACTATTCACGCCAGCGATCATGGTCCCCGTTGCTTTGCTGACATCGCGGGAGGTAGACCAGTAGATATTGTAGGAGGCCGCATCAGGGACAGGATCCCAACTGAGTGTGACTTGCTGCTTCCCGGAAGCCGCCTTCAGATTCCCAACAATTCCTGGTACCCGTGTGATCGTGATGGACTCCGTGCCGGGATCCCACCCGGCCCCGCTGGCCGTGACCTTGATAAGATTCTCGCCAATCATTAATGGCACGGTGGCGTCCCACACATGCTGGTAATCTAAGTAGCATAGGTGAAGGACCCAAATCGGTATTGCAGCAATATAATGATTGGCGCTCCCGCTGAACCCATTGGCCCGATTCTTCCACGTCACATTAGTAATGGAGGGAGGGGGAGCAGGCTTTACTGCTGGACATACATGTTCCCCCCATTCACCCTGTGGACAGGTATCACAGGGCACACTTCCGGTAAGATGGATACTGTCTCTCCTGACAGTCAGACTTTCGGGATCGTTGATGTATACCTTGGCATAGGGAAGGCTTGGTCCAGGGCCACCACTATCGCCGCCTCCGTTGCAGGCCGCCAGCGTAAGCACCAGTATCACCGCTGCGGCGAGACCATAGGCGGGCAGGAGGCATGTGCGCATAACAGCCCTCATGGCGGGACAGGAAACAGAAATCTCCCGACTGCGTGATGTATTTGAATTGCGCGATGACATCATCTCAAGCAGCGGCCAGACAAACGATCGGCCTTTAGGTCGCCATCGGCGCAACCGCGTCTAATCCTGTGGACAGCCCTCACGTTTTCGCCTTTCTGCGTAACTCTCCGGCTATGCCTTTAGTAACCGTGTATTAAGCACCGCCTATGCCTAAAGACACGGAACAAGCACCGTTGTGAGAAGTGGTAGCAAACGCCATGAGTTAGAGCGGAGTTGCGTGCACGGATGAAATCTGGTCATCCCGTCAGGATGAGGAGAAAATCCTCAACGTGTGGTCGCACTGCAGTGTTTTGCCACAGCACTGCTGCGGAGAATGCCGAGGAGTAAGCCGGTTCACCATTAGCGAAGATCCTTCCTCGATCCAAGCGACGAAAGGGAGAACGATGAAAGGCATGGGCGCGAAATAGGGGAACCCCGACAACTAGCCAGTCACCTCTGACGCTGCTTACTGGAAATATGCCCTCCTGTTAAAGGACGTTATCGTCCACCCCGCCTCTACTCCCTTCGCGGCACCGGGTGTGAAACAGCTTACCAGCCGCTTTTTCGCGTCTCGTCCGTTCTCTTTCAGCCGTGTTTATCGAGTTTGGGATTGCCGTTTGAGCACCATGGCTGGGCGGTCGCGCCCAGTTGCCCAGATGTCTCTGCGAATCGCAGAAAATCCTTGTACCACACCACGCACCCAGGGCAGGTCACGAGGAGAGCACTCGGCAAGACTATCCCTATGCTTGGGGCCTCACTTCTACTTTGCGTTGTTGCCATAGCTTGACCTTGCTCTGAGCAGTCGCTGCCGTTGAGCTGGATGCCTTTATCTTTGCTGTTGTGCAGGACTTCGAGAGTATCGTAGTCCAGAATACAGACAACGGATGTATTGAAGAGTTCAAATGATTCCCCCATCGTTCAACAAGTTGGACCGCGCACTCTGCCTATACGCTTTGGTGGATTCATCATAAGCAAACCTCCCGCCTACATGCCATGTTTTCTCTGCCGCCCCTCTTGCATCAGCCAGGGAAACACCAGCAGCCGGGGTCATCTTAACGCCAACGACTGACGCCAGCCTGCAGCGATGGCTTTTACCTGGGCAAGCCTCAGAACTTGCACGGGTACGTTTTTGCTGATCGTGGTTCCATCGCCAAGCTGCCCGTCACTATTACTTCCCCATGCCCACACGGTACCATCTGTCCTTAATGCCAACGCATGGTCGTATCCCGCAGCAACCGTCATCACATTGGTCAGGCCCATGACCTGAACAGGCACTGTCTGGTCCGTATTCGTCCCATCACCAAGTTGCCCATCACTATTACTTCCCCATGCCCACACGGTACCATCTGCCTTTGCCGCAAGGGCAAACCCCCTTCCTTGTGAAATCGCGATCACATTGGAAATACCTGCGACGAGGGTTGGGGTCGAATGATATGAGCTCGAGTCAGTACCACCCCAGGCCCAGACGGTACCATCAGATTTCAGCGCCAGAGACTGATCCGCTGAGGCAGCGATGGCGATGATACTGCTTAACGTCGGCACTTGGATTACTGTGGTATGCCCATTTGTGGTGCCATCCCCCAGTTGGCCGAGCGAGTTGCCACCTGTTGCCCATACGGCTCCATCTGACTTCAGAATGAGTGAATGACTAAAGCCTCCGGCAACGGCGGCAGCCTGGCTCACATTCAACATCTGTATAGGCGTTCTGGTATCGTTCGTCGTGCCATCCCCTAGTTGACCGTCCCAGTTGCTGCCCCAACCCCAGACGGTACCATCGGATTGAATAGCAAGCCCATGAGCATCTCCGGCACCGACGGCGGTCACATTCCTCAACAGGAAATCGGGGCTGCTGCCGTACCACCAACGCAAAACGGAGCCATCTAACTGCACCGCCAGACTCTGGCCTCCTCCCTGCGATATCGCGCTGCCACTGCCTAAGCTCTTACACGAGACCCGACAATCCATTTCCACATCGGGTATGGCTCTGGCCCAGTCAATACCCGGACTGCCTTTATATGACAGGCCCCAATGCACAACGTTTCCCGGCAAGAACTCAAGAGTGCGTATGCCGATTGAAGCGGACTGCGCAGACTCGTTTCCGGCAAAGTCGTACGCTGAAATGCTGTAGGAGTATTGAGTATTGAAATCCAGTCCGGCGTCCCCTGTCCATAAACCTGAGCCGGTGACTGATTTGACGTACATGCCGTCACGATAGAGCTTGTATCCGGCGACGGCGACATTATCGGACGAACCGTTCCACGCCAAATCGACTTCACTGGCTGAAATGCGCCTTGCGCTCAATTCAGTTGGAACGCTGGGCGCATTGGTATCAGGAGGTGTACCGGTTGAGGAGGCTCCTGAGTCAGTGGATGCTACAGCAGTCCCAGATAAACCCCCTACTGCGCTAGTGGAAAAAGCGGCCACCGGACGGACGTGTACCGTCCATTCCTGAATCGCAGTTTTACCGCACCAATCTCGCTCCGTTTCAATTTTGAATCGAAAGTTCCTATTGGCTTGGCTAGGAGTCGGGGTCCACAGAATGAATCGGCCATCCACCCGGGCTCCCGGCGGGAGCTGAATGGCGTGCCAGTCGCTACAAGGAAAGGGGAGGAAAGAGTCGCAAAGGTGAAACGCGTGCACCTCGTAGAAATATTGCTGGCCCACTACCGCAGTCGTGCCTGGGGCCGATGTAAAATGTGGCGGTGGCGAGCAAGTTCTGCCGTCGTCCCCCCCACCGCAGCCTTCCAACCCTAAGAAACTGCACGCGGCCAGGACAAGTATCGTGGCTACAATAACCGCGGTCCGCTTCCCAATGTTCATGAGGCTCTCACTGATGGGCTTTTTCTCTGCGTGAAGCGATATTCAAGAAACATCCCCAATATCTTGGATAGCTGGCACAGATGGCACTCGTATGACTTTGGGACTTCATCGAGCAACAACCCACATACGTCTCATACTGCCCACACGCTTTCCCCGGTCTTCCCACCCGCGGAGCCACCGCTTACCAAGCCAGAAACGTGACCTGAACGGGATGATTAAAAAGCAAAACTCTGGCCAGCTACGCGTTGCGTGCAACGCAAGCCTATTCAGTTCTTTTTCGAGTGATCGGTTAAATTGCGAAGGCGACCAGTGATGACTGATGGGGAAATTGGCGCCAAGTGGTAGGCTGGCCGAGGGGTTTTACGCAACACTGCCTCCACCCCACGGCAGAGGGGACGGAACGGTATCTGATCGCAGAGATTGCCGGGGATTATGCAGGCTTGTTACGGCAAGGAACGGGGGGAAATAAATTTGGTGGAGGGCACGGGAGTTGAACCCGCGACCCCTACGTTGCGAACGTAGTGCTCTCCCAACTGAGCTAGCCCCCCACCCTGGGAGCCGGGGATACGAGCCCTGAAACCTGCAGGATTGATTGCGCACCAATGCGCAGATCGTGTGCTGCGGTAGAAGAACGGGGAGGAAGATTGGCTCGTATCCCCGACCCGCGCATTATACACAACCCACTCGTGAGCCGCTACCGCAAGTTCATGAAACTTCACCACCGCCATTGAGGAAGCGGTCTAATCCTCGTACACTCCCTGTCCATGGTGCGATCCCCGCTGGTTCGATTCGGCACCTCCACGTGGACCTACGAAGGCTGGCAAGGCCAGATCTACAAGAAGTCCTACGCCAAGAGCGCGTTCGCGCGGGAATGTTTAGGCGAATACTGCCAGTATCTCTCCGACGGCGAACCGCTCTTTCGAACGGTCGGAAACGACGCGACGTTCTACCGACCACCCACCGCCGACCAACTACGCCGCTACCTGCGCCAGATTCCCGAAGACTTCGAGATGTGCTGCAAAGTCTGGGAGGAGATTACCATTCCTGCTTTTGCAAGGCATGTTCGCTATGGGCCCAAGGCCGGACAACCGAATCCCCGCTTCCTCGACGCTATATTGTTCAACGACCTCGTACTGACTCCCTATCGGGACGCGCGATTCACGCTCCACACCGGCCCGTTCCTGTTTGAGTTCCAACAGCACAGCATGCCCCCACAGGAGTTTTGCGGACGGCTCGATGTCTTCTTCAGCCGACTACCGACAGACTTCCGCTACGCAGTGGAAATCCGGAACCCGACATTGCTCGGCCCCGCGTATCGGAAGGTCTTAGAGGACCATGGCGTAGCCCATGTCTATAACCATTGGTCCTGGATGCCGCCGCTGGCGGAACAACATCGGCGGATGGAACGATTCACGACACCCTTCACCGTAATCCGACTTCTCACACCCTTACGAATGACCTATGAGGCGGCTAAGAAGCGGGCGGCGCCGTACAACGCAATAGTGGGCGAGTTACCTGAGATGAGGAAAGACACGGTGAGCTTGGTACGACAAGCCGTGGCTGAAACTCGCAACGCCTATGTACTGGTGAACAATCGTTCCGAAGGGAACGCACCGTTGACGATACAAGCGTTAACGGCTGCGCTTGGAGCAGGCTGACGAACGTGTCCAACCTTTACGACGCGCTGACGATCGCCTCGCCGTTCGGCGCGGCGCCGTCGATGACGACGCGGCGACCCTCAACGCGGAGACGGCCTTCGGCGAAGAGTTCCACGGCGCGGGGAAAAATCTTGTGTTCCTGGACAAGGATGCGAGCGGCAAGGGTTTCTGACGTATCGTTGTCGAGAATCGGGACAGCCGCCTGGAGGATGATCGGCCCTTCGTCCACCCCTTCTGTCACAAAATGCACGGTGCAACCGGCCAGTTTGCAGCCCCAGTCGATCGCTTTCTTCTGCACCTCTAACCCGGGAAACGACGGCAAGAGCGACGGGTGAATATTCATCATTCGATTGGCATAGGCGTTGACGAGTACTCCGGTCACAATCTTCATATACCCCGCTAGCAGCACCAATTCCACATGATGTTTTTCCAGGACTTCCAGTAACGTGCGGTCATAGGCTTCACGGCTGTCCGGCCGTCCGGCAAATGGCTTGGGATCGATAAAGAGATCCGGCAATCCGTATTTGCGTGCCCGCTCCAGTGCGGCCGCCTCTTTCTTATTGCTGATGACGGCCACGATGGTCGCCTGGATCTGCCCTGCCTCGATCGCATCGATCACAGCCTGCAGATTCGACCCGCGCCCGGAAGCCAGTACCGCCACCCGCAGCGGCGCTGCCCGCTTAATCGGCATACTCCACCCCTGGCTCCTTTCCCACGGAGGGCACCGTCTCACCAATCCGCCACCCCCGATCTCCGAACGTCTCTACTTTGGCAAGCACGGCAGCCACCGACTCTGGCGGCACCACCAATATCAATCCGATCCCCATGTTGAACACTCGATACATTTCCTCTCGACTCACGCTCCCCAACCGACTCATGACGTCGAAGATCGGCGGCACCGGCCAAGCCTTGCGGCTGATCTTCGCATCCACCCCTTCCGGGAAAACGCGCGGAAGATTTTCAGTGATCCCTCCACCCGTAATGTGGGCGATGCCTTTGATCGGGAAATCCTGAATGAGAGACAGAATCTGCTTCGCATAAATTCTGGTCGGTGCGAGCAGCACCTCGCCCAACGGACCATCAAGCTCCGGCAGCCGACTCGCAACGGTCAACTTTGCCTGGTCAAACAATACACGGCGCGCAAGCGAATAGCCGTTACTGTGCAGCCCGGTCGACGCCAGCCCGATGATGGCATCGCCGGGCTTGATCGTTTTGCCATCGACGATCTTCGCCTTTTCAACCACACCGACGGCAAACCCAGCCAAATCGTACTCGCCGTCCGCATACATCGACGGCATCTCTGCCGTTTCTCCACCGATCAATGCACATCCGGCCTGGCGGCAGCCTTGCGCAATGCCTTGCACCACCTCCTGCGCCTTGGCAACGGATAATTTCCCGGTTGCAAAGTAGTCGAGAAAAAACAGCGGCTCGGCACCGCTCACCGCGATATCGTTGACACACATGGCGACAAGATCGATGCCGATTGTGTCGTGCCGATCCATCATGAAGGCGATCTTCAACTTGGTCCCGACCCCGTCTGTACCAGATACCAACACGGGCTCTTTGTACTGATCGGACCGCAGTCCGAACAGTCCGCCGAACCCGCCCAGATCAGTGAGGACCTCCGGGCGAAACGTCGAACGCACCAGCGGCTTGATGCGGTCGACAAACTCATCCCCTGCATCGATATCCACTCCAGATTCACGATAGGTCGTCATGGGGGCGCTATCTTAGAGGAGGGTTGTAGCAAGGGTCAACGCAGTGACGCGGTGATTTCGATTTTTTCTCTTTCCTCAATACGGGGTGGCGGGCCGTTTCTTACTGCGCGCATCCACCGCGCACATCGTTCACCGTACTGTGAGAATCCAATCAGCAGATGTGGGCGGTGGGCGAGCACTGAAACGGCCCGCCACCCCGTATCATCCCTCCGGTCGCATCTCCACATCCAGCAGCTTGATTTTCCGATGCAGATGACTGCGTTCAATCTTTAAATCCTCTGCGGTTCGCGAGATATTCCAATGGTGATCGCGCAACTTTCGGCCGATGTACTCCTTTTCAAACGCATTTCGCGCGTCTCGCAGCGAATCGTAGGATTTCGCCAGAAGCGGGATGGTGGTGGATGGAGTCCCGGCATTGGCCGGTCCTGCCGTGCGCCCTTGCAGCGCCATCGCCGCCTGCGCTTCATCAATCACCGGACCCGGGACCATGATCATCAACCGTTCGATCAAGTTTCGCAGTTCTCGGATGTTGCCGGGCCACTCATAATGTTGCAGCACCCCCATCGCCTCAGGCGAGACCTCCTTCATTCGCAACCCCTGTTCTTGAACGTGCAGCTTCATAAAATGCTGCACCAAAGCCGGAATATCCTCCCGCCGTTCCCTCAACGGCGGAACCACGATCGGCACGACATTGAGGCGGTAGAACAAGTCCTCGCGAAAGTGCCCTCGCCCGATTTCTTTTTCCAGGTCTTTGTTCGACGCCGCCAGTACCCGCACGTCCACCTTCATCAATTTGGTGCCGCCGACTCGGGTGAACTGTTGCTCCTGCAAGGCCCGCAACACCTTGGCCTGCGTATTAAGACTCATATCGCCTATTTCATCGAGAAAGAGTGTGCCCCCGTCTGCCTGTTCGAATTGTCCTCGCTTCATCGCGGTCGCACCGGTGAATGACCCCTTTTCGTGGCCGAACAGTTCGCTTTCAATCAGCGTTTCAGGAATCGCGGCGCAGTTGACGGCTACAAACGGATGCTCCGCCCTGGGGCTGTGCATGTGGATGGCACGGGCAACCAGCTCCTTCCCGGTGCCGTTTTCTCCCCCGATGAGCACCCGGCTGTTCGTGGGACCGGCTGTCTCGATTAATTGCCGCATCCGCTGCATCACCGGCGATTGCCCGACCAGCTCGAATTTCTGCTGTACCTTGGTCCGCAGAGCCCGGTTCTCCTGCTCCAATCGGTACTGCGTCAGGGCATGTTTGACACGCAGCGTCACGTTTTCCAGCGACAGCGGCTTCTCGATGTAATCATAGGCCCCCAACTTGATGGCCTTTACCGCCGTCTCGATGGACCCGTGTCCGGACATCATCATGACTTGCGTCGTCGGCACAAACTCTTTCACCCGGCGGAGCGTCTCCAAGCCGTCCATCTCCGGCATCCAGATATCCAAAATCATCAAATCCGGCGGATCAGTACCGTAAATCTTCAACGCGTCCTGTCCGCTGGACGCCACCGCTACCTGGTAGCCCTCATCTTCGAGAATACTGCGCAGCGAGGTGCGGATCGCTTCCTCATCATCCACGATCAAAATCGATGCCGACATGTCTCCCCTCAATGTGGTGAGCTGACAAGTTAGCAAGATGCACGCTGACATGAAAGCCCGTCTGCAGCTCTGTCAGCTTGCCAGCCTACGGGCTAGTCAGCAGTTATTCACACCGGCAAATCGAACGTAAACACCGCCCCCTTGGGATGGTTGTTCCCAGCCTGAATCTGACCGTCATGGTCCGTAATGATCCGGCGTACGATCGCCAGTCCCAACCCGGTACCGGTTTTCTTCCTGGTGAAGTAGGGGACGAACAACCGCTCCTGATCTTCCGGCGCTATGCCAGATCCTTCATCCGCCACCGTCACCACCGCCCGCTTGCGCTTCGTATCGTATTTCGTCGTGACCCAAAGCCGGCCCTTTTGATTCATAGCCTGAATGGCATTGTCGAACAAATTGACGAACACGCGCTTCAACTGCTCACGGTCGAAATTGAGCGGCGGTAGGTCCTGATCAAGATCCAGGATCAGATCGATGTCCTTTTGCGCCGCCCGATACAACGCCGCCACGTCGCGCATCACATCGTGAAGATGCTGCCGAGTCATCTGAGGCGCGGGCAATCGCGCGAACTTCGTGAACTCATCCAACATCTGCTTGAGGCTGCCGACTTCGTTGATAATGACATTCGTGGCCTCGTCGAACACCCGGTCGAGATCCGGCGACTTCTCGAAAAACTTCTTGCGCAGCCGCTGAGCCGACAATTGAATGGGGGTCAGCGGGTTCTTGATTTCGTGCGCCACGCGCCTGGCAACCTCCTGCCACGCCGCAACCTTCTGCGCCTTAATCAACTCCGTCAGGTCTTCGAACACCAGCACAAACCCCAAATCCTTGTTCGCCTCGTCCTTCATACGCGACCCATTCAAGCCGATCGTGATGAGTTTGCCCTGGACCTCCAATTGCCCTTCCAACGCCAGGTCATCACGGCCGTCGGCCTGCATGCGGTCATAGGCGGTTTGGAACAAGTCGAGGCCGAACTCCTTGAACACCTCATTGGCCGGGCGCCCCCGCAACCAGTCGACCGGCAACCCGAGAATACGCTCCCCCGACGGATTGAAAGTCGAAATCACACCGCTCCGATCGATCGACAGCAGCCCGGCGGCGATCGTGGCCACAACCGTTTCGATATACGCCCGGCGGCGATCGAGTTCGGCATTGGTCTGCTGAAGCGTAAGATTGGTTTCCTCCAGCTTCGATTTACTCCCTTGCAGATCCTGTGTCATTCGGTTGAAGGAGTCGATCAAGGTCCCGATTTCATCGGTCGCCTGCGCGTCGATATGCACCGTAAGATCCCCCTGAGCGACCGCCTCCGTCGCCTCCGCCAGCCGCTGAATCGGCACCGTGATGCCTCGCGCCACGTAGAACCCGAACCAGGTGGCGCTGAAGAGAATCATGACCGTCACAATGGCGATCACCAAGTACGCGCCGGCCTTGATCGGATTTTTCATCTCTTTGATCTGCTTGTACTCCGTGTACTGGCGGGTAATCCCTTCCATTTTCGTCAACAGCGACTCGGAGACATAGGTTTCAACAACGACAACTCCTGCCAATTCATCGGTTTTCGCGCCGGAGAAAACCGGAATGGCGGCCCGCACCAGACGCCCGGACTGCGCTTCCTGGACCGAGGTGAGTTCCTGTTTGCCATTGATGACCTGCAGGACGAGTTGGCTGACCGGCAAATCCAGCACACTCGACGGCACAGTGGCATCAAGCGCCCTCGTCAACGTTTCCATTTTGTTCGAAAAGACCTCGATTCCGGCGACACCATACTCCATGCGCTTGCGGGCCATCGCGGCGATCAGCAGATCGCGCTGCTCCTGAGCCAGCAGATCTTCGCGAAACAGCTCCCGTCCGATCGCCCGCGCGCTGTTGACCGCCAGCGCAATATGCCCCGCATGCTGGAGACTCGCCACCTCGGAGGAATCTTTCATCACGTTCTCGATCTGCTCGCTGAACCACACATCAACGGCCTTATTGAGAAATCCGCTTGCCACAATCGCCAACAGCACCGTTGGAATCAACGAAAACCCGATGAACGCCGCGATGAGCTTGGTGCGAAATCCAGATCCGACCAGCTGGTGCCGCCGCTCGAAATACGCCTTGATCAAGTTGCGCGATAACAGCAGAGTCAGGACGACCAGCCCGATCAAGTCGAGGTTGACCAGCAGCAACACGACCGCATAGCTCGTCGTCGGCAGGAGCGAACCCTTCTCCTCACCGCCCGGCACCGCCATCTGCGAGTAGTACCACGTCAGCGCCAAGCAGGGGATCAGGAGGATCAGGACGATCCAGACTGGACGGAGATGGGGTTTCTTCCGCTCGGGTTCGTGCTTCCGATCAGACGCCGCCAGACGCGCTTTTGCCCCGCCAGCAACGATCTGGGGATTACCGGCCTTCATGGAAGCCGTGCCCGACCCGTAATGCGACTGACCAGAATCCGGCATACGAACGGCCTCTCCGGACCATCGGTCCTGCACAGATACCAGAGCACACTATAGCGGAATTCCGAGCAGTCTCAAAGCCCACCGGACAATCGAAGTCTCTTGGACAAGAATTAGGTTCAGGACCCATGCCGACGGGAGAGGAACTCGACGTCTATTTCGGCGAGGCGAGAGTGACATACTTCATGCGGAGCGCATAGAGCATGTCGCGCAAGACCGTCTGCTCTTCGGAGGTCAGATTGCCCTTCGTCTTCTCTTCCAAGACAGACAGCAGATCGATGATTTCCTTGGCCTGCGGGAGATTGACCGGTAACGCGCCCTGGCGTGGATCCAGCTGTTCTCCCATCAGCATCAGGGACGACGAACCGAGCGAGATAACGAATGAAGAAAAGGTGACTGGAAGCGGATGATCCTGATGGGATGTCTCGGCCGGTGACGTGGACGCAGCTGGTGTCTGTTTTGCCGTAGCAGCGGGTTGTGGCGTGGTATCCGAGCCGCCGCTTGCCCGCCGATCCCGAATGACGAACCCCTGCTCCTGCTCTGTCATCGACTGCTCTCCAAACCCTCACCACACCGTGGCGGTACCCTACCATAGGGACTATCGGCTCGCAAGCCGACGGCGCTGAGCGCGCAGCGCGAGGACGGTCGCCTGGAAGCGCTTGTGGGACATCACGCCCGATCGACCGGCTGCCCGCAAGTCGGGCATACGGGTGTCAGCCTCACATCGGGCCCGTGCAGGTGCACGGGCTGGCCACGCCGGCGCAGCCGGATGTTGAGCGTCTCGACCATAATGGAGAAGGCCATAGCTGAGTAGATATAGCCCTTCGGAATGTGTAGGTCGAACCCGTCCGCGATCAATGCGACGCCGATGACGAGCAGGAACGCCAGCGCCAACATCTTGATCGTGGGATGCTGATTTACGAATTCATTCACCGCACCGGCAAATGCAAACATGAAGACGACTGCGGTGACGATTGCAGCGACCATGATGGTCAGTTCAGCGACCATACCGACAGCTGTGATGATCGAATCCAGGGAGAACACGACATCAATCACCATAATCTGGAAGATCACCGCAGCAAAGCTGGTCGCCTGCGTCATGGCGGTGGGCGCGTGGTCGCTCCCCTCGAGCTTGTCGTGAATTTCTATAGTCGCCTTGTAAATGAGGAAGAGTCCTCCGAAGAGCAGGACCAGATCCTTGCCCGAGAACTCATTGCCGGCGACCGCGAACAGCGGCGCCGTGAGCTTCATGATCCACGCTAGCCCGAACAACAGACCCAGGCGTGACACCAGCGCCGCGGCAATGCCCACCTTTCGCGCGAGATCTTGGCGATCGGGCGGCAGCTTGCCTGCCAGGATCGAAATGAAGATGAGATTGTCGATACCGAGAACGATCTCTAGCCCGGCAAGGGTCGCGAACGCGAGCCAGGCATTGGGGTCAACAAGCAGTTCGAGCATGGGCGGCAGCCTAGGGATGAAGATCAGACAGGTACGTTAGAGACTGAGCGGGTAGAAACGCAATAGCCGGCGGCGCCACATGATGTCCAACAATCTTTACGAATCACGATGAGGCTCACGTATCTCGAAGTGTGTTGACTGAGCGGTCAATGGTTCCTGGAAGCTTATTCTGCCCCCGAACACCTCGATAGTCATGCCTCTGTTCCGGTTCGTTCCCCGAACTAGGCTGAGGCTGATCCGCATAAGAACAGGATCAACCCATTTCTGTCCGCAGAACACGCCGCTACGGTTTGCGAACTGTACGCCAGAACCGTTACCGGTTCAATAGGTCGAGACCCAGGGTGTAGCTCGCGTACGGCATTGAAGCGGCAGCCCTTCTCAGGATACAGTGACGGCCTATCCAAGCGGTATCAACGAGCCTTGCATGATTCGGCAACACTGATGTCGGAACGATTCACCAAACTGATCGAGGTAATGGCGACGCTCCGCGCCGTCAACGGATGTCCCTGGGATCGGAAGCAGACCCATGAATCGTTAAAGCCCTACCTGCTGGAAGAGACGTACGAAGTCCTGGAGACAATCGATCAGGGCGACCGAGCCAAGCTGCGTGAGGAACTCGGCGACGTGCTACTTCAAGTTATCTTCCACAGCCAGATTGCCGCTGAAGCCGGAACCTTCACCGTGGACGATGTGCTGGACACCCTCGCCGAGAAACTCATCCGGCGTCATCCCCATGTCTTTGGGACCGGCGACCAGGCGAACTCTGTCACCAACGGCGAGCAAGTGTTACACCAATGGGAGCTGATCAAACGGGCCGAACGGGAAGCCGCCGGCGGGACCCGGTCTGCACTGGAAGGTGTGCCGAAGACCTTGCCAGCCCTGCTCCGAGCCTACCAAACGCAAGCCAGAGCCGCCCGGGTCGGATTCGACTGGCCGCACAACGCCGTAGGGCTCGAACAGATCTTTGGAAAGGTGGCGGAGGAAGTCGGCGAGTTGAAGGAAGCACTCGCTCAGGCCGAAGCCGACGGATCCCCAGACCGGGCCAGCAGGCAGACGGAAATCGAAGCGGAGTTAGGAGATATTCTGTTTTCCCTGGTCAACCTCGCCCGCTTCGTGAAGGTGAATCCGGAAGAGGCGCTCCGTCGGTCGACCAATCGCTTCATCGACCGGTTTCATCTGGTGGAAGCCCAAGCGGCCGAAAAACGGACGTCGCTGACAGATATGACGTTGTCTGACATGGATCTCCTCTGGGAAGAGGCAAAGCGGCGCCTGCAACGCGAATCGGCTACTCCAAAGAAGGACCTTCATCCATGAGCGAAGATCAAGGACCGTACCAGGAAGGCAAGCGCGCGGGACTGCATCCGTTGGTGGTTGTCTTTGGAATCTTGATCGGACTGTGGCTGTTCGTCGCGATGATCGTGCCGAGCTCACGCAACAAACAGGCGGCCGGCACCGAAGGCCCCAGCGTCTCGGTCATCGAAGACCCGGAAGCGGCACCGGTCATCTTCAAAGTACAGACGACGATCCTGGAGATGAATGCCGTCGGACTGGTCGTCCCCCCACAGGCGACGGACAGTCAAATTGTGGCGCTGTTGAAGCGACTGAAACAGGATCGACTGGCCGGCACCCTTGCCGAGCAGATACCTGCCACCACGCCCGGACACAAACTGGGCGACCACGCGATCGCGGACATCTATATTTTTTCCGACAAGCGATTTGCGGAGGCAGACACCCTCCGCACTTTGACACGGGGCGCGCACGCACCCGGCACGCTGTATCCCGGTGCCATCCCGTTTGAAACCGCTATGGAGGAGGTTCGAGCCCACTACCGCATCGATCTCAATGACACCGGCAGTCCGGATAACGGATCGCTCGGCTTTGCCGATGAATCAGGTGTCCATTCCAAACACTTTCGCCGCATTTTCTAACTACTCCCCATCAAGCAAAGCCGGCAGAATCGACACGTTAACCCCCAGCGGTTTTTCCCTACAGCAAGATAGCCCTAAGGGAATCCCTTCCTACAAGATATGGGGGAGCGGGATACCTCCGACACAATGATTAAATAATGGGCAAGCTGTTCACCCCCCTCTCAATTGCGGGGATTTGCCACCTCGGATTCAATTGTACACAGGGCTATCCACAGCAATTGTGGGTCACAGGAAGAAGGTATGGATTGAAGGGCACTCGCGTGACTCACATGTGGCGTTGCAAAGGGAGTTCAGAAGACACTAGCCCGCATTATTCATGACGGTTCGTCACGAAACCGCTAAGACGCCATGTGAGACGGGCACGCGGAGCCTTGAGAGACCGAAGCATACTTGAAACAGTATGTTGAGGTCACGAAGGGCGAGCCTGCCCGCTTGGCCGTGAAGAGACCACGGCCAAGCTTGTCGTAGCGGCGTATCGGCGGTTGCAGTAGAAGCGTTCATGAATAATGCGGGCTAGAGCCCGACACGTCTTCGGACCTCCTCGCGCACCCTGTGTTTGCCTTCTTCGAACAACAGGGCGAGCTTGGGAAACAGATGGGCCGATGCACCGGTATAGGGTTCGATCTTGACATCACGCCGTTCAGCCAACATGCCTTCCGTCTCGGCAATACGCAGCTTCCAATCCGCGATCTGACGCGATAGCACGTTTCCGATAATCAATTGCTGCCCTGGGGATCCGGTGACCTGGCCCATTAATCGGATCTTCAATACGTCCAATTCGCCTGGAATCGACACTTTGACACGAACTCCATGCGGTGTCGCCCACGTGGCGCGTTGAATCGAGTAGTCATATGAAAAGACAGGCTCCCTCGGTTCTCGAAACGGCCCGCTGGGTTCAGAAATGGTGAGTGTATGGTCCATGGCCCTCGAGGTGTCCAGGCTCCCTGACCAGAAAAGGACAGGGGAAACCAGCGGACATAAGGACACTATAGGACCCGACCAGCCGGGAGAACAAGAGGGGGTCGCTGTGGCCGGACGGGTTTGACATCCTCCATGGAAAGACGAGACACAACTCGCATATCCTGATATACTACAAACAGATTTAATCGGGAACAGGTATGGCCAAGCCAGATTATCCAGGACTTGTACTGGTGCCTCCCAGCGACCGGTCAATCCTTAGACGCCGCTTAGCCAAGTGGGCCTTGCTCATCATCTCTCTCATAGGCGGTCTCTCGTCACTGAATATCTGGCTCCCGTCATCGGACCGCACCCGTGATTGTCAGCCCGGTGCTCATGCCGGAAGCGCTTCTCCTCTGAACGAGGATTGTACCCAAACAGCGCAGGCCATAGCTGATGCTCCATCCCCTCAAACAGAGTTGATCGCAAGTCAACGGACTCCTCGAGACGCATCCGCGCGTGGCAGCCAGGCTAAATCACGTACCGCCAAGCCCGTCATCGCGACACCCTCCCCCAAACGTCCGATGGAGCAGGCTCCGGCACAATACAATGCCGGCCACACATCGACCCCTCCACCGGCCTATTCCGGCAACACCACTTCGAATCGTATGGCGGCATCCTCGCAAATGGACGACTCCACCGCGAGCCTGCCAGCTCTCCCTTCTGAAACAAGCCTCCTATCGGCACAACACAAGGCCGCCCAAGTGCCGAATGTTTCCCTGGCCAACTCCGGCAGCACCACTTCGAATCGTTTGGTGGCATCCACACAAGAGGACGACTCCTCTGCGAGCCTGACAGCTCAACCACGTGGAGCAAGCCAAACTCCGACACAGGCCAATCCTGATATTCTCCTAGCCGAACAAGGCGACGCCTTTGCCCAATATCGTCTCGGCCGATTTTTTGCCCAGCAGAGCGGGTCTCACTCGCCGGAATCCGTGAGTTGGTACATGAAAGCCTCCGACGGTCTGCGGCGCTTGGCGTCGACCGGCAACGGAAAAGCCATGTACGTGCTCGGAGTGATGTACGCATTCGGACGTGGGGTGGCGCAGAATAGAGAGGAGGCTCGGAGCTGGTTGATGCAGGCCATGGCCCATCAGGTTCCGGCCGCCGGTCCAGTCCTCGCGAGCCTGGACAAATATCGTCCTGCCGATTCCAACCCACCGATGAATATCCAAACCAAGAGACGCCAAACATAAGACTCCCCCCGCCGATGGACACCGCCGTTCGCATCAAAACCAAGGCGCCGGCCCCCTACACACTCACAGCAATCGAACCCGACACGCACGATACGAAGACATTCCGCTTTGAACTTCCTCCTGATGCCACGCTGGACATGCTGCCCGGCGATTTTCTATACGTCCACACGACAATCGACGGCAAATCGATCAAACGCGCCTATACCCCGTCTTCATTGCCGGGCTCGACCGGCTTCTTCGATCTGACGGTCAAGCGCTATGAATCCGGCGTGGTATCCAAGTATCTCCACCAGCAGCATATCGGGGATTCGGTGCTCATGAGCGGACCGAACCCCGGTGGCCATTGGGTCGACGGCATGGCAACGCGTGTCGGCTTCGTGGCTGGAGGCACCGGAATCACCCCGATGATTTCCATCATCCGCTGGATTCTTACGAAGCAGATTGATGCAGAACTGTTTTTGATTTTTGCCAACAAGACCGAGACGGACATCATTCGTCGGCACGAATGGGACCAGTACCTCCGAGAGTATCCGAGCTTTCATTGTCACCACCTGTTGGAACAGCCTCCGGCAGGATGGACCCAAGGAGCCGGGCGTGTGACGCCTGAAGTGCTACGCAGACACCTTCCTGCGCCAGGACCCGGTACCTGTGTATTTCTCTGCGGCCCCCCACCCATGGTCGATGCTCTGGAGGGCACGCTCAAAGCACTTGGGTATCCGGAGCAGGCCGTCATTCTCCCCTGAACGGTCGCCCATTTTGACGCATTATTCCTCAATCGGCAGCCACACACATGAGGAATTTCTCCCCCAATTGTGGCAGCGGCCTTGCGCCACCCTTACTCAACTATTTGAATTGAATCTGTAGTTCTGCCAGGCACACTCTTCGCTCATCACACTCGCTGGCCGGCCAGCGGCAGGAGCCTATTGACAAGCATCGAGGAAAGGATTACTCCGACTCGCATCAGCCTTGCTTGTTGAGCATCCACCGCCTTCGAGTGCATTCTTTCAATTGGAATCACCGCTCTTGTACCAGCAAGGAGGGTATTCCGCTTAGACCAGGCAAATTGGCCCGACAGCAATTCTCGGTCGCAGCCCACAGGAGGTGGCTATGCCACACCAAGGTCTGGTATCGAAGATGACCCGCAAAGCCGTGAGTGTAGCCGTCCTCCATGGAATTCACCAACTCGCTGACACAGTCCGCGCGAACGGCGGCCAGCCGCTCGACCTCATCCTGCCAGACGGGTCTCGTCTGAATTTCGGATTGCACCCGCGCGCCGTGATGTCTATTCGTGATCCCGGTGTGCTCCCCGACTTGGCCCACCCGACCCTGGGCGCGCTCGGCGAAGCCTTCGTCGACGGCCGCATCGATATCGACGGCGACATCATTGAAGTGATCGCAAGCGCCGAGCGGCTGGCAGCAGCCGGTGGCGCTCCCGCGACGGCGAGAATCGCCGCAGCCATGGCGATCCATACCCCGACACAGGATCGTGACGACATCAAATACCACTACGACGTCGGTAACGAGTTCTATCGCCTCTGGCTTGATGACCGCATGATCTACTCATGCGCCTACTTTCAAACCGGCGAGGAAACGATCCATGCTGCACAACGAGCCAAACTCGATCACGTCTGCCGCAAACTCCGGCTGCAGTCCGGCGAGCGGCTGCTAGATATCGGATGCGGCTGGGGTGGGTTGATCCTGCACGCGGCGGAGCACTATGGAGTGCGCACCGTCGGCATTACACTATCGGAGAAGCAATTGGCGCTTGCGAAGGAGCGCATCGCAGCCGCCGGCTTGAATGGACGCGTCGAGGCACTCTTGCTGGACTATCGCGATGCACCGGATCGGTTCGGAGCGGCCTCGTTCGACAAGGTATCCAGCATCGGCATGTTCGAGCATGTCGGCCAGACAAACTTCTCCGCCTACTTCGGCGCCGTTCGGCGCATGTTGCGCGATCGTGGACTGTTCCTAAACCACGGCATCACTTCGTCCGACGCCAACGGGCACACGGTCGGTTCCGGAATCAGTGCTTTCATGGACAAGTATGTCTTTCCGCACACCGAACTCCCGCACCTGCACCTGGTCATCCGCGAGATGGCCGAGCAGAACTTCGAAGTGTGCGACGTTGAAAGCTTGCGGCCCCACTACGCCCGCACGCTCGCACAGTGGTCCCACCGGTTGGAAACGCAACTGGACGCTGCGCGCCGATTGGTCGGCGACAAGACCCTCCGTATTTGGCGCGCATACCTGGCAGGCTCGTCTGTCGGCTTCGCCCAAGGGTGGCTGAATGTGTATCAAGTACTGGCCAGCCGCCAGGAGGCAGCCGGCCCGACCGAGCTACCGCTGACGCGTGCATGGATGTACGAGTAAGCAAAGGTGAACGGAGAAGGTCTTTACGCGTCAGTCCGTCCCCTCACGCGCAGCGGGTCTGGTTCATTCGAGAGATGCCGCACGATATAATCAGCCGCCAGGGCTCCGTCGCGAATGCAATCGGGAATACCGACTCCCCGATACCCGGCGCCCGTGAGGACTAAGCCGGGATAACGACTCAAGGCCGCCTCCAGCTGTGCCAGCCGATGCAGATGCCCCAGCGTATATTGCGGCATGGCTTTCCACCACCGGTTCACTTCGACATACGTCGGGTTCGCCGTGATTCCACAGAGCGCGGAGAGTTCGGCGCGGACTTTCGCTACCAACTCGGTATCGTTCAACTGAAGAATCGCCTCCCGCCCAACGCCACCCACATAACAACGAATTAGAACTTGTCCGGCGGGAGCCCGATGCGGCCACTTTAGGGACGTCCAGGTTGCAGCAATCAGATCGCGCCCTTGGATGCGAGGAACGATAAAGCCAAATCCTTCAACGGCCCCCATCACCAGTTGTTCCGGATAGGCCATCGCGATCGTGGCCGTCGATGCATAGGGAATCATCTCCAAGAGTCCTCCGGCAATTGGCGTCAGCGGCCGTAAGAGGTCCGCCGAGATATAGGCGGGCGTCGCCAAGACAAGAGCTTCTGCAGAACACGACGACCCGTCCTCGAGAATGAGGTCGTACATCCATCGGCCCGGCTGATGCGACCTCACCCGCAACGCCTCGACGCGACAGGCTAATCGGCACTCCACCCCTTGCTGCCCCAACCGCGCTCTTAGCGCCGTCACCAGATCACTGAGGCCGTTTTTAAGACTGACGAACATCGTCCGTCTGGGCCCGTTCGGGGAGATCGGCGGCGCCTGCTTTTTCTCGGCCGTCATCCCTCGGATGATGCTGCCGTAACGCTGCTCCAGTTCGAAAAATCGTGGAAAAGTGGCCTTGAGGCTCATTTGTTCGGCATCGCCGGCGTAGATCCCCGCCATCAGCGGTTCCAGCACACGCTCAAAGGCTTGCGTGCCGAATCGCCGGCGGAAGAAGGAAGCCACCGACTCATCGCCATCCGACGGCCCGCGTGGGATCAGCACGTCCATCCCCATCCGCACGAGACCCGTCCAACTGAGCAATCCGCTGCGGAGAAACGGCCCCAGCTGTTTCGGCACGAAGGACACAAGCCCCTCGGGCAATTCGTGGAGCCGCCCGCCGTGTAGCACGAACGCTTTCTTGCCCGTCTCATTCGTATTAATCAGTTGATCGGTGAGCCCCAACTTCGCGCACAGTTCGAGGCCGGCTTGTTTTTGGGAAAGAAAGGAATCGGGACCGGCCTCGGTGACCAGATCGCCGATTCGATGCGTGACGATCTTTCCGCCCCAAGAGGAGTCGGCTTCGAGCACCGTGCACTGGAGAGCAAGTCCCTTTGCCACGGCTTTTTCTTGCAAGGCAAAGGCTGTCGCCAGACCGGAAATACCACCGCCGACGATGACGACTGTGCGGGGACGGCTCACGATGGAAGGCAGAGTGACGATTCGTGGGCGGCCAGGATATCGAGCAAGGTGTCGACCAGAGCCGGCTGGTCGTTCAACATGGCGATCCGCTCAAGCTGCATACCCTTGCCGGAGGCCAATTGCTTTAACTCAATGTCGATATCGTACAGGGTTTCCACATGGTCGCAGATAAATCCGATGGGAGCCACCAGCACATGTCGATGTCCCGCCTGATGCAGGGTGTCGAGCGTCGCCTCGACGGTCGGCCCTAACCAGGGCTCATTGGATCGCCCTTGGCTCTGATAGGCAAAAACCGTCGGCTGGGTTCCCAAACAGGCCGTTACGGCTTCGACCGTTCCCCGGACCTCTTCGGGATAGGGATCTTTCATCGCCACGATTCGCTCCGGCAGACTGTGCGCCGTAAACAGGACCGGCACGGTCGGACGCACCTCGGCCGGAAATGTCAACAGTGCCTGCCGGATACTGTTGACGATCGCCGCAATCAGTTTGGGATGCCGGTTCCACCCGCCGACGTACGTGACCGGCACCGTGCTCTGAAAGGCCGACCGCGCGTCTTCAACCTTCTTGCGGTAGGCGCCGGTACTCAGCGACGACTGTTGCGGCGCCATGCAGATACCGATGATATGTTCAGGCTGTTCTGCCAGAAGTTCGGCGTAGGTCTCCTTGATAAACGGATGCCAATGCCGCAGGCCCACGTATACACGATAGCGGCCATGGCTCGATGCGTTCAACCGTTGTTCCAGTTTTTTTGCCAGACTCTGTGTGATGCCGACCGCGGGAGACTTCCCGCCCGTGGCCCGATAGCGTTCCCGAATCTCCTCGATGAGAGCCGGCGGCGTAGGACGTCCGCCCCGCACATCGAGCAAAAAAGGCTCGACGTTCTCCAGGCAGTCCGGCCCACCCATGGCCATCAGGAGAACCGCGGTAGGACGCGTTCGTTCAGACATCGTTCCTCGTCGTTCGTATCTCGTATCTCGTAAAGCGCAGGAAGCGAAAATAGTTTTGGATTGTAAGTTTCACGCTTCGAGCTTGACGTTAGAGCAACGTGTCTCACGCAACGCGGAACCAGCAACCTGTACCCTGCATGACGAGATACGCTTCACGAATGACGCTTCACGTTCCCTAACGTTGGCTGAGTTTGTGGACCATGTCGATCGTCGCGGCGACATGATCGACGGGCGTCGAGGGAAGAATCCCGTGCCCAAGATTGAAGATATGGCCTGCGCGGCCTCCCGCTCGTCTCAGAATGTCTTCGACCCGCCGCTCAATTTCATGGATTGGCGCGAACAAAACGAGCGGGTCCAGGTTGCCCTGCACCGCGCGATCGTGCCCGACCATTGTCCAGGCCTCATCCAGATGGACCCGCCAGTCAATTCCGATCACGTCCCCTCCCGCCTCGCGCATCTGCCGGAGAATGGCCGTCGTGCCGGTGCCAAAATGAATCAGCGGAACGCCTTCGCGTTTGAGCCCTTCGAAAATCAACTGGACGTGCGGCATCACATATTCCGCGTAATCTCCGGCCGAGAGACACCCGACCCAACTGTCAAACAGCTGAACGGCTTGAGCACCTGCCTTGATTTGCCGCCTGAGATACCCGGTAATGACCCGCGCGAACTTATCCATAAGCTTATGCCAGGCCGTGGGATCGCTATACATCATCTGTTTCGTGTGGAGATAGTTGCGAGACCCTCCGCCTTCGATTGCGTAGCTGGCGAGCGTGAACGGGGCGCCCGCGAAGCCGATCAACGGGACGCGCCCATTGAGCGCGCGCCGGGTTTGCCGGATTGCTTCGGCCACATAGTCAAGCTCACCGCCATCAATGACCTTCAGCCGCTCCACCGCCGCACGGTCCCGGACCGGATTGTGGATAACCGGCCCCTCGCCTTGGGCAAATTCTAACGTGAGGCCCATGGGCTCCAGGGGGAGGAGAATGTCAGCGAAAATGATCGCGGCATCGAGCGGAAATCGGTCGATCGGCTGGAGTGTCACCTGCGCGGCCAACTCCGGCGTCTTGCACATCTCGAGAATCGAATGTTTGGCCCGCAGAGTCCGGTACTCGGCCATGTAGCGCCCTGCTTGGCGCATGAACCACACCGGAGTGCAGTCGACCGGTTCGCGACGGCACGCTCTGAGAAAACGATCGTTCATGGATTCGCATTCTAGAGATGGGCAGACGAGCCTGTCAAATTGGCGCCCGGGGAGCTAATAGTGGACAAGCGGATGTCTTGCTGTACAATGAAGCAGGTCTTGGCCGACGTGGAGGTAAAGGTATGGCTTCGATCAGTCATTCGCAATCGACGGTATCGCAGGAAGTCTGGTTGACGATCCTCCGCTGGTTCGATTCCTGGGCAGGCTTGGAGCGCATGAACACCGGTGGCGTCCCGCGTGTGGACTGGCTTCGTTGTATTCCCATCATCGCCGTCCATCTGATGTGCTTCGGCGTCATGTGGGTCGGCTGGAGCTGGACCGCCGTGGCCGTGGCCGTCGCCTTCTACTTCGTCCGCATGTTTGCCATCACCGGCTGGTATCACCGGTATTTTTCCCATCGCACGTTCAAGACCTCCCGCACCGTGCAGTTCTTATTCGCGCTGCTGGGCGGCTCCTGCGCCCAACGCGGCCCCTTGTGGTGGGCCGGCCATCATCGCCATCACCACATCGCGTCCGACACACCGGATGACGTCCACTCACCACGCCACGGGGGATTTCTCTGGTCGCATATCGGCTGGTTTACCTCACAGACCCATTTCGCGCCGCGGTTGAAAGCGATCGCGGATTTTGCCAAATACCCGGAACTCCGGTTTCTGGACCGGTTTGATATCCTCGTCCCCACCCTCACCGGATTCGGCATGTTTGGGCTTGGGAAGCTGCTGGAAACCTTCGCGCCTAGTTTGGGCACCAATGGCCCGCAGATGCTGATCTGGGGATTCTTCGTGTCCACCGTCGCCCTGATCCACGGGACCTGTACGATTAATTCTCTCTCGCACGTCTACGGCTCGCAGCGGTACCAAACCGGCGACGACAGTCGGAACAATTTCATCCTGGCGCTCATCACGATGGGTGAAGGCTGGCACAACAATCACCATTACTACCCTGCCTCCACCAGGCAGGGGTTCTATTGGTGGGAAATCGATCTGACCTATTATTGCCTGAAGGCCATGGAGTGGTTGGGTCTCGTATGGGATGTCCGCGGCGTGCCTGACTACGTGCGCGACGGCAAGAGCAAGCTGGAATCAATTGCGGCGTAGGTTGATTGGCTGAAGAGCAACGGGCCTATGGTGATGGCGTATGGCACGATCCCGGGAGGTGAGCCTCAGCCTTCCCGCTCGACCAAACCGGACCCTTTGCCGTTCGCAGAGAAACGCTACCGATTCTCCCCTCAAAATCCGGGGTTCATTTTTTGAATCGTTTTGTGTATAATGAAGGTCCATTAGTCCGACTGAATGCCGAAGCATCGCTTCGGTGATTCGGGCTCTGCGGTCTGCCTCATTTTTCACTACTCGAGCGCCGCGAGATCGTTCAACTGAATCGGGACCTCGGCGTGCTGTTCAGAGCACAGCGTACGCCGATCCCTGACCCGGAGGTATTCGAATGTCAGACGTGCGCACTCTCCACTCGAACAAGGCCGAGGCCGGCTTCTATGCGTTTCTGCGCTGGTTCGACTCCTGGGCCGGCCTGGAAAAAATGAAGCTGGATGGCCCGCCGAAAGTCGATTGGTTCCGCAGCGTCCCGTTCATTGCCGTCCATCTCATGTGCTTGGGCGTATTTTGGGTCGGCTGGAGTTGGACCGCCGTCGCTGTCGCCGTCGCGTTCTATTTTATACGCATGTTTGCCATTACCGGCTGGTACCATCGGTATTTTTCGCATCGCACCTTCAAGACCTCGCGTACCGTGCAGTTTTTATTCGCGCTGCTGGGCGGCTCCTGCGCCCAACGCGGCCCCTTGTGGTGGGCCGGGCATCATCGCCATCACCATATCGCGTCGGATACACCAGAGGATGTTCACTCCCCGCGGCAGGGGGGATTTCTCTGGTCGCACATGGGCTGGGTGATGTCGCAAACGTACTATGCACCGCGGCTCAAAGCGATCGCCGATTTCGCCAAGTTTCCTGAACTTCGGTTTCTCGACCGATTCGATGTTCTTATTCCCACCATCACCGGTTTTGGAATGTTCGGACTGGGCTGGTTGCTGGAAGTCCAGGCGCCGGGGCTTGGCACCAACGGCTCGCAAATGTTGATCTGGGGATTTTTCATCTCAACCGTGGCGCTCTTTCACGGCACCTGCACGATCAATTCGCTCTCACATGTCTACGGCTCGCAGCGGTACGTGACCGGCGATGATAGCCGGAACAATTTCTTCCTGGCCCTCATTACCATGGGGGAAGGCTGGCACAATAACCACCATTATTATCCCGCCTCCACTAGGCAGGGATTCTATTGGTGGGAAATCGATCTGACCTACTACGGCCTGAAGTTGCTGGAGCAGTTGGGGATGGTCTGGGACATTCGTAACGTACCGCGCTATGTGAGGGAAGGTATCAGCAAACAGGAATCGGAGCAGCGCGCGCTCAACCGGCCGATTGAGATGAAAGTTCCGGTGACCGTGCCTGTTTCGGCGGAAGAAATTCCGGCCTGAGCGGATTTTCGGCCTGCGCTCACACCCACTCCGAATCTTCAGTGCGCCGTCGCGGTTCGTCCGTACGAAGGGCCAGGGTGTCTCGAATCCTCTGGCTTTCCCGATCGATGTCGCTGCGCTCCGATGCCGGCACAACCCAGGCCTCGTCCGGATTGAGCTCAAACCGGTAATGGTTGTTGCTTGCCGAGAACCATTCCACATAGGGATGCGGCACAAGATTCGGGTGCGGATCGAACGAAATGAGATTCACCGTTCCGGTCTGAGGATTGTCCATGTCTCCGATCACCTGCGCAGCCATCTCTTCATCCTCGAATCGACCGTTGCGGAAGCAGATGACCTCACCCGCAATGTCGGGTTTGAAGTTACCGGTGAGATAAAAGTCCACCGGCCCGATCGCCGCAAACACCACCCGCCCTACGACGGTACCCTCGACGCGATTATCTAAAAACCCTTCCTGCACCCAGCGACCGTTCCCAAATTTTTGTGCCATGTGAGTCCTTCTTTCTTCAACTCAATCCGGCCTTCAGACCTTTGCTGCATCCAGTGAGGCCGGCTGCGCCATCTCATCTGAAGGCGGCTCCTTCCGGCTTTCAAATGCCCCGATGACCACCGCCAATAAGATCAACCCGCTTCCGACCCATCCTTGGAGATCTAATGTCTCGCCCAAGAAATACCAGGAGAGCCAGGCAGCATAGGCCGGCTCCGAGGCGAACACCAGCGCCACCTGCTGCGCCGGAACAAACTGCTGCACCCACATTTGAACGGCGAATGCCCCGGTGGCCAACCCGCCAGTGATCCCTAGCCCGATCAACAGCACAGCCGTGGGGACAAAGGCCTCGGCCGGTGCCTGCTCCCACCAGGTCACCGGAATGAGGAGCAGTGTCGTCGCGGCCATCTGCCATATTAAGAGCGACGGCGCGTCAAACGCGCGGGTGAACCGCTCCAGACAGACGATGTGTCCCGCGAAGGCGACAGCGCACCCCAGCGTCAGCAGATCTCCGATGTTCACGCCGGCTGTGGGTTTCACCAGCAGCCAGAGCCCGGCCACCGCGATCGCCGTGGCCAGCAGCACGCGGCCGTCGAATCGCCTGAGAATCAACGGGACAAACACGACGTACAACGCCGTCAAGAAGGCGGAATTGGATGCGCTCGTATACCGAAGACCGACGGTTTGCAACACATAGCCGAGAAAGAGAAACACCGTCGTGATCGCACTGGCCCTCAACATCGTGCGGTCACGCTGAAACGCACGCCGTGCCAGCACGAACCAGATCCCCACAAGCACGGCACCAAGAAAAAACCTGAGCAGCAAGAATGAGAACGGCGGGATCTGTTCCAAAGCCGCCTTGGTGGCAGGAAATGTCGCGCCCCAGATGATCGTCGTCAGGAGCAAGGCGAGTCGCGGCATAATCTAAAGATGCGAGTAGTGAGGACTGAGGGCCGAGGGCTGAGGACTTCCAGGCATGACCACAGCGTCCTCAGTCCTCGATACTCAGACCTGCAGCGCTATGGTTTGCAGAGCGGACATCGCCGCTGATGGTTTGCCCCGGCCTGTTCCATGGCGTGCACTGCCCGCTCCTTATCCGGATAGTCGAACCATCCCCCTTCCCAAAAGTCGCTGGAAGTGGCATTCGACGGTACCTCGGAACACCGATCGCGATGCAACGTCACACGATCGATTGACCGGGCGATGTGAACCCAATACGTCATGGTGGACCGGTCAGAGGGGAGATGGAACGCGGTGAAGGAGTACGCGACCCCCTGCGGATCTCCCGTGCCGCCTTCACCTGTAATCCATTACCGATTCATGGGAGGAGTTGCCACTCATCCTTCTCAATAAAAACCTTGACCCCTGTTTCCAACTTTTTGACATCGTCCTTCTCGAAGAGCCGCATGTAGCGCTCGATTCGATCATCGTCATCAATTCGTTCTTCTTGCATCATCCCATTGTTGCCTTTGTATCGCCGAAGCAGCACTGCCATCGGAACCCTCCTGTGATGCTGGTAGTTAACACACGCAACTGTGCTACAATAAACGCAACCGAACGGGCCGGTCAAGAGTAATGGGGACCGGAATTCGGCCCACACCTCCCATCGCGGGAACGTGAGGCGGTACCCAAAAGACAGCAAGAGATTGGAACATGCCCCTCTACGAATATCGCTGTGAACAATGTGCCAAACAATTTGAGGTCACACAATCGGTCCATGCCCGAGTGGAAGATACGGAATGCCCCTTCTGCCACGCTCGACAGGCAACGAGACTGCTCTCGTCGTTTGCCTCCAAGATCGTCGGCGACCATAAACCGGGGTTCGCCGAACTCAAAGCCGGAGCCATGCACAACGAACGAATGGAACGATTTGCCAAATTGCCCCCGCTGAACCTGAAGCGCAACGTCCCACCGCCGAACACCTCGTCCGACTCGAACCCTGCCGGCCAATTTGAATCCGGTTCTGGATCATCATGACACGTGGCTCTCGCTTCGCTGTCCTACCCGCCCCGACTGCTCCCAGACCCGCGACGCCGAAACGGCTGACGGGAGCACGGCACGGTGCATGTGCGGCGCTGTTGGTTGCGCTCGTCATGGGACTACTGCTGCCAACCGTGACCACCGCCGAGGTGAGAGGGGGTCTGGTTATCGCGGGGAACGGGCCTGAACTGGCCACGATCGAAACCCTCGCCCGCGCCTTCGAACGAGCCAACCCACGCGCCTATGTCGACATTCTCTGGGACGAGGATTCTACGCCACTGGATTTGGTCAAGACAGGCCAGGCCCAGCTTGCCGTCACAGGCTTCGAAGATCCGGCTCTGCGGGCGACGCAAATCGGTTGGGACGGGATCGGCATTCTCGTTCACTTGTCCAACTTCACCAAGGACGTGACGAAGCAACAAGTCGCCGACGTGTTTTCCGGGAAGGTGCGGGACTGGGCCGAGCTCGGCGGACCGGAAACCAAGATTCTGCCCATTGATCGCCCACGGAACCAAAATGTCCGTGACGCCTTCGAGACACAGCTAGGCATTGCCGGGAAACTGACCGGCCAAGCCAAGACAATCGGCCCTGACGAACAAGTCGTCAAGACCGTCGTCGGCACGCTTCCTCCGCTCTCAGCTGTCACCTATATCTCGTTGAGCACCGGCCTGTCCGCCGTCTCCAGCGGGGTGGCCGTTCGGTTACTCCCGGTCGACAAGGTGGAGCCGGAAGTCCCAACGGTCAAGGACGGCCGGTATCCTCTCCGCCGTCCGCTCTTGCTGCTGTCAAAGAAGGATCCGTCCCCGCTGGCCGAGGCGTTTGCGACATTCGCTCGGTCTGCGCCTGGCCAAGCGATCGTCGGCGAGATCTATGTTCCGCTATCCACCCAGTAATCTGTGACTGAGGGAGGATCCATGCGTCTGAGGCTGCCAGTTCTGATGATCGTCGCATGTTTCATATCGTTCGCCTTCGCTCACACGGACGTTGCGGCCAAGGATGACGGCGCCATCGTCGAGGGAGCAGGCTTTACACTCTACGACGTGGAATCGATCCAGGGCTCGGACGAGTCAAAGATCGAAAAAGATCCGGTCTGCGACCGCAGCAAACAGCCGAAGATCGTGAAGGTCGAGCCGGACGAGGCCAAACCGGGGCAGAAGATCACGATCAAGGGGGAACACTTCGGCACAAAAGAATGTTTCCACGGCGTCGCCTTCAGCGCCGCGGGCCAGGCTACAATCGACTATACGTTCGTGAATGAGACGACCATCCAGGCGACGGTTCCCGATGTCCGGCCCGGCATGTCGTTCATCGACATCATTGCCGGCGGCGGCAACGCCAGATCCAAGGCCTTTCTGATTCAGGCCAAGTAGCGGATCGCCGGCATTCGGGAACCCATTTCGTCTCCCTCCTTCGAACGAGTCACACTCCTGCTATTTTCCTAAAATAATTGGGACACTCTGCCGAAGCGCGCTATGATGCAGCTCACCATGCAGAACCGAAAAACCTACAAACCGCTTGATAACCGCTATGCCGAACGGGTGACGCTCACGTGCCAAGTGCGCTATGTCGGTGAAATCCCTACCCAGCCGCATCGAGGCGAAGGCCTCACCAAGAATCTCTCCCTCTCAGGGTGCCAAATCATCAGCGACCAACGTGTGACGCGGGGAACATTGCTGACGCTCACTGTGGCTCTTCCCGATGGACTGCCGCAACTGGTCCTGACATCGGCGCATGTTGTCTGGGTGTCCGGCTGTCAATTCTCCGTCCGATTCATGGATCTAGGCCACGACCAGCGCAAACGGATCCAGGGCTTCATTTGGAAAAGCATCTCGCGCGACAATGTGAGCGATCAACGCAGCCGATTCCGGCTCATGTAGCTCCACGCTCACCCTGTGCACGAGCATCCCGCTCATCCTTCCAATCAGCCGGAATCGGCTCCTCATAGGAGCCTGATACCGCCTCGCCCCTCGAACGAGCGGCTCGACAACCAATTTTCCATCGTGTATTTTGTAGGAGAGACATCATCCCGATACGGAGGCGGGATCCCTATGCACCCCCTGTGGCACACACGATATGTGACGGTCGCACTGGTGTTCTCCAGCCTAGCCCTTGCCCTGCCGGCTGCGGCCAATCCTCCAATCAGGGAACGGCTACCCTTGACGATGAGCGGACCGGGTTGCGACAGCAAAGAAACGGAGATGAACAGGGTCTTGCAGGCCATTCCAGGCGTGACCGGCGTGTACTTTCACCGCGTTCCCGATCATGTGCTTGTGGACATCACCCCCGGCGCCGTGAAGCCGGCAGATGTGATCAACCGTGTCAACGAGGCAGCCTCCTCATGGCAATGTAAGGTCGAATTCATCGAGGGATGTATTTCGGCCACCATGCCAACGGCTTCAGCCACCCCGCATCAGCACGAGTAGCGGGTGGTGGCTGATGGCCATTCGCTATCCGCTCTGCTCTGGAGAGAAGTAGCGCCACACTCGTAGCACATCGAGGGTCAAACTCGCACCGTAGGTCGGGCCAAAGTCTCTCGTCGCAATATTGCCCATACTGTCATTCCAGGTTTCAAACCGTAGCGGTCCGGTAGAGGCGGCCAAGGACCAGGCAAACTGCTTTTGACTTTTCCCAAGCGGATTGACGAAGATTCCAGAATCCCACATCAAAGCGAACTCAATTTCCCAAGTTGGAATGGTCTCGCCGTTGGCGGTTGTTCGGTACTGGCCGAACGCGATTGATGGCTGCACCAGCCCGGCGGTACTCCGCACGGAGTGGACCGCAGCGCCGTTGTCCTGATAGCTGATCCGGCCCAAGACTGATGCCCGCAAACTGATATCACCCCACCTGTCACTACAATAGAGCGTCGGCGAAACTTGTAGCCGCCGGATGCCGGCGCGCAGAAACCCCTGTTGGTAGATGGTGCCGACCGAAAACCCACCGCCCGCAAATATGACCTTCGGTTGAAACAGCGGAAACCACCGTGTCACGGACCCATCGATCATCACATCCGTCTCTTTCCGCGGATCAACAGAGGTCACCGGCGGCAGATGGCGGAGCTGATGCACGACCTTGTTCTGAAAGAATTGGCTCGGTTCATCGCTGGTCGGGCTGATCCCGGCGGTCAGATTGGTGCTCCAGTCTTTCCAGTCCCCACCCCAATGTTGCGTCCAGCTGAGCGTGATGAGGTTGAAACCCAGGGTGTTCGTCACGGTCGAGTCATATTTGGCCCCGTTGCCGTCGATCGGCGTAAACCGATTGAGCGTGAGCCCCGTAGTCACCGTGGAGTACTGATCGGGAAAGGCCGTGCTGCCCCAATGAACCGACGGCGCGGGACTCTCACTCCAGGCCGGGGAAGAGGAAATCCCGATGACAAGAACAACCGAGAGGATCAGTACGAATCCCCTCGTTATCCAACGATAGCGTGTTTTACGGGCATGCCGTCTGCCGCCCGATAGTTGCGAATGTATCACGCAGAAAGTCCGATCCAGGCCTGGTCTGAGAACGAGGGCATTCTACAACACATGCGTAATTGTGGCGACGGAATTATCCAAGGCGCTGATCGGTCGCAGGCGCGCCGCGAAGCGAGTCCATACGTTGCTCAGAGTGATCGGGGCAGGCCCAGAACTGCCGCCACATCCCACTCGCGATAGCCCCACCGCCGGATCGGCGGGCCGTCCATCATTCCGAAGCAATCGGCTCTCAATATTGGGAGGCCTGCCCTAAGCGCAGCTGAAGGCACCACTGCTACTCGTCATTCAACACGGTCGCCGGCTGACAATTCACACCTAACGACGGTCAGGGTAGCTGGCACTTCACTGTGGAAGTTCACCGCACTGGCGGGCCGCGCCTGCCCCTCCCCCTCTCACCCTCCCTCCCTCGACAGACCTCCTGATCCTATGCTAGCTTACGCGCTCATTTTTCCCCTATCGGGAGCGCGATGTTTAAGAAAATCCTGGTCGCCAATCGCGGCGAGATCGCCATGCGCATCATCCGCGCCTGCCGCGAGTTAAACATCGGCACCGCCGCCATTTATTCCGAAGCGGATTCGACCGGGATTTACGTCAAAAAAGCCGACGAGTCCTATCTGGTCGGTCCCGGCCCTGTGAAGGGCTTCCTTGATAGCAAGCAGATCGTCGGGCTGGCCAAACGGATCGGCGCCGATGCCATCCATCCTGGATACGGATTTCTTTCTGAAAACGCCGAGTTTGCCGAACTCTGCCAAGCCTCGGGCATTACCTTTATCGGCCCCTCGCCTCACGCCATTACGTTGATGGGCAGCAAGGTCAAGGCGCGCGAGCTGGCCGAGTCCGCCGGGGTGCCGATCGTCCCAGGCACGGAGAGCGCCATTACCGACGTGAAAGACGGCCTGGCCTTCGCGAAGAAGGCCGGCTACCCGGTGATGATCAAAGCCAGCGCCGGAGGCGGTGGACGAGGCCTACGGGTGGTCCGGTCGGATGCAGAACTGCGTGAGAACATGGAGGTCTCGTCGCGGGAAGCGCAGGCCTCGTTCGGTGACGGCAGCGTCTTCATCGAAAAGTACATCGAACGGCCGCACCATATTGAATTCCAGATTCTGGGAGACCGCCACGGCCACATCATTCATCTGGGCGAACGCGACTGCTCGATCCAGCGCCGGCACCAGAAACTGATCGAAATCGCTCCGTCGTTGATTCTGACCAAGGAGCTTCGGGAAGAGATGGGCCACGCCGCCATTGCCATCGCGAAAGCCGTGCAGTACGACAACGCAGGCACCGTCGAGTTTCTGCTCGATCAATCAGGCAAATTCTACTTCATCGAAATGAACCCGCGCCTCCAAGTCGAGCATACAGTGACCGAGCAGATCACGGCCATTGATATCGTGCGAAATCAAATCAAGATCGCGGCGGGACTCCCGCTCACCATCCAGCAATCAGACGTCACCCTGCAAGGTCACGCAATCCAGTGCCGGATCAATGCGGAGGATCCGAAGAACAATTTCATGCCCAGCACCGGCACCGTGACGGCCTATCTGTCTCCCGGCGGCATCGGCGTCCGGATTGACGGTGCGGTGTACAAGGACTATACGGTTCCGCCCTACTATGACGCGCTGTTGGCGAAGTTGACCGTGCGGGGCCGAACATGGGACGAGACTGTGAGCCGCATGCGGCGCTCGCTTGAAGAATACGTCATCCGCGGACTGAAGACGACGATTCCCTTCATGGAAGCGATCATGCAGGAGCCGGATTTTCTGGCTGGGCGGTTTGATACGTCCTATCTGGACACTCACCCGGACCTGTATTCGTACCACGAATTCCAACAACCGGAAGACTTGGTTCTGGCGCTGTCCGCCGCCATTGCAGCCTACGAAGGGCTGTAAGCGGCAGGCCCTTCACCGAGTTACGAACAGAGACGACAACCATGGCGACGACACGACGACCTGGGAAGAAACAGACAGCCAAGGGACGGCCATCGGCACCGACCCTCAAGACCTCGCAAGTCCGGCAAATCCGGAAAGACCGCGGAGAAGAATTCACGATTCAACCGGCACCGGGCAAACGCGTGTTGATCACCGATGTCGCGCTCCGCGACGGCCACCAGTCGCTCCTTGCCACGCGCGTGCGCACCGAAGACATGCTGCCCATCGCCCAGAAGCTCGACGCCGTGGGCTACTGGTCGCTGGAAGTCTGGGGCGGTGCGACGTTCGACACCTGTCTGCGTTTTCTCAAGGAAGATCCCTGGGAGCGGCTCCGCACCTTGCGTGCCGCGATGCCCAACACGAAGCTGCAAATGCTCCTGCGGGGACAAAACCTCGTCGGCTACCGGCACTATGCGGACGATGTGCTGGAGCGGTTCATCGAACGGTCGGCCTCCAACGGCATCGACGTCTTTCGCATCTTCGATGCGCTCAACGACGTGCGCAACCTCGACCGGGCGGTGCGCGAGGTCAAGGCCTGCGGCAAGCATGCTGAGGCCACCATCAGTTACACCGTCAGCCCGGTCCACAGTATCGACCGGTTCGTGGATATGGCGAAAAAGCTCGAGGATCTGGGCGCCGATACGATCTGCATCAAGGATATGGCCGGACTCCTGGCGCCGCTGGACGCCTACCACCTCGTGCGCCGGTTTAAAGCCGCCGTCAAGACACCGATCCATTTGCATTCCCATTACACCTCCGGCATGGCGTCCATGTCGTCGCTCATGGCCATCCTGGGCGGGCTCGACATGCTCGACACGTCGATATCGCCCTTGGCCGGCGGCACGTCGCACCCGGCGACGGAAACACTGGTCGCGTCGCTGCGGAATACCCCGTACGACACGGGATTGGATCAGGCGTCGTTCCTCCCGATCACCGAGCACTTCCGCTCGGTTCGCCGCAAGTATCGGCAGTTTGAAAGCGACTTTACCGGCGTCGACGCGGAAATTCTCACCTCGCAGATTCCGGGCGGCATGCTCTCCAACCTGGCTGCGCAACTCACCGAGCAAAACGCGCTGGACCGCATGAAGGAAGTCCTGGAGGAAGTCCCGCGGGTCCGGAAGGAAATGGGCTACCCGCCGCTCGTGACACCGACCAGCCAGATTGTCGGCACCCAGGCGACGCTCAATGTGCTGACCGGTGAGCGCTACAAGGTCATCACGACCGAGACGAAGAACTACTTTCTCGGCTTCTATGGCCGGGCACCGGGGCAGGTGGACAACGATGTCATGGCCCGCGCCATCGGGAACGAAGAGCCGATCAAATCCAGGCCTGCCGACCGGCTTGAGCCGGAACTGGAGGCGGTCAAGAAAGAGTTGCCCAAGTCCGCCTCATCGGTCGAGGATCAGCTCTCCTTCGCCCTGTTCCCGGCCATCGCAAGGGAGTTTTTCGAAGCCCGTGCGAAAGGCGACTTGGTGCCGCCTCCGCTGGAAGCCGCCGCGCCCAAGGGACCGTCAGTCGCCCACGAACTGCACCTCGCTCCGGTGGAATTCAACGTCACCGTACACGGCGAAACCTACCATGTGAAGGTGTCCGGGTCCGGCCGTAAGACCGATGGACGCAAGCCGTACTACATTCGCGTCAACGACAAGCTGGAAGAGGTGTCCCTTGAGCCGATCCAGGAAATTCTGGCCGGTGTTCCAGAGGCCCCGGAAACGGGAAAAGGCGCCAAACCGAAACGGCCCAGGCCGTCGAAGCCGGGCGATGTGGCGCCGCCGATGCCTGGCCGGGTGGTCAAAGTGCTCGTCGGGGTGGACGATCAGGTAAAGACCGGCGATCCGCTTCTGATCATCGAAGCGATGAAGATGGAAAGCCGCGTGCCTGCTCCGATCGATGGCACCGTCAAAGCCATCCTGGCCGTCGAAGGGGACAATGTGAAAACGGATGAGACCGTCATCCAACTGGAATAGTCCACGCGTCTCGGCTGCGCCCTCTCACGCGCACAGTCCCACACGCCACGTGCTGTTGACGCTCTGCCTGCTGTCCCTTTTTCCTGGGGCCTGTTCGTCGTCGCCGTCGATTCCACCCTACTTCGAGTCCCTCGAACGCATTCCCATCAAGACCGTCACCGTCCATGACCAGCGGATCGCCTATCTGGATGTGGGGAACGGGCCGCCCGTCATCCTGATCCACGGCTTCGGGGGATCGATGTGGCAATGGGAGTATCAGCACCGGGTCTTGGCGCACAGCTTCCGGGTCCTGACTCTCGATTTGCCCGGTTCCGGCCTCTCCGACAAGCCGGACATCGAATACCGTCCGGACCAACTTCTGGACTTCTTCGTTGGCTTCATGGACGCCGCGAACATCCACCACGCCACGTTGGTCGGTAATTCGATGGGAGCCGGCCTCGCGATCGGCATGGCGCTGAAACACCCCTCGCGTGTTTCGAAACTAGTCCTTATCGGCGGATTGCCGCCACAGATTCTCCTCAAGCTCACGAGCCCGTCGATCAGGCGAGCCCTGGAAACCCGCGCACCAACGTGGGTCGTCTCATTCGGCAGCTGGCTGTTCGGCGATTGGATGACGGAATCCATCATGCGAGAATTCATCCACAACCCGGCACTCCTCACCCCCGCCGTCATCGAACGCTCCAATCGAAACCGCCGGCGCCCCGGCCTCATCAAACCCCTGATGGCCGCGAGAAGTGTCCTCCCCTTGTGGGAAACCGGGTTTGCGACGCGCCTTCACACACTCTCCCATCCAACGATGATCATCTGGGGAGAACAGGATCGGGTCTTTCCCCTGTCCGTGGGTGAAGAACTTCATCGCACCATCCCAGGATCACAGCTCGTGAAAATCCCTGAGGCCGGCCATCTCCCGCAATGGGAACAGCCGGGCCTGGTCAACAGCATCTTGTTCGCGTATATTCAATCACCCATGAGCAGCGACGTGGCACCATAACGTCGAGCATTCCACCCATTGTCTGATGAAAGGAGAGCATGATGCAGGCAGCCTATCGAGGATGGATCGGATTCGGACTGAGCCTCACGCTTGGAGTAGCCGGTTGCGCCGGTATGGGAGCGCCTCTGGAAAGCAGCTTCAACTATAAAAACATCACGATTGCTGATGGCAGCGCAGTTTCCGGAGAAGGCAACAATGTCCTCTTCAAGGGCAGCCCGCTGGGACTCTCCGGCACTGCCATCAAGACCGGCGATGCCCTGCGCGACGTGAAAGTGGCACAGAACGACCTGTCGTTGATCAATATCGCCCAAACGAAAGGCGCGGGGAAGGTCCGGATCATCAGCGTGGTTCCGTCGCTGGATACGCCGGTGTGCGAGCAACAAACCCACCACCTCAGTGAAAGGAACAAAGGGCTCGACAAGCTGGTCGAACTCATCACGGTCAGCGTCGATACGCCCTTCGCGCAGAAACGGTTCTCCCAGGAAGCCAAGATCGACAATGTCACGTTTCTGTCCGACTATCGGGGCGGCGAGTTCGGCAAGACCTACGGGCTGTTCTTGAGCGGTCCGCACCTGCTCGCCAGAGCGGTCATGGTCGTCGACAAGAACAACACTGTCCGCTACCTCCAGATCACGCCGGAACTGACGCACCTGCCGGATATGGAAGAAGCCTTCCGGATCGCCCGGTCGTTGATTACGGCAAGTTAGCTTGCGCAAGCCCACGGTTGAGGTTAAGGTTAAGGACGACCGGCGACGCATGTTCTTAACCTGAACCTCAGCCTTGTCCTTTCCCCACACCCATGACCTATTACGATCTGCTCGTCATAGGAACCGGACCGGCCGGTCAAAAGGCCGCGGTCCAGGCGGCGAAGCTTGGCAAAAAGGTCTGCATTGTCGAGCGGAAGGAGGTCGTCGGCGGCGTCTGCATCAACACCGGCACGATTCCAAGTAAATCCCTCCGCGAGGCCGCCCTCTATCTGTCGGGATTCCGGCAGCGCAGTATCTACGGCGGCGCCTATCGCCTCAAACAGACGATCACGATCGAAGATCTTGCCTTTCGGGCCGACCACGTGATCAAGAACGAAATTCAGATCGTGCAACACCAGATGGCAAGAAATCGGATCGAAATGTGCTATGGCACCGCCAGCTTCCTTGATCCACATCGGCTGCGCATCCGATCGGAGCATGGCACGCACGAACTCACGGGGGATTTCATTGTCATTGCCGTGGGAACGGAACCGGCCAGACCGGCCCAAATTCCTTTCGACGACAAGACCATCATCGATACGGACGGCCTTCTGACGTTGAAACGCATCCCCAACTCCATGGTCATCGTCGGCGGCGGCGTCATCGGCACGGAATACGCCTCAATCCTCGCCACCATCGGAGTTCCTGTCACGCTTATCGACAAACGGTCCCGCCTGCTGGAGTTCGTCGACGCCGAGATCGTTGAGGCGCTCCAGAAACAAATGCGTGACATCGGGGTCACCCTGTACCACGATGAGGAAGTCCTGTCCATCAAGAAAGACGCGGGCAAGACCATTCACGTCTGTCTCAAACACGCCCCGCCGATCCAAACCACGACGCTCATGTACGCGATCGGCCGGGTCGGCGCGACGCAGGGGCTCGGGTTGGAGGCTGTAGGATTGAAGCCGGACGACCGGGGCCGCCTGAGCGTGAACGAACACTTCCAGACGGCCGTTCCTCATATCTACGCCGTCGGAGACGTCATCGGCTTCCCGGCCCTGGTCTCGACGTCGATGCAACAGGGCCGCCACGCCTCCTGCCACGCGTTCGGCTACCCCGATCGCGTCGACAATTCGCTGCTGCCGTACGGCATCTACGCGATTCCTGAGATTTCCATGGTGGGCCGGAACGAGGAAGAGCTGACGCAAGCAGACGTGCCCTACGGCGTCGGCATCGCCCGCTACAAGGAAATCGCGCGGGGCCAGCTGATCGGGGATGAAACTGGCATGCTCAAACTGCTGTTCCACCGGCATACGAAAGAGCTGCTTGGTGTGCATGCCATCGGCGAAGGCGCCACCGAGCTGATCCACATCGGCCAGGCGGTCATGGCCTACCATGGACAAATTCACTACTTTATTGATACCGTCTTCAACTATCCGACGTTGGCCGAATGTTACAGAGTCGCCGCGCTGGACGGCATCAACCGTTTGCCGAGACCCTGGCCGGCGTAGGGGAGCCCTTCCAAGGGAGGTTCCCATGTCGTTTTCCAACCAGCTCCGGCAACTCGCCAAACCCATCTGGGATGCACAGCTTGTGCATCCGTTCGTGGTCGCCCTGGGAAACGGCACGCTGCCTGAGCGGAAATTCAAATATTACATTCTGCAGGACGCACGGTTTCTCGGTGATCTCGCACGCGTGTTTGCCGCTTGTGCGGTGCGAGCCCCGGATGCCGAATCCGCCCTGCGATTCAACAAACTGGCCGAGGACACGATCGTCGTTGAGCGGAGCCTACACGAGAATTATGGGAAGCGTTGGAAGATGACGGCGCAACGGATGGCGTCCGTTCCCATGGCGCCGACAAACTACGCCTACACGAAACACATGCTGGCAGTGGCGGCATCGGGCACCGCAGCGGAGATCACCGTCGTCGCCCTCCCCTGCGCCTGGGTCTATTGCGTGGTCGGACAGCACTTGCTCAAGAACGGTCCTCCGCCTAAGAATCACCCCTACCGTGACTGGCTCATGCTCTATGCGTCGCCGGAGTTCGCCGAAGTCCAGCGATGGATGCGCAAGAAAGTCGATCAGTGGGCCAAGACCGCCGGCCACGAAGCACGCCGCCGCATGGAAGCATCGTTCATACTCAGTTCACGGTACGAATGGATGTTTTGGGAGATGGCCTGGAAGGAAGAGCGCTGGCCGGTGTGAATCGATCGCAGTCTGCTACAGCTTCTTTCGAATCTCCTTCCAATCCTTCGCGACTACGGCTTTCCTCGGAACTTCGCCGGTTGCCGAGTCTGATATCACGACGGCCTCCAACCGCCGCTGAAGAAAGGCCTCCGAGAAGGCCTTCGAGCGGCCGATGCCCGTCTTGAGGCTCTTCCAGCCCGCGCCGTGTAATTCATCGATCTTGGCCCCCCACACGGATGCACCGGGCGGCAACACGACGATATATCCGGGTGGAAATTTATGACGGGTCAGCCACGCTCGGATCTCGGCAGTCGCGAGCATGCCATCCGCATTCGTCGACGGAACTGTAGCCACATACATGACGCGATAATGGAACTGCGTCAACTTGGCCAGCTCATCGGCCGCATCGGGCATCGGCGTTCGTTCCGACTCAAGCACCGACCCGATGCCGGACAGCGGATGTTCTCCCCTACGCACTTCCATCAGCGCCGCCACCTCGATCGCAAGGATGGAGTTGCGCCGCTCCCAGGCGACCAAATTCGCCTGCCCTTCCGTCGGCAAGACGCGGGCACTGCGACCGACTCGCACCTGAATCGGAATGACACCCTGCGCCTTGGGGTGATAGGTCAAAAACGCCCGTCCATCCCCGCCGGTCATGCCCGTCGCGACGACTTTGCCCTCCACAAGAAGCTCGAGGAGCTCTCCACCTAATCCCGTGGGAGCCAGCAGGCCTGTGGTAGAGAGCCGCGCCTCTACCCTCGCCGGTTGGCCGGGCGCGATGAGCGTGTCTTTGAGCAGAAGCATCGCGGGAGTCTTATCTGCGGCTTCCAAGAAGCTGACACAGGACACAAGCGGAACCAGACAGAAGAGAGAGGCTCTGCGGACAAGATCAATCATGGGCCGCATGGCCAATGTGAGAGGAGGGCACTGGCGAGGGCTATGCTTTTAGCGCCGCCAACACTTCGTCGGCATGCCCATCGACTTTGACTTTGCGAAAGATCGCTTTGACTTTCCCTTCCGGACCAATGATGAATGTGCTGCGTTCGATGCCCCAATACTTTCGGCCATACATATTCTTTTCCTTGTAGACCCCGTAGACCTTGGAAATAGCCGCGTCTTCGTCGCTCAACAGCGGGAACGGCAGTCCAAATTTCTTGATGAACTTCTGGTGAGATTCGCGCCCATCCAGGCTCACCCCCAGGATGGCCCCCCCGGCCCGCAAGATTTGTGATTCGACATCGCGGAAATCGCAGGACTCTTTGGTACAGCCCGGCGTATCGTCTTTCGGATAAAAATACAAGACGACCTGCTTACCTCGGAAACTCTTCAGCGTGACGGTCTTACCGTCCTGGTCAGGAATTGAGAGTTCGGGCGCCATTTGTCCGACTGTAACATCCTTGGCCATATCTCACTCCTCATGTCTGCAGAATATATGATACGTCTTCCGGCTTGGTGCGGAGTCTACTGTTGGGTTCGCTATCGCGATCGATCACGATCGTCTATCAACCGCCTAGTATCGCGGCAACGGGGCGCCGAAATTGGGCCGTTGTGTTCCATAGGGACGTTCCTTGGTGCGTGTTCTCGTTTCGGGATCACCATAGGGCGCCAAGGCGGGCGAATCCCATATCACCTGGTCACCGGGAGCCAAGTTCGCCGCCTCAAGAAAATGCTGCCGCGCAATGTCCTGTTTGCCCAGCGCGTTCAGCGCCAAGCCATAGTTGTAATGCGCTTGCCCGGACTGAGGCGCAATGGACACCGCCTGCTCAAACAATTTCTTGGCCTCCTCGAATTGTTTGGCGTGGTAGGCCTGCGTGCCTTGCTCGGTCAGCAACACCGCCTGGGACTTGGCATCCGCGTCTGCCAGCGCCAGCGGAACGAGAGGTTTGCGCTTCGAGAAACAACCCGTTGTTCCCATCAACGCAATGATCATTCCCAGGATCACAACCTGTTTCATGCTCCATCCCTCACCCTCTGCCCTTCACATCTTGGCCTGTTTTTTGATCTCGTCCTCGAACGTCTTCCGATACAGCACCTCCCACTCCGCGCTCCCTTCGACGATGCCGCGCGAGTACGAGGCCAATCTGGCCTTGACCTTGCGGTCGATCTCTTCTTCCTGCGCCAACTCGGCGGCCACGACACGCTTGACCGCTTTCAGCACCCGTTCGTCGTCGGCCACCATCCTGACCGCCGCGTGACGCTTGATCGCATTCACGATGACGTGCGACAAATGACTGGCTTTGTCTTCGCTTAACATGCGATCCGCGTCGTCCGTCGCTCGTATCTCGTCGTTCGCAAACGCTTCACGAAATACGCTTCACGTTTCACGTCTTATAAGATGAGGCCCCGTTCACGGACCAACTTCTGCTTCACCATCTGAAACATTTTCTGATAATCGACCTGGCCTTGCTCGATCTGCTTATCATACGCTTTGAGCAGCTGGCGCACTTCCGCATTCAACCGATCCTCCACAGACAGCTCGTCTGTCATCACCTGCTCAAGGCCGGCGACCAATGCGTGCCGGTCTCCGAGCAGTTCGATGTGACCCTCTTGTTGGAGACGCCCCACCAGGCTGTCGGCCATATGCCGCACCCGTTCCTTCGAAAGACGCATGCCCCTATCCTTGCTCGACTCGGATGGTTGAGGCGTCCATCACGCGACGTAACTGGGTCGCATCCCCGACGATTCGTCCCACGACATTCACCCGATCGGCGGGCACCGGATCGCTTCCCGTGCTCATCGGGGTTCGTCCAAAAAAAATCGCCAGAACTTGGCCGGCTCCCCAGTAGGCGATGTCTCCGACTGCGACCCGATTCGTAGCCGTCTCCCGATAATCAGTCACACCGGAAATCTTGAAATAGAATTCTTCTCCCCACACATTGATCGGGGCTTGAACCGGAAGTGCGGCGTAGACCGCAGCCGCCGTTTTCGTTCCCCTGAGCTCCGCTTCGAGTCGCACTCCGTCCACCAGAATGCGGATGCGCTTCGCCGGTTCAGTCATGAGGCGGTGCAACTTTCCACGGACGCGTCCGTTCTGTCGCTGATGCGGTGCCGAACTCTAACTTGTCTCCTAAGTGAAATCAAGGCTACAATCACCGCCATGCTGACCTCCACATTCGTCCTGCTGCAAGGCGTCGGGCCTGTGACGGAGCGCCGGTGGTGGCAAGACGGCGTGCTCGACTGGCACAGCTTTGTCGAGCGGCCTCGGATTGCCGGGCTCTCCCCGGACAGAAAATCGCTGTATAACGAGGACCTCTCGCTCGCCCTCGCTGCATTCGAGGCCGGGGACTTCTCTTCGCTCGCCGCGCGGCTTCCAAGCCGTGAGCATTGGCGATTCTATGACACCTGCCGATCCACTGCGCTCTATCTCGATATTGAAACGACCGGCCTTTCTCCTCACGATCCGGCTGGGGCCGTGACGGTTGTCGGGTTGTATCAGAACGGATCCACAACCACGTTGGTCCAAGGCGACACGTTGACAACCGACCGGCTACAGGCGGAGCTCGACCGTTGCACGCTGCTGGTCACCTTCTTCGGTTCCGTCTTCGATGTGCCGTATTTGCGTGCCCAATTCCCCCGACTTCGATTCCCCACGGCCCACCTCGACCTGTGCCTGGCTGCACGCCGCTTGGGTATGCGCGGAGGGCTCAAGCGCCTGGAACAGGAACTTGGCCTCGAACGGGCGCCAGCCGTTTGCGGCCTGGATGGCCTGGACGCCGTCCGACTGTGGTCGCAATGGTGCCGCGGAGACCAGTCCGCACTCGAAATGTTGTTGGCCTATAACCGCGCGGACACGGAAACCCTTGTGCCTCTTGCCACACTCGTCTATAAGGAAATGATGTTACGATTCGGCCCTTCGTCAGCCACCCCCGCACGGATTTCACACCACGCGCTCACGGCCTCGTTACCATGAACAGCTGGGTCGGTATCGGACGCAGCGAGATCGGGTTGGTACGGGCAACGAATCAAGATGCGTTCATTACGATCGACCCCCTAGGTCTGTGGGCTGTCGCCGACGGGATGGGGGGCCATGCCGGCGGAGAGGTGGCCGCCCAATTGGCCATTGCCAGCATCAAAGCGCACGCCGAATTATTGGCCGATACGCTCCGCCAAGGGCAAACCACCTCTCCTCAATTCTTGACCGAATTGATCGTACAGGCACATCTCGCCATCCTGGGACGAGCGCAGTTGGAGCCCGCACTCAAGGGCATGGGCACGACGCTCGTCATGCTGCTGATCCACTCGTCAGACACGCCTGAAGCCCATGTGGCTCATGTGGGCGACAGCCGCGCCTACCGGTTCCGCTCCGGTGCGCTGACGCTGCTCACCCGCGATCATACGCTGATCGAAAAATACCTTGCCCGTGGCATTCTGACTGAAAAGACAGCACGCACGCATCCTGAGCGGCACGTCCTGACGAAAGCCCTGGGTATGTCGGCGCCGATGAGACCCTCCCTTTCTTCCTCCCCGCTTGAGAAAGAGGATCTTCTGCTCTTGTGTTCGGACGGTCTGACGAAGATGCTGGAGGACGACGATATTCGGGATATCATGAGGGATGCCAAAGGAGATCCGATCCGGGCATGTGATCACCTGATCGATGCCTCATTGGAGCGCGGAGGCACGGACAACGTCACGGTCGTGGTCATCGGTCACACATAACCCCAGATCTCCGAGCCGATATTGACAAGCTCCACAAGAGTGTGTAGCTTCGAGTGCTATTCTTCACCGATTCTCTCGATCGGAGAGTTCCATCACACACAGGGGGACATCGATGGGTCGTTCTACAGCCATGGTTGTGTGCAGCGTGTTGAGTGCCCTGCTTGCGGTGCCGGGGGTCATGGCGGGGGCACCGGAGACACCCGATCCGGAGACCGTCATTCGCGCACTTGTCAAAGCCAACGTCGAAAAAGATATGGCAACCATGTCTCGTCTCATGGCGCACGATGCCGATATCACCAGTTTTTCAGTCGGTGGACGCAAGTACGTGGGCTGGTCGGAATTCGAGCGGGAGATGCAGGAAGAGTTCGCCAGTGTTCAGAAGTTTGAAATTCCGATCCGCGAGCTCAGGGTCTGGCACAAGGGAGACATCGCCTGGTTCACAATGGAACTGGACTATACCCGGTACGTTAAGGAAGGCACCGAGCTCAAACGCATGCTGCTCCCATTGCGCGAAACGGG
>JABMDL010000001.1 GCA_015903945.1 Nitrospira sp. | reverse complement strand
TCTAGCCTGTCAACATAGAGTCGGGTTAGGTTGCGAAGAAAGGAACAACGGGATGGGCGGGACAAATCCCTATATTGAAAAAGCCAACTACGAGCTTCCCAAGACCGCATTTACTGTGACGTATATTCAGCCGGACGGCGCGAGTACCAAAGTGACCGTCGACCCGGCTAGAATTCCGTATGGTGAGACCGGGCTTCCCGGGAGCCTTCTGGATATCGCCATGGGAAATGGCGTGGATTTGGAACATGTCTGCGGAGGGGTCTGCGCCTGCTCGACCTGCCACGTGGTGGTCAAGCAAGGACTCGACAGTTGTAACGAAGGCACCGATGATGAGTTTGACCAGCTTGATGAAGCGCCGATGACCACGCTGCAATCACGACTGGGTTGCCAGTGTGTGCCCAACGGCACGACAGACATCGTCGTCGAAATTCCGGCGGTCAACAAAAACCTCGTCCGGGAAGGGCATTGACCGGTGCGTTATCCGTCAAGCGCCAATCGTCATTCGCTTTGAATCCCGCCCCATCCGGTCTGGTTTCGAATGACCCATAACGTTTGACGATGAACGGTCTGCTAGTCGTACGTTTCCGTCTTCACTTCCTTCCGGTCATAGCCCGCTTCCATAAACCAACTCCGCAAGGGATGCACAAACCCTCTCCTCCCGCAGAGCATCGGGATGACTTTGGATTTGCCCTCGATCAGCGGGCGCAGCATGCTGATCGTCAATGCCACAGCCGACTCTTCACTCGACGCCACGAGAGGCAGGTATCGAAATGAGGCACGCATCACGGCAAGTGAGAGCAGTTCCTGATGATAGAGCAGCTCGTCTTCCGCCGGTCCGACCGCGATCGTGAGAACCGGAGGAGTTTCCCGATGGGCATGCAAGGCTTTCACTATGCACCTGACTGGGACTAGGCCGGTGTAGTACGTGACGAACAGCAATTCCCGATCGAGCAGTTTGGGCAGTACGAAACTGCCGTAGGGCCCTGACACAGACACTTCGTCGCCGGCCCTAAGCCGGTAGAGGTAACCCGAGCCCGCTCCCTGTGCGACCCGGTCAAATACCAGGGTCAATTCGCCGGACGGTGATTCCGGAGTTGCCAAGGAATAGGCGCGGTTGAGGGGCTGTTTTGCTCCGACCGGCAATTTTAAAGACACCCATTGGCCCGGCTGGAAGGACAGCTTCTGGGTCTTTGGGAGAGCGATCAGTTGACGGACGTTGGGAGTCAGATCGGTAACGGAAAGCACCTTGGCAGTCTGTGTTGGTTCCGCCATGCCTCTTCCTATGGCGACTTCATAGCAGAAGGCGGGCCCGGAAGAAAGAGCGAGACACTGTCTATTCTGTACAACACTTTTCCGTGCATGCTATAGAGATGCCAGCAAAAACCATCATTCGTCCGGCTTCATCATGACGCAAGTCCGCGTTCGATTTGCTCCGAGTCCGACCGGGTTTCTCCATATTGGAGGGGTCCGTACAGCCTTGTTCAATTGGCTGTTCGCCCGCCAACAGTCTGGGAGATTCATCCTCCGCATCGAGGATACGGATCAAAGCCGTTCGACTGAGGAATCGATTCAGGCAATCATTGAAGGCATGAGATGGGTCGGGCTCGACTGGGACGAAGGCCCCTTCCGTCAGACCGAGCGGATGGAGGTATATCGCAGTTATGCGCTGAAGTTGTTCGAACAGGGCCAGGCGTACTGGTGTGTGTGCAAGGCGGAGGAGTTAGAGGCTCGGCGTAAAGATGCCGAGGCCAAAGGTCTCTCACCCCGCTATGACGGCCGTTGCCGTCACCGTGGGATCGCGACGCCGACCGGAGAAGCAGCGCTTCGCTTCAAAGCGCCGCAAGAAGGACAGACCGTCGTCGATGATCTGATTAAGGGCAAGATCGTCTTCGACAATACCGTCTTAGACGACCTTATCATCCTTCGTTCCAATGGCTATCCCACGTATAATTTTTCCGTGGTGGTCGATGACGCGCTGATGCAGATCACCCACGTCGTTCGAGGGGATGACCATCTGACCAACACACCGCGACAGGTGCCGATCTTCCAGGCGCTGGGGTTCCCTATCCCTCGCTTTGGGCACTTGCCGATGATTCTAGGATCGGACAAGACCCGGCTCTCGAAGCGCCATGGCGCGACCTCCATCATGGCGTACAAAGAGATGGGTTATCTGCCGGAGGCGATGGTGAACTATCTGGTCCGGCTCGGCTGGTCCCATGGCGATCAGGAGATCTTCACGCGGCAAGAGTTGATCGAAAAGTTTTCCTGGAATCATGTGCAAACGTCGGCAGCCGTCTTCAATCCCGACAAATTGCTGTGGATGAATGCGGAATATATCAAGACCAGTCCACCCGGCCAGGTTGCCGAGGCGCTGGTGCCCTTGCTGGAACAGGCCGGGTTGGGGGATGAGGTTCGAAAGGTGGCCGCCGAATGGCTTGCCCAACTCGTCGTGTTGGTCAAGGAACGAACGAAGACGCTCATCGAGATGGTCGAGTGGGTCAAGCCGTATTTCGGCGAGGCGGTGATGTATGAGGAGGAAGCGGCCAGGAAATTTCTGACACCCGCGATGGCGCCGGTGCTTCAGAAACTCCTGGCTCGGTTCGAGGCCCTCCCAGGTTTGTCCAAGTCGTCATGGGAAGAGGGTTTCAAAAAACTGGTTGAAGACGAAGGGATCAAGATGGGCCAACTGGCCCAGCCTGTCCGAGTCGCCCTCACCGGTCGGACCGCGAGCCCAGGTCTCTTTGAAGTCATGGAGGCCTTGGGGCGAGAACGCACACTCATCCGTCTACGGCAGGGGATCGCACGCGCGAAAGCCGGTCCGTCTTGACGCGCGCAGCCGTCGTATATTACGTTGAACGCCGGTTGGGGGATCGTCTAGCGGTAGGACGTCAGTCTCTGGATCTGACTACCTAGGTTCGATTCCTAGTCCCCCAGCCAATCTTTCCCAGCCCTTACCGTCAGGGGTTCATTTCCGTACCGCGCTGGGGGATCGTCTAGCGGTAGGACGCCGGCCTTTGGAGCCGGCTACCTAGGTTCGATTCCTAGTCCCCCAGCCACTTTCAGAACGTTGAAAAAGCCTGCCAGCGTCGTTCTCGCATCGCTTAAGCCCTCAACGTACCGACCAAGAGTACGCCTCGGGCGTTCGCTCGCTGCGGCCTTGCTGAACAGTCTTTTTGAACGTTCTGCTAAAGCTCTTGCCTTGTTTCTATTTTAACGACGCCATGTCGATTACGAATCGGTACCGCACGTCGCTTTTGAGGACGCGCTCGTAGGCTTCGTTGACCTGCTGGATGGGAATCACTTCGACGTCAGATTCGATCTTGTGCGTGGCGCAGAAGTCGAGCATGTGTTGCGTTTCTTTGATGCCGCCGATGAGAGACCCGGCCAGACGCCGCCGCTTGAATATGAGCGAGAAGGCCTCGACTGGCGCCGGTTTTTCCGGTGCGCCCACGAGAATCATGGTGCCGTCCGTCTTGAGCAGGTTCAAATAGACGTTGTAGTCGTGCGGAGCGGAGACGGTATCGAGAATGAAGTGGAAATATCCTTGGAGTTTACTCAAGGCCTGTGGGGTAGACGTTACCGCAAAGTCCGCGGCACCCAAGCGCTTCGCATCCTCCCGTTTCTTTTCTGACGTGCTCAAGACCGTGACCTCGGTTCCCATCGCCTTGGCGATTTTCACGGCCATATGGCCGAGCCCACCCAGGCCGACGACGGCCAGTTTGTGATACTTCCCCACCCCCCATTGGCGGAGAGGAGAGTATGTCGTGATGCCGGCACAGAGCAGCGGTGCGGATCCAGCCGGCGAGAGTGTCGAGGGAATGCGCAAGACATAGTTCTCATCCACCACAATCTGAGTCGAGTAGCCGCCTTGGGTGACTCGGCCTGCTTTGTCCTGCCCACTGTAGGTCCAGAGCGTACCGCCGTCGCAATACTGCTCCAAGCCTTCGCGGCACGCCGTACAGGTTCGGCAGGAATCCACGAAGCAGCCGACACCGGCGCGATCACCGACCTTGAAGGCGGTCACCGCCGTGCCGACTTCTGCGACTGTTCCGATGATCTCATGCCCCGGCACCATCGGAAACAGGGAGATGCCCCATTCATTACGGGCTTGGTGAATATCCGAATGGCAAATCCCACAGTGCGAGATTTCGATACGGACATCGTGGTTGCCAACCTCTCGCCGTTCAAAGGCAAACGGCTGCAAGGCGGCTTTCGCGGTCAATGCGGCGTAGCCTTTGGTCGTGAGCATTCGTACCTCCCCAGTAAGTCGTTAACGAGGCCGTTGGGACTTTTCGATCTTGGCCCAGGCGTCCTTGAGCGAGACGGTGCGGTTAAAGACCGGTGTCTGTGCCGAAGAATCCGGGTCCACACAGAAGTATCCCTGGCGCTCGAACTGAACGCGTGTGCCCGGTTGGACCCCACGGAGGCTGGGCTCGACCACGCAGTCGGCGAGGCGTTCGAGGGATTGGGGATTGAGATAGTGGGTCCAATCCTGATCGGACGTGACTTTCGATAGGTCGGCGGTCAGGAGAGGATGATACAAGCGTACTTCCGCCGGAACCGCATGGGGGGCGGACACCCAGTGAATCGTGGCCTTCACTTTTCGCTGTTCGTGAGATGCCCCGCTCTTGGTCTCCGGGTCGTACGTACAATGCAGTTCCGTGATCGCGCCGGTCTGCGGATCTTTCACGACCCCCACGCACTTGATGATATAGGCATAACGCAGCCGGACTTCCCGGCCCGGCGCCAGGCGGAAAAACTGCTTGGGTGGGTCTTCCCAAAAATCGTCTTGCTCGATATAGAGCGTTCTGGAAAAAGGGACTTGCCTGATGCCCGCCGAGGGGTCTTCCGGATTGTTGACGGCATCCAACTCCTCTACTGTCTGCTCAGGATAATTATCAATGATGACCTTCAACGGCTTGAGAACCGCCATCACGCGGGGTGACCGCTTATTCAGATCCTCGCGAATGAAATGCTCAAGCAGCTGCATTTCAACTACGGCATCCCGTTTGGCCACGCCGATATGCTCACAGAAGGCGCGGATGGCGTCCGGGGTGACGCCTCGGCGGCGGAGCCCTTTAAGGGTCGGCAGGCGCGGATCGTCCCATCCGGCGACCAGGTTCTTTTCAACCAACTCGAGCAGCTTGCGCTTGCTCATGACGGCGAAGGTGAGGTTGAGCCGGGCGAATTCGATCTGCTGCGGGCGGTGAGGGGCATCGGTTTCTGCGACGACCCAGTCGTACAGCGGACGGTGATCCTCGAATTCCAGGGTGCAGATCGAGTGCGTGATTCCTTCAATTGCATCGGACAGGGGATGCGCAAAATCGTATGCGGGATAAATGCACCAGGCGGTTCCCGTCCGATAATGAGCGGCGTGCCGAATACGATAGAGGACCGGGTCGCGGAGGTTGATGTTGGGAGACGCCATGTCGATCTTGGCGCGTAACACATGCGCGCCGTCCGGAAACCTGCCTGCCCGCATGCGCTCGAACAGCGCGAGGCTCTCTTCCACGGGGCGGTTTCTGAACGGGCTGTTTCGTCCCGGTTCAGTGAGGGTGCCACGGTAGTCCCGCATCTGATCCGCGGAGAGGCTATCGACGTAGGCCTTGTCCTTCTTGATCAATGTGACGGCGAAGCCATAGAGCCGCTCGAAATAGTCCGACGCATAAAACAGCTTGTCGTGCCAGTCGAATCCGAGCCACCGGATATCGTCTTGAATCGCCTCGACGAATTCGGGATCTTCCGTGGTTGGGTTCGTATCATCGAATCGCAAGTGGCAGATGCCGCCGGGATTCTCGTTGGCGATGCCGAAGTTGAGGCAGATCGACTTGGCATGGCCGATATGGAGATACCCGTTCGGTTCGGGGGGGAATCTAGTCACGACTCGACCAGCATGTTTCCCGGCGGCGCGATCCGCCGCAACGAGCTCGCGAATGAAATCAGAGTGACTCGAAGGCGATGTCGTCATGACTCGTTATCTCACCTGGCACGTTGATGCGAACATGCGAGACTTCTTCTACCACAGAGGAGCGGAGAGGAGGAACAGGGAATTGGCTAAGCGGACGGCTCTGCTGTTTGCGGGTTCGCCATCTGCATCACACTGAAGTCTTTTTGCGCGATGAGATGGCCCTCCATCCGCAATCGGAACTCATAACGACCGGGGGCGGGGAAGACCAACGAGGGAATATTGATGCCGAAATCGGAAATCTGCAGGCGATCCAGGATATGGATGTTGGGAAGCGTGGCGCGGCACATGAGTTGATCGTCGTTGAGACAGACTAAATCGATGTCAAAGTGGTATGTGCCTTCGGCGTCCGTCAGGCAAAAATACAGTCCCATCTGCTGATGCTGGAAGGGAAACACGGCGGCTTGAAGGTGCGTGAAGATGCCGATCAGGCTTTTCTTCTTCGTCAGGCTGTCTTCGATCACCTGATCGCAGACCAGGAAGGCCTGGACGCTGGGCTTGATGATGTCCGTCATGAAGAGAGTCTATAAGAGATTCAGCAAACCCAAAAACGTTTCTCATGTTCTTGCACGACGATCATCATGCATGCGAACTTCCCGAGACATTCACGGCGAGATCAGGGTACCATCGCACTTTCGTTTCCATGGCGGTCAGTGGCCGTCACGCAGATCCGGACAGGCTGTTCCCCTTTCACCTGAACCGGTACGGTAATCGTCTGAGAAATTTGCCCTCCGCCCGTCGGCTTGGTTGCGGGTATGTCCTTGGCCGGGACGCGTCCGCTGCCCAGGTCGTAGTAAATGGTGGTCTTGGCCAGATCGGTGAGGGGGCTTCCTTCGATGCTCACGGACGGTTCCGTGTAAGAAACCTTCACCGACTGTTTTGTCGCGCTGACCTTCGTCTGGACTGAACCGGGGCACCAGATCTGAGTCGGTTGAACATCCGCGAGGGCGGCGCACCCCCAGACCGCACCGATCAAGGACAGAATCAAGAGCGTGAGACTGTGTCGAAAGAATCGAGGTCGAATGAGCGAGGGATGGGTCCTCATGCTGCACACTCCTTCCTGAAGAGGAATACCTCTGAGCTCGTAGAGCCCGTACAGGTTCAACCAGCGTGGCAGTCCTATAGGCGAGGCGTAGGGGAGCTGCAAGGCCGGCCCGGCTCGTTGCAAACGGAAAAGCGCCTATCGGCATCATAAGGCCCCGATGGTCCCATCGTCTAGCCTGGCCTAGGACGGAGCCCTCTCAAGGCTTAAACACGGGTTCAAATCCCGTTGGGACCACCACTTTGATTTTGTTGATGTTTTAGGCTCCGTGTTTGAGGAACATGCGAATGTTCCTCGAACATGGAATCGCTGCTGCTCCGAAAATCCGCCAGCATGTGCCTCGCCGGTTCCTCGTAAAACGAGACCGCTTGCTTCAGTTGGGCCGGGCGAATCATCGTGTAGATCTGCGTCGTATCGATGCGCGCGTGGCCGAGCAAGGCGCGCACTTGTTCCAAGTCGTGGCGCTGCTCCAACACTTCCATCGCCACCCCATGCCGGAGATCATGCGGCTTCAACATGGGATAGCCGATCATCCGTCCGTACAGCTTGCAAAGCCGCCAGATGTTTTTTCCGGTCATCGGCGCCCGATGCTTGCCGATCGATCGGCGACCCCACACGGACCAGAACAGCGGTGTCTCCGGAGAGACCATGCCGACACTCGGTGTCAGGAACTGCTCGACATACGCATGCAGATACCGCATGACGGGTTCGGGCAATGGAATGTCTCTCGTGTGCCCCCCTTTGACTCGCACCCGGCGCAAGCCCCACAGTGCATCCAAGTGTCTGGCTTGGAGCGTGGCGACGGATTCTCGACGCATGCCCGAGAAGCGCAGGATGAGGAAGATAGCCACATCCCGAGGCCGCTGCCGTTTCCTGGCCGCTTCAATCAGCGCATCCATCAGGGCCGGTGTCGGCACCTGCTTGGGAGGCTCGATCCGATGCGGAGGCCGATCCATTCCAGCGATGGGATTCGCTGGTAATGCCTCGCGTTTTACCAGCCAGGTACAAAAGCTGGACAGCGTCGATTGCCGACTTCGGATTGTGCCGAGTGTGAGATCCCGTGCGGCCATCTCATCCATCCAGTCCTGAATCACCGCCTTGGACAAGTCCGAGAGTCTCGCCACTCGTCCGAAGCGCGCGCGTCCGAATACTAAGAACTGCTCTAACACCCAGCGATAGGCCTGCACCCCTCCTTCCGTCTTCCCTCGCTGTTTGAGTTGGTACTGACAAAACTGCTCTACCAGTTCGACTAACGGTCGTGTCATGACGGTGCCTTTCCGGTCCCGATCACGACTACGACTTCGCCGGGGGGCAGTATGAGGAGGCACCAGCCACCCGTCAAGCCTGTCCTGAGGTGTGAATGCCGTGTCGTGTACGATCAATTCAGCATCCATGAACGGCGCCCAATTGGGGGAGTCTTGCGACACCCCCATGCCCCCCTCTGCGCTCGCGTCAGCACGCCAGCGGCTTATTGGCGGCGGAACAGGGCACCAGCGCAACGGGCCTGCCTTTCGCAGACTGCCAGGCGTGCCCATTGCAGAGCGCCCTGCTCCGCGATTCGGATTAGTCCCTGCCCCGGTTTGTGGCGGGGGGCAGGGAACTTTCTCTCTATGTGATTATCGGAGAAGTGCCTTCAGCTGGTCTTTCTCCAGCTGCACCCCAGAGTGGCGTTGGAGTTCTTGCCCCAATTCAGACCAACTCCGTCCCGTGGTTTTGAGCGTTTTCAGCAGTTCCAGTACTGCGGCAAAAGAGAGGGCCTCGCGAGGCCTGGCGGGTTTGTCGTTTCCCGTTGCGACGGGTGCACCTGTTTCAATCCGGGTATCCTTCTTAACGTCTTGGCCCGCTCGACGCGGGCGATCCCAATAGGGACTCTTACACCGGGGACATCGCAATGTCCGGCTCGGCGTTCTGGGCCACCAGCGGTGATCACAGCGCAAACACTGTTGCTCCCGCAGGGTGCCCTTATAGGGGAATCTGCTGCGATCCGGACCGGCCCCGCTGTCGGGTGTCCTTATTGGGGCATGAGTTGTCTGGGCAACCGGTTGTTCTTTCATAGGATCGGCTCAGGTCTGGCTGGATCTCCCCTGCGATAAGCGCCCCCGTATTACCATACGGGGGCTTTAGTGCGGCGCGCGGCCGGCTGTCGCCGCCCGGCGCGCCCACCCCTGCCTCAGTCGACCACCGGACTGGTCTTGAGCCGTCGGCTCAGGGCATCCATCGCTTTCATCCCGATGGTGCGCCCAATGATCTTGAGCGCCTGCACTTCCCCATCAATGACCATCTCCATGAGGAGCGACGCCCGAATGTACTCCGAGACCGTCATGCCTTGCTTCTTGGCGCATTTCTCGATCAACGCCTTTTCGTCCTCCGCCACCCGGAACTGCATCATGGTCGTTTTCATAGAGCCTCCAACGTCTGTCAGTCTGCATGACGGACTGTACGTCACAATGCATGATGAATGCAAGGGTTGACCGGATCGTCGTAAGGCGATGCTATAATCGATACAATGAACGTAAGGAGATAGATATGGCGACAACGACGATCTCGTCCAAGTTCCAAGTCGTGATCCCGAAGGAAGTTCGGGACAAGCTCCATCTCACCCCAAGCCAGCGCTTGCAGGTGGTGGAAAAGGGAGGCGTGATTACCCTGGTGCCGGAACTCCCGCTCGTGTCGCTCAAGGGAGCGCTGAAGGGGATGTCTACAACGGACGTGCGAGAGAAGAAGGGCCGGTCATAGGGTTGTCTTGGGGCCCTTTCTCATGGAAGGGGATGTCCCTCTCGCTTATAATAGAAAAATCCGTTCGAGGGAGGGGACCATGGACATTCTGACGGCACCCCATATCGCAATTTCACAAGAGGTGGCGGGCGGGAAACCCAGGATCGCAGGACACCGCGTTACCGTCCAGCACATCGTCATCTGGCATGAGCGGATGGGGCTGAGTGCCGATGAGATTGCCTCCAACCAGGGATTGACCTTAGCCGATGTCTATGCCGCACTGACGTACTACTACGATCACCGCCAGGAAATTGATGAGGCCATCTTGGCTGATGATTCGTATGTCGTCGAACTTCGCAAGGGGATCACGTCCAAGCTGAGCGGCAAGATCAGTGGCTGAGCGAATCAGGTTTTATATGGACGTGATCGAACTAGCAGACGTCGATACACTGGATCTGCAGTCTTCGCGAGCCGTCGTGCAAGAAGTGCTCGACACGCTCGATGAACGCCAGCCGGATGGTATCTGACTGGCTGCTCTCGTGTTGGCTGCCAAGACCCTCCTCTGATCATCGTCTATCGCTTCGATCCAGACGCTCCCCACGTATGTCCCGACGCCGGTGTGGTTGAACAGGAAGGACCTGAGGGTAACATTGCACGCTATGCATCGGATTGCCGATATACCCTGGCGTTCGGCTTTAAACCATCTACGGCGGTCAGGCATGAATCTAGGCGGGTTCTAGCCGAATCCGCTATACTCGCCGCGTTGCGAAGCCGACAGAACTGTAGAAACTGGTTAGGACTATGGTGCAGGAACAACTGAAAGTATTGCTGGAGAGCAAAGAGAGCGAGCACTTGGAATTCAAGGAGGCGAAAAACTCCTATGAATTTGAAGATCTCGTCAAATACTGCGTGGCTATCGCCAACGAAAGAGGCGGCAGGATTGTTCTTGGTATCTCCGACAGGCTGCCACGGAAGATTGTCGGGAGCCAGGCATTTCCAGATCTCGAGCAGACGAAGGCAAGCGTCAGCGATAGACTGCGTCTTCGCGTGGATGCCCAAGTCATTCAGCATCCTGATGGTCGTGTCGTGGTCTTTGACGTGCCGTCACGCCCTATCGGCATGCCGATTCACTACAAAGGGGCCTATTGGATGCGAAGCGGGGAAAGCCTCGTCCCTATGACGCCTGACCAACTCAAGCGCATCTTCGAAGAATCCGGGCCAGATTTTTCGGCTGAAATTGCGAAGAACGCTACGTTTGCCGATCTCGACTCAGTGGCAATCGCCCGATTCCGTGAGATGTGGAAGAGAAAATCCGGCAATAAGTCCTTGGACAGCTTGACGGATATCCAACTCTTAACGGATGCAGAATTGCTGGTGGGTGACGCGGTCACCTATGGGGCCCTGATTCTCTTCGGTTCAGGGAAAGCGCTGGGCCGGCACCTCGCGCAGTCGGAAGTAGTGTTCGAATATCGGTCAAGCGAGGCGTCCCTCCAGTTTCAACAGCGGAAGGAGTTTAGGGAAGGATTCTTTCTCTTCGACGACGAGCTGTGGAATACCATCAATCTTCGGAACGACGTGCAGCATTACCAAGATGGGCTGTTTGTCTGGGACATTCAGACCTTTAACGAAAAGGTCGTTCGAGAAGCCATCCTCAATGCCGTGAGTCATCGTGATTATCGTCTCCATGGATCAGTGTTCGTCCGTCAGTATCCCAAGAAGATCGAAATTGTCAGTCCCGGCGGGTTTCCGCCCGGCATCACGCCCGAGAATATTCTTTTGCGTCAATCTCCGCGTAATCGTCGGATTGCCGAAGCGTTTGCACGATGCGGATTGGTTGAACGCTCCGGCCAAGGGGCAGATCGGATGTTTGAAGAGTGCATTAAAGAAAGCAAGCCCCGGCCGGACTTTGCCGGGACTGACGACTATCAGGTGAGTCTTACGCTCAAAGGCGAAGTGCAGAATCCTCGTTTTCTGATGTTCCTTCAACAAGTGACGGCCGAAGGGTTTGGTCCGTTTACGACGCAAGACCTTCTCGTTCTCGATGCGGTGCAACGGGATGAGCCGGTTCCGCCAAGCTTAAAAGATCGTCTGAGCTACTTGAGAGAGCGGACCATCGTTGAGGTCACAGGGCGGGGTCGTGGTGCTAAACCCATTCTCTCCAGGCGGTTGTATGCGTTTTTAGGGAAGAAGGGAGTCTACACCCGCAGACGTGGACTTGATCGTGAGACGAACAAGGCGCTCCTTCTTCGGCACATTGTGAACTTCAGGCAAGAAGGAAGTCGGCTACAGGATTTGCTCCAGGTGCTTCCTCAGCTTAGTCGTGATCAGGTGCAAAAGCTACTGGGAGAGCTAAAGAAAGAGCGGCGAATCAACTCCAAGGGGAAGACGAATGCGGCTCGATGGTATCCGGAGGATACTCATTCTGAAGTTGCGCCGAATCCAGACTATTAAGCGACAATCGGCGCAATTCTGGCGCAATGCTCCCGTCAAAGTAGCCGGTTTTTAATGGGTTTGAGGCGAGTTGATAGGAATGCCCGGCGCAACTTCGGCGCAATTCGGCTTGAAGGATGTACCCGAAAGTCGATCTGTTTCAGCCGTCATTCAAAACGCGTAGCGTCCAATGCTTAGCCTTCTTGCCTACTTTGCCCTTTTCGTCAGGCATCAGATTCGTGCGATACCACTTTGCGACCAGTTCCCCATTCTTGTTGTATTCGTCCTTCCAAAACTTGAAATCGACACCGTTCAAGTCGTGCCATTTCCTGAATTCTTCAAGGCGAATCTCTTCCGGCCACTTACCGGCAGGCTCTTCGAGGTCGCTCCAGTCCGCGATATACTCACCATGTTCAAGTGCTTTTGCGTTGATCCAGGCTACCCTTTTCCAATCCGTCATCGTGACCAATCTTTCTTGATGTGCTGCAACCGACGGAGGGTGGACCTCTGTTGCTGCACGATCATGCAGACGCGAGAATCACTTTCCGTATGAGCCTGTCTCCTCTACTAAGGCCAGGTGCATACACGCCTGGCGAACCCGCCCCTCACCGCCAGAATCGACCAAGACGATGATTCGGCCTGCACCGATGAATGGTGCTATAGTTGCGCCTAATTGATCCAGTGTTGGGGTTGGCACAGGCCGAAAATCGATCGTCGGATGTTCAAACAGCTCAAATCCTCTATCAGGATACATCTTGTCGAGCCACTTGCTGAAATGAAGACATCCTGGCCGGTCAGCTTGAGTCTCGAGCCCGCCATAGAACGAATAGAAGCTGAACTCGCTTAAACCATCGGGCTTTCGACCCAAAAGGGAAACAATCACCACACCGTCAGATTTCGGTAATCCGTCCACCCACTTTCGCACCACATTGTCTGGGATCGCGCCATTCTTTCCCTTGGAACGCCCTGGTCGAGCGCATGTGTAGAAATGTCCCGGCCCCGGCTCATCTTTAGATTTCCACCGTCTGAGTTTGTAGGGCTCCACTTAAGTCTCTAGATACTCCGAAACTGTCTAAGTATTAAATACTGCTCGGCATATCTGATCAGACCATAGTAAAGCGGTCTCATCAATCATTATTTCATCCCACGCACATCCACTGAGTACAATGCTTGCGTGTAGTGTTCACAATTAACTTTTGCCTCTGGGGGATTGCTTTGGTACTTTTCTAGGCACGCACGGTATAGCTTGAGGATTGCTGCCTGTTCCTCAAGTACGGCTGCTTTGGCATACCCAACTTTGTACTCAGGAGTAAAACACCCCGACAGCGACAAGAAAAGCCCCACGATCACTAGAATTCTCATCTTCGGTTGCCTCCCCATTAACGATCATCAAGGAGCAGAAAGAGTTGTGTCGCAAGGCTAGGCCGACCGTGGGAAGGTGTCAAGGTTTACGGGAGCGTCGGAGATGCCGAGGTGCACCAGTCCCATTTTTACCGCTTCAATCTCTATTATCAGCTTGAGGCGTTCGGAGAGGCTGCGACGTTTACCGAACAGGAACTAGTCTCCTCCAGTGTACTTCTCAAGCCTTCGTGTTTTAGTCGTACCCCTTTCTGACCTGAGTGAAATCATCGAAGCTCGCAAAAATAAAGGGCGAAGTCGCAGTCTTAAACACGGGTTCAAATCCCGTTGGGACCACCACACCAAGCTTGCTTGTGCCGTGCGTTCCTCTTCCATTGACACGCACGGATAACCCCTCAAGTAGCTCCCGTATTTCATCCCGTACTTTCTGAGAGCCGCCCGCTATTCAGGCGGAGCCTTTCTTCATTGAGCGGGCGGATAAACGCCTTCAGTGATTTTCCCGTACTTCCGCTTGCTCGACCCAGAGCCGTTTTCAATGTTCATGGCGACGGGATAGAGTCTTCAACCCATCAGCTTCCAATCCACACCGCACTTCGTACGTGCCGCCAGACTCATCATCCGTCAGCGCGCCCATGTTGCTGTGCGAACAACCTGTTCAACAATCTTTTTCGTCGCGCTCACGCACTTGGGTGTGAGCTGCTGTCCTCGATGTGGTCGCGTCGTAACTTCATTGACGCCCCTGGCGTCGGTTGTGTATAAGGAAACCGGGCGTTCGCATCAACTGAACTTAGTGGAAATGGAGTGTTATGTCCGCACGCGAATTTCATGATGGCGCGCAAGACGGATTAGTGGCTGTCGAGCCGCTTGATCCGTCGAAGATCTCCTCCTTCGACGACCTGCTCGTCGCGATGGGCAAGACCGCGTTCGGCGGCCGCAAGCTGGGCGAAGCCTTCGAAGTCCTGTGGGCCATGATCCAGGATCCTGATTGCAAGGTCGTCATGACATTGTCCGGCGCGATGACCATCGCCAAGATGGGCAAGATCGTCAGCATGATGATCGATCAAGGCATGGTGCAGTGCGTCGTGTCCACCGGGGCGCTGATCGCCCACGGCCTCAGCGAATCCATGGGCAAGACGCATTACCAACATCATCCGTCGATGAGCGACGAAGAGCTGTTTCGCAAGGGGTACAATCGCGTCTACGACACGCTGGAAATGGAAGCGAATCTGAATTATGTCGAGCATGTGGTGTCGCAAACGTTGAAACGGATTGATCACGACCGGCCGCTCTGCTCGGAAATCTTGACCCGCGAGTTGGGGAAAACGCTGGCCGAGGAGTATGGCGGCGAAGGAATTCTGAAAAGCGCCTATCTCAAGAATGTGCCGGTGTTCATTCCCGCTTTTACCGACTCCGAAGTCGGCCTCGATGTCGGGACCTGGGCGATGGCACGGGAAATCGATCGAGCCCGTTCTCAGGCAGGCGGGAAAGGCGATCTGGCCGTCTTGACGGCGATCCATCAGTCCTATCCGTCATTCAATCCCTATCTCGATCTCAACAGTTACGCCGATCACGTGCTCTCGGCGAAGCGGCTGGGCATTTTTACGATCGGCGGGGGCGTCCCCAGGAATTGGGCGCAACAGGTCGGTCCCTATATCGAAATCGGCAATCTGCGTCTGGGGCTCAGCGTGAAGCCGCCGCGATTCCACTATGGAGTCCGGATTTGCCCTGAACCGGACTATTGGGGCGGATTGAGCGGATGTACGTATCAGGAAGGGCTCTCGTGGGGCAAATTCGTGACGCCCAAGGACGGGGGGAAGTTTGCTGAAGTGCTGAGCGATGCGACGGTCGTGTGGCCGCTTCTGATGATGGGGCTGATGGAGCGTAAACGGAAGAAGGCCGATGGGACTGTCCGTTCATGAAGATGACGGGCGCGCGGGTCGCGTTATCGGTCGTCCTCTGTGGTCTACTCTGGCCCCTGTCGCTGTGGGCCGCGGATGCAACCGAAACCGATGGGCGGGTCAGAGGCCGGGCGAGTGCACCGGTGACCCTGATCGAATACTCTGATTTTACGTGCGGGTATTGCCTGAAATTTTTCAAGGACACCTGGCCGCGCATTCAAGCCCGCTATGTCGAGACCGGGAAGGTACGGTTTCTCTACCGGGACTATCCCCGCGCCGATCAGGGACCCGGCGTCGATGCCGCGATGGCGGCGCGATGCGCCGGCGAACAAGGCAAGTATTGGGCGATGCATGATCGGTTATTTGCGGAAGGCGGGCGGCTTCACAACACGGTCTACTTCGAACATGCGGCCGCGATCGGGCTGAATCGAGCCGCGTTCGACCGCTGCCTCAAAGAGGGACGGTATACGAAGTCGATCTTCGAAGATCGACAAGAGGCCAATCGGTGGGGGTTTCATGGAACGCCGGGCTTTATCCTTGTGCGGACGAACAACGAGCCGACCGAAAAGGAGCCGGCGGTTGCGATTCCGGGGGCGTTCCCCTTCGAGATGTTTGCCGAGGAAATCGATCGGTTGCTGGCCGGCACGCCGCAGTGATACACGATGGGATCGTGGCTGAGTCCATCGGGACAGCCCGGTTCGTGTTGGATGTCGGGACATATTCATTCTGGTCGTTAGGAAGGTAGGACCGTCTCATGGCGTCACAGTCATTTTGGCCCGTCTCTCATCGGGACGACGATTTTTGGGTCTGCATGTCGTGCTTGGGAGAAGTCTTTTTTCGAAAAGTTCCGATGCCGGATTGCCCCTCCTGTCACGGCGTCTCGACGTATGAAGGGTTTACCCTCGACGCGATCCGTGATTGGGGCACCGAGGAACTGATTGCCAAGGCTGTGGCGGCGCAAGCAGCGTCCGCCGCCGCGCAACTCGCCACCGAATCCGCTGCGCCGGTCGAAGCGGCGGATTAATCATTGCCGACCCCGCGAGCGTCTCCGTGCAGGAACCGCGTCCCTTTCTCGTTCACGGCCAATGGAAGCACGGCGAGCGGACGGCTCGCGTCGTCAATCCATTCACCGGGCAAACAATAGCCGAAGTCGTGCAGGCTACGGAGGCCGATGTCGAACAGGCCATCGCATCCACGGCCAATGCGGCGGTGGCGATGGGCAAGCTTCCAGCGCACGCCCGCTACAACATGCTCCAGCAGATCGCTGCGCTCCTCTATCGGCGGCGCGATGAGCTGGCCTCGCTGATTACGGCCGAGGCCGGTAAGCCGATCACCGATGCGAAGCGGGAAGTCAGCCGGGCCGTGCAAACCTTTACAGTTGCGGCCGAGGAGTCCAGGCGAATTCCCGGGGAGGTGATTCCGCTCGATTGGACGCCCGGCACCGATTCGCATCTGGGCATCATGCGGCGCGTTCCAATCGGCCCAATTCTCGGCATTACCCCGTTCAATTTTCCTTTGAATTTGGTGGCGCACAAAGTCGCGCCGGCACTCGCCGCCGGCAATCCGATCCTCATCAAGCCGGCCCCGCAGACACCGCTGACAGCGCTAGTGCTGGGCGAGATCGCCTGGGAAGCGGGGGTCCCTCCTGGCGGCCTCAATGTGGTGCCTTGTGACAACGTGCTCGCGGAACGGATGGTGGCGGACCCGCGGTTCAAACTGATGAGTTTCACCGGCAGCGCGGCGGTCGGGTGGATGTTGAAAGCCAAATGCGGCAAGAAGAAAGTCACGCTCGAACTCGGGGGCAATGCGGGCGTGGTGATCGAGCCTGATGCTGATCTCGACTTGGCGGCCCAGCGTTGCGCCGCGGGAGGATTCGGCTATGCCGGGCAGACCTGCATCTCCGTGCAACGGGTGTTCGTTCACCAGTCTGTGGTGGAGGCATTCACGACAAAGCTCTTGATCCACGTCGCGCGGCTGAAGGCCGGCGATCCAACCGACGAGATGACTACCATCGGTCCTGTGATCGATCCGGGGGCCGCCCACCGTATCGAGAACTGGATCAGCGACGCCGTGGCCCAAGGCGCGCGGGTGTTGCTAGGCGGCAAACGGATGGGGTCGGTCGTCGAGGCGACAGTGCTGGCGAACGTCACCCCGGATATGAAGGTGTCGTGTGAGGAGGTGTTTGGCCCCGTCATCACGGTGACGCCGTACCGTCAGCTCAGTGACGCGATCGCTCTGCTCAATCAATCGGAGTATGGGCTGCAAGCCGGCCTCTTCACGCAGGACGTGAACAAGATTTTTTACGCCTTTCGCCATCTGGAAGTGGGGGCGGTGCTGGCGAATGAAATCCCCACATTCCGCGCCGACCATATGCCCTATGGAGGGGTGAAAGATTCCGGTCTGGGACGCGAAGGGATCAGCGCCGCGATCGAAGACATGACGGAGCCCAGACTGTTGGTGTTGAACGTGAAAGACCCGTCCGGCTCAGCGTGAAAAATTTCATCGGCGGATATTGCGAAGCGGAATCAATCTTGATACAACAGCACGCCTTGTGCCCGAACATGATCTGGTCCGTTTGTTCGTGAGGCTTGTGTCGTTGCACGCCTCACCGGCAAAGCAGAACACCAGGTCCATCACGCTGACTCAACCAGAGGAAAGGGACGACGATGGTACCAACGCATATGTTTCTGACGAGAGGGGTGGGGGTCCACAAAGAAAAACTGGCGTCCTTCGAGGAGGCGTTACGCAGCGCCGGTGTGGCTTACTGCAACCTCGTCAGCGTGTCTTCCATTTTGCCGCCGAACTGCAAAATCATTCCCCGGAAGCGCGGAGAGAAACTACTGAGTCCGGGGGAAATCACGTTTTGTGTCATGGCCCGATCCGAAACGAATGAGCGCAACCGCCTGGTGTCCGCCTCCGTCGGGCTGGCGAAGCCGACGGACCGCCAGGGCTACGGGTATTTGTCGGAGCACCATGCGCACGGCGAGACGGATGAGGAAACCGGAGAATACACGGAAGATCTCGCGGCGCAGATGCTGGCGACAACGTTGGGAGTGGCGTTTGATCCCAATGTCGCCTGGAAAGAGCGCGAGCAGGTGTTTAAAATGGGCGGCAAAATCGTGCGGACCTTGAATATCACCCAATCGGCTGTCGGCAAGCCGGGCAAGTGGACCACAGTCATCGCGCTGGCCGTCTTCATTCCTGGAGAGAATGTCCCTAAACGTTCCCGCCGCTGATCACGCCACCCCCGCGTCTACGGGGCTGAGCGAGCGGCGCACGTGATGGATTGAACTCATGACGCTTCCCGCCGGCTGGGAAGGCCCGGAGCAAAATTTTCTCGGGCTCGATGAGCCCTGGTGCCATCCGGACCGGGCCGGTGTCTATGTCTTGCCGGCTCCCTACGAACATACCTCCAGTTACATACTCGGATCGGATCGCGGCCCCTCCGCCATTCTCGAAGCCTCCTGCCAGGTGGAGTTCTACGACGAGCAGCTTCGGTGCGAACCCTATCGCGAATGGGGCGGCATAGCGACAGCGTCCGCCTTGGAGCTTGGAGGGAAAATCGATCGTGACGCCGTCGACGCTATCGAACGATTTGTCGCGCCGCATGTCGGGACCGGCCGATTTCTGGTGACCTTGACGGGAGAGCATACCGGCGCGTTGGGTGCGATCCGCGCCCATGCCAAGCGCTATCCATCCATGTGTGTTGTACAGATCGATGCCCATGGCGATTTGCGTGAGGCGTACCACGGCAACCCGTTCAGCCATGCCAGCGTGATGGCGCGGGTGGTGGAGGACGGGCTTCCGCTGGTGCAGGTCGGTATCCGGTCCATCAGCTCCGAGGAAATCGGGCGCATTGAAAAGACAGGGCGGATCTCCACATTTTTCGCCGCGAATATCCTGGATCCTTGTGGCCCCTATGCAGGCCACGCGTCCCGATGGATTCCCGACGTGGTGGCGGCCTGTCGGGGGCCGGTCTATCTGACGTTCGACTGTGATGGGCTGGATGCGTCGATCGTGCCGGCATTAGGTACGCCGGAACCGGGCGGATTGGGTTGGTACGATACGCTCAATCTGGTGGCCGCCTTGGCGAATGGTCCCGGCATCGTCGGCATGGATGTGAGCGAAATCGCCCCCATCGACGGGTTCGTTGCGCCGCAATTTTCCGTTGCTCGATTGATCTACCGCATGCTCGGCCGCGTGAGGGCCGGCCGCCGCGTGCACTGAGCCGGAAACTGAAACAAGCCGTCCGCGTTGTTCTCGCGCTAGACTGACCTCCCGTGGATCAACCTATCCGCATCAACAAATTCTTCACGGAACAGGGGATCTGCTCCCGACGCGAGGCGGATCGGTTGGTCGAGTCTGGGGCCGTCACGGTCAACGGCCAGATAGCCAAGCTGGGCGATCGTGTGGGCCCGGCGGACGTCATCGCCCGGGACGGGCAGGTGATTCCCTGGGGGAAGCCGCCCCTTTATATCAAGTATCACAAGCCGGTCGGCGTGACGACGACCAGCGAAGCCCATGTGAAGCGGAATATTATCGCGGAAATCGGCCATCCGGAGCGGATCTTTCCGATCGGGCGGTTGGATAAAGATTCATCCGGCCTGATTCTTTTGACAAACGACGGCAACATCGTGAACGAGATTCTGCGCACCGAATTCGGGCATGAGCGGGAATATGTGGTCGATGTCGACCGGCCGTTCGACGATTCATTTCTGGAGCGGATGTCCAAGGGCGTAATTGTACTCGGAAGCCAAACCAAACCATGCAGGACCAGCCGGGCTGGGCGCAATCGGTTCCGCATTGTGTTGACCGAGGGCCGCAACCGGCAAATCCGGCGGATGTGCCAAGGGTTGGGCTATCGGGTGACGAGTCTGCACCGAATCCGGATCATGCACATCACGGTGAAGGGGCTGGGGGTTGGAGAGTGGAAGGAACTGACCAAACAGGAGCGGGATCAATTGTTGGACGCGGTGGGCCGCGCCGGAAATTAAGCGGGATCTGTTGAGCCGGTTGACCTGAGCGAGCTGTGCAATTCTCGCCGGGCTGCTTGGACGATGGCGAGGACCGCCGGATGTGTGAGCCGCCGCTCGGCGGTAATCGCATAGAAATAGTGCTTCACCGAGTCCAGGCGTCCGACCACCTGCACCTGGTACTGACGACAGATTTCCTTCTCGATCGCGGTGGCGCCGGGAAAAATCCCGTATCCATCCTGCCCGAATGCCTTGAGCGTCATGCTGTCATCGAATTCGCCGACGATGTTGGGAGTCAGTTCACGCTGCGCCAGCCAGGGGTTCAGCAGCTGTCGGAGCATCGCATCAGCTGTCGGCAGCAGCATCGGGGCACCCTGTAACGATTGTGGAAAGCTGCGGCGATACCGCGCCGCCAGCGTCGCCGTCGCGAACAGGGTCACTCCGGACTCGCCCAAGAGGTGGTTATAGATTCGAACCTTGCTGTTTGGCGGGGCCGGGGCGTCGGCGATGATCAGATCCAACTCGTGCACGACCAGATCAGTCAACAGAAATGGCAGTTTGTCTTCTCGGCATATCAAGAGTGTCGACGGATCCACCTTCAGGGCTGATTTCAGAAATTGAGTGGCGAGCGGTTTCGACACGACATCCGCCATGCCGACGACCAATCGGGAAGGGTGCCCATTCATCCCACGCCCCTTCACCGTGCGCAGCAACTCTTGTCCGGTTGCGAAGATGTCTTCCGCGTACTTGAACACCACCCGTCCCATCTCCGTCATGACGAGGCGGCGTCCTGTTCGGACGAACAGTTGTTCTCCCAGGGCTTGTTCCAGGAGCATGATCTGTCCGCTGATCGTCGGCTGGGCCAGATGGAGTTCCGCGCAGGCCTTGGCCACCGTGCCATGTTTGGCGACGGACCAGAAATACAGCAGGTGGTGATAGTTCAACCAATCCATACGGCCCTAGGTATCCGGGTAGGGGGATCACTATACATCGGATTAGCCGATAACTCCAATCCGTTTTATCTATTTTTAAAAATGAGCAGGAGATTGCTACTGTGGGCGCCGTTCGCCCTCGTAGTACATACGAAAAAAGGAGCATCCTGCGTGATCGCCCTGGTATTGGCTATTCTGACTCTCCTGCCAATGACTGCACTGGCGGAACCAGTGAGCGACTCGAAGACCGTGCAGGCTCAGTCGGCTCGCACCGAACCACTCACCATTAGCGAAGTCCTTGCCCGCATCGAGTTGACGCATCCGCTGCTTCGGGCGATGGGGGCGGAGCGGCAGAAGGCTCGCGCGAAGATCCTGAAGGCGCTCGGGGCCTGGGAACCGCAGGTCAAGAACTATACACAGGTCGAACGGTATACGACCTGGAATCTCACCACGTCGTTCGACATTCCGAGTCAACATACGACGGGATATGCCGACAGCACCCTCCAGGTCGGGCATCCCTGGGGTTTCGTGGTCGAAGGCGGACTCCGCAGCGGGTTCGGGGATGCCGCCACGAACAACCGCATTGCCTATCCCCCTGATCTGCTGGGCACCTATCGTACGCAGCATTTCTACTACGCCGGGTCGTTCCATCTGCTGCGAGGCCTCGTCATCAATGAGGAAAACGCCGAGTTTCAGCGGGCTGAACTTGCGGAGCCGCAAGCGGAGATCGCGGTGGCGCAGAAACGACAAGACCTCTATCTCGCAGGCGCTGTGCAGTATTGGGATTGGCAGGTGGCGGTCAAACAGGCCGAGGTTGTGAAGCAAATACTGGGTGTTGCGGAAGCTCGCGCCCTCCAGATTGAGGGCCAGGCCAAGGCCGGAAAGATTTCGCCTCTTGATGTCGCGGAAGTCAATCAGGAAGTGCAGCGCCGCCGGGCGGCCGCCATTGCCGCCCAACGGAAGGTGGAGTATGAGCAGTACAAGCTGTCCCTCTTTTTCTGGGAAAACGGCGAGCCGGTGACTCCACGACCGGAATGGGCGCCGGAATTCCAGGGTGAAACGCCGCTTCCAACTGAAGAGGAGGTCTCAGGCTTTAAGGTGGAGGCGAAGGAGGCGCGGCCGGAAGTGCGGGACCTCTATATCCTGGCCAAGATCAACAACATCGATCTCAAGCTCGCCAAGAACAAGCTGCTCCCGACCTTGGATCTTGAAGGCGGACCGACCAAGGGCGCCGCGGACTGGGTTGTGGGACTTGGGTATCGAGTCGGCTTGCACACGGAGATCCCTCTGTTCCAGCGGGAAGGGCGAGGGAAGGTCATGGCTGCGGAAGTGGGCCAGTCACAATTGGCGTTGAAGCAGCAATATACCGAGCAGCAAGTCGGGTTTGACGTGGATAACTGGTACTCGGCGATCGTGCGGGCTAGGGATCGGGTGAGGGCTGCCACGGAATCGTACCGGTTGGCCAAGATCTTGGAAGAAGGCGAGCGTAAACGGTTCGAGTTGGGGAAGACCAGTATCCTCTTCGTCAATACGCGCGAGCGTAACGCTGTCGAGGCAGCCTACCAGCTGTATCGGGCGCAGGCCGACTACGCCGTCGCACGCGGAGGGATGCTGTGGGCGAGGGGCGTCTTGTCGAAGCCCTGGCCTGAGAGCGAGTTGGCCAAGTACGGAAACCCTCTGACGGCGGCGGGCATGAACGGCCACCAACAACCGGGCCGCGATTAAACCGGCACAAGGAGCATCCTTTTGATGGCCGCGCTACTACTCATGATTCTGATCCTGCTTCCTGTGACGACAGGGGCGGAGCCGTTGAGCAACTCGAGCCCCGTGCAGCTTCAGCCTACGCGCACCGAGCCCCTGACCATCACCGAAGTGCTCGCCCGTATTGAGTTGACGCATCCCCTGCTTCGGGCCACCGGTGTCGAGCGGACGCAGGCCCGGGCGAAGATCTTAAAGGCGCTCGGGGCGTGGGAGCCGACGTTCAAGAACCGCACAGAGACCGACCGTTATCAGTCTTGGAATTTCCTCGCCTTCGTGAATACCACGACGGGGGGATATAACGACACGCTGCTCGAGGTCGGGCATCCCTGGGGCTTCCGGGTCCATGGCGGCATCCGCAGCGGCTATGGAGATCGCACCAACCAAGCCGCCCATGCGCTCATCCCTAATGATGGACTGCTCTTCTGGCAGAACCAGCTGATTCTGGCCGGTGGGGAGGGTCACCTGCTGCGCGGGCTCCTGATCAACGACGAATACGCAGACTATCAAAAAGCCCAACTCATGGGGCCGCTGGCGGAAATCCATGTCGCGCAGAAACGGCAGGATCTGTATCTGGCCGGCGCCATTCAATATTGGGATTGGCAAGTCGCGGTCAAGCAGGCCGAGGTGCGGAGGCAGAACCTGGCTGTTGCAGAAGCTCGATTCACCCAGGTCGAGGGCCAGGCCAAGGCTGGAAAGATTTCGCCCCTTGATGTGGCCGAAATGGGCCAGGAAGTTCAGAACCGCCGGGAGGCCGCCATCGCCGCCCAGCGGCAGGTGGAGTATGAGCAGTATAAACTGTCCCTCTTTCTCTGGGAGAACGGGGAGCCGGTCGCCCCGAGGCCGGAGTGGGCTCCGGAGTTCACGGGAGAAACGCCCTTGCCGACCGAAGAAGACGTTACCGCGGCCAAGGTCTCGGCAAAGGAAGATCGGCCGGAAGTGCAGTCCCTCTACATCGAAGCCAAGATGAACAATATCGATCTGAAGCTCGCCAAGAACTTCCTGCTCCCGAAGTTGGATTTTAAGGGGGGGCAAATGGACGCTGCGGCGGACTGGAACGTGGGAGTCGGGTATCGGATGGAATCGTGGTTTGCGATGCCGCTCTTCCAGCGGGAAGGGCGTGGGAAGGTCATGTACGCCGAAGCGGATCAGCAGCAATTGGTCTTGAAACAGCTGTATGCCGAGCAACAAGTGACCATCGATGTAGATAATTGGGTTTCGGCGATTGTCAGGGCCAGGGATCGAGTGAGGGCCGCCTCCGAAGCGTATCGGTTGGCCAAAGTGCTCGAAGAGGGCGAGCGTAAACGATTCGACCTGGGAGTCACCAGCATCCTATTTGTGAATAAGCGAGAGCAAAACGCCGTTGAGGCGGCGTATGAACTGTATCGTGCCCAGTACGATTATGTGCTCGCACGAGGTGGATACCTCTGGGCACGTGGGGGCTTGTCGAAGTCAGTCGCAACTGACGTCCTGGCCAAGTATGGCGATCCTTCAAAGGCAGCAGGATTGCACGGCAACAAAGTCAAAGGACGTGACTAAGTGCACCGCAAGGAGCAGCCTTCTTTGATCACATTGGTGTTAGGCATGTTGACATTGTTGCCAACATTGGCGCTCGCGGAGCCCTCGGCCATCGATCCCCCCGCCGCAACCGCCTCCGCCGTGCGAACCGCCCCCCTGACCATTGAAGAGGTGCTGGCCAGGATTGAGTTGACCCATCCCCTCCTCAGGGCAACAGGACTGGAGCGGGCGCAGGCTCGGGCGAGAATCCTGAAAGCGCTGGGTGCGTGGGAACCCAAGGTTCGGAATGAGGTCGAGTTCGATCGCTATCAAACGTTCAATCTGACAAATGTCAGTGGTGTGCCGAATCACCTAAGTTCCGGCTACGACGATATCTATCTCAAGCTCGGGCACCCCTGGGGGTGGAACCTCTTCCTCGGTATCCGGAGCGTCTTTGGGGATCATGCGACGCTCCTGGGAGACAACACGAATCTCCCAGTACGTAATGTACAGAGCCCCGCGGTAGCGGTCCCGCAAGACTTACAACTGTTCTATCCGCAGCAAATGATGATTGTCGGCGGTAAGTTTAATCTCCTCCGTGGCTTCATCATCAACGAAGAGTACGCCGAGTTCCAACAGGCCGAACTCTCGGAGCCGCAGGCGGAGATCAAGGTCGCGCAGAAACGCCAGGACCTCTATCTGGCCGGCGCCATTCAATATTGGGATTGGCAGGTAGCGGTCAAACAGGCCGCGGTGCAGAAACAAAACCTGGCGGTTGCCGAAGCCCGATTCACCCAGGTCGAGGGGCAGGCCAAGGCCGGAAAGGTTTCGCCACTCGATGTGGTCGAGGTGGGCCAGGAAGTTCAGCGCCGCCGGGAGGCCGCCATCGCCGCCCAACGGCAGGCGGAATATGAACAGTACAAACTGTCCCTGTTTCTCTGGGAGAATGGCGAACCGGTGACTCCACGACCGGAGTGGGCGCCGGAGTTCACGGGGGAAACCCCGCTGCCGACCGAAGAGGAGATTGCCGCAGCCAAGGTAGCGGCCAAGGAGGACCGCCCAGAGGTGCGAGCGCTCACCATCCAACTTCAGATGAACAACATCGATGTCAAGCTCGCGAAGAATAGTTTGCTGCCAAAGCTCTACATAGAGGGGGGGCCGGCAATTGGCTCTATCTATTGGGTTGGAGGGATCGGCTACCGAGTTGGAACTTTCTTCAGTATCCCATTATTCAATCGAGAGGCCCGAGGAAAAGTGGCCCATGCGCAGGCTGAGCAAGAACGCCTGACGTATGAACTCTGGAACAAAGAGCAACAGGTCAGCATTGATGTCGACAATTGGGTGTCGGCCATCGTCCGAGCCAGGGATCGAGTGAGGGCCGCCACGGAAGCGTACCGGCTGGCCAAGGTACTGGAGGAGGGCGAACGTAAACGCTTCGACATGGGGGCGACCAGTATCTTGTTTGTGAACCTGCGGGAGCGTAACGCCGTCGAGGCCGCCTACGACCTCTACCGTGCCCAGTATGATTACGTGCTTTCTCGCGGAGGCTACCTCTTGGCTAAGGGGGCGTTATCAAAGGCCGTCGGCGCGAGTGTGCTGGCCAAGTACGGCGATCCGATTCATGCGGCTGGTTCTTCAGGTCAGCAAATTGAAGGTCGGGACTAAGTCAATTACGGGACACATTTTTTACTTTTAACTCTGGAACGGAGGGTTGTGATGACGGAAACACAGAGGACACATCATCCGAACCTATTACAGGCGTTGCTCAACCAGCTCTCCGTGGCCATGAAGGCTGAGAAAAAAATCATGGGTTTGATTTTTTCTTATGCCTTGGCCATCGGATTCTTTTCGCTCATCATCCCGCTCACGGTCCAAGAACTCGTCAGCACGTTTTCCTATGCGGTCCAGCCCGTCATGATCTGGACGTTGACGAGCATCATGTTCTTGGTCCTGCTATTCGTGGGCATGTTCAAAGCGTTCCATTTCTACGCGGTGGATGTCATCCAGCGGCGCATCTTCGCGCGTGTCGCCGTGGCCATGGTCGAGCAGCTTCCGCGCTACCAATTCCAAGGCTACCGGCCGGAACTTGCCAATCGGTTCATGGAAACGATCTTTATGCAACGGGCCTTGTCCACCCTCCTCATCGACTTGTTGAACGTCGTCGTCGGGGGGACGGTCGGGATGGCGATGCTGGTGGTCTACCATCCGTACTTCATGCTTTACAACGTGATGCTCATGGCCGGATTCGCGATCACGTTCTTTGTGCTCTCACGTGGGGCGTTGAAGACGACGCTCGACATGTCGCACGCGAAATACGAGATGTTCCATTGGATCCAAGAAATTTCCCGCAATGTCTTGCAGTTGAAAGCCACGGACAGCCAGCCCTATCTCCTGCAAAAGACGAACGACCTGGTCAATCGCTATACCGATACCCGCAAGGCCCGGTTCGCCGTGCTAATCCGCCAATACGTCGGGTCGGTGTCCGGGCAAGCCTTGGCACAGGCAGGCGCCCTGGCCATGGCCGGATGGCTGATGTCGCAAGGCCAATTGACGCTCGGCCAGTTGGTGGCCGTTGAAGTCGTCGTAGGTGCCCTGGTTATCAATTTCGATTCGCTCATCAAGAACATGGGGCATGTGTACTATTTCTTCACATCGCTGACGGAACTCGATTACTTCTTCAGGCACCCGCAAGACCAAGTGCCGGCCACCTCGACGGTGACCATGCCGACCCCGCGTGGTCAAGGTATCCGCGTCACCTGCAAAAACGTCGGGCTGGTCCATGATGGATATTCCATCTTTGACAACTTCAATCTGGAAGTAGCCCCGGGCGAGAAACTTGGGATTTATGCGAAAACCGCTGTCGCGAAAATTTCCCTCGCCCGAGTCTTGGGCGGTCTTGAAGCACCGACTAACGGGGTGGTTCAATACAACGGCGTCGACCTTCGCTACATGGACCCGGATGCCATCAACCAATGCCGTAGCGTGGTCATCGATTCACAGCTGACCCTCCTCGAAGGAACCATCGAAGACAATATCGTCGTCGGGCGGTCCTATGTCACCTATGACGATATCGCGTGGGCGTTACGGTTTGCGGAGCTCGAAGAGGAGGTCGAATCCCTTCCTCGTGGAATCAAGTCAAACATCAGGGAGCTGGGCGAGGTGCTCCCGTCCAGCAAAGTCGTCCAGATCTTGTTGGCACGGGCCGTCCTCGGCCACCCCCAAGTCCTGGTATTCGACGGCCTGATTCACAGCTTGGATCCGGCGATGAGAGAAACGATTTTGCGTCGCCTGTGCTCCAAAGATGAAACGTGGTCGGTCATTTTCGTCTCAACAGATCCCAATTTAACGGCGCATGCCGATCGGCGTATTATGTTGCACCATGCGCATGCCTGAACGGGTCAAACGGACGCAACCACAGTAAGTAACATCAACGGAGGCTTACATGGCTGGCCTAGATCGTGAACGCGGCAGTAATGAGCGGGCACTGGTTCCACGAGTGGCAGGATTTGAGGCGGTCGCTCTCGAGAGCGGAACGGCATTAACAAAGATGCCATGCTGGGAAGCGGTCAAAATTCCCCGGCGGCTGACAACGTCATCACGCGTCACCCTGACGTTGTTGATCCTGATCATCATCATGATCGACTTCGTGCCCTGGACCCAGACCATCAGCGCGACTGGGAAGGTCTCTGCCTATACCCCGTATGAACGGCCGCAAAATCTCGAAGCGCAGATCACGGGACGTATCAAGGCGTGGCATGTCTATGAAGGCGTGAAGGTCAAGAAGGGTGACCTCATTGCAGAGCTCCAAGATTACGATCCGAACTTCATGGCGCCAGAGTTGCTTGAACTGCTCGAACAGAGAAAAGTCGCCTTGCAGCAGCAGCGCCAGGCAGCATTGGCCAGGGCCGATCAACTCAACAAGCGGATCGGGCAGATGAAAGCGCTCGTCCGAGCCGCCGTGCCAGGAGCCGATGCGCGCGTCGTTGAAGCTGAGAACAGGGTACGGGAAGCCCAACAGAAGCTCGAGGCCGCCAAGATCGATGTAACCACTGCGCTTCTCAACGTAGACCGTCACCGACAACTGGTGAAAGACGGCTTGGTCTCGCAACGCGAACTCGAATTAACGATTCAAACTGAGATCGCCACGAAAGCGGCTTTGCAGGCGGCACAGGCCAACTTGCAGGCCGCCGAACAGGCTCGCTCCGCCCTGTTCTTCGGCCGTGACCAAATCACCGCCGATGTGTGGCAAAAGCTGATCGATGCCGAGGCGGCGCGCGACCAGGCTGTGGCCGATGCGGCAAAGGCCTTGGACCAGTTGGCGGATGTCTCTGTCCGTCAGGAAAATGCTCAACAGCGTATCGATCGGGCCCGGATCATCGCGACCATGGACGGGACCGTGGTCAAGATGGCCAAGGTTGGAATCGGGGAGACGGTGAAGCAGGGCGAAAATATCGTGACCCTTTCACCCACTGCGTCAGATACTGCCCTCGAAATGACTGCACAAGGATTGGACGCTCCCTTGTTGGTTGCGGGTCGTAAAGTCAGAGTCCTATTCTTCGGCGTGCCTGCCATTCCTCTTCCTGCTTGGCCTTCACTGATGGCGGGGACTCGGGGAGGAATTATTAAGGTTGTCGACCAAATCGACGATGGCAAAGGCAATTACCGATTCTGGGTGGTCCCCGACCCCGATGACCCTCAGCCGTGGCCTGAACAGGCGAGGGTGCGGCAGGGGACGAAAGCTTTGGGGTGGGTTATCCTAAATCGAGTACCTCTCTGGTACGAACTCTGGCGGCGGTTTAACTTCTTCCCGCCGGATTATATTGAGAGAGATCCCAGCATATTCGAAATGTTCGCACCCAAGACAGCCGGTCAGGGCTTGAAATAGACCGGAGCTGTCCTCGGAGGCGGTAAACATCGAGTCCCAGTGTCTGAACCGGAGGGGGTGGGAAGCCACCCCCTCTGTATTTTCTGCCCTACTCCATCGGCACGACAACGATCACACATGCATTGATACCCATAGTTCTCACCGGCTCATTTCCGCCTTCACTGTCTCCGGTGGCCTTGACCCATGCAGTCGGACGCATTAAGGTGATGAACCTTTGCTCAGGCGTGATTCACACTCCAGACATCTAAACAGGTGTTTTCAACATGGCTACACAAAAACGGCGATCGCATCAGCGGAGAGCACGTAATCCACTGGCCGCAGGCAAACCGATTGTCGGGGTGCTCGGCGGAAGTAAATCGGACTTCCCTGTCTTAGAAAAGGCGGGGGCAATTTTAGGAGAACTCGCAATTCCCTACGAGCTGCTCGTCGTCTCCGCTCACCGCACCCCTGATCGACTATTCGAATATGCCACGGCTGCCTCCGAACGAGGCATCGAAGTGATCATCGCTGGGGCAGGAGGGGCGGCACACCTTCCCGGTATGCTGGCTGCCAAAACCCATCTCCCCGTCATCGGCGTGCCGATTCCCACAGAAAACCTCCGTGGTCTGGATTCGTTACTGTCGATCGTTCAAATGCCCAAAGGGATACCGGTCGCGACGGTCGCCATCGGGGGAGCCGAAAACGCTGGCCTCTTGGCGGCGCAGATTCTCGCCGGGCGCTATCCCCGCATCGCGAAGGCTGTGAAGAATTTCCGGGCAGGCCAGACAGACAGTGTCCTCAATTCCGCAGAAGCCCAGGGCATGACTTTGGGCTATCCCGGCGCCGAGGAGACGAGTCGGAAATCGTGACGGCCCAGATCCTTGAGCCTGGATCAGTGCTCGGTGTGCTGGGTGGGGGCCAATTGGGGGCCATGTTCGCCAGCGCTGCTCGGCGTATGGGCTATCGTGTCGCCGTGTGGGACCCTGATCCCGATGCTCCTGCACTCCAACTGGCGGACTATTCCTTTGCGGCGCCCTTCTTGGATGTAGAGGCACGCGATCAATTCTCTGGCACTGTTGGTGCCGTCACCCTTGAATGGGAGAATGTCCCGGCCGATCTGTGCGAATGGCTGGCACGTCATCATCCTGTCCGCCCGTTCGGGTCCGTCCTCCGGATCATTCAAGATCGTATTCAACAGAAACAATTTCTGCAGAATCACCACCTACCTGTTGCGCCCTTCGCGATCATCGAATCGCCTGATCAATTGCCGAATGCCGTCAATGCCATCGGTCTTCCCGCGCTGTGCAAGACCGCACGATCCGGGTATGACGGCAAGGGCCAATGGCTCATTCAGAAGCCCGCTGATGCCGAACAGGTCTTAGCATCCTTGTATGCGGGTGTCAGGGCCGGCCACCGCTGGATTCTCGAACAATTTGTGCCCTTCGAGCGGGAAGTGTCGGTACTTGTAGTCCGAGAACCGGGAGGACAATGTCGGACGTACCCCGCTGTGGACAATCGGCATGAGCATGGCATCTTACGCCTGACGGTTGCGCCATCCTCTCTTCCCGCTGGAGCCACGACGCATGCATCGGAACTCGCCGTTCAAGCCGTCTCGGCATTGAATTCTCCAGGAGTCTTCTGTGTTGAGTTCTTTCACACATCCGATGGCCATCTGTTGATCAATGAAATCGCGCCACGTCCTCATAATTCCGGTCACTACACTCTGGATGCCTGTACGGTCTCGCAATTCGAACAACAAGTTCGAGTCCTCTGCGGCGCGCCAATCGGTGAGATCAAGTTGCACTGTTCAGCGGCGATGGTCAATCTTATCGGCAAGGAAGTCCTAGCTGTGACATCTGGACAGGGATACGGGGAGCTGATGGCCATTCCTGGGGCCGTGCTGCATCTCTACGGCAAGCGGGCCATACGGACAGGGAGAAAAATGGGGCATGTGACGTTTTTAGCTGAAGAACGTGAGATAGCAGAAGAGCGGGCTCGCAGGCTGATGAAACTGTTGGGGTAACGTCCGGTCACCGCTATCACCGACGAAAATGGCCCGGCGCAAAAAATGGCACCTCCGGCCGTTTGAAGAGTCCTACCAGCACCATTCCCGCGACAAAACCTCCAATATGCGCGAAGAAGGCCACACCGCCACCCTTGGCACCCACGCTCATCCCTCCACTCATCAACTGGGTGACAAACCACATACCCAACACGAGGCCGGCCGCAATACGTGTCATTCCGACCCCCGGCAACAAGACCAGCACGTGGGCACGGGGGAACAGCAGAAGATAGGCACCTAACACGGCGGAGATGGCGCCGCTGGCACCCACCATGGGGATTTGAGATCCAGGATCGGTCAAGGCATGGCTGAGAGCCGCCAGTACTCCGCAGAGCACGTAAAAGACCGCATATTTGGCATGTCCCATGACATCCTCGATGTTGTTACCGAAGATCCACAGGTACAGCATATTGCCCAACAAATGCATCCAGCCTCCATGCAGGAACATGCTTGTCACCAGCGTCAGGCCGACCGGGATTGCGGCCGCCGCTTCCTCCGGTAGCGAACCGGAACCGAATACGACGGCAGGGATAGCACCATACTGAAATACGAAGATGTCACCGAGGTTCTCCGGGAGACTGTTCTGGTAGAGGAAGACGGCGATACACAAGACGATGAACAGAATGGTCACGAACGGGAATCGTTCGGTGGGATTATCGTCGTGAAGTGGGATCACGGTGAGGACCTAAGGGGTGCGCCGGCGGTCGGTCACCGCACGTGGCAACAAAGGATTGGCGGGAAGAATTCCGTCAGTCCCCAAGGGAACCGAAAACCCAGCCGCGTGAGTATGCCCGCCTCCGCCGAAGGATGCGGCGATCGCACCGACATCCGTGCCGTCCTGGCGGGAGCGCATGCTGAAATAACGCCGTCCATCGCGATCATGCCAAATCACGCAGAATGGATAATGAGGCGAGAGGCGCTCGCCGATCTGGCTCGTGAGGACCGCGCTTTGCACGGAAGGAACGATTTCGCCCTGAAACTCCACCATGACGGCTTGCGCCGCCAGTTTGCCGACCAGCTCATGTTCGTAGCGAAGAATCGCATGACCCTCCTGTTCGAGTTTGTCCTGGGAGAACTGATCCCAGAGCCTGAAGTCGAAGGGGTACGAAGCCAACGCTGCATTGATCTCTCGGCTGCCCGCCAAGGCCCAGGTCCAGAGGTCCTTGTCCTGGACATACCGGAGCAGCCAGGGCGCGGTTGTCCCGTGGGCCCATTCCCAACCGAGCACCGCCCCCGACTTGGTCTGATCGAAATAGGCATAGGACAGCCCCTGTAATGCCTGCTCTGCCGTAATGTGATGGTCGAGGACGAGCAGTTCCTTGGCCTCGGCTGCCATGGCCTCTAGCGTGGGACGCCCATAACTGAAATCGACGATGACGATGCGGCGATCCGTGAGATCAGGCGGGGGCGGGCAGCCGTGTTTGACCGGCACGAAGCGGGCATTGGGAAATTGTTTCCAAATGGCCCATGCGGCTCCAAATCCGTCCGAGCAGTCGGCGTGATAGAGGACGATATCGGGAGGATGATGGAACCGGTGTGCGTAGGGTGAATCGCTCATAAGCGTATGTGGAGAATACCATGGCTGGAGAGGCGACTAAAGAGGGTTTCTCACCGCCAAATCGGCCGCAGGGGACTGGCCTGTCAACGGGTGAGACTATAGCCGATTCAGATGGTCGATCAACTGACGGAGCCGACCGGCGCTCCGTCGGTTGAAATTGAAGACCAGCCGGGGAAGGTCCCGTAATGCTGGCTCATCCAGCTCTTCGTCGAGCGGGCCACGCAATTCGAATTGTCCATCGGCCAGGAGGTCGCTGAACCGTTCCTGAGTTTGCTCGAGCTGTTCGCCGGAGATCGGCGATTGCAACCGCATTGCCAGCTGTCGCCCCACGAACCGAATGGAGTGATACCGGCGATAGAACGTGAGGATATGGTTCACGGCTGCATCGGGCGAATCCATGATCGTGAAGAGACTCAGGTCCTCTTCATTGATCAGTCTTCGGTGTAACAGTTGGCGTGTGATGAAGGCTGACCAGTCGTCCCAGTAGTCGCACCCCGGTGCCTGCAGACAAACAATCGGCTGGGGGTCGCTCTTACCAGTTTGCGCTAATGTCAGAATCTCAAATCCTTCATCATGCGTGCCGAAGCCTCCCGGAAAAAGCGCGATGGCGTTGGCTTCTTTTTGGAACATCAATTTACGGGTAAAGAAATATTTGAACGTGATCAGCTTGGCATCGTCGGCGATGGTCTGGTTCGGCCCTTGCTCGAAGGGCAACATGATATTCACGCCGAAACTGTTCTCACGTCCGGCACCTTCTTGGGCGGCACGCATGATGCCGTCCGCTCCGCCGGTAATAACCATGAATCCCTGCTGGACGATCGCCTGCGCGAAACGGTAGGCCAAGTGGTAATTAGGGTCATCCGAGGGGGTGCGTGCGGATCCGAAGATACTCACCTTTTGCCGGTCCCGATACCCTCGAAACACCCCGAACGCATGGCGCAATTCTTTCACCGCCCGATTCACGATTTTCACGTCGAGCAAGTCGAGATGCGCGTCGTGGAGTTTCAGAACCCCCGTTAAAAGCTCTTTCATCAGGGCGACGTGTAAGTCGTCTTCCGGGCCACCGAGCATGGTGCCAATCTGGTGCAGGATCTCTTCTTTCGACAAGCTGGGCCGTGGTCGGAGTTGCTGTGGTTTGCTGGGTACGTTCATGTGTGTCCTCTCGCATACGCTGACGAGCGATTCTATCAATGGATCACAGATTGGTCAAAGAACCTTCAAAGATGGGCGTGGCCTAGAATAGATCGGAAGATGTGGGCGAATGCTGGAGCACCCACGCTTTGATCGTTGACTGGTCCGTGGACGAGAGATCGACAAATTGGATATCGAACGTGGCGGCTGAGGTCCGAGACGGTGGTCCGGCCCTGCGCCTCCGGCCGTAATCGGACACGATCCGACCTCGAACCGTCAGCGGGCTTGCCAAAGAGGGGAGGGAAAAGCGTAACATGACCGAAGTGTCAGGGAGCAAGGAAGTCGAAGGCTCCACGAGTGCACCGACATGGCTGAGTTCTACGATCGTGGCCTGATACTCAGGTCCGGAAAGGCTTCCGTCCGTTGCCCGAATGGTTGCCGGGATATTGACGAGACAACGTTTCGGCGCGAGGATCAAGTCTCGTGCCGTCAGGACACCCACGGGCTGATCCTGTTTGGTGACGATCAAGATTGGGACGCCGCTCGTCATCATCATCCTCGATGCGTCATCCGCCGCTCGATCGTATTCGATAAATTGGACCGGTCGTGTCATGATTGTGCGCACTTCGATATCGTCCGGCTCCAGACCTTGCGCGACCACTTTCTTGACGATGTCGGTCGGGGTCATGAGTCCGAAACAGGATTCGGTGTCCTTGATGAGCAGGCAGGGCATCTGCTCCCGCTCCAAGAGGGAAGCCGCTTCGGTCACAGACACGTCGCCGGGAATCTGGACTACACCTGGTGTCATCATGTGTGCAACCACGGGGTTTGGGTGATTCGCAGCGGTTGACCGTGTTTCATCGTTGCTCGACATCGATCAGCCCGGTCCTTTCTTCCGAAACAGCCGGGCGTCCGGCCCCTGCGATGTACGCCAAGTATAGCAGAAGGTCTGGGGAGCCCATGATTTTGCCAAACCCTTGTCAGTCAACGGTTTCCAGGAATAGAATTGGACGAAATTTTGGCCCTCGGTGAGAACATCTGGATGGCTGCGCTGAATTCTCTGGAGCGGGAGTTTCTCCGTCGTCTTAGCCTGATTCAGGTTCATGGCCTAGGCCTCTCTGTCGACGTGTACTCTCCCGATTTTACCAGCTTGCTCGGAGCGCTGCAGCGCCGTCAAGTACTACCGGCCTATCTGGAGGTGTTTCGCGCGGGTCCAGCGGCGCTGGCGGTGGTCAAAAGCCAGGCCGGTGACGTCTTGTTGACATATCATGGCGAAGGCTTGTGGGTGACACAGCCAGGAATCGCCGATGACCCTCTGTTCGCAGAGGAGGTTCACGAGGTTGCCGGACATCTCCAGACGCTGGACAGTGCCTGGCTGAATCACGAATGTGCGACAAAATCCATTGCAGGGTATTCGTTTGGGACCTATCTCCCTCCGCTTTATACGGAGTCCAGCGCCTGCATGGTGGCTGAAAACACCCTCCGCGTACAAGAACGGCTCGACCGTCATTGCCACCTCTCACATGGGGCTGCGCCGATGGTATTGCTGGAAATGCCTCCGCTCACCTACTTTGTCGCGGGGACAATGACCATTCCAAAATATTTTCAGGTGGTTATCAAGAGTGCGCCTTGTGGGCTTGTGCTGGACATTGGCCATCTCTGGACCGTCTATCGGTATTCAGGCGCCTGGCGAAGGGCCTCGCTGGGGCAATTTGTCAGCACGTTCCTGGACGAATTCCCCATGCATCGTGTGGTCGAGATTCATGTAGCGGGACTCTCCATTCACGAATCGGGTTCGACCGCGGCGTCAGGGCCGGTCAAGCCGGACAGAGACGGTGTGCTGCCTGCGTGGATCGATGCTCATGCGGCTCCCATTCCAGCGGTGCTCTTCGAGATGCTTGACCAGGTTCTGAGCCATCCGGGTCTGACTAGTCTGCGGGGTCTGGCGTTGGAAGTCGACACCAAACCGGTCGAGTTGATCGTCGATGAATTTGCCCGATTTGCCGAGCGCTATCGGTCCGTTTTGTTTCCGGTAGGAGACCTGCCCGTGTCTTCCACCGACCGTTCAGCCTGGCTGCCGAAGGGGGAACGGCTGTCTGACGCAGCCGCGCGTGAGTTGGAGGAGGCTTATCATCGATACGCCCGTGTGGCGGCGGGCCGAGCCGAGCCTATTGGACCGGAATGGACGAATCCCGCTGCCTGCGCCGATGAGATTGACATGTATCGGTCCATCTACCTTCCCTATGAGATTCTCCACTGGGGTGGCGATGTAGAATCGATGTTCCCGGAAACATGCCGTCGGCTTGCCGCGCAAGGCGTGTCGCTCTCGCGGTTCGTTCCGTTTTGGTTCAGTCGGCCGAGGCCGCAGGCACGTTCCTATGATTTCTTTCTTGTCAAAATCGAGCGGTTTATGGAGTTTGTCCAAGGCGAAGCGCCGGACTTGCGCGGCATTGCCGAACAAGAGGCCGACGAACTGAGGCGTGCCTATGATACCGCCAATGAGCCTCCGGTTCAGACTGCGAGCGAACGCCCATGAGTTTTTGGCGCACCCTCCCTCGTCCGATCATCGGTCTGTCTCCGATGGACGGTGTCACCGACGCCAGTTTTCGTTCCGTGATCGCGAGGCAAGGCAAGCCCGATGTCATGTTCACGGAGTTTACGCATGTGCACGATCTCTGCCATGGGCCGGAGAAGTTGCTGGAGACCCTGGTCTATAGTGAAATCGAGCGTCCGATGGTGGCGCAGCTTTATGGGAACGATCCGGAGTTGTTTTATCAGGCTGCACACGCGGTCTGTGAGTTGGGATTCGATGGGTTGGATATCAACATGGGGTGCCCGTCAAAGAGCGTCGCGGCCTCCGGATCGGGCGCGGGCCTCATCAGAACGCCCGATGTGGCCCGATCCATCATGCAGGCTGCCAGGCGTGGAATCGAGGATTGGGTCGGTGGGCAGACCCTCGAACGCGTGGGGTTCAAGCCGGCCAGAATTGCAGCTATTCGGCGGCTCAACGAGGAGCGTGGAGGGGTTGCCCTACGCCGTCCCATCCCCCTCTCCGTCAAGACGCGGCTCGGCTACGACTCGGTCGTGGTAGAAAGCTGGATCGAGCATTTGCTGGAAGAGCAGCCGACTGTGATCTCGCTTCATGGGCGGACGCTTCGGCAGATGTACCGTGGCGCGGCTGATTGGTCCGCTATTGCGCAGGCCGCGGCCATGGCGAAGGGGACCGGGACCTTGTTATGTGGGAACGGAGATCTTCACAGCTTGCACGACGCGGTATCGCGTGTTCGCGAAACTGGTGTGGACGGCGTGTTGGTCGGGCGGGCTGTTCTCGGCGCTCCGTGGTTTTTCTGTGCGAAAGAACGGGCCCGCCGGTCCGCCCGTGAGCCGAACGGTCCCGGCCCAGAAATCGGTTCCGAGATTGTGATCTCCCTCGACCAACGGTTTGCGGTCTTGTTGGATCATGCCCGCCAATTTGAGGCGTTCTGCGGCCAGGGGCAATTTCATCGGATGCGCAAACACTTGGGCTGGTACTGCAAGGGATTTCCGCATGCCGCCGCGTTGCGCGCACGGATGTTCCGATTGTCTTCGGTGAGAGAGCTCGAAGCCACGCTCGACGACTATCGAGCCCAGCGGATTCGGGATTCAGCCGAGCCTGCACTGATCGATGAAACGGGTGAGCGTGAACCGATGCCGGCGTCACGATGCAGTTAGTGCTGGCCTCCACATCGCCCCGCCGCCGCGAGCTGCTTGCGCTCTTGGGAGTGTCCTTCGAGGTCGACCCTCCGGCATTTGAAGAACATCCTCTCGCAGGTTTGTCTCCCCGCGAACAGGTTGGATACTTTGCCATTGAGAAAGCCCGATCCATTGCGGACAGGAGGCCGGGAGATCTTGTACTGGGCAGCGACACCGTGATCGAGTTGGACGGCCGTCTGTTAGGCAAGCCGCGCGACCTTGACGAGGCGCGTGGCATGCTGACCGATCTCGCCGGCCGGCCGCATGAGGTTCACACGGCGGTGGCCCTGTGCAGTCGGATCCGAGCGGTCGATTCGGTTGAGATCGTGACGGCCACGGTATATATGTACGCGGATATTGAGGACGCTATCGAGCGGTATCTTGTGAGTGGGGAATCGTGGGGCAAGGCCGGGGCCTATTCGATTCAAGGTGCGGGAGGAAACCTCGTTGAACGGATCGACGGAGATTTCACCGCCGTGGTGGGTTTGCCGTTAGCGGTCGTGGCGCGGCTGCTTGGGTCTGTCGGGTATCCCGTTCCGCGGGATGTGGAGGACATCTATAGGCAGAAGCCGTATCCCAATTGGAGCCGGTTCGCCGCCTGATTGCATCGAGTGCGCCGTTCTCCTACAATGCGCCCGCCGTTTTATCCACATGTAACCATCGGCCGGGGGGCGTCACCGGCTTCGGAAAGGAAGGCATGGTTTCGCACAGAAGCAGCGTCTTGTGGGTTGTTGTCAGCCTGATCGGAATGTGTGCGGTCGGGATTGAAACGGCTTGGGCCATCGATGTGAAACTGTCCGCCGAGGAGGCTCAAAAGGCGTTGGAGGCCGGCCGGGTTCCGATGGAGAAAGCCACTCTTCCTGAGGATGTGAAAAGGGTCCTTCAACAGGCGTCCTTGGCCGCTCGGGTGGGCGCCGATCCGGAGAAGGACCCGTGCGGCGCCAGTGCGATCCTGCGTACCAAACGCTATCGCCTGGAAGCGTTCGGCCGACAGGAGGCCGTGGAATCGAAGAAACGCAAGATCGACGTGCGCATGCCGGAAGAGTTCATCAAGAAAGTGATAGACATGCCCAATATGGAGGTCGAGGTCCAGCTCTGCGGCGAGGACGAGTATTTCGCCGAAGGGGCCGTCATCGAATTGCAGCAAGGATCGAAGCGAATCAAGCCGATCGATCTCGGCAAGGCCGAGCGAGGACGAAAGAACGAGGGCAACGGCCCGGCCTTTCGCTCCCGGTTTACGGCGCTCTTCGCCTACGAGCAGTTTGACCCAACGGCCAAATCCGTGTTCGTCGTGAATCTGCAAGACGGGCAAGAGGCCAGAATCCCCGCCGACTTCTCGAAAGTGAAGTAGTCCGCTTCGATTCGTTCCCGCCGACCCCTGTTAGGAGCAGACTCACGCGATCGTTTCGTGCATGCGGATTGTGTATAGATAGTGATACAAGCCCGCGCGCTCCATCAGTTGCGCGTGGGTGCCTTCTTCCACCAACATGCCCTTGTCCAGCACCAAGATGCGGTCAGCGCGTTGCACGGTCGATAACCGGTGGGCGACGACAAACGTCGTCCGCCCTTTCATCAGGCGCTCCAACGCGTCCTGCACCAGCCGCTCCGATTCGGTGTCGAGAGACGAGGTGGCCTCATCCAACAGCAAGATGCGGGGGTTCTTGAGGATCGCCCGTGCAATCGCGATGCGCTGGCGCTGCCCGCCTGATAGGTTGACGCCTTTTTCACCGACGACGGTGCGATAGCCATCGGGAAGGCCTGTAATGAAATCATGGGCATGCGCGGCCCTGGCGGCTTCCTGCACCGCCGCGTGATCTGCATCGGGATTGCCATAGCGGATGTTGTCGAGGATGGTTCCGCCGAAGAGAATCGTTTCTTGGGGAACGAGCGCGAGTTGCCGATACCAGCTCTCGACGTTCGCCTGGCGCAGATCCTTGCCGTCGATGGTAATGCGCCCTTCAGTGGGATCGTAAAATCGGTGCAACAGATTAATCACGGTTGTCTTGCCTGCTCCCGTCGGGCCGACCAGGGCGACGACTTCGCCGGGATTGGCCATGAAGGACAGGTGCGAGAGGACAGGGTGCCGAGGATCGTAGGAGAAACTGACGTCTTCGAAGCGCACGGCGCCGTCGACCAAGGAGAAGACGTTCGCGCCGGGCTGATCGTGAATGTCCGGCTGGACGTCAAGAATCTCAAAAACCCGTTGCATGGCGCCCTGAGCCTCTTTGACTTGTGCGAATACGCGGGCCCCAGAACTGAAGGGACCAATCAGAATGCCGGCGAACAACACGAAGGCGAACAGATCGCCCGGCGTAACGGAGCCGTCGATAACTTGCCGGCCTCCATACCACATGACGGCGGCGGCGGCTGAAAATGTGAGGAGGCTGATGGAGGGGATAAACAGCGCCATGATCCCTGCACGGCGCATGGTGAGTTGCAGTGTGCGGTCGATCTGGGCCGAGAAGCGTGTCTCTTCCCGTTTGGTCTGGACGAACGATTTGACGATGCGGATACCGGAGATCACTTCCTCCGCCAGTGTGCTGAGCGCGGCGGTGTGGTCTTGCATGGATGTGGAGAGCGCTTTGAGTCTGCGTCCGAAGATCTTGGCGACCAACACCAGCCCGGGCAGGAGGAGCAGGATCAGGAGGCAGAGGCGCCAATTCATGGTGAGGAGAAAGGCAATGCCCCCCACGAAGGTCACAAGCTGTTTGGCGCTGTCGATGGGGGTTTCTGTCACGACGGTTTGAATAACGGTCACATCGCTCATCAGGCGCGAGAGCAATTCGCCGGTGCGGCGGCGCGCGAAAAACCGGAGATCGAGCGTTTGTAGGTGAGAGAAGAGGTGTCGGCGAAAATCGGCGACGATGCGCTGGGAGACCCACGCGGTCAGATAACTGTGGCCCATCGAACAGAGACCTTGAAGGAGGACCAGACCAAGAAAAATTGCGATCAGCTCCGTCATTCGCTCGGCGTCGTGGCGCACGGTGATGACATCCCAGAGGAGGCCGGCCAGGCGGAGCAGGGTGAGATTGACCGCCGCCACGCCCATGACCAATAGTCCGGCCACAATCATCCGAGGCAGGTACGGCTGCACGAACGGCAAGAATCGTCTGAAAATCAGCATGGTGGACGACAGGCGGTGGTCACAGGCCGGTGCCGATGTTCGGTTGACGGGGGCATGCAACGGAGGACGACGGAAGCGGCAAGGACGGCGGCGGTCAAGGGCGAGCTAGAGTTGTACGACAGACTCGATGAGGTTCTTGTTGATCGCCACAAAGTCGGACCGCTCTTTGTCGTCGATGACGACGTCGGTCAGGCTGATGAACAGACGGACCTCTTCGTTGATGGCGTCCGAGACACGATTGCGCATCGGAGGAACCAGGAAATCGCCTACATACGTGCAATTGACCGTCCGGATGCGGATCCGGACCTTCTTTCCTTCGGGCACAGCCTCCTCCTGCGTGACGGACTCTGGCTAGCTCTTGCGCCGAAGGAATTTTTGACGCTGGCGCAGCTTCTTATACTTGTGCTTGCGCATTTTTTTTCGACGTTTTTTCAGTACACTCGACATGTTGTAGTTCTCCTGGGGGGCGGAGTCTAGAGGCTTTCGGCGCAAAATGCAAGCGAATGGCGGCGGTTTGTCTGGATCGAACGTCGGCCTGAGGAAGCCTCCCTTGACCCCTCGTTTGTCCACTTCCTATACTGCATGCATGAATCGGCGTTGGATGTCTGTCTTTCACTCACGTTGGATATTCGCCGGATGGATCGTCCTGCTCCTGGTGGCGGTCGGCGCCTGTTCGTCCAAGTCCCCTCCGTACCCGGCGGATCATACACGCATCCAGCGAATCGATCGGGCGGTGGAGGCGTTACGAAATGCCTACCAAACAAAGGATCATTCCTCGTTCAAGTCCCTCATGTTGCAGGAGGAGTCCCTGGATGTGCTCCGACGGAACGTCGAGGCCGACTTTGAAGCGTTTCACTCGATCTCCCTTGAGTTCAAGATCGAACGGATCATGATCGAGGGCGAGAACATCGACGTCTATGTCCGTTGGCAGGGGCTCTGGAAGAAGACCGCCGAAGACCCGGGCACGCGCCAGCGAGGCCATGCGCGTTTTCAGTGGAATGGGACCGGTACGATTCTGCTCCGCGCGGCTCAGGGCGATCTGCCGTTCGGCATGAAGGCCAAACAAGCGTTATCCGAATCCCTTCCCTTCCAACCTGGTTTGCGGTAGCGATCCGATGCGGCGACATTCTGTACAGGCGGACTTTCTCGTCATTGGCAGCGGGGTTGCCGGTCTCCGTGCGGCGCTCGAACTCAGCCGTGAAGGCCGGGTCGTGATGCTCACCAAGGGCCATCCGTTGCAGAGCAACTCCATTTTTGCGCAGGGCGGAGTGGCAGTGGCATTGAGCGAGGAAGACGATGTGGCGATCCATCTGACGGATACGATGAAGGCCGGGCATGGACTGTGTCGGCGCGAGGCGGTGCGGGTGTTGGTCGAGGAAGGGCCGGATCGGATTCAGGAATTAATTCGATGGGGGGCCAAGTTCGACAAGACAGGCGGAAAGTTCGCCTTCGCACGGGAGGCGGCACATAGCCGCAGCCGGATTCTCCGTGCCCGCGGCGATGCCACGGGTAACGAGATGGTGCGAGTCTTAATGGCGCAGGCCGGTCGGCACAAACAGATCCATCGACTGGATTACCATTTCACCGTGGATCTGGTCGTAGAAGAAGGCCGGTGTTGCGGAGCGGTCGTGCTGGACGAGAACTCCGGCGAACAGGCCATTGTCCCCGCCAAGGCGGTCGTGCTTTCGACGGGGGGGGCCGGCCAGATCTATGCCCGAACGACGAACCCACCGAATGCGACTGGGGATGGCATGGCCATGGCTTTCCGGGCGGGAGCACAGCTGCAAGACATGGAGTTCGTCCAATTTCATCCGACGGCACTCTATGTGCCGTCGAGTCCGCCGTTTCTCTTATCGGAAGCGATGCGGGGTGAGGGAGGCCAGTTGCGCAATCATAAGGGTGAGGCGTTCATGCTGCGCTATCATCCGCTCGGTGCCTTGGCTCCCAGGGATATTGTGGCGCGGGCGATCTGGGCGGAAATGGCGGCGACCAAAGCGCGTCATGTGTACCTCGATGTGACGCACCTCGGGGCTGATTTTGTCAGGCGGCGATTCCCCACTATTTATTCGACATGTCTTCGCTACGATATTGACATTACGGAGGAGTGGATTCCGGTCTCTCCGAGCGCGCATTACATGATGGGAGGAGTCTGGACCGATCTCAACGGCGCGACGACGTTGCCCGGCCTCTTTGCCGCCGGCGAGGTTGCCTGCAGCGGGGTGCACGGTGCCAACAGACTGGCGAGTAATTCCTTGTTGGAGGGCCTGGTGTTCGGCATGCGGGCCGGCGTGGCCGCCGTGGCCTGGGCCTCCAACCGCACCCAGCCGGATCTGGCTGCGCAGGTGACGGCACTCCGACACGCGCAACGGCATCGGCTGGAGGATGCGGAAAAATTGCGGAACTCGCTCCGCCGAACTATGTGGGGGCACGTCGGCCTCATTCGCTCTCGTGAATCGTTGATTCGCGCCACGGCTCAACTCTCACGGTGGGCACAGATGGTATCACGGCCGTTTGCTACAAGGGCCGATCTTGAGGTGAAGAACATGGTTCAGGTGGCGCACTGCGTCGCAGAATCGGCGCTTTGGCGGGAAAACAGCGTAGGTGCCCACTTCCGATCGGACTTCCCCGAAGCCAAGCGGTCAGGCTGGAAGCAGCATAGCCAACTTTCTTTGGGAGAACCGGCTATTGAACGGGAGAGGCGGAGAGGCCGAGGGATAGTGGTGGCGCTGCGGCCTCCGGTGGCGCGATGACGTGGCCAGTCGCAGCGAGGTCTCGCATGAGGAAGGTCCGATAATACCGCAAGACCTTGCGAACGTACTGCCTGGTCTCATCAATTGGTGGAAGTGTACGGTACCGGTCTACGACATGCTCCCCCGCGTTATAGGCAGCCAGCGCGAGTGGAAGATTCCCACGAAATCGGTCGAGTAGTTGTCGGAGATATTTTGTGCCTCCGCCGATGTTGTCTTCAGGATCGTACAGATCTCGCACCTCCAGCCTGACGGCGGTCTGCGGCATGAGCTGCATCAGACCCACCGCTCCCGCCCTCGATACCGCGTGAGGGTCGAAGTCCGATTCTGCTTTGATGACGGCCCGAATGAGCGCCGGATGCAGTTGATGCTGGCGTGAAAACCGGCTGATCATCGGCGCGAGCTCTTGTTCCGAAATCATGGAGTGTAATCGATTCGGGACGATGTCGACCCGGCGATAGCGTGCATCGGACGGCACGTTGGTGAGTGAAATGGTCCCTTTGGCATCGATGTATTGATAAATTTCCGCGTGGGCTGTCGATATGGCCAGCAGAAGACATCCACCGGCGAGGAGGCCAATCGTTGGGCACCAGGCTAAGCAGGCGGACTGTGGCGTTGATTGCGGCATGGTCAAACGATAACAGTCTTCAGTCTCCTGTCAAGGAACTGCAGATCCTGTGCCGCGCAGGTGACTGAGAAACAGGAAATGAAACAATAGGTTAGGAAATTACTGCAAAGAGGCTGGTTCCAGAAATCGTTCCCGTGCTCCGGAAAACAAGCTGCGAAGCGCCCGGGTCAGAGGGCCCGGTTTTCCGTCCCCGATCGGTTTGCGATCAACGGAGGTCACCGGCATGATTTCCATGCTGGTATTGGTCACGAAAGTTTCGTCTGACTGGTAGAGCTGCGCTGGCGTGAAACGTCCTTCCGCGACCGTGATGTTCTGTTCCTTCGCCAATTGCAATACGATCGACCGCGTGATGCCGTCGAGGAGACCGCATTCCAGGGAGGGGGTGTGCAGCTGCCCATCTGTCACAAAGAACAGATTGCTGATGGTGCATTCTGTCAGGTGTCCTTCCCAATTGAGCAAGATGCTGTCGAAGGCTCCGGCGGCGAGGGCCTCGCGCTTGGCGAGAATGTTATTGAGGAAGTTGAGGGATTTAATCTGAGGCGGCAACGCGCTGGGCAAGTTCCGTCTGGTCGTTGCTAGAATCACGTCGACCCCTGTTTCATATAGCGCCGCTGCTGGTGCGACAAGCGGCTTCGCCATGATCACGATGGTTGGAGACGGGCAGAGCCCCGGATCCAGTCCGATGCCGCCGACTCCACGCGACACGGTGATCCGCAGATACGCGTCTTGCTGAAGGGTTCCCACGTCGTTGCGCGCCATCGATTCATGCAGGAGCTCAGGCCAATGCTCGCGGTGAATCGGAATCGTCAATCCGATCGCCTCCGCGGAGCGGAACAGACGCACGACATGCTGTTGACACATGAACAGGCGGGTTCCATATGAACGAAGCGTTTCGTAGATCCCGTCTCCATAAAGAAATCCATGGTCGAAGACCGAGACGACGGCCTCTTCTTCACGTACGAACTTGTCGTTCAGAAAAATCCACATGCGGGTGAAAGGCACTACGCAAATGCGCTCAAAAATGCCTGGGCCTTGTGAATCGTTTCCTCGTATTCGCGCGCCGGGTCTGAGTCGGCTACGATGCCGGCGCCGACCTGGAGGTAGGCTCTGCCGTTCGTCCTTACGAGCGTGCGAATCACAATGTTGAAATCTAGGTCGCCGCTCCAGCTGAGGTAGCCCATCGAGCCCGTATAGGCGCCCCGGCGGACCGGCTCCAACTCCTCGATAATTTCCATGCAGCGGATTTTTGGAACGCCGGTAATTGTTCCCCCTGGGAAGACGGCCTTGAGCAAATCAAAGCCGGTGACATCGTATTTCAAGGTTCCCGTGATATGGGAGACGAGGTGATTGACATGGGAATATTGTTCCAGGGTCATCAATTCGTCTACTTGGATGGTGCCGTACTCGCAGACTCGACCAAGATCATTCCGCTCAAGATCGACCAACATGACATGCTCGGCCCGCTCTTTCTCGTTGGTGCGTAGTTCGGCTGCGAGCCGCTCGTCGGCGGCGGTGTTCGCTCCACGGGGTCTCGTTCCGGCAATTGGACGCGTATCGGCCTGACGCCCGCTGAGTCGAACGAGCCGTTCAGGCGATGAACTGATCAGGCTGACTCGATCGAGCCGGAGCAATCCAGAAAACGGTGCAGGATTGAGCGCACGCACGCGGCCATACGTGAGCAGATCGGACTGGAGATCGGGCTGAGGCGGCAACAGATCGCCCGTGACGGTAAATCGATGGGACACATTGGCCTGGTAGATGTCGCCTGCCGCGATATATTCCTGGCAACGACGGACTCGATCCATGTAGGACGATCGGCCCTGGTCCGGCGAGAATGTGAAGCGGATACCCGTTTCGTCTGTTGCTGCGGTCACGGGAGGGCTGAGCAGTTGTGCGTGCAAGGCGGTCAGCCGGTCGCAGCCCTCTCGATATAATTTTTCACGAGTTTCGCCCAAGAATCGTTCGAGCGGGGGGCAGAACGTGAGTACCAGGGAGTTCAACTCGTGGTCGATCGCCGCGACGAGGTCAAAGAACGCGAACTCGAAATCTGGCGTTGTCAGGTCATCGAGCGCTCGTGACGGCAATCGTTCGAATCGGCGGGCGAGGTCGTAGCTGAAATACCCGATCGCTCCGCCAAAAAATGGCGGGGCGTCGCGAGGACGAGCAATCGACGAAGTGCCCACGAGCTTGGTGAGGTACTGGAACGGGTCCGGCCCGGACTCTTCCTGGCCTTGTAGCGATTGACGAATATACCGATCGGCTGATCCACTCAGGGTTTGATAGGGGTCGCTGGCAAAGAACGAATATCGCCCCATCGTGGTCATGCCGCTGCCGCTCTCGAACAGGAAGGAGGGGCGTCGAGACGATGCAATTCTGGCGTAGAGGTCAAAAGGATCTCCCAAGGGGCGGGGGTATGTCACAACGAGAGGCGACGGGGGGCCCTGGAGGAAGGTTGTGGGAGGAGATGTCATCAGCGGCATGGCCATTACACAGGTTCTTGAAGCGAGTGGATCACTATACCGCAGCCACTTCCTTAGAAACAGGCCCATATCAGCTTGACATTCTGAACAAGGCTCTGCTTAAATTGCACGCCCATTATCGGCAGAGTTCTGCTGACGTGCTCTCGCCTTCCGTGGGTTTGGGATGCCCCCTCCACAAGATCCTTTATACGCGGGGCTCGGACAGGCCGTTCGAATTGGAACGGAACTGCTGGCTGCGCTGATTGTCGGAGGCGGGCTGGGGTGGGTGTGTGATACATATCTCTTCGACTCCACTCCCTGGGGGATAATCGGGGGGCTGGTGTTGGGTGGTGTGACAGGAGTCAGGAATGCCTATCGGTCCGTGCAACGGTGGACAAATACGTAACGTGACACTAGCAAAAGCATAAGATCGCCATGGAAGACAATCCACTTCATCCGTTCGAGCTACATGACTGGATTCCCATTGCCCTTGGTGGACTGGATATTTCCATCAATAAGGCCGTCATTTTTATGTGGATCGCCGTGTCCCTGGCAGCCGTGGTCATGATCATGGCGGGATCGTCACGCAAACTGGTTCCCGGCAAGTTGCAGAACCTGGCTGAGATCATGGTTGATTTCATCCGTACGATGATCATGGAGACGATGGGCAAAGAAGGGATGCGGTTTTTCCCCTTCATCGGGACCTTGTTTATCTTCATTCTCTTCTGCAATCTTTTGGGGATGATTCCTGGTAGCTACACTGTCACGAGCCAGATTGCCGTAACTGCCGTGTTCGCATTTGTGGTGTATGGGATTAGTTTGGTGGTGGGCTTTATGTTGCATGGCGTGAAGTTTCTTGGCGTTCTTATCCCCCCAGGCACGCCAGGATGGCTGGTTCCGTTGATGATCCCGATCGAGATCATGAGTCAGTTGGCGAGGCCCATTTCGTTAGCGGTTCGATTATTTGCCAATATGACGGCTGGCCATGTGTTGCTCGGCGTGCTGTTCGGCATGGCGATCAGCGGTGGACTGTTGATCGGGTGGTTGCCTTTTGTCTTCACGGTGGGAATCAATGTCCTGGAAGTCGGAATCGCGTTCATTCAAGCGTACATTTTTACCATGCTGAGTTGTGTTTATTTGGGAGACGCATTTCATTTGCATGGCCATGATGACCATGCGCATTAGCGTGTGCGAGTTTAGAAAAGGGAGGAGTACGCCATAATGGATTCAGCAGCAGCAGGGTTGATCGGAATGGGATGTGCCGCGGCGGGGTTTGCCGGAGCCGGCGTGGGGATCGGCTATATCTTCGGAAAGATGATCGAAGTGGTGGCACGCCAGCCTGAGGCGGAAGCGCGCGTCACGAAGTATATGTGGATCGGGTTCGCGCTGGTGGAAGCCATTGCGCTGTACGGCCTGGTCATCGCCTTTATCATCATGGGCTTCCGCAAGGGGTAGGAGCAGGCTCAGATTTAGGTCAAGGCCGAGGATACGGATTTCAGCCTCAGCCTGAATCTCAGCCTCCCTGAAAGAAACCATGCCACAGTTCGAATCTCACTTCTTTTCTTCCCTGATTTTCTGGGAAGTCGTGTCGTTCGCGATTCTCTTTTTCGTGCTCTACAAGTATGCGTTTCCCGGTATCTTGGGCATGCTGGAAGAACGGGAAAAGAAAATTAAGGACAGCCTTGATCAAGCCGAACAGCACCGATCGGAAGCCGAGCGCCGGCTCAAGGAATATGAAGCCAAATTGAGTGCGGCGGGGAAAGAGGCAGAGGCGATCCTTGCGGCGGCCAAAGAACGTGCCCAGCGCCTGCTTGATGAAAACGAGCAACGGATGACGATGGAGGCGGAACGGATCAAAGGCGACGCGACCCGCGCGATCGAGCAAGAGCGGCGGCGGGCCATTCAAGATATCCGGACGCAGACGACCGATTTGGCGTTGATGGTGGCCGAAAAAGTGGTGCAGCGCAGCTTGACGGATACCGATCACCGAAAATTTGCCGACGACGCGCTTGACGCACTGTCACAATCCTACCAGCGGTAACATCTGAACGGCCGGGTGGAGCTTAGCCGAGGCTGACTCCACCGGGCCGGTACCCTTCCAGGTCCACAGTAACGAACCGGAATCCCAACTTCTTGAGCCCGGCACTGATTCTCGCGCGCCGCTCGCTGTCCAGGAGCCCAGGCATTTCCTCCGGTGCGACTTCAATTCTCGCGATCTCACCATGATCTCTGACCCGAACGTGACGGAGTCCCTCGCGATAGAGCAGCGCTTCTGCTCCTTCGACCCGGTTCAATTTTTCGATCGTGATCGGCATCCCACGCGGGATTCTCGACGATAGGCACGCTGCCGCTGGTTTATCCCAATTGGAGAGACCGAGGTCTCTGGCAAGGTGGCGAATGTCGGCTTTCGAGAGCTCCGCTTCCACCAACGGGCTGCGCACGCGCCATTCTCTTGCAGCTCTGATTCCTGGGCGGTCATCGCCAAGATCGTCAAGGTTTGTGCCATCCACGATATAGGCGGCATCCCCTGTTTGCCGAATCGTTTCCAGAAGTTGGTAGAGGTCGGTCTTACAGTGGAAGCAGCGGGCCGCGTCGTTGCTGACGAATTCCGGTATCTCCAGTTGGTCTGTCTGCACGATTTCGTGGCGCGCGCCGATCTCTTGGGCCACCTGTTTGGCGGCTTCCAACTCGATCGATGGGAATGTTGGCGAGACGGCCGTCATGCCGACCGCTTTTTCTTGGAGTTGTTCATGGGCGACCTTGAGGACAAACGTGCTGTCGATTCCGCCTGAATAGGCAACCAGCACCGAGCCCATGTCCGAAAGCAAGGTGCGAAGTCGGTCGAGCTTATGCTGAAGAAGGGCCGGTTGCATGGACATTGCTGCCTCTGGGTATCCGTCTAGTGCCGAACTTTTGCCTTCGCAAGGTTGCCAACGACCACGAGGGCGTAGTGCTGGGGATTGAGGTATTGTTTGGCGACCCGCTGCACATCCTCTTTCGTCACGCGTTCGATCCACTTGGGGTACTGGCTGAAGTACTCGAATCCCAGTCCGAAAAACTCCACCTGAGCCAGCACGCCGGCCAGTTTGGCCGTGGAGTCCAGCCGCAACGGGAAGCTGCCCATCAAGAACGATTTCGCTTCGGCCAGCTCCTGATCGGTGACCTGGGCCTCGCGCAGGCCTTTAATCTCGGCCAACACGCCGGTGATCGCTTGATTCGTGGTTTCCGTCTTTGTTTGGAGATTGATCCAAAAGGAGCCCGGCATCGCCCTCGCGTCGTAATGGCTCATGATGCCGTAGGCCAGTCCCTGTTTATCCCTGATGGAATCCATCAAGCGCGATGAAAACCCTCCGGCGCCCAGGATGTGATTCATGACGGTCACGGCATAAAAGTCAGGGTTGGTCCGGCTGATTCCGCCATGGCCCAGCATGATGGTCGACTGGGTCAGGTCTTTTTCAATCAACTGCACAATCTTTTTCTCGATCATGGCCGGTTTCTTGATCGATCTGACTGGTGGGACGCCCTTTTTCCAAGACCCGAAGTGCGTCTGGACAAGCGCTGTGGCTTGCTCCATCGTGATATCACCGACGATGGTGAGGATGGTTTGGTTGGGGAGATATTCCCTTGAGTAGAAAATCTGCACATCCGCCAGGGCAATCTTGCTCAGCGTGTCGTCGGTGCCGTGTACAGGCCATCGATACGGGTGATGAGAAAAGACCAGTTGGTTGAACGCTTTCATGGCGACTTGACCCGGGTCATCATTGTCGCTGACGATTTCCCCCAGAATCTGGGAGCGTACCCGTTCGAATTCCGGCTTGGGGAAGGCGGGGCGCAGCAGGATGTCCGCCAACAGGGTAAAGCCGAGGTCCACGTCCTTCCTGAGGGTGCGTGCCGACGCCGTCGTGAAATCTTCGCTGGCTTTGACCTCGAGCGAACCGCCGACAAAGTCGATTTGCTCCGCCAGTTGTTTAGAGGATCTGGTTATCGTGCCTTCGTCCAGAAGGCTGGCCGTTAAATTGGCCAATCCTGCTTTCTCCGGCGGGTCCTGGGCTGAGCCTGCCCTAATCAGGGCATGGACTTCAACAATAGGAAGGAAGTGTTGTTCGAGCACCACGACCGTCATGCCGTTTGCCGTTGTGATTTTAGCCGGCGCCAGGTCAGCGGCTGAGCCTCGATCAGCAAAACCGACCAGTGCGACCAGCAGGGTCCCCACGACAAGAACGGCACGATTCCGTCGGAAGCGGTCCCCGGAGAACCGGTATTGGCTGGCGGTCGATGGGGTGCGCATCGGTTACGCTACGGTTTCCCTTGATGAGCCGCAGGCGGAAACTCCGGCTGTCTTGATGGTGTCGGCACAAGGATGCCCACGGTCCGGTTGTCTTGGGTCAGATACTGCCTGGCAACGCGTTGAATGTCCTTGGCGGTAATCGCCTGAGTACGTTCCAAGAACTGATCCACCCGCCGCCACCCTGCGCCGATAGATTCCGATTCCCCCAGCAACATGGCGTGGCGAAAATTGGAATCCTGTTCGAAGACGCGGGAGGCTTCCACTTGGTTCTTCGCCCGTTGGAGTTCTGTCTCAGAGGGCGGCTCACTTTGAAGCCGCGTGATTTCGCGCTGCAGCGCGTCTTCAACCGCTTCGACTTTTGCGTCGGGGCTGACCAACGAGTAAAAATAGAACAGACCGGGGTCGGTCTGCATCAGGCTGTATTCGGCCCCGACCGCGAGGGAATTTTTCTGGTCATAGACTAAGCTCTGATAGAGGCGGGAGCTTTTCCCATGCGACAGAATCGCCTCGAGTAGATTAAGGGCATAGGAATCGTCGCTGGAATAATTGGGAACGCGAAAGCCCATCATCACGAATGGCACCTGCGCCTCGCGCTTCAAGAGGAACCGCCGCTCGCCCCGCTGTTCCGGTTCCGCCGTCGTGGCGTGTTTGGGGGAAGGGCCTTTGGGAATCGGCTCGAAGAGATTCTTGATCGTCGGGAACAGAGTCTCCGCCTTGATATCGCCCACCACGATCAGCGTGGCGTTGTTGGGAGAGTAAAAGGTGTCATAGTGGCGCTGGAGGTCTTCCATGGTCATCGCGTCGAGGTCAGTGAACCAGCCGATCACGGGCCAGTGATACGGGTGGCTCAGAAACGCTTGTGCGTACAAGGTTTCGACCAGCGCGCCCTGTGGGTCATCCTCGTTTCTCAGTCTCCGCTCCTCTTTGACGACTTCGCGTTCAGTCTGAAATTCGTTGGGGTCGAGCGCGAGGCCCTGCATACGGTCGGCTTCGAGTTCCAGGGCCAGTTCTACCCGATCCGCCGCCAGGTTCTCGAAATAGGCGGTAAAGTCTTGCCCGGTAAAGGCGTTGTCGATTCCGCCGTTCTTCCGAATGAGTCGAGAGAACGTGCCCTTGGGATACTTCGCCGTGCCTTTGAACATCATATGCTCGAGCATATGGGAGAGCCCGGCCCTGCCCATCACTTCGTTCCTGGACCCGACCTTGTACCACACTTGCACCGTCGCCACCGGCGCCTTGGGGACTTCGACTAGCAACACTTTCATGCCGTTCGACAGCACGAACTCAGAAGGCTCGACGGCGGCCGCGGGGCCGGTATGGAGAAGAAGCAATGAAACGAGGAAGCACGTCGGTGAGAAACGATGGATAGCCGGCCAAGTCATGATGGAATGAACTAAACGAAGCATGCTAGCAACGAGATTCGATGGGTGTCAAGGCAATCGGGTCTGGGCGCACCGGCGGTTCTCCCAGTTGTCCGCATGCTCCAAGCACGTCGTGTCCCCGACTCTTGCGGACGAACGCATCGATGCCGGCTTGGCGGAGCGTGGTTTGAAATTGGAGGATAGCGCGATCGTGCGGTCGGCGGAAGCGGCTTCCGGGAAATTCATTGAACGGGATCAGATTCACTTTGCACCGGATGTTCCGCAGCAGGGTGGCCAATCGTTGGGCGTCGGAGGGAAGATCATTCACCCCCGCCAAGAGGACGTATTCGAACGTGAGACGGCGATTCAATCCGAGGGGATACCGGCGGCAGGCGGCGAGCAGGGATCTGAGCGAGGCGAGCTCGCTGGCGGCAGGCATCAGGTCCCGGCGCTGTGCGTCCGTGGTGGCATTGAGGGAGATGGCCAGGTTGACGCCAAGTGCCGCAACGTGCTTCAGCCGGGACGCAAGCCCCGCTGTCGACACCGTGATGCGTCTCGGCGACCATCCGAGACCCCATGATTTATTCGTGAGGCAGGCCACGGCCGTCTCGAGCGCATCCACATTTGCCAATGGCTCCCCCATCCCCATGAAGACGAGGTTGGTGATGCGCTCGCCGGCATCCAGCCGGTCTTGGGCTGCCAAGACTTGGTCGATGATTTCGTGGGGCTTGAGGTTGCGTTTCAGCCCCATCGTGCCTGTGAGGCAAAATCCGCAGTCCAACATACAGCCGACCTGGGTGGAGACACACAACGTCAGCCGCTCGTCATCCGGAATCAGCACGGCTTCGATTGTCATGCCGTCGTCGAGTCTCAACAGCAATTTGCGTGTGCCGTCTTGGGACCGGAGGACCGTACAACCGGTCGAGCGCGTGATCGTCGCGGACTCGGCTAGTGTGGCCCGGTCGCGCAGAGACAGGTCGGTCATGTCGGCAATGGCATGCGCGCGCCGTTGGTAGAGCCACCGGAGAATCTGGGTGGCACGATAGCCCGGCCAACCTTGGGCACGGATAAACGACACCATCTCAGGCTCTGTGAGCGCCAGCAGGTTGATGGGGACATTCGGTATCGATGAGGTGGTCGTCATTGAGAGAGCCTAACATAAATACGATCCGGACCAACATGGGTCCAATGGGAGGGTGAAACCGCGGTGAAACTTCTTTTCTTGCAGTCCGCACGGTATATTGAACGGCTATGAAGAATCTGAACCACTGGTCCGATCCTGATTCGATCCTCCGCCGCAGGCTCGTGCCGATTTCGTTGGCAACGGTTCTGAGCCTCGTCGGGTGGGTGTCTCCTCAGAGCGCCTCTTCGGCGCAGGTAGTCGGTTCGGAGTTGCAACAGGTGGAAACCTGTGGATCGGCGGAGGAATGCTTCGCCGCCGCTGTCTGGCCGAAGGAGCGGCTCGGCAATACTTTGACGAAAGACCAGGTGCTGGCACTCAAGCTCGAACGGCTTCGCCGAGTGATGGAACAGTTCCCCGATTCGCTGTGGGCCAAACGGGCCGGCTTGTTGTCGGGTGTCATGCTCATTGACAAGAATCCGCCTTCCGCCCTTCCCTATCTTCGGGCAGCCCAACCGGAATTCCCGATCCTCGACGATTATGTCCGATTATGGATGGGGGAGGCTCTCCTTCACCAGGGTGAGGCGAAGGAGGCGGCGCTGGCATTCGAGGGGATTTCACAGTCGGTGCCGGACTCCAATCTCGTCAGCCACGTGGCGCTTCGCGCCGGAGAAGCGTGGTATCAAGCCTCCAGTTGCCCTGAGGCTGTGGTGTGGCTGACGAAAGCCGTTAGCCTGAACGACAAGGATGCTGGTGTGTCTCAAGCCTGGCTGCGGCTGGCCGAGTGCCAGTCTCGAAACGGTCAGCAGGCCGAAGCGCGGGAGACGCTCAAGAAATTATGGGCGAAGTTCCCGCAGACGAAGGAAGCAAAGGAGGCGGAAGCGCTGCTGGTGACCAACATCGGCGGGGAGGCCTGGACTCCGCAGCCGGACGACATCTTTGCCAGGGCCCAGGTGTTTCTCGGACAGGCCTTGCACGCGGAAGCGATTGACGAGCTGAAAAGGTTTCTCGCGCGCGAGCCGTCCGGTTCACGGCGGGGAGAGGCAAAACTCAAACGCGGCATCGCCCAGGTCCGATTGAAACTGTATGACCAGGCGCGGGAGACCTTTCAAGAACTGGCCCGAGACCAGACGGCCCACTCCGATGAAGCCGTCGTCTGGCTGGCTCGGGTCTATCTCCGGCAGGGACTGGGGGAGAAATTGCTGGAGTTGAGCCGAGCGGCCGTCAAGCGGTCGTTGTCTCCCGAGCAGAAGGGCCAGATCAATTTGTTCGCCGGAATTTGGTTGGAAGATCAGGCGCAGTTCGACGAGGCGATCGCGAAGTATCGGCACGTCGCGAGGTTTGGAGAGCCGGCATCCCAGCGGGCTGAAGCGGAATGGCGGGAAGGCTGGGTGCTCTATCGAACGGGCCGATACCCTGGGGCCATCGAGGTGTGGCAGCAGATCGTCGATCAGCGAGACAGCGAGTTTGAGCCGCAGGCGCTCTATTGGATCGCCCGGTCCCACAGCCGTAACGGAAGAGCTAGATCGCGGGACCTCTTCCAGGTACTCTGCAAACGCTATCCCTATACCTATTATTGCCAATTGGCCCAGGGGCAGACGGACTTTTCGCTGGTCGCTGCCTCGGATCCAGTCAAGACACTGGAGCAACCTGCTGCCGTAACGGTTGCAGATCTATCGCCCGTGGATACGGTCCAGGAACCAGTGCGCCAAGACGAGAGCCGAAAGGAAATCGAGCAGCAGACGGCCTATCAGCGGGCGGTCGAACTCAGAACCCTCGGCCTTGAACAAGATGCTGCAAGAGAACTCACCGCCCTGACGGACCGCTACAGCCACGATCCCAACGTGTTGACAGCGTTGTCCATGCTGTTGAACGAAGTCGGGGCCTACCATCATGCGCTCCGGCTTGTGCGGGCTCGATTCCGCGATCGGCTGGAACGGACCGGTGGGTCCGTCGCGGACGGTCTTTGGAACGTGGCCTATCCGACAGGACTGCTTCGGGCGATCAAGGCACAGGGTGTCGAGGGAGTCGATCCGTTGCTTGTCGCGGCGATCATCCGAGAAGAAAGCCAGTATGATCGGCGGGCGGTATCTCGCGTTGGAGCCATCGGCTTGATGCAAATCATGCCAGCGACCGCCAATGCCGTCGCCCAACGCCATCGGCTCCCAGGCGTAATGCGGGAAGACCTGTTCGATCAAGACACCAACATCCGGATCGGGGTGCGGTACGTACAGCAGTTACTCACGCAGTTTTCCGGCAATGTGGTGCAGGCCATTGCCGCGTACAATGCCGGTCCGATCGCCGTTGAGAGTTGGGCGACTGTGTATCGTGGACGGAGCGAAGACGAATTCGTCGAGCTCATTCCGTTCCAGGAGACCAGACAATATGTGAAACGGGTGGTCCGCAGTTACAAAGAATATGTCCGGCTCAACGGCGCCGCAAAGCCGGTTTCTTGACAAGATTTTGCGAAGTTTTCTATAGTGCGTCCTACCGGATTCACTCGTGAACGAAAGCGGGATTGTCATGGCGTTGGACCGTCTCGATGTGCTGGAGACTCGGATCAAGGACTTGGTGAAGTTAGTTCAGGAGCTCAAACGGAAAAATGCGTCGTTGGAAGATGAAGTCAAAGCGGCCCGTCAGCAGATAGTGTCTCAAGATGACGTGAACCGGCGGTGGGAGAAAGAACGTCTCGATATCAAGTCGCGAATCGAGCGGGTCATGAGCGAGATCGAATTGCTGGAATGTGCGGACGACTCCAAGGAGGTGGCTCTTGACTAGGATTATTGATGTCGAGATCTATGGCCAGCGGTACGCGATTCGCGGCGAGGCCGACGATGCCTATGTCCGGCGGCTGGCCCACTTCGTCGACGATCACATGAGGCATTTGGCTGAAGGGATGAAGACGGCAACCCCCTCGAAATTGGCGGTGCTCACGGCCATCAATCTGGCGCATCAGCTCTTTGAGTCCGAGAAGAAGCGGGCGCAAGGAGAGGCAGATGTCGAGCGGCGGATGACCGTGCTCATGGACTCCATTGATGAGCAGATGCCGACCTCCCTCTTTCGCTGACGCCCTTCGTTGATTCCCTCTCGGCACGAAGCAAGTTTGACCTTGCTTTCAAAGAAGCCCTTTGTTATCGTGACCTCAGGAAGTGAATCGCGCGAGTGGATTTGAGGACAAGTCGGCCACGAGGAGTCTGTACTCAGGATTGTTGACTCAACTGGAAATCAGTGTTGTGAGAACGAGAACCAATCTGTGGATGTGGATGTACGAGATGTCAACCCGGTGGGTATCGGTCGGAGGAGTCATTCCCATACGGCGATTCTGGATGCGCGTGTGGGAAGGTAGAGGGAGATGGCCGGGTGGTGATGATGATTTAACGTGTGCTGTTCCTGTCTTCGGCATAGACACTTCAAGAAGGGCGGGCTCCATAACTCGACGAGCCTTCCAATCACGGAAGAGATATGCGGAGAAGGATCTCACCAGTGTCGTACAACAAGCCAGATGGTCTCGTTTGTTTCCGGGCTGACCAGTCAGCGATTTTCTGAGCCGCTCCCCTTTGGTCCGCTTTCTCGAATCCCCCCGCAATCTGTTCAGGATGCATATATGAACCAGGCTAATGCCTGGTCATTCCGACAAGGGGGTGACTCCCATTTCAACCTCAATCGTGTTGTCCATCGTATGCGGAATCATCGGCGCTCTCCTCGGTGCCGGGGTGTTCGAGTTGGTGCGCCGCAACTTGGCCGCCTCGAAACAGGCCGAGCGGGATGGGCAGGCCAAGCAGATTGTCCTAAACGCGCAGCGTGAGGCTGAGAACCTGGTGAAAGAAGCCAGGCTTGAAGCCAAGGACCTGGTGTTCCAGGCCAAATCCGAGCTTGAAAAGGAACAAAAGGCCAAGCTCGTGGAGTTCGCGGCGTTGGAGAAACGGCTGATCCAGCGGGAGGAAGGTCTCGATCGGAAGCTCGCCGCGGTAGAAAAACGGGACACTGAGTTACAGAAACGCGATCAGGATTTCGTGCGACGAGAGGAGGGGCTTGCCGCGAAGCAAGCCGCCTGTGCCAAGGCTGAGCGCGAACATCGTGAGGCGTTGGAGCGTGTCGCGGGGATGACGGCGGATGAGGCCAAGAAACACTTGATCGCCGAAATGGAATCGCAGGCCCGGCTCGATGCGGCGGGCATTGCCAAGCGGACCATCGAAGAGGCGCGTGAGAACGCCGAACGGGAGGCCCGCGAAATCATCACCAGCTCCATTCAGCGGGTGGTGCGCGACTACGTGTCGGAATCCACGATCTCGGTGGTCCAGATTCCGAACGATGCCATGAAGGGCCGGATCATCGGCCGGGAAGGGCGAAATATCCGCGCGATCGAGGCGGCCACAGGGATCGATTTGATCATCGATGAGACGCCGGAGGCCGTGATCATATCGGGGTTCGATCCCTTGCGGCGCGAGATTGCCAAGGTATCGCTCGAGCGGTTGATGCATGATGGGCGGATCCATCCCACCCGCATCGAAGAGATTGTCGAGAAGGTGAAGGTCGACATCGACAAGCTGATGTACGAAGAAGCCGAAAAGATTATCTTCGAATTAGGGCTAGCAGATTTTCATCCTGAGTTGATCAAAGTACTGGGGCGGCTCAAGTATCGGACGAGCTACGGACAGAACAATCTGTATCATGCGCGGGAAGCGTCGTATATTTGCGGCATCATGGCGTCGGAACTCGGCTTGGACGTGAGGTTGGCGCGGCGCGGTGCCTTGCTCCACGACATCGGCAAAGCGGTGAGCCACGAAGAAGAAGGGCCGCATGCCATGCTGGGGGCTGAGATCGCCAAAAAATACGGAGAATCCCCCAAGATCGTCAACGCGATCGCCGCCCATCATGAACAGGTGGAGCCGATTTGTCCGGAGAGTGTGCTGGTGGCGGCAGCGGAGGCGCTCTCGGCGGCCCGGCCTGGCGCCAGAAGAGAGGCCCTGGAGTCCTACGTCAAACGGCTGGAAAAGCTTGAATCGTTGGCGACGGGACAAAAAGGCGTGCAAAAGGCCTATGCGATTCAAGCGGGGCGGGAGATCCGCGTGATCGTCCGCCAGGAGGACATCACCGACGCCGAGTCGTTTCAGCTGTCACGCGAACTGGCGAAAAAGATCGAACAGGAATTGACATATCCCGGCCAGATCAAGGTGACCGTCATTCGGGAGAGCCGGTACGTGGAATATGCCCGATGAAGGTCCTGTGTATTGGCGATATCATGGGCGAACCGGGCCGGCGAGCCGTGTCCCGCGCAGTGCCGCGCCTGGTGGCGCAGCGGCAAGTCGATGTTGTGATCGGGAACGGTGAGAATGCCGCGGGCGGATTCGGTATTACGCCGGAGCTGGCGGACGAATTATTCGAACTGGGCCTCTCGGTGATCACAACGGGCAATCATGCCTGGGACAAGAAGGAGGCCCTGGAATATTTCCCACGCCAATCCCGTCTCCTGCGTCCCGCCAACTATCCGCCTGGCGTGCCAGGGAGGGGGAGTGTGGTCGTGGAAACCGCCGGCGGGGAAAAGTTGGCGGTCCTTCAGCTGATGGGGCGGGCCTATATGCCGACGATCGATTGTCCGTTTCAAACGGCCAAACGCGAAGTGTCGAAATTGAAACAGGAAACGTTGGCGGTGGTCGTCGATATGCACGCCGAGGCCACATCGGAAAAGATGGCCATGGGGCACTATTTGGACGGCGACGTAACGGCGGTGGTCGGGACCCACACGCATGTGCAAACCGCCGATGAGCAGATTCTTCCGAAAGGCACGGCGTATATTACCGACATCGGAATGACCGGGCCGCTGCACTCGGTGATCGGTGTGAAAAAGGAGCTGGCGATCGAAAAGTTCCTGACGGGCATGCCCAAACGGTTCGAAGTGGCGTCCGGTCCGTCGGTGTTCTGCGCGGTGCTGCTTGAGTTGGACGCGCGTTTGGGCAAAGCCGTCGCCTTTGAACGAATCCGCCTGATCGACTGAAGGAGACTGTCCACGCGCCGCATCCCATCCACCCCGCTATTTTCCGATGCTCCATCGAGACAGGTGTTCACTGTCTCCGAACTGACCAGATTGGTTCGAGCCTCATTGGAACGTGACTTTGTCGAGGTGTGGCTCGAAGGGGAAGTCTCCAATCTGCGCGCGCCGGGGTCCGGCCACCTCTACTGTACCCTCAAGGACGATTCCAGTCAGATTCGGGCCGTGATCTTCCGGCCGACCGCGCTACGGTTGCGGTTCGGTTTGGAGGACGGCCTCCACGTCATTGTGCGGGGGCGTGTGACGGTCTACGAGCCGCGCGGCGAGTACCAGATTATTCTTGAGTATCTGGAACCCAAAGGGCGTGGCGCGCAGCAACTGGCGTTCGAACAGCTCAAGAATCGCCTCGCTGCCGAGGGCCTCTTCGATCAGGATCGGAAGAAACGCTTGCCGGCCTTTCCTCGAACTGTCGGGATCGTGACCTCGCTGTCGGGAGCGGCGGTTCGAGATATGGTGACCGTGCTGCATCGCCGCTGTCCCATTCTTCACCTCATCCTGGCACCGGTGTCGGTGCAGGGAGAGGGCTCTGCGGAACAGATCGTCGCAGCCATCCGATCCCTGGCGACGGTGGGCCATATCGATGTGATCATCATCGGTCGGGGCGGTGGGTCATCTGAAGATCTCTGGAGCTTCAACGACGAAGGGGTCGTGCGTGCAATCGCCGAGTCACCCATTCCCATTGTATCGGCCGTGGGACATGAGACAGACACCACCTTGGCGGATTTTGCGGCCGACGTGCGGGCACCGACACCGTCAGCCGCTGCCGAAGCGGTCGCTCCGGTGTTGAGCGAGGTGGTGGACCGTCTCGGTGAATTGACAACGCGCAGCCGACGAGCGATCCGTCGGCATTGTGACGGCACACGCAGCCGGCTCGATCTCATGGTCAGCTATCTGGCGAATGTCCGTTTCCGGGTGTTGGAGGACATGCAGCATGTGGATGGTGCGGTGATTCGGATGCGGCAGGCCATGCAGGAGATGCTGAAACGGCGATGGGGTCAGGTCCATGCATTCCAGCATGAATTGATAGGCCGTAGCCCAACCGCTCGAGTACGGCACGGCAGCGCCTTGGTACCCCAGCTCCTCTCGCGTCTCCAACAGGTGATGCGATACGGCCTGGATCGGCGATCACACGCGGCGCATGCTTGCCTGGCGCAGCTGCACGTGTTGAGCCCGCTGGCCATTCTCGATCGAGGCTACAGCATTGTGGAGACGGTGTCCGTGCGTCGAATTGTTCGGGACGCCCGCCAGGTTGTGGTCGGCCAGGAAGTCGTGGCTCGGCTTGCCAGAGGACAGCTCCGTTGCACGGTCAATGAAACCGTGCCAGAGGGATCAGTTTAAACGGCGGTCGTGTCCCGCTATAATGGCCCATTCCTTGTCGGAGAGGAGACAACTGTGGCCGGGGTGAAATTCGAACAGGCAATGGCGCGCTTGGAAGCCATCGTAGGTGAATTGGAAAAGGGTGACTTGCCCTTGGATGAATCATTGAAGATCTTCGAAGAGGGAATTCGCCTTTCCAAGAACTGTCTCAAAGTTCTGGAAGAAGCCGAACGCAAGATTGAAGTGCTGGTGCAAGATAAGAATGGGAAGCGACAACTCAGAGCCTTTTCTGCCGATGAGGGCGATGGAGAGAATCCCGTCGGCTGACGAGATACGCTCCACTGTCCGAGGTCTCTTCTCTCCGGCTTGTGTCTTCCAACGAGTTCATGGTCTCCACGACGCGCGCTGAAAAAAACCGGCTCGATCAATGGCTCGTGACACGGGGGCAGGCGCCTAGCCGAGAAGTCGCTGCCCGGATGATCCTTGCGGGAGAGGTCAAGGTCAACGGGGTGACGGTCGACAAGCCGGCCAAGGCCGTGGCCGTGGACGCGCGAATCGAGATCGTCCACCAGGCCTCCCGTTTTGTCAGCCGAGGAGGGGAGAAGCTGGCGGCTGCTCTGGAGGCCGGTTCAATCGATCTGCGTGACGCCGTCTGTCTCGATGTCGGCTGTTCGACGGGAGGGTTTACCGACTGCTTGTTGCAGCACGGTGCGGCCCGGGTCTATGCAGTGGATGTCGGGTACGGCCAATTCGACTGGAAGCTCAGGCAGGACCCTCGCGTCGTGCTGATCGAGCGGACCAATATTCGCTATCTCGAGCGGTCCGCCATCCCGGACTGGATCGGACTGACGGTCATCGATGTCTCGTTCATCTCATTGACGAAAGTGCTGCCCCCGGTCTTGCAATTTTGCAAACCAGGGGCGCGGGTGATTGCGCTCATCAAACCCCAATTCGAGGTGGGGAAGGGGCAGGTTGGCCGGGGTGGAGTGGTTCGTGATGAGGCCCAGCGTCAGGAGGTGCTGCAACGGATTCTGCGATTTGCGGAAGAGCTGGGTTTGCGAGTGGTGAAATCGATGGACTCTCCACTCAAGGGGAAAAAGGGGAACCAAGAACAATTGGCAATTTTTGAGGTCGCGGCGCCATTTCGTGATATGTAAGGGGTGGCAACGGCATCAATCGACCGGAGGGATGATGAAGGTACTGGTGACGGGCGGCGCAGGATTCATCGGGTCTCATATCGTGGATCGGTTGGTGGAGGAGGGACATCAAGTGGTCGTCGTCGATAACATGGCGACCGGATCGAGGAGAAATGTCAATCGCGCGGCCAACCTGTATAAGACTGATATTCAAGGCTGGCGTCTCGAGCGGATCTTCCGGAACGAACGGCCCAATGTCGTACTTCATCTGGCAGCTCAGGTCAATCTGAGGCGCTCGGTCGAGGATCCGGTGTTTGACGCCCAGGTGAACGTGCTTGGGACGATGAACGTGTTGCAGCAAGCGGTCCGGCATGGGGTCAGAAAGGTCGTGTTCTCATCCTCCGGGGGGGCCATTTACGGGGAACAGGAATTGGGCCCTGCGTCTGAGTCCCATGCCACGAAACCACTGTCACCCTACGGGATCAGCAAGCTCTGCGGCGAACACTACTTGTTCTATTTTCAGCGACTCAGCGGAATTCAGGTCGTGAGCCTTCGGCACGCCAACGTGTACGGCCCTCGACAAGATCCGGATGGAGAAGCCGGCGTCGTGGCGATATTCATTCGACAAATGTTGAATAACCAGCAGCCCATCATCAACGGAAACGGCCGCCAGACCAGAGACTTTGTGTATGTGGACGATGTGGTCGAAGCCAACCTGGCCGCGATGGGGCAGGACTCACAAGGAGTCTACAATGTAGGGACAGGTACCGAGACGTCGGTCAACGAATTGTTTCGGATACTCTCGGAGCTGACCGGGATGGGTTGTAAGGAGGTACACGGGCCGGCTAAAGCAGGAGAACAGACTCGCAGCGTGGTCGATCCGTCCAGGATCAAGCAAGAACTCGGATGGGAACCCAAAGTCGATCTGACCGAAGGGCTGAAGAAAACCGTGGCCTATTTTCGGGAACACATGGGGTAGTCAGTACCGGGGTACTTTCCCATCAACCTGGAGCGACCAGGCATCGATCCCGCCGATCAAGTTTTTCACATTCGAAAATCCTTGCTGGAGTAGAAATCCTGTTGCGTCCCCGCTCCTCATTCCATGGTGGCAATAGGCGATAATCTCGCTGTTCTTGTCCAACTTGTCGAGAGATTGCGGCAAAGTGCCGAGCGGGATCAGCGTGGAATTGTCCAGCTTGGCGATCGCATGTTCCCACGGTTCCCGGACATCCAAGAGCACCAACGGATCCCCTTTATCGAGCCGGGCCTTTAGTTCTTTCACAGTGATCGTGAAACTCATGTGACAGCCTCCTCCTGAACGAAGAGAGATCATAAGCGACAGAGGAAAAGGCTGTCAAATGCGGGTTGGGTTAGGTCGTGTCGAAGGCCCACTGCCCACGGCGATCGGGGAGTCTAATGGCGTCAGACAACCGGGCAATGAAGTCACGACGGGGGATGGCTTCGGCGCCGAAGCGCAGGACGTGCGGCGAGGATTGCTGGCAATCGATGAGGCGGAATCCCCAGGCGTGGAGTTGGCGCACCAGAGAAACCAATGCCACTTTCGAGGCGTCATCGACGCGTGTGAACATGGACTCGGCAAAAAATGCTCCGCCGAGGGCCACCCCGTAGACTCCGCCTACCAACTCATTGCCGATCCACGTTTCAACGGAATGGGCATAGCCTAATTCATGCAAGCGCGTATACGCCTCGGTCATCGCCGGTGTGATCCAGGTGCCGCCGTTCGGATGTTGCAGACGCGGTCCGGCGCACCCTTCCATGACGGCGCGAAAACTGGTATCGAGCGTGACTGTGAAAAGACGACGGCGGATCGTCCGATGCAGGCTGCGCGGGATATGGAGTTTATCCGGGAAGAGTACGGTGCGCGGATGGGGCGACCACCAGAGGATGGGCTGGTCGTCGTTGTACCAGGGGAAAATGCCGTGCCGGTAGGCTTCAAGTAGCCGTTCTGGACGCAAGTCGCCGCCGACGGCAAGCAACCCCTCCGGCGAAGCCTGCTCGACCGACGGGAAGTGAAAATCCCCTCCCCTCACACTCAAGATGACCATAGCGGGCCAAACGATCGGGCCGGATCACAATGAAGAAGCATCGCAATCACCGAGCGCGGGCTGCCGCCAGGATCTTTTCGCGCATGCGGGCCCGATCATTCGGCGACAGGACCGGGGCCGGACTCCGGCGGCACAGTGACACGGTCTGGCGGAGTGACGCCACGAACTCTTCGCAACGCGGGCACGCGCCCAAGTGCCGGCGGATTTCCCCGCAGATGTTGTTTGACAGTTCATCGTCGATGAACGCCGACAATTCGCGAAGAATATGGAGACATCGTCCTCCCTCATGTTGATGGGATGTGCTTTCGGGGCGTCTTCGACGCTTTGTGACGGCTCGTTTGACCATGACGCGTCTTCCTTTGTTAGGTGATCGACTTACCCTGGTGTGAGACAGTGTCTTCGGCCAACCCCCTCGCACTGAGTTCGCGGCGGACAAAGAGACGCGCGCGGTGCAGCCTCGATTTCACGGCCCGTTCGCTCAGCCCCATGATGGCACCTACTTCCTTGGCGCTCAGACCTTCCATGTCGCGCAGGACGAGCGCCATCTTGTACTTCTTCGGCAATTTGCCGATGGCGGTATCGAGCGCCTCCCGCAGTTGCTTGTTTTGGAGCGCGTCCTCCGGGTTGAGTCCTTCGACGGGAATCTGCAAACGGAACTCACCGTCCGAGGTGGGAATGAATTCATCGAGCGACAGTTCCCGCTCCGGCGCTCCTTTTCGTCTACGCCGCATGCGCAAGCATGCCCGTGAAGCGATGGTATAGAGCCAGGTGGAAATCTGCGCATCACCGCGGAAATTCTTGAATCCGCGGTAGGCATTTAAGAAGGTTTCCTGCACCAAATCTTTTGCCGCTTCAGTTTCGCCGCAGAGTCGGCTCGCATAGCGGTACATCAAATCTATATTGTCCCTGTAGAGGGCGTCGAAGGTGTCGGCTTCCCCGTGAGACGAGGCCGGATGGCCATCAGAACTGTGGGATTGGCGTGAAGGAGCCATATGCCCCGGCAGTCTACGAAGGGAGGGAAAAGAGAGTCAAGGCGGGTGGCGGAAGCGGCCTAATTGAACCGGTAGAAATCGACGACGGTGCCGTCTCCGGTCAGTTCGACGGTGATCGGGTTGCCTTCCCTGACACCGGCCAAGGCTGCTTTTCCCCGATCGGTTGGGTACACCTGTTCACCGTTCGGGGTCCACAGTCGGATGCTGGCGCGATCCGGCGAGGCAAAGGCGAGTGGGCCGGTGACAAAACGACGCGTCACAGCCGTCGCGTTTGGAGCCGCCAGATCGGCAACCACATTTCGGTGGCGCATGTGCAGCGTCAGAGTCTGTCCCACCTTCGCATCCTTGATGCCGATCTTGGCGTTGACGTTAATGACGCCGATCGGCGTCCGGAAGAAAATAAAATTGGATTTCAGTTTCGAGACGGTGCCGGTCAGCAAGAGATGGGCGCTGGCCCCTTCGACTGGAATCTGTCCAATCTGAAGATCGAACTGAAGGTCGTGCACACCGATCACGGCACCGTTCTCATCGACTTCCACGGTGACCGAATTGCCTTCCCGGAGAGCGGCGAGCGGCCGTTCGTGGGCGCCGAAGTCAAACAACTTGTCTCCTTCCGGAGTCCATCGCCACAGCTTGTTTTCAGCCCCGTCGTGTCGTTTGAACGGCCCGCTGAGATATCGGTGAACGAGCGACCCATTGCTCCGATTTCTAATGTCGACGGCAAGATGGGCGTCATGAAGCCAGAACGAGACATCATGAGAGGCGCGGAAATCTTTCAACGTCGTCTTCGAACTCAGCGTGAGCAAGCCGATCGGTGTCTTCAAGAAGACAATGCCAGGCTTGGTCCGCCACAAGTGTCCTTTCAGAATGATGGAGGGATTCCCGGTCTCTGGGCGGGCATGAGACTGGACCGGATTCGGTTGAACGGGAGCCTCCGAAACGGGGCTCTGCGGAACAGAGTCTTGGGGAGCGGGACTTTCTGGAACGGCATTCTGCGGAGCGGGAAGTTCCTGAACAGATTGCTGATCGTCAGATGCCGGAGGTGACTCCTCGGCGTACACGGTCGCAGTAGCGAAGACAACGCCGGTCACCGCGAGGGCTTGAAGGAACCACTGGCCGGTCGAGCGTCGTGTCATCATGGTCGAGGCCTCTTGGTCGAGGATTGCAGGGACGTGACGACTGGTCTTGCCGATCTGGCTCAGCAGCGTGCCGCGTCACATCACGGGGCACATGCTAATGTCTATGCGAATAACACGCGCCGGTGCGTGAGTCAATTTGAAAGCGGGTTTGGTCCGCTGAGGCTGAGTCGTCTGAGTGGAAGCGCGCGAGGACGGTTACTTTTTTCTGACCAGCAAGCGTAGCGGCGTCCCGGTGAACCCGTACGACACGCGCAGTTGGTTTTCCAAATACCGCAGATAGGCGGGAGTGATGTCTTGGGGGTGGCCCACGAACAGGGCGAAGGCTGGGGGCTTCGTTGTCACTTGGGTGATAAAGGCGGATTTTGTCGTTTTCGACGGTTTGCCTTTGCGGACCGGCAAGGGGTGCGCCGACAGAATGTTCTGCAGCCACACGTTCAACGCACCGGTGGGGACCCGTTTGGTGAACATCGCATAGACGTGGTCGATCTGGGCGAACAATTTGGAAGCGGAATCCGGCTTGAGGGCCGAACCGTACAGCACCGGCGCCCAGGTTAAAAAGGGCGTGCGGCGCTGGAGTTCGAGTTCAGAGTCTTTCCGGGCCCCGGGGTCGCCCATGCGCAGATCCCACTTATTGACCCAGAGGAGACAGGCGCGTCCCTGCTTGAGGATGGCCCCGGCGATCTTCGTGTCTTGCTCCGTCACGCCCTCGACTCCATCCAACACCAGCACGGCCAGGTCGGATCGGCCGATGGCGCGGAGCGAACGCATGACGCTGTAGCCTTCAATGCCGCGATCGATTTTCCCGCGCCGACGGATGCCGGCCGTATCGGTGAACAGATACCGCTTGCCGTCATGCATGACGAGCGAGTCGATTGGATCGCGGGTCGTGCCGGGAATATCGCTGACGACGAGCCGCTCCTCGCCCAGCAGGGCGTTCACGAGCGTGGATTTCCCGGCATTAGGCCGACCCACCACGGCGATTCTGGGCGGGTCCAGGACGTCGCCGGTGTCATCGGCCGCCGGGAGCAGCGGATAGATGGCGTCCAGCAACTCGGCGACACCAATCCCGTGTTCGGCGGAGACGGGATACAACTCGTCTGTCCCCAATCGATAGAAATCAGCGAGCAGGGGTTCGGCCTTCGGCGTGTCGATTTTGTTGATGGCGACGAACACCGGCTTGGTGACCCCGCGTAGCAGCCGGGCGACATCCTGGTCGGGTGGGGTCAATCCAGCACGCCCATCAAGCAGGAGAATCAGAATGTCGGCTTCCGCGATGGCCAATTCGGATTGGCGGCGGATCAGGGCCGGCATGCCATCCGATGCCGAAGGGTCAAGTCCCCCCGTATCGACCAGGCGAAATTTGCGGTCCCGATAGGCCGCATCCGCATAGTTTCGGTCGCGGGTCACGCCGGGCACATCATCGACAATGGCGGTCCTGGAGCCCAGGATCTTGTTGAAGAGCGTGGACTTGCCCACGTTCGGCCGGCCGATGAGGGCGACCAACGGAAGTGCTGAGGAGTGAGTGCTGAGTGCTGAGGGGCGAGAAGGTGTGGGCTGCGTCATGCGTCAATCGTCAAGCGATAGGAAGCAAAGAATCAGAAGCCTGTAATAATGTGTCTATGATGACAGGAAAGTGAGTCCGCAGACAAGCAGGGACCTATGATACACTCATCAAATTACGTCACGATTGACGAATGACCAATGACGATTGACGGCTTTTCATGGGAATCGATCGACGACGTCCTGCTGGACATGGACGGCACGCTCCTGGACCGGCATTTCGACAACTTCTTTTTCGAAGAAGAACTCCCGCGCCGGTATGCCGCGTTGCACAGCTTGCCGTTTGAAGAGTCCCGCGACCGCTTGATGGCCATGTACCGGTCGGTCGAAGGCGAGCTCGCCTGGACCGATTTGCACTATTGGAGCAAGCGGGTCGGCATCGACGTCGTGGCCCTGCACAAGGAACTGGACCATATGATCGGCTTCCTGCCGGGCGCGGAGGAATTTTTGCGGTACCTTCGGCGGCTGGGAAAGCGTGTGACGATCATCACAAACGCGCATGAGGCCGGTGTGTCGGTCAAGTCCGCCAAGACGGGCCTCGATCGCCTGGTGGACCGGATCGTCGACGCCTTCGAAGTCGGCTATCTCAAAATGCGGCCGGAGTATTGGCCCAGTTGCCAGCGGCTGTTGGGATTTGATCCGGCACGGTCTCTCTATATGGATGATGATGAAGGATGTCTGATTGCAGCCAAACGGTTCGGCGTGGCGCATCTCGTTCACAGCGCCAAGTCGAGCTCTCAACTGCCGCCCACTCCAATCGCCGAGTTCTGTTCGATTACGGGGTTCGCCCCGCTCCTGAACGGTCGCCCGCCGCGCTAGCGCGGTCTTTCCGTCAAGACAGCCGAGGCGTTGCAGTTCCGCGATACATCTCGCCCGCAAGTCTGGGCACGTGCGGCATCAAGAATCGGTCCAGATCAACGATTGTCAACCCGGCTTGCGCGAGCAGCCGGTCAATCGGTCGGTTCAGATTGCATCCGCAACCGATGAGGTTCTGGACGGGATTCAGCCGGCTCTGCCACGTGGCGACCGCCGGGTCGTCGCTTCGGCCATGTTCGAGAAACAGAAAGGTTCCTTCCGGCTTGAGCACCCGCGCGACCTCGCGCAAGGCTTGCACCGGATCGGGAATGGTGCAGAGTGTCCAGGTGCTCACGACGGTGTCAAATCGGCGATCCGGATACGGCAGTGTTTCAGCCGTCACATGCGAGGTTTGGACAGAAAACGGGACGGTCAAGATTCGCTCCCTGACTTTGCGAGGCAGGAGTATGGCGGGATCGACGACAGACAGATAGGCAATGTGGGGAGGGTAGTGGGCCAGGTTGAGCCCGGTTCCGAATCCGATCTCCAAGACGTCGCCATGGGTATGTGCGAGCAGGCCGGCTCGCAGGCGCTGAAATTCCTCACCCCGCATCAACCAATCCATCAGCCGTGGGAAGATGTGTTGAGTGTAGAGTCCCATTGTCGCGCGCAGTATATCAAAGCACGGCGTTGCTATGGGCCGGCCATGTTGTTGCGTCCAAGAGGTCTATGCTAGATTCGCAGATTCGGTAGCCAGATTGCAGCTGTCGGCGATCAGCGGGTGTGAGGCTGGGAGCTGATGGTTGAACCCGATGTGGCGAGACAATGAGCAACACCTACGATCACCACGAAATCGAGGCGAAGTGGCAGGCGTACTGGGAGGGGCACCGCCCGTTTCGGGCGATGGACGACCCGTCGAAGCCCAAGTTCTATTGCCTCGACATGTTTCCCTATCCCTCAGGGTCCGGACTCCACGTCGGTCATCTTGAGGGGTATACGGCGACCGACATCGTGTCCCGCTATAAACGAATGCAGGGTTTCAATGTCTTGCACCCGATGGGCTGGGATGCGTTCGGCCTGCCGGCTGAACAATACGCGGTGAAGACCGGTATTCACCCCGCGATCACGACCGCACAAAATATCGCCACGTTCAAGCGCCAAATGAAGCGGGTGGGGCTATCCTATGACTGGGACCGGGAGCTCAGCACCACGGACCCCGACTATTATCGATGGACCCAGTGGATTTTCTTGAAACTGTTCGAGCGGGGCCTGGCCTATGTGGCCGAGGTGCCGGTGAACTGGTGCCCCGCGCTCGGGACCGTGCTGGCCAACGAAGAAATCATCGACGGCAAGAGCGAAGTGGGCGGCTTCGATGTTGTCCGCAAACCGATGCGGCAATGGGTGCTCAAGATTACGGCCTACGCCGATCGGCTGCTCGAAGACTTGAAGCTGGTCGAGTGGCCACCGAGCACGCTGGAGATGCAAAAAAATTGGATCGGGCGTTCCGTTGGGGCCGAGGTGGACTTTGCGCTGGCCGACCGGAAGGGGGCGATCCGCGTGTTTACCACCAGACCGGACACGCTGTTCGGCGCCACCTATATGGTGCTCGCGCCGGAACATCCACTGGTCGATGCCGTGACCACTGTCGAGCAGAAATCCCCCGTTTCAGCCTACCGTGAAGCGACCGCCAAAAAGAGTGATCTCCAACGGCAAGAGCTGGACAAGGACAAAACCGGCGTGTTTACCGGCGGCTATGCCGTCAATCCTGTGAATGGCGAACAGCTGCCGATCTGGATTGCCGACTATGTCATGATGAGCTACGGAACCGGCGCGATCATGGCAGTGCCGGCGCACGACGAACGGGATTGGGCATTTGCCCGTCAGTATCGGCTGCCGGTCCGCGAAGTGATCGCCGGAGGCAACATAACGGAGGCGGCCTTTACCCAGACGGATCGGGGTACGGTCATCAATTCGGCGACGGCGGACGGGAGCTTCTCGATCAACGGGATGATGCCGGCTGAGGCCATTCCCAAGATGACGGCGTGGCTGGACGCGAAGGGAAAGGGCAAGAAGGCGGTCAACTACAAGCTGCGAGATTGGCTGTTCGCCCGCCAACGGTACTGGGGCGAGCCGTTTCCAATCACCTGGGTGGAGGGGGAAGCGCGAGCGATTCCCGAAGAGCAATTGCCGCTCAGATTGCCCGAGACGAGTAATTTCAAGCCGTCGGGAACCGGAGAAAGTCCGTTGGCCAATCTCACCGACTGGCTGGCGACGACTGATCCGGTGACCCGGAAAACGGCCCGGCGTGAAACGAACACCATGCCGCAATGGGCCGGTTCCTGCTGGTATTATCTCCGCTTCATCGACTCCAAGAATCCCGCGCAACTCGTCGATCCCGCGAAAGAACGGTATTGGATGCCGGTCGATTTGTATATCGGCGGCAGTGAGCATGCCGTGCTGCATCTGCTGTACGCCCGCTTCTGGCACAAGGTGCTCTTCGACATCGGCGTCGTGAGCACGCCGGAGCCGTTCAAAAAGCTGGTGCATCAAGGCATCGTGCTCGGCGAAGACAATCAGAAAATGTCCAAGTCACGGGGGAACGTGGTGAACCCCGACGACATCATGGACCGGTTCGGCGCGGATGCTGTGCGGCTGTACGAGATGTTCATGGGCCCGCTCGAAGCGACGAAGCCCTGGAGTACCAGAGGGGTGGAAGGGATTACACGGTTCCTGGAACGGGTGTGGCGTCTCATGGTGAATGACGAGGGGAGGCAGTCTGATGCCGTTGTCGAGTCGGTGCCGACTCCCGACCAGGCGCGCTTGCTTCATCAGACGATCAAGAAGGTGACGGAAGACATTGAATCCCTACGGTTCAACACCGCGATCTCGCAGATGATGGTCTTTACCAACGAGATGACCAAGGCTGAGCGAAGGTCGCGGGGCGTTATCGAGCCGTTTGTGCTGCTCCTGGCCCCCTTTGCGCCTCATCTGGCCGAGGAGTTGTGGAGCAGGTTGGGCCATCAGCCGAGCGTCTCGCAGCAGCCGTGGCCCCGATTCGATCCGGCCCTGACGGTCAGCGACCGGCTGACGATTCCGATCCAGATCAACGGCAGGCTACGCGGAAAAATCGAAGTCGGTGCCGAGGCAACACGCGACCAAGTGGAAGCCTTGGCCAAGGTCGGAGCGGCCGAATGGCTCCAGGGCAAGGAGCCGAAGAAGGTCGTCTATGTCGAAAAGAAGCTGATCAACTTCGTAATCTGATACGCGTGAGGGGCGCGACGTGCGGGAAAAGCGAGACGGAAGAGAAGGGCGTATTGTATGCGGTCGGTCGTGGTCGCGTCGCGCAAGTCTCGCTTGTCTCGCGGCGGCGAGCCTTGGGCTTGCCGGGTGCGGTTACCAATTTCGAGTGGAGGGAGCCGGTCCGACCATCGGCGGCGGGCACCCGTCGGCGTCGCAAGAGCCGCCGCCGCGCCTGATCGTTCAGACCTTGGTCAACAGGAGTTTCGAGCCGAATCTGGAAACCCGCTACACCAACTACATACGCCATGAATTTACGTCCGGCAGTGGAGCGGAAGTGGTGCCGGACTCCGAGGCCGCCGATCTCATTTTGACCGGTGAGATTCTGTCGGTGACGGCGCCGACGTTGAGTTTCAGTCAGACGAGGACATTGGAAAGCCGGGCTGAAATTGTGGTCCGAGTCCAGGTTGAGGAGACGAGAACGAACAGAGTCGTCTGGACCCAACTGGCGAGAGGCGCATCCGAGTTCTATGTCACCTCCGATCTTCAATTCAATCGTGCCCTGCAGAATCGCGCGCTCGAACAGGCCGGCCGCCTGGCTGCCGCAGACTTGGCGGCGCGGTTCTTGTTGCACGTCGAATCGGGCAGATTGGCCAAGCCGGAAACGGCGCCGCCGCCGGCTCCATAACCATCTGGTGGGTCCCGTGATGGCATCGACAGTGAGTCCGTTCCAGCTCGAAGCAGCGTTGACGCGGGAAGCGCCCAGCCCCCTCTATTTGGTCGTCGGTGAAGAAGATCTGCTGAGGGATCACGCGCTGGCAGTGCTCAAGACGAAGATTCTTGGGGACGGCGGGGAGTTTAATTACGATCTGTTTTATGGAGATGAAGCCGGCGGGTCGGATATCCGAAGCTGCGCGGCCGCAATACCGGTGTTCGCCGAGCGGCGGCTGGTGGTGGTGAAGGCGGCGGACAAACTGCCCGCGCGAGAAGGCGAGGCGCTGCTCGACTATGTCAAAGAGCCGGTGGAGTCGACCACAATGGTGTTTGTGGGCCCGAAGCTGGACGGCCGGATGAAATTCTCCCAAGCCTTGGGTCGCGCGGCTGTCACGGTCGATTGCGCCCCCTTGCGTGACGCACAGCTGCTTCCCTGGATCGCGCGCGAGGCCGATCGACTGGGCCTCCGGCTGGATGAACCGGCGAGGCACACCCTGAAGGAATCCGCCGGAGGCTCACTCTATGGATTGCGCCGTGAATTGGAGAAGCTGTCGTCCTACGTGCCGGCTGGCCGGGACGCCACCGCTGCCGATGTGCAGGCGCTCCGGGGAATCGAGCCCGACGCGTCGGTGTTCGATCTGACAGTCGCCATTGCCAACGCCGATCGCGGGAGAACCCTGGCTATTCTGGCGCGCAATCTAGAGGCGGGTGAAGCTCCACTGCGGATCTTAGGCTCGCTGGCCTGGCAATATCGCCGCCTGTGGAAGGTCAAAGAGTCTCTGGCGTCCGGAGGGCGTGAAGGCGAGGTGGCTCGAATGTTGCGGATGGATCCGATGAAGGTGCGGCCGTTCTTGGGCCGGTTTTCGGACGAGCATCTCCTCACGGCGTCCCGTCTGTTTCTCGATGCCGATGGAGCGCTCAAGGGGGGCGGCAACAGCCGTCCGAAGATTGTGATGGAGCGTCTGCTGCTGCGGCTGTGCGATGCTGTAAAGAAGTCGTCTGTGGAACCGCCGCCTAGGCCTTCCGGGCCGGCAGGGCGGGTTGCGGCTCGTCCCGTGTCGAATGTGCGAACGATCAGGAGCGGGAGCCGGACAGGGCGTTGACACGCAGCGTCAAGCGAGACACGCGGCGGGACGCGGTGTTGCGCTTGAGGGCGCCTTTGGACACGGCTTTTCCGATCGCGGCGACGGCTTCGCGCAAGGATGTCTTGGCGTCCTCGAGTTTTTTCTCGGCCAGGGCCGATTGGACCTTCTTGACGACCGTCTTCACAGCGTTCATAGTGGCCCGATTCCGGTCATGTCGGCGCTCAGCTTGGCGAGCCCGGCGGATTGTGGACTTATGAATCACAGGCATTGTCTTTTCCTCCAGAAAGGAATGTGATTCTTATCATAGGGTGTCGCGAGTCGTCAAGGATCGGAAGGAGGAGGAGCCCCCCATGTCGAAAATCGTGGCGCGTGACCGGTTGATCTTTGCGCTGGATGTGCCGTCTGCCGCCGAGGCGGAGCGGCTGTTGGACCGGCTCCATGGCCATCTGTCCTTCGTCAAGGTCGGGCTGGAGCTCTATACGGCGGCGGGGCCGGACATGGTGAAGCGGATCGTTGAGCGGGGGATGAGAGTATTCCTTGACCTGAAGTTTCTCGACATCGAAGAAACCGTCCGACGGGCGACGGCGCGGGTCGCGTCGATGGGTGTCGATTTCCTGACCGTCCATGCCAATCGCAAGGCCCTCACGGCGGCTGTGCAGGGCCGGGAAGGTTCGACGCTCAAGTTGCTGGCTGTCACGGTGCTCACAAATTTCGACGGCAACGATCTGCGTGACATGGGCATCCAGCGGACCGTCCAGGACCTGGTGACCGCGCGGGCGCTGCTTGCGTCCGAAGTCGGCTGCGACGGTGTGGTAGCGTCCGGTGAAGAAGCCGCTGCTCTTCGCCAGAAAGTCGGGCCTCGGTTCACGCTCGTGACGCCAGGCGTCCGGCCGGCCGGCAAGGGGGTAGACGATCATGCCCGGGCAACCACGCCGACACAAACGATTACTGCCGGTGCCGACTATCTCGTCATCGGCCGGCCCATCCGCGACGCAGCCGATCCGGCCGCGACCGTGGCCGACATCGTCGCCGAAATGCAGGCGGCGTTCGATGCCAGGGGATAGGAGACGTTAATCGTCAACCGTCATTCGTTATTCGTGGAAGAAAGCCAGGGCTGAAACTTTTCACCTCTCACCGTTCACGATTGACGCATGACGCTGCCACGTCCTGCCGTCGGTTGCAGCAGCGAATCCACCTTTGCTAAGATCCTCCTTCCTCGGTCACCCCCGCACGGTGGATGTAGCTCAGTTGGTTAGAGCGCCGGATTGTGGATCCGGAGGTCGCGGGTTCGACACCCGTCATCCACCCCATTCAGCCTTGGTTCACGGGCGTCGATGTTGGGTCCAACTCGATTTGAAAAGATCTGCTCCGTGGTCTGTAAGGCAGCGCCATCTCACATCGATCCTCGCGACTGCTCCGCTAAGGTTTTTGCCACCAACTGCAAATCGAACGGCCAGGCATAGCAAAGATCGATGCCGGGGTGCCGTGGCCGGAGGCGCGCAAGCGTTTCGGGAATCTCGACCTCTGAGTGGGAGCCTCCCGGGGTGAGCATCGTGGTTGCCACGGTAATCCTGGTGGCCCCTTGCCTGTTCAGGTCCTCGACATCCCGGCCATCCCCGCTCTATAAGAGAGACCTATGCAATACGTCCATCTCGGCCGTTCGGGTGTCAAGGTCAGCCGGCTCTGTCTCGGCACGATGAACTTCGGGCCGGAGACCAATGAAGCCGACAGTTTCGCGATCATGGATCGGGCGCTGGAGCTCGGCATCAACTTTTTCGACACAGCCAACGTCTACGGATGGAAGCTGGGAGAAGGATGGACCGAGCAGATCGTCGGGCGGTGGCTGAAGCAGGGGGGACGGCGCGACAAGGTGGTGCTCGCGACAAAAGCCTTCGGTCGGATGGGCGAGTGGCCGAATCAGTCGCGGCTTTCGGCGTTGCATATCCGGCGCGCCTGCGACGAGAGCTTGCGGCGGTTGGGCACCGACTACATCGATCTCTACCAGATGCACCATGTCGATCGGGAGTCGCCCTGGGAAGAAATCTGGCAGGCCATGGAGCAGTTGGTCCGCGAAGGAAAGATTCTGTATGTCGGCAGCAGCAACTTTGCCGGCTGGCATCTGGCGCAAGCCCAAGAACTGGCGAGGAGTCGTCACTTTCTTGGACTGGTCTCCGAGCAGAGCCTCTACAATCTGGCGGAACGGACGATCGAGCTGGAAGTCATTCCCGCCTGCAAGGCATACGGCATCGGCCTGATTCCCTGGAGCCCGCTGGCGCGCGGGTTGCTGGCAGGGGCGCTCGAGCCGGCGTCGGTCGGGCGGCGCGCGGACGAGGACGTGAAGAAAGAAATCGACCGACACCGTCAGAAGCTGGAAGCCTACGAGGCGTTCTGCCGCGACATGGGCGAACGGCCTGCCGACGTGGCGCTGGCGTGGCTGTTGCAGCAACCGGTGGTTACGGCGCCGATCATTGGGCCGCGCACGATGGATCAATTGAACGGCTCGATGCGGGCCTTGGCGTTGACGTTGGGCGGCGATCAGCTCAAGCGGCTGGACGCGATTTTCCCGGGGCCGGGCGGGCCGGCACCGGAGGCCTACGCCTGGTAGTTCGCAAGTCAAGGGGATAGGCACGCTCATGAAGGACGACCAGCCTGTCGTCCCGGCCACGGTCACGCTCCCTGAGATTACGATTAAGGCGGTCGCCTTATCAGTGATCCTTGCGGCGGTGCTCGCCGCCGCGAATGCGTATCTGGGCCTCTTCGCCGGAATGACCGTGTCCGCGTCAATTCCGGCTGCAGTGGCCTCCATGGCAATCCTTCGCTTGTTCCGCCGGTCGAACATTCTTGAGAACAACATCGTGCAAACTGCCGCCTCTTCCGGCGAGGCGTTGGCTGCCGGGGTAATTTTCACGATTCCTGCGCTCCTCCTGGTCGGCTATTGGTCAACCTTCGACTACTGGCAGACCACGATGATTGCGTTGGTCGGCGGGTTACTCGGGGTGCTCTTCACTATTCCCTTGCGGCGGGCGCTCATTGTCATCGCGCGGTTGCGGTTTCCCGAAGGCGTGGCGACGGCAGAGGTGTTGAAGGTGGCCGTGCCGGATCGTCCAGGAGCCGGTCAGGCCGAGGCCGGGCGGGATTTCCGGGCGCTTCTGTCGGCGGCGCTTGTGGGCGGGGCGGTGAAGTTCGGTGAGAGCGGCATGCGCCTCTGGACGGAATCCTTGGAAGGGGCGGTACAGGCCGGGCGCACGGTACTCTATGCGGGCCTCAATCTGTCGCCGGCGCTGCTCGCGGTGGGGTATATCATCGGCCTGCACACGGCACTGGTGGTGTTTCTCGGTGGTGTGCTTGGATGGATGATTCTGATGCCGGCGTACGGACTGTTCAATGGATTGCCGCCGGATCAAACTGGACTGGCGGCGGCGACGGCGATATGGAGCGGCCATATCCGCTACGTCGGTATTGGTGCGATGCTGACGGGTGGATTGTGGACGCTGACACGCCTGCGCGAGCCGGTGTGGCGGAGCATGCAGGCGCTGCGGGCCACTGTGCAGGACCAGGGCCTCGCTGGATCAGCCACAGTGACGGCTCGGACCGAACGCGATGCGCCGTTGGGGTGGATCGTCGTGCCGTTTGTTCTGTCGTTGATCCCGATGGCCTGGATCTACACCTCGGTGGTGAGCAGTCCCGTGATCGGCCTGCTCATGACGATCGTGATGGCGCTGGCGGCGGTTCTCTTTGCGTCGGTTGCTGCGTACATGGCGGGGTTAGTCGGGAGTTCGAGCAACCCCGTGTCAGGCGTGACGATTGCCACGATCATGCTGGCGTCGCTGTTGCTTGTGCTGTTCATGGGAGCAGGCCATCCGGCAGGACCGGCGGCCGCTTTGGTGATCGGGGCGGTCGTCTGCTGCGCCGCCGCCATGGGCGGGGATAACTTGCAAGATCTCAAGACGGGCCATCTGGTCGGCGCGACACCTTGGAAGCAGCAAATCATGCAGGTGGTGGGGGTGCTCACCGGCGCGATGATCCTGGCGCCGGTCCTGTCGTTGCTTCAGGCTAAGTACGGGATTGGCGAGCCAACGGTGGCCCATCCGTATCCGTTGAGCGCGCCGCAAGCGACGTTGATGGCCGGACTGACGCGAAGTGTCTTTGGCGCCGGGCTGCCCTGGCATTTGGTGGGACTTGGCGCGGCAATCGGGGTTGCTATCATACTGATTGACCGGCGGCAGGAACGTCAGGGCAGTCAATTGCGTTTTCCCGTGCTCGCCGTGGCATTGGGTATCTATTTGCCGTTAAAACTCTCTGCGGCGATTTGCGCGGGCGGTGTGATTGCGGCTCTCGTCAAGAATGCAATCGGGGAGGGTGAAGAACCGTCCCGGCGGGGACTGCTGTTCGCCGCGGGCCTGATCACCGGTGAAGCGTTGATGGGGATTCTGCTGGCGCTGCCGATCGCGCTGGTTGCCCTGTGGCCCGCCTTCAGCGCCGATCCGTTTACCCTCTTCGATAGGCCTCCGTTGGGCGGCTGGCCCGGCCTTGTGATCGTGACGATGGTGGGAGTGGCCCTGTATCGCATCACGACCGGATCTCCGCGGAATCGGTAATACCGTGAGGCTGTATCCGATATTGGGCCAAAACCGGCGGTATCCGATCGCAGGCAAGAAGCCTGGATCGCGAAGCCGGGCTCACTGCCAAGCGCGCCGGCCTTTTTTCAACAACGCGATGAATTTCGGCTTAAGGCGCGCGAGCACGTCGTGGCGGCGTTGGCGCTGGCGTTCGACCATGCGTCCCGCCATGAATCCGGCGCGGACGCTGGTTGACTGTCTGAGGAATGCGCGGATGTAGGTTTCCGCTGTAAAAGAATCTTGGTAGCTTCCCAGGAGATCCTGAACCGCTCGCGCTTGCTTCATAAAGCGTGTGGCCCGCTTGCCGACCGACCACATCGCCAGTTCCGCGGCATAGCGGGCGCGTTTCGTCTTGATACGAATCTTATGGAGTACAGCCTGATTCGGCGACGAAGGCAGACTGTGAATCGCCCTTCGCAATTTCTTGAATTCCCGCTTCGCAAGGTCGTGCAACGTCACGGTCGTGTCCACGATGGATGGATCACCGGCGGCCTGTTGAACCCGCCGCACCAGGTCGAAATAGCGGGCGCTGTTCAGTTCGCTCTGCACCAGCTGCTGGACCCGCTCCCGTTGGGTCCGGAGATGGGCGATGAACTGTGCCAGCGGCTTCCGGTCCCTCGTGTCCAGATGTGAAGATTCTTGCTCAAAATAGGCGAGTTGCACGTCGAGGTCACGGGCCTGGGCCAGGAACTCGCTGAGCCAGGCCAATTCGTTCTCGAGGGCCTGGGCCCAGTCCGGCGACAGCACCGGTTCGGCGGCCCGCAGGACCGCGCGGAGCCGCCTCGTGGCGACGCGCATCTGATGGAGGCTCTCGCTCTGCAACCCCAGCCTGGTGCCGGGGTCATGCGCCAACAGCCAGCGGACATGTTGCGTGAGCGCCCACTTCACGTGGTCGATGATCGGCGCGTCCGCCTCGGGCGGCCGAGCCGGAGCGGGCGCCGGCAACGAGAGCGCGCGAAACAATTTCGGCCGCCCGTCGTGGTCTCGTGCGCCGGCCTGGCGGAGCCGCTGTTCCAGATCCTGCACCGCTCGCTCGTCGTCGGCGAGTTGCTCGATTTCAAGTTCACGGAATCGCTGGATGACCAGACCGTTCTTCACGACCGACACATGGTCGAGGACGATCTCGGCAACCGGACTCCCCCGCTGCCGTACGCGAACGCCCGTCCGCCACACCCGCAAGGTTGCAACAGGGGCCAGTTTGCATTGTCCCACGTGAAGGACAAGCAGATCACAAAGCGACGCCGGTGGACGCTGGTGTTGGTCGACCACCTCGACCTCTTGTCGGTCCTCACACAAGGGAAGCTTAAGCTGCCATGCCTTCTTGCCCTGTTCGACCCGATGCCGCAACGTGATGCGCGCGTGGGTCAGATCGTGCGAAGCGGTGTCGTAATAGGTGGAGGTCAAAAGCTTTCTCGGCAACAGAGTGCCGAGGCGCGGGGGCAGGCGGAAGTCGGCATCGACGGATAACTTGATTTCGCGTTCGATCGTGGATGACACGGGTTGAGGACGAACGGCAGCGGGACGGTCGGATCGAGGCATCGCGGGGCCCTTTCGCTACGGCAACTTTCGTCGCTCGTATCTCGTGAAGTGTGAAGCGCAAGCGAGCATGACATAGAAAGGTCTTTGACTGCGAGAGGCGTACGACACTTCACGAGATAGACAGTTACGTGGTGTTGTCATGAACCATCATGAATCATGCGGGCTAAGAGTGAGCACCGGACTGAAGGAGGGGCCAGAGTGAGCCGAGCAGCTCAAAACTGGTAGGACACGCCGGCGACGGTGTGGCTGTTTGGCAGCGGTGTCGGTACGCTTGTGGGTCTCGCACGGCGGAACGGCCTGTTCCATACGTAACCTGTACCGAAGTTTCAACGGGACTGGCTCAGGCGTGGGCGCCAGAGCCGGTTCCTGTTTCCTCCCTCCCCCGATTTGTAACACCATCTTAACCATCCCGTCCTTGACACCATCCCAGCCCGTTCTTTAGGCTCCAGCAACTCCGATTTGCCTCGTTCCGACGGGTGACATCAGTGGCCAAGCTTGCGGTTATCGATATCGGAACCAACTCCATTCACTTGGTGCTGGCAGAGATCCTGCCCGATGCCAGCTACAAGATCCTCGATCGTTTCAAAGACATGACGCGGCTTGGAGACGGAGCCTTTGCCACCAGGCGGCTCTCCGACGCTGCCATCGCCCGCGCGCTGAATACCCTGAAAACCCTCGTCACCCTTGCCCGCAACAAAGGGTTCGATCGCATCGTCGCCACGGCCACGAGCGCCGTGCGCGAAGCTCGCAACGGCGGAGACTTCGTGAACCAGGTGGCGGAACAGACCGGGCTGACCGTCAGGGTGATCAGCGGAACCGAGGAGGCGCGCCTCATCTTTTTGGGCGTCAAGCACAGCATCGCGCTTCCGGAAGAGCCCGCCTTGGTCGTCGATGTCGGCGGGGGGTCGGTGGAACTGATCGTGGGGAACCGGGAGGCCATGCTCCATGCGAAAAGCCTCAAGCTCGGAGCGATCCGCCTCCTCAATCAGTTTCTGCTCAAGGCTCCGGCCACGCCCCCGATGTTGCGCGCGCTCGAAGAGGCGGTCACTGGGCAACTCAAAGCGGCGCTCGACACCTTCAAAACCAAAACATTCGATTCCGTCATCGCTACGTCCGGTATGGCCGGCAACCTGGCCGACATCATCTGCCTCAAACAGACCGGGCGGCCCCTGCCCCAACAGAATCTGGCCAGGGTGGCCTTGAGAGATCTGCGCCTGCTCGAAACAGAGCTGGCTCGCTCTTCGTTGAAGGCCAGGCTGGCGCTTCCCGGCCTGGATCCCAAGCGCGTGGACACCTTGCTGCCTGCCGCCGTCGTGCTCAGGCGTCTGCTGGAGTTGACCGGTCAAGACGGGATGACGCTGTGCGACAAGGCCATTCGCGAGGGGGTGATTTACGACTTTATCGCCAAACACCGCGAAGGGCTCAAGGCCGAGACTGAGATCCCCGACGTGCGGCGCCGCAACGTCATCGGGCTGGCTCGGCGCTGCCACGCTCCCGAAGTCCATTCCTTGCATGTCGCCGATCTGGCGCTCCGCTTGTTCGACCAGACCAAACGGCTGCACGGACTGGGCCCGCAGGAGCGCGGCTGGCTCGAATACGCCGCCATCCTGCACGATATCGGCTACCTCATCAATCCCCGGCAGCATCACAAGCATGCCTATTATCTGATCATGAACAGCGATCTCGGAGGGTTGACCGCGGACGATATCGAGGTGATCGCCAACGTTGCCCGCTACCATCGACGGGCGGTGCCGGGGCTCAGACATCAGGGATTTGAGAGTTTGACTCCCCGCTTGAAGCGCGTGGTGCGAATCCTGTCGGCTCTGCTGCGAGTCGCCGACGGGCTCGATCGAACCCATTTTTCGGTGGTACGGACCGTGAGTGTGAAAGCAGGAAAGATGATGACGATCGAAGCGACGGTGACGGGCGATGCGGAGATGGAGCTGTGGGCGGCCAAAAACCGGGCGGACTTATTTCAGCAGGTGTTCCGGAAGCGCGTGCGGTTTTCCAAAATATTGGATGAGAAGGAGTCGCCATGACCGAGCCGGCGGGCATTAAGGGCGCGCCCCATCCTTATCCCGGGAAGCTCATCATTGTCGAAGGAATCGACGGCTCCGGGAAGAGCACGCAGTCGTTGTTGTTGCTCAAGTGGCTGGAGTCCAAGGGCTACAAGGTATTCTTCACGGAATGGAATTCCTCCGATCTCGTCAAAGACACCACCAAGCGGGGCAAAAAAACGAAGAGCCTGACGCCGACGACGTTCAGCCTGCTCCATGCGACGGATTTCGCCAGCCGGCTCTATCACCAGATTCTTCCTCCCTTGAAAGCCGGCATGCTCGTGCTGGCCGATCGGTACATGTACACGGCGTTCGCCCGCGATGTGGTGCGCGGGGTGTCACGCGATTGGGTGCGCAAACTGTACAGCTTTGCCATCAAGCCTGACATGGCGTTCTATTACCGGGTGCCGATCGAAGTGGCCATCTCCCGGCTGCTGCGCGGCACGCGCGGGCAATTCAAGTATTATGAAGCGGGCATGGACATGAACCTCAGTCCCGACATCACGGAGAGTTTCCGGTTGTTTCAGTCGCAAATATTGGCCGAGTACGACAAGATCGTGGGGGAGTTCGGCCTCTTGACCATGGACGCGACCCTGGATATTGAGGCGCAGCAGGAACAGATGCGGACGCTCGTGCAGGACGCGCTCCGCGGCTACAAACCGAAACGAGGGACCTATGGCCGACGGACGCTTTTTTGGCGACGGTTTGACGTACCTAAATCCGAGTGACCTGAAAGGGAAGCTTATCGCCATCGAAGGCACGGACGGCGTCGGACGGTCGACGCACATCGAGATGTTGCAGGAATGGCTTGAGGTGCAAGGCTACGGCGTCATCACGACCGGATGGACGAGGTCGAATCTTATGTCCAAGACGATCGAGGTGGCGAAGGCCGGCAACATTCTTGACCGCTGGTCGCTCAGCCTGCTGTATGCGACCGATTTCGCGGATCGCCTCGAGCATCAGATCATACCTGCCCTTCGCTCGGGATTTATTGTGCTGGCCGATCGCTATATCTACACGGCCTTCGCGCGGGACTTTGTGCGAAGCGGCGATCGCAAGTGGATTCGTGACGTGTTCGGGTTCGCCTTGATCCCGGATCTCGTTTGTTATCTGCGTATCGACGTGGAAACTCTGGCGCTGCGGGTTATCGAAACCACGGGCATGAATTACTGGGAATCCGGCATGGATCTCAGGCTGGGAGCCGACCTCTATGAGAGCTTCAAGAAATATCAATCGTTGCTGATCGAAGAATTCGACAAAATGGCGGAAGAATTCCGCTTCAATGTCGTCGATGCCAGAAAGTCTCCCGAAGAGATTCAGGAAGAACTTCGGGGGCATATCTTGCCTGTCCTGCCAGGCCACAAACGCGCGGGGGCCTCGGAACAGGTCCCGGCCTAAGCACCGCCGTCCTCCTCAGTTTCCGCGGACATTCTTTTCCCCAAGACCCGCAAGTGCATCGGCTGAAGCCACCAACGGAGGATCCCCTGGCCTGGCTTGGGCCCGTCCGGCAAGTGGATGAGGGCTGCCCCGGATTTTTTGAGCGACATGCCCGTGATTGGTTTTCCGCACAGCAACACACCCGCCAGTTCACCCAGCAGCGGTTCATGGCCCACGCAGATGACCATCGAATCTGCCGGACACGAGCGAAGGAATAACAGGATCTGCTCGAAAGACGCGCCGACAGCGAGTTCGTCGCGCGTCTCAACCTTGAGTGTCGGACAGAGCGTGGTGCGCAACAGACGGGCCGTGTCGTAGGCGCGGACAAACGGACTGCTGCACAGCCGGGTCGGCTTGCAGCCGAGCGCCGCCAGTCCCGCTGCCGCTTGGCGGACGCGCTTCCTTCCCTTCTCAGTCAGGGGACGATTCTCTTCCGAACCATCCCAATTCTCGGATTCGATCGCAATCCCGTGCCGAACGAGCAGGCAATCCATCATCCCCTCCGGTTGTTGTGAGTGAATCACCTTTCGGCGGCTAGAGCTTAACTGGCGGTTACTCTAATCCGCATCATTCATGAACACTCTGCTGCAAGCGCGGAGTCGCTTTTAGGACAAGCCTTCGCGGGCGGGCTTGCTCCTCGCAACCTCGGTATTCGGTTTCAACTATGCCACGGTTCCTCGGAACTCCGCGTGCCCGTCTCGCAACGCGACTGCGCGATGTTGCCACGAACCGGCATACCAATGCGCGTTACCTCAGAGGATCGCACGTCAGGCCACATGGTGCCCTCTTCGAGGTCCGAGGCCGGCGGCGGCTCTCCCCGCCAAGAAGCCCGTGGCCCAGGCCCATTGGAAGTTGAAGCCGCCGATGCGCCCGTCACAATCGAGGATCTCGCCGACGAGATACAAGCCGGGCACAAGCTTCGACTCCATCGTCCGGTAGTCGATCTCTTCCAGCGGCACGCCGCCGGCCGTCACTTCCGCGTAGTTCCAGCCGCGCTCTCGTTCGATGGGCAGCGCCAATTTCGTGAGCGCGGCAATCAACCGTTCTCGGTCGGCTCGGCAGACTTGCGCGACGGCCTGTTGGGGGGAGCATCCGACGTGTCGGCAGAGTGCTTCGGCAAACCGCTCAGGGACACGCAAGGCCAACGTGTTGACAAGCGATCGGCGTGGGCGATGGGAAGCCTCATGCACAAACCACGCGCGTGCCTGCTCCGGTGTCTGGCCAGGCAGGAAGTTCGCGTGGACGAGGGCGTCCTCTCCTCGTTCACGAGCGAGAGTCCAGAACCGGCTGGCATCCATGACGACGGGACCGCTAATCCCGAAGTGTGTCCAGAGCAAACTGCCGGTCCGCGTATCAGCGGTGTGTCCATTGACGGTCGTCGTCAGCGTGATCTCTTGCGAGAGCCCGGAGAGTGATTGGTGAAACATTTGGTCATCGAGCACCAGCGGCACGAGCGCGGGAACGGTGGTCGTGACAGTATGGCCAAGCCGACGGGCCAGGCTGTACCCGAATCCATCGCTCCCGGATCTTGGAATCGACCGGCCGCCGGTCGCCAGGATAACGTTCTTTGCGTTGAGAGAGCCATGGCTGTGCTGGAGGACGAATCCAGCGTTCACGGACTTCTCCAGACCGGACACGCGATGGCCGGTCCGGATGGTGATGCCTAGCGTGCGGGCTCGCGTCACCAGCGCGGTGAGCACTGTTCTGGCTGTGTCGGTGACGGGAAACAGTTTGCCTGTGTCTTCGCGTTTGAGCGTGACGCCCATCGAGTCGAACCACTCGACGGTGTCTTCTGCGGAGAAGGCAGCCAGCACGTTTTTGATGATGCGGCGATTCCCGAAGTAGTCGCTCGGCGTGACGGCGTCATGTGTGACGTTGCAGCGTCCGCCGCCCGAGACGAGGATCTTCGCGCCGATGCGGTTCGCGCCGTCCAGCAGCACGATGCTGCGTCCTGTCTTACCCCCAGCACGTTCTCCCGCGACAATCGAGGCGGTCAACCCTGCCGCGCCAGCACCGACGACGGCGACATCGCAGGCACCGGATGCCTCCACATTAGACACTTTTAACTGCCTGTTAACAAGGGTTTAATCTCACGATGTTACCGTGCCTTCCATGTTCAGGGGGATTCAATAGCATGAGCCATGGGAGCAGGAGGTAATCCATGACCTGTCAAAAGTGCAGAGGCCTTATGATCGAAGAGCGGCAACCGGAACTGTCGCCCGGCACGATCATTCATCGATGCATCAATTGCGGACTGATCCTCGATCCGTTGCTGTTGAAGAATCGCCTCACTCATCTTCGGGAAAAAGCTGCGGTGCTCCACGCTGCGTAAGGCTCGTGCGTTGTGTCGGTTCCGTCCGATCACGGGCGTGGTTAGGCATGTGATCGGATGGGGCGGGGAGTGGGCGTCGCGTGCGTGGTCAGACCGAAAACTCCGCCCAGAGAAAAGTATGATCTGAGGGGTCTTTTGCTTGCCGCGGCCCGACGTCCACATCAGCCCGCACACATTTCTCCGCCAGCGGCCTTGTCGAGAGAATGTGGTCGATCCTCCATCCTTTGTTGGCCTCCAGCGAACCCGGCGCCCGATAGTCCCAGAACGTGTATTGCTGCCGTGTCGGATACAATTTCACAAATACGTCTTGGAATCCCCACGCAAGCGTCTGTTCATACGCCTTACGGGCCGCTTCATGGTAGCAGACGTGGTTCAGGTGTTTTTCCGGGCTGTGCACGTCCATTGGCCGAGGCGCTACGTTCATGTCTCCGCACCAAATCGCTGGCGCTTGTGGTACAAGGTGCTTGTCGAAATATTTCCGCAACCGGTCGTACCATTCCAATTTGTAGGCGTACTTCGGCGAGTCGATCTCAAAGCCCTGCGGCACATAGGTATTCACGATGGGAATGCCGTCGATCACGACTCTAAGCAAGCGGGCGTCCTCCGGTTCTCCTCCGTCGTCGAATCCATAAAACACCGCCTCGGGTTTTTTACGACTGAGAATGGCCACCCCGTTGTACGACTTCATGCCGCGGTAGGTGATTTCATAGCCGGACGGTGTCAAGGCCAGTAGCGGGAACTCACTATCTTGCACTTTCGTTTCTTGGAGACAGAGGACATCAGGCTTCTGGCGGTCGAGCCACTCCAGCACGATGGGGAGGCGTTTGCGGAGCGAGTTGACGTTGAACGTAGCGATTTTCATGTGAGGTTAGGCGAGCGCATCCTAGCAAAAGCGGGAGAGAGCAACAAGCGGGCGTGCCTCAGTGCGTCACCATCGTCAAGCCGGGTATCTTGAGCGCGTGGACGGCATCGCGAATGGTGTCGATGACGCGGGGTCGTGTGAAGCCGCGCCGCCAGGCGAGTCCAATTCGACGACCGGGCACTGGTTTCGCCAGGCTGATGGCGACCAATCGAGCGCTGTCGTATTTCGGCGTGAGGGCGCTGGAAGGCATCACGGTGATGCCCAGACCTGAAGCGACCATCTGCCTGATCGTCTCCAGAGAATTGCCTTGCCAGCCTTCGGCGTCCGATCGGCTGAGTTCGGGGCAGGCATCCAGAACCTGTTGCCGAAAACAGTGGCCTGCGTGCGGCAGGAGCACCTTTTCTGATCCCAATTGCCGTGAATCGATCAGTTTCTTTTTCTGCCAGGGATGTCCGGTTGGAACCAGCACTTTGAACGGTTCGTCGTACAGGGCCTGGGTGACGATTGCCGGTTCGTCGAAGGGCAGAGCGATCATGATCACGTCCAGTTTTCCGTTTTTCAGCATGCCGGTCAAATTAAGTGTCAGGTTTTCTTCCAGCTCCAGCGGCATTTTGGGTGCGCGTGCGCTCAACTGCGGAACCAGGTCCGGCAAGATATAGGGCCCGACGGTCGCGATGACACCGAGCCGCAAGGGTCCGTTCAAATGATCTTTGCCTTGAGTCGCGAGGATCTTAATTTGTTCCGCTTCTTCCAGCACGCGCTGAGCCTGATGGACGATCTGCTTCCCGATCGCCGTCAGTTCGATCCGGTTTTGGCGCCGATCAAAAATTGTCAAGCCCAACTCTTCCTCCAGCTTCTTGATCGCAAGACTCAGGGCCGGTTGTGTGACAAAGACTCGCTCGGCCGCACGGCCGAAGTGACGTTCTTGAGCTGCCGCGACGATGTATTGCAGTTCCGTCAGAGTCATGTCCTGCCTGTCTGTCAATAAGATATACTTATGGTGGCATCATGTAATATCAATTGGACTAATAGTCAAGGGCCGGTTACCTTTGGAATGAAGCGCGCGGAGATTCGCGGCATGTCTCTAACAATGTGGAGGATGTTATGAGTGTTGCTTGTCGGGAGTGCCGGTGCCAATACGATCGCGTTGCCCACGCAAGATGGTAGTGGCCTTTCCAGGGAGGAACAACTTCGAGATTACCTACCGATTGAGTCAATGGTAGGAGTCATGATATGAGAAGATCGGCAAGCTAGGAAACGGGGCTTTGCTGAAGGATGGAAACCATGGAAAAAGCGAGAAGTGCGGGAAAAGCAGGGGGCGGGGACGGTCTGCAGATCGATCTCGGGATCGAACCGGCACAGCGGAAAGCAATCGCCGAGGGGTTGGCGAAGGTGCTGGCCGATACCTATACGCTCTATCTCAAGACGCATAACTTCCATTGGAATGTCACGGGACCGATGTTCCAGACGCTTCATCTTATGTTTGAGCAGCAATACAACGAGCTGGCGCTCGCAGTGGATTTGCTAGCGGAGCGCATTCGGGCCCTGGGACATCCGGCGCCGGGGAGCTATGCCGAGTTTTCGAAGCTGTCCTCCATTGCAGAAGCGTCGGGTGTGCCTCGAGCAGAAGACATGATTCGCCAACTGGTCGATGGACAGGAATCTCTGGTGCGAACCGCACGGAATGTATTTTCGACGGCTGAAAAGGCTTCCGATCAGGTGACGATCGATCTTCTCACTCAACGTATGCAGGTACATGAGAAGACGGCGTGGATGCTCCGCAGTTTACTGGAGTAGCGGGTCCCGGTTAGGAGGGCGTCGTATCTTGTCAGGCCTAGTAAGTGCGGCAGGATAAAGAGGCGGTCAGGACATCATATACATAAGAATGCCGAAAGGGGGATGTGATGAGAGAATACAGGAAGGTCGGGAGTGTAAGACGGATCGGGATGTTAGGGCTGTGTGTTGCGGTGGCCCTGCCGCTGCTTTCGGTCGGCGAGACGCGAGGGGAAGATTATAGGCTCAAGATCCCTTTCGGCCTCGAAGAGTCTGCCGTCGTGATCCCGGCCGACAATCCTTTGACGAAGGAAAAGGTCGAGTTAGGCCGGCTGCTGTTTTTTGATAAGCGGCTGTCGCAGGACAACACGATAGCCTGCGCGAATTGTCATATCGCGAAATTCGCGTTTACGGATGGCAAACCGGTCTCCACCGGCATCCGAGGCCAGAAGGGTGGCCGCAGTGCACCGGCATCCTTCAACAGGGTGTTCAGCAGCGTTCAATTTTGGGACGGCCGGGCTCCGACATTGGAAGCCCAATCGGTTGGTCCGTTTACCAATCCGATCGAGCACGGCTTTGCGAACTACGATGTGATGAATGCGAAGATGATGAAAATACCAGGCTACCGGAAACTCTTCAAGCAAGTCTTCGGCGATGATACCATCACAACGGAGAGGGTGGGCATGGCCATCGCCAGCTTCCAGCGCACGGTCCTCTCCGGTAATAGTCCGGCAGACCGGTTCGATCAGGGAGGAGAAGCAGGGGCCATTCCAGAAGCTGCTCAGAGGGGCCTCGTCCTTTTCCGTGAGAAGGCGCGGTGCACCAAGTGCCACTCCGGGTTCAATTTTACCGACGAGAAGTTTCATAATCTCGGCATCGGCTGGGATGACAACAAGGTCGATCTCGGCCGCTACCTGGTAACCGGCAATGCGGAAGAGATCGGGGCCTTTAAGACCCCGACCTTGCGGGAGATCGCTCGAAGCGCGCCGTACATGCACGACGGGCGTTTCAAAACTCTTGCTGAAGTCGTAAATTTCTACAACAAGGGTGGTGTCAAGAATCCGCACCAGGACAATCTCATGATTCCGCTCGACCTGACGGACCAGGAAAAGCGCGATCTGGTGGAATTCCTCCGCACGCTGAACGGCGAGGGCTGGCAGCACGTATCGGCGCCCAAGTCCTTTCCGAATTAAGCCGGCGCGGGTCCACGGGGTTTTTCTAACGGGGCTCCCCTCGATCAGGAATCGAGGGGAGCCCCGTTTCATTTGTCAGGCTCGTGCGTGTCATGCCTGGCTGAGAGGAACGAAGTCTGCTCGGTAAGATACCGGCGCAGGATCGCCTGTTCGATGCGGGATCGTCCGCGATCGGGGGCAGGAAAGCGCAACACCAGCTGCATCTTGCCCGGCTCCAATAGTTGGATGGTAATGCGCGGTTCCGGCGACGGCGCCTCGAGCAAATTAGTTTGTTCCAGCAATTTCATCTGGCGGACCGCTTCTTCCATGAAGGGTGCGCATTCTTCCTTGGCGGCGCGCAGCAATGTCTGTTCAGCGTGTTCCCAATTGTTGTCGGTCTTGATGGGAACGGCCAGTGTGTATAAGCCATACTCCTGGTCGGGATTCTCTTTGACGAGGGGATGCGAGAACAGCAGGCTATTCGGGAAGATGGTGACGCGGCCGGTATAGAGGTGCGCCGTTTGACCCGGTCCAATTTCCAAGAGTTTCGTCGCGAAGACGTCGTGATCGAGGACTACGCCGCGATGTCCGGCGATTTGCACCCGGTCCCCGACAGTGTAGACCTTTCCGCCGACTCGTAAGGCCGCGCCGCTCCAACAGAGAATAAGTTCCTTGGTGGCCAAGACCAGCGCTGCCGCCAATGCCACCAATGATACGGCAAACGCTTGCAGTTCGTGTGCCCAGATACTGACGAGCCCGATGAGAAACGCGAACACGATCCAGTTTCTGGTGGTGACAACCCATCGGCGCTTGGCCTCCATCGAGAGCGTCGGATTTCTGGAGATCCACCGCACCACTAAGGTCCGGGTGATCAGAAGGGCGATAAGGACGAGGAGCGACTTGAGAATGTCGAGGACAACCGTACTGTCGATGTTCATCCAGCCAACCTGTGGTTCCATACGATGTGTACGCTACACCGGACCTCGTCACGGCGCAACTGCGCTCGCACAATCTGCACCTACATGTTCTGGCGCGAACGTACTGGATTTGTCCGTTGGGTTTCGGTACCTTGAAAGACCGACGGGGTTGGTTCGGTTGTCTTTCTCAGGGGGAGACTGTCGGGAATGAACAGGCATGTTCGGCAAGCTATTCTCACCGTTCTCATCACCGCGTGCCTTGTGTCGGTGTATCCGTATCTCGCTCTGGCACGGGAAAGCCGGTTGGTCAGACAAGGGCCTATGCCGACGCCGCCGGCAAGAATGACCAAGTCCGATTCGCTCACGGCTCCACATAAATCACGCGCGCCTGAGGGAGAGTCCAAATCGGGCGACAAGCTCAAGCCTTCGGGAAACGGGAGTGGGGTTCACCATCCGGCTCCATTCCCTCACGAGATTGCGGGAAGGGATGGAGCGCCGATGGTCCTGGTGCCTGCCGGTGAATTTACGATGGGAAGTGATAAGGGGGATGAAGACGAATTCCCCGTGCATCATGTCGTACTGAATGCCTTCTACATCGATAAGTTTGAAGTGACAAACGGGCGGTTCGCCAAGTTCGTTGAGGCGATTCATAGTGAGCCGCCTTGGGGTTTTGCAGACAAGGACACGCCCGTGGTGCATGCCGATCGGCCCGTGCGTTGGGTCAGTTGGATGGACGCGATGGGGTATTGCTTGTGGGCCGGCAAGCGGCTTCCAACCGAAGCGGAATGGGAAAAGGCTGCGCGCGGAACCGATGGGCGGATCTATCCCTGGGGCAACGATCTACCGACACCGGTTCATGCGGTCTATGGATTAAAAGAAGGCGGCGAAGAGACCATCTCGATCATCGGTGATCGTGACAAGGGGCAAAGTCCCTATGGGGCATATGATTTGGCGGGTAATCTGTACGAGTGGGTGATGGATTGGTATGGCGAAGACTACTATTTGAATTTTGCCGGGAGTCTTGCGATGAACCCTCGTGGGCCTGCAGAAGGCACGGCCAAGGTGCAACGCGGCGGCTCCTATATCAACAGTCCCTACCGACTGCGATCCTCGTTTCGAACCAAGGGCGATCCCAACGAGCAAGACCCGAATGTCGGCTTTCGTTGCGCGCAGGATGTTCCCAAGCAACCGTAGGAATCCCCGCGCGCGTCTTGCGAGGGCGAATCGCGTCGGCACTGAGAACGCCCTGAGGTGATGCTCAAACCTCGGTGGCGGAGCCTGCCCTGCGAGCTCCAAAGGGGGAAGCGTGAAACGATATTCAGTGAAGCCGGGCAGGGAGCTGTTGCTGAAGCAATACGATCCAGATGACACCGGCGACTACAAGAAAAACGAACAAGGCAAAGAGCAGGCGAAGGCGGAAACGGCCGCGCTCATTGCCGAGCTAGCTGGACTTCAAGAGCGTCTGTATGCGAACGCAACACGATCCCTTCTCGTCGTGCTGCAGGGTATGGATACGAGCGGAAAGGATGGGACCATCAAGAGCGTGATGTCAGGCCTCAATCCCCAAGGCTGCAAGGTTGTGGCCTTTAAGGCCCCGTCCAAAGATGAGTTGGCCCGCGACTTTCTGTGGCGCGTTCACCGGGAGGTTCCCGCGAAAGGATTTATCGGTATCTTCAACCGCTCACACTATGAGGACGTTCTGATTACGCGTGTGCACGGATGGGTAACCGACAAAGTCGCGAAGCGGCGGTTTGAGCAGATCAAAGAATTCGAGGAGCTTCTGAGCGAAAGCGGCACCGCTATTCTCAAGATTTTTCTCCACATATCGAAGGATGAGCAGAAACTTCGATTGGAGGCTCGTATCGCCGATCCGGAAAAGCGCTGGAAATGGAATTCCGGCGATCTTGAGGAGCGCAATCTGTGGGATGACTATCAGAAGGCATTCGAAGACGTGATTTCGGCCACGAGCACCGAGCGAGCGCCTTGGTATATTGTTCCGGCCAATCGAAAGTGGCATCGCAATCTCATCGTGGCAGATCTCATGGTCGATGCCTTGAAAAGCATGAAGCTCAAAACGCCTCCGGCTCCGGAGGGTGTCGACTTCGCCAAGTTGAAGATCGTTTAAAGCAGTGGACGCTGAGCGCATTTGTAAGATGGGCGCTCGCATCGTCATTGGGGTAGTATGTCTAGCTTCTGCCCTTGGGAAATCGCTGGATCTTCGGGGTTTTGTCGAGGTACTGGCCACCTACCAACTCTTTTCCGATCATATGCTCTGGCCGATAGCAGTTGGCCTCACCGGACTCGAATGGGTGCTGGGTGTGTGGGTCCTCGCCGGATGGCGGATTCAGGCTGGTGCCCTTCTCGCACTGACTCTGTACGGACTGTATGCTGCGGGGCTGGTCGTAACCCTGTTTCGCGGAATCGACCTCCCCAACTGTGGCTGCTATGGTGTCTTCTTCCCTCAACCCTTGCGCTGGTATTCGCCACTTGAAGACATGGTGTTGCTTGGCATGTGTTATGCGTTATGGCGCTCAGAAAAACCCACGCGAACCTGTTGACACCTATTTCTAATGGGCGTAGGAAATTAGCTGCGGCCCCATATACCGAGAAGAGCGGGAGATCGGACAGACCGCGCGGCTGTTATCCAGGTCTCTCGTCGACTTTACGCGGAAAGGAGGGTTGAGATGGAAGACTCGACGCCACCTGGTCCGTCAGGCCCGCCGACGCAGGGGTGGGTTTCTCGTCGGTCATGCTGATCGTGCTCCACTGGCTGTGCCGTCTCGGCACGTGAGGCTAATCAGCCTACAGTCGCCTGAGGGTGGAGATTACTTAATAGCATGAGGCACACCGGCACCTGGGATTGACGAGGTCTCCCCCGATTGGGAATCGTGTATCCCCGGCAACGCACGGGTCAAACGGGCCGTGACAACTGATTTTGCCACCGGCGTCCCAAGCGCCATCCCCCGGGCGGCCTCCCACCGTGGGCAAGGCCGCCCGTGGTATACCTGAGCCCCTGAAACTGTGTGCTGCTTCTCGTGCCTCGTTCGCCTTCAATCTTCGATCGTTGAATTTCTTCTGGTAGCCGCAGGCGTGGTTTGTTTTCACAGGGACTTTCATTTGTCGTAGGACTGCCCTACCATAGCCCTGTGGCGGAGAAAACCCCCAAGCAAACGTCGCTGCCCAAGGGAGCCAAGCGGCGGAGGAAATCATCCGGGACGTCGATCGGACTCGCTGCGACGGAGTTACAAGCGGCGGCACCGACGGGCGATGTCGCGGAACTCCATCGGGCGATCGAAGACGACGGGGGCAAGGTCCTTGCGGTCTATCGTGAGCCGTACGGCGGACGCTGGCTGGTGCTGGCAGCGTTGCCGATCGAACTGGTCGAGCCGACACCCTATCAACGGAACTTGTCCGACACGCATGTGCGAAGACTGGAGACAGTGATCGGCAAGATCGGCCGGTTTCTCGACCCGATTATTGCCGTCCGGCTGCCGAAGCCGGATCATACGGCTCGGTATTGGACTCCGAATGGGCACCACCGCCTATCGGCGATGAAGACGTTGGGGGCAAGGAGCATTGTGTCGATCGTCGTGCCGGAGGCAGCCGCGGCCTATCAAATCCTCGCGCTCAATACGGAAAAAGCGCACAATCTGCGAGAGAAAGCGCTGGAAGTCATTCGCATGTATCGGGAATTGGCGCGGCTCGATGCGGGGAACGAAGAGACTTACGCGTTGGAGTTCGAGGAACCGGCGTTCATCACGCTGGGTTTGTGTTATGAAGCGCGGCCACGGTTCAGCGGCGGGGCGTACCATCCGGTCTTGAAACGAGTGGAGGGGTTTCTCGCACAGCCGCTCCCTGATGCGATGTCTATTCGGCAGCAGCGGGCCAAGACTCTCTTGGCGCTGGATGACGCAATCGTCCGGCAAGTCGAGGTGCTGAAGGCCAATGGCCTGACCAGTCCATATCTCAAGAGTTTCGTCGTCGCCCGGGTGAATCCCCTCCGATTTCGCCCCAAAGACGCCACCCCTCTGTCGTTCGATGACGCCCTTGATCGCATGCTGCAGGCAGCGCAGAAGTTCAATCCGGACAAGATCAAGCTGGACGATCTGGCCAAGTCGGGTGGAGTGCCTGACGAGTCTGAGTAGTAGTTCGCTGCCTTGTTTCTCCTGCAGTCGTCCATTTAGAATATTGCCTCTGTGCACTAGATAAGGAGAGATCTCATGGGCTTGGCCGATAACACATGCGTTCCCTGTCGTGGCGGGGTGCCCCCTTTGCCGGCGGATCGTACTCACGCGCTCTTAAGGGAATTGGACCGGGGCTGGTCGTTGAACGCACAGGGCCATCTAGAGCGGCTCTACACCTTCAAGGACTTTGCCCAGGCTCTGGCCTTTGTAAACAAGGTAAGCGCGATCGCGGAAGCCGAAGGCCACCATCCTGATCTGTATTTGGCTTGGGGCAAGTGCAAGGTCGAGATCTGGACACATAAGATCAGCGGTCTCACAGAAAGCGACTTTTATCTCGCGGCAAAAGCCGACCGGGAATTTGAACCCTTCCGGGCTTCCGCAGGCTGATCGTCGACCGGCCGATGCTCGTGATGAAAACGGGAGGGAACAGATGAGCGGCGAGGCACGCGTCGCGCTCGTCAACATGCCGTTCAGCTACTCGAAGTATCCTTCGATCCAGCTCGGCACACTCTCGGCGCTGCTCAAATCGCAAGGCATCCCGGTCGATTGCCACCATTTGAACGTTCGGTTCGCCCACCTCATTGGAGTGCCACTGCACGAACTCATCTGTGAGAAACGGGCGCTCTTCGGCGAGTGGCTGTTCTCATTCCTGCTGTTCCGGGACAATCCGAAGCGAACCGAGTATCGGCGTGTGTTCAAGCCGGTGTTCGAACAAATTGCGGAGCAAAGCGGCCGGCCGATCGGCTACTTCGAAGAGATGGCCACACGCATCGCGCCGCAGTTCCTCACGCACATGCTCACTGCTGTTGATTGGGGGCGGTACGCTCTGGTCGGGTTCACCTCCACCTTCGACCAGAACGTCGCCAGCCTCACCATGGCGAAGCTGATCAAGGATCTCTATCCGCACGTGAAGATTGTATTTGGCGGGGCCAATTATGACAGCGAGATGGGGCTGGAGTATTTCCGTGCCTTCCCTTTTATCGATCATGTGGTGGTGGGGGAGGGCGAAGAGGTCTTCCCACGGTTGGTCCGTTATGTGCTCGATGAGAAGCCCGGCACACTACCATCCGGCGTGACGGCACGCCAGGGCTCCGACATCCTGTTCACGCCAAACCGAGCACTCTTCTCAGAATTCTCGAAAGCCGGGCCGCCTGACTACGACGACTACTACCATCTACTCGCGGAGTTGGGGCAGGCCGCACAGGGGCTCGACCGGATCCTGTTGTACGAGGCGTCACGAGGCTGTTGGTGGGGAGAGAAACATCATTGCACGTTTTGCGGGCTCAATGCGCAGAGCATGGCGTTTCGGTCCAAGTCATCTGAGCAAGCCGCGAAGGAAATAGCGTATCTGTCCCAACGTTATGACACAGCGAGGTTTCGGCTGGTGGATAACATCATTGACATGAAATATGTGGACGAGCTGTTCGGGAAGTTCGCCTCGGACCATTGTGACTTGGACGTGTTCATTGAAACGAAGAGCAACCTGCGCAAGAGCCAGATCCGGACGTTGGCTGTCGGTGGTGTAAGGTGCATGCAGCCGGGGCTGGAAAGCCTGAGTCTGAATCAGCTGAAGGCGATGGACAAGGGCGTGACGCCGATGCAGAACCTCGTCTGCCTCAAATGGAGCGCCTACTACCGGGTTGCCGTGTCCTGGAATATGCTGTTGGGGTTTCCCGGCGAGACAAACGACGACTATCTGCGGCAGATCGACCTCATACCCTCGCTGTTACATTTGCAGCCGCCAGAATCGGCTGGCCGGTTCTGGCTGGAGCGGTTCAGCCCTTATTTCACCAGACCGCGCGACTATGGCCTGCGCATCACTGGTCCCGGCATGGCCTACGAGTATGTGTACGATACTCGGCAGGTGGATGTGAAGAAGATCGCATACGACTTCGAATATGAGCTTGACCAGTGGCTGGTGGACCCGCATGTTTATCAGGATTTGATCAAGGCGGTTGAACATTGGAAGCAGATGTACCAGTCGAGCGACCGCCCGTTTCTGTTTTACTCGAAGGCCCCACGCTATGTAACGGTGTATGACGGGCGGAACCCTCAAGCACCCACACGGCAGCGATATGACGGTCTGGCTGCTTCTGTTATCGAAATCTGTAACGAGGCAGGAAAGAGTGTAGAACAAATCCATGCTGCAGTAGCTGAACGCATGGATGGCAGCGAGTCGGCATTGGTCTCGATATTGAACGACCTCGCCAGCAAACGAATTCTCTACGAAGAACGAGGCAAGTACTTCACCCTGGCTCTCCCTGAAAACCAGTATTTGTAGCGGATACCGTTACATCGAAAGTTTGTCCACCACGTTTCGCATCTGTATACCGTGTACCAGCGAGGCTCCTCCACGGATTGCACAGGCGACATGGACCGCTTCGGTCATTTCCTCGATGTTCGACCCCTTTTCGAGGGATGCTTGCGTGTAGGCATCGATGCAGTAGGGGCATTGAACCGTGTGGGCCACAGCCAACGCGATCAAGGCCTTTTCCCGTTCGGACAGCGCGCCCTCCGAGAACACCGCATTGTAGTACCCGATGAATTTGTCCCATAGTTCCTTGTTTCCCTTCCCCATATCGGTGAACTTGCCGAGATCATGCGAATGGTAATACGAGTCCATACCTGCCTCCTGTGTGGATTCTGACGATGGTTAAAGGCTGGCGCGAAGAATGAGGGGTCCCGGGGGACGGGTCAGGCATGGCCAGAGGAGGCCGACTCGGCTTTTGAGAGCACTTCGGAAAACCGGCGGCCGACGATGTCGGTGGCTTTGGCCATAAGATCCGTAACCTCGTTCCATTCGTCCGGTAGTAGGTGGTGTTTCAGTTGGTGGTGGATTGCCCATTGAGCTTCGACCTGAGTTCCCGTTCTGCTGACGAGGACGCGGAGCAACTCGACTTCCCGCGTAGCCGGGTCGCTGGTGCATTTACCAGAAGAGGTGCCACCTGTTTGGCCTGGGGGCGAGGGTGTATGAGCCATGTGAAACCTCCACAGATACTTCGAGCAGCATACCGCATCTGCACGTTGATTATCTATTGAGTGATCGGCGGCAAGAGGAGGCCGCGACAAGGTCATTCACCGAGGAGGAGTCGTCCGGGCTGGTTCTTCATGTAAGACTGTGAGCATAGCCTGATGGATATGACCGTTGCTCGCAACCAATTCCTGCCCGTAGATGGAGAGACTGGTTCCGGAAAAATCCGTAAGTTGCCCTCTGGCCTCCCGAAGGATGACAGATCCGGCGGCCATATCCCATGGATTGAGGCGCACTTCCCAGAATCCGTCGAAGCGTCCGGCTGCGACGTAACACAGGTCCAGCGCCGCAGACCCCGTTCGTCTTAAGCCCTGGGCTTTGAGCGCGAACTTGGCGAAGTGATCGAGATTGTTTCTCGGAGTCTCTCTGATGTCATAGGCAAAACCGGTGACGAGGAGACTTTCGCCCAGGGTGGCCGTAGAGGACACATGGATAGGGCGGCTGTTCAGTTGTGCACCAGCCCCCTCTATCGCGGTAAAGAGTTCGTCTCGTGATGGATCGAAGACCACACCCAGGATGCAGTGCCCCCGGTACTCTAACCCGATTGAGACGCAATAGGCGGGATAACCATGTGCGAAATTCGTAGTGCCGTCGAGCGGATCGATGATCCAGAGATACGGCGAAGGCGACTGTTCGACACGCCCTTGTTCTTCGGCAAGAAAGCGGTGTGTCGGGAACTGAGCTTGAATATGACCGATAATCAGCTGTTCCGCCGCACGGTCTGCATCGGTGACCAAATTTATGGGACTCTTGTGGTGGACGCGAAAACCGGACTGAGCAAATCCCAGTAGTAGTTTCCCCGCTGCTCGCCCCGCGCTAACGGCTGTCTCCAGGAGGATGCCAGGATCGATCCGATCTGGATAGGTAGTCATGCCGGATAATAACACGCCGGTAAGTATGAGAGGTGCTGAGAGAAACAATTCAGCTTGATTGATAATTAGGGAATCAATCAAGGTTGTGAAAAACGTAACTCTTTGAAATCATTGAATTAGCAGCAAACGATCTTGCATGGCAAGGCTTCTCACCATAAATCATGCAATGATTACTTGCGAGCGTAATGTCAGGATGGTAGCGCAATATATGAATAACTTTTCCACGCTTGACAATTAATCAAAGCAATGCTACAAAGCAAGTATGCTTGCATCTGGTGGTATGTGGAAGAATTAACGGACATACTCGTCGGCCTTGAACAGCGTATCAGCGCCTACAAGAACCGATTCCAGGAGCTACAGAAAAAACGTCGACGCCTGGATGATGAAATCGCCACGATTCAGAAATATCTCGAACTTGCAGAAACCTTGTACCGAGTAGAGGCGGATAAAGCCAAACTTGCGAGTCTTTCCAATCAACTGATCACGGACGATCAAAAGGGCGTTCGCCCTCTTCCGGTCATGGATGTGACCGACCAGTCGCGTGAAATCCTCTTGGGCCGTAGTAAGTATGTTGGGAAAAGTGTACCTGAGGCAGCATATGAGATCCTGCGAGAGTCGAATCGGCCTATGCATGCCAAAGAGCTTGTACAGCGGTTAGTCGAAGGTGGATTGCAGATTAAGGGGAAAACCCCACTCACATCGATTGCGACCTCGCTGAAGCGCGATAAACGTTTTAGGAAGGTTGGCCCTAATACCTTTGAAGCATTGAACGACCTATTGATACAGGCTGTCTAAACGTGTCACTCGCAATTCACTCAAACATACATGGCGAAGGGAGGTGAGAGTCTTGGCAACGAAGAAGGCAGCGAAGAAGAAGAAGAAGTAATCCTCGCCGAGAACCATACGTCGAGAGTGAGGCTACTCACTCTCGACGTAATTTTCCCCGCAGGTGTTCCGCCGAATCACCCTATTCACGGGTAAGACCAGCGTCCTGTATGAAACGGTAACCCTCAGATTTTCTGCACGGTCAGATAAGCCAGTGGGCAATCAGGAAGCTTGAAGTGCGACCGACGAAGACCGAAGCCTGGCGATGTGGGCGACGGGACGTGTTTCTTCCGCAAGAGGCTCCATGTTGAGCAAAACCCACTTTTCAGGCTGTTCAAGAATCTGCCGAACCAGCCTGGTATGGAGCGCATGCCCGGACCGTTCTGCAACAATATGGCCAATGAAGGACATGCCGAGCAGAGAGAAATCGCCGATGAGATCGAGAATCTTGTGGCGAACGAACTCATTTAGGAATCGCAAGCCGGATTGATTCATGACTCCGTCTTTGGATAACACAACAGTGTTATCCATGGTTCCACCTTGACCAAGACCGCGAGCCCATAGGGCTTGGACCTCGTGGAGAAACCCAAAGGTCCTTGCCTCAGCAATCTGCTTCTCGAAAGAGTGTGGAGAGCAATCATGCACATAGGTCTGAGTCTTGATAAGCGGGTGTTCATAGTGGATCGTATAGGTGATACGGGAGGTGGCAGATGGCTCGATCCGCACACGCCGTGACCCTTCAGAGACTTCAATCGGAGCCGTGATCTTCAGAAACGGCTGCTTCCGATCCTGGGGGATAATCCCGACAGATCGGATCAAGTGGACAAACGGAGCCGCACTCCCATCCATGACGGGGACTTCGCTGTCGGTGACGTCGATATAGACATTGTCAATCTCGAGGCCAGCCAGTGCAGACAGCACATGTTCAATAGTCTTGACTTGGAAGCCGTTGCCGTTGATGGCGGTACATAATTCAGTAGGTACGCAATGTTCAATCGATGCCAGTAGGGAAGCAGTGGCGTCCCCCTTTCTATTGACGAACACGACACCGGTATCAGGCGGGGCGGGCCTCAGTGTCATTGCCACAGGCTGGCCGGAATGAAGTCCTACTCCTGAGCAGGTCACCGCCGCTGCTAGTGTTTGTTGATTCCTCACCTAAAACCTCCCTCGTGTTCCATGGCTTGGGCGAAAGTCGAGGCCAAAGCTATTGACCAATATGGGCATAGCAATTCGTATGCCATTAGTTAACCACTATAAGCCTTTGACTGTACAAGAAAATTATTTATTCAATTCCTTGAACAGTTGTGTCCTATACGACACAACTGTGGTTTTCCCTAAAAACTACAAGGAAGTACTCCTAGTTATCTCGGTAAGAACAGGATTGTCGAGTTCCCAGTATCCAGAATGAACCACCCTGCATCCAATAGCGTCGTTGAACTTGGTCGGAGAAGGGTGGTCCAGCAGAGCAGGATTAAACACGCAAACTGACACCATCGACTCCGACCAAACTGAAGATAGGCCCACTGCTGTAAATGCCGAAAAAAGATGACATCTCGTGGCAGTAGGGTAAGCTCGACCAGCGTCATCAATGCATCGCATGCGGTTCGGTCAATCATCCATAAGGTACCACTCTGCTCGCAGGGGATATGTCAAATAGGCAGGGTCCATCCCGCATAAGCTGGAGAAACGGAATTGGGTCTCCAGGGAATAAGGTTGGTAGAGAAGCGAGCAACTGGCCTCTGACGGCCATCACATTTCTTCTGTTCTCCGGACTGAGCGGGTGTGCCATCACACCAATCCCATTAACGGCAGATGACGTGAAGTCCCGGGTGAAAGAAAACAGATCCGTCCTCACCAGGGATCAAGAGCCCCTCTCCGGTCCCATGGACCTCTACGAAGCCATGGCGCGGGCCCTTAAGTACAACCTTGAAGCCCGCGTCGAATGGATGCACAAGATGCTGGCACAGACGCAGCTCGATCTCTCTCATTACGCCATGCTGCCGCGGCTGGCTGCGAACGCGGGGTTCGACGGCCGTAGTAACTTCGCAGGAGGTGTCGCGCAGTCTTTGCTCACTGGGCGGCAAGTGCTTGAACCCTTCACCTCAGCTGAAAAGAACATTTTCTCTGCCGACCTCTCGTTGAGCTGGAATGTGTTGGATTTCGGTCTGTCTTACATCAGAGCAAAACAGGCGGCGGATGACGTGTTAATTGCGGATGAGGAAAGGCGGCGCGTCGCTAATCGTGTGATGCAGGATGTGCGGGCTGCCTACTGGCGTGCTATCAGCGCGGAACGGATTCTTCCGTCCCTCAAGCTGTTGGATGAGTGGGTTAAGAGTGCTCTTGAGCAGGCCCAGGCCGTGCAAGACGAAAAACTCAGTGCGCCGATGGTTCCCCTACAATACAAGCTCGATCTCCTCAATACGCAGCGGTATATCCAACAGCTGTTCAGGGACTTGAGCATCGCGAAGCTTCAATTGGCTGCATTGATCAACCTCCCGCCCGGCGGAGAAAAAGACATGGTGCTTATGGTGCCGGAAAGAGAGTCGAACACCATAAGCTTGCCGCCCGATATGGCCTTACTGGAAGATCGCGCCTTGGAGGCGCGTCCAGAACTGAGGATGATCGATTATCGCCGCCGCATCAACTCGCGCGAAGCCAAAGCGGCAATTCTCGAAATGATGCCCAGCTTGAATCTGGTTGTCGGCGAAAACTACAGCAGCAACAAGTTTCTCTTCAACAATCACTGGGGTGCATATGCCGCGCGGGCGAGTTGGAATTTGTTGAGCCTGATCCGGTATCCGGCCAGAGCGAAGACGATCGAGGCGCAGGAGAAGGTCCTGCACACGCAGAATCTTGCTCTGACGATGGCCGTCATGTCGCAGGTCCACGTCAGTGTCGCACAAGTGGCTCATGCGAAGAAAGAAGTGGCGACGGCGATGATGTACCACAACACACAGTCTCAAATAACCGAGCAGGCGCGTCTAGCCTGGCGGTCCTCAAAGTTGAGCGAACAGGCGATGCTTCGCGAGCGGGTTGCCCAGGTGGCGGCGCAACTCCGATACGATGCCGTGGAAGCAGAGCTTCAAACGGCGTGGGCATCGTTGTTGGCCGCTATCGGGGAAGATGTGTTGCCCAATGAATTGACTCAGGAACAAAGCGTGTCTCGTTTGGCACTGCAGTTGCGCGCCCGATGGGCGAAAAGTAAGGAGTTGACCAAATGACCTACCATAACAAGCCGCTCCGCCGCGCCGCAATCATTTGTGCCTGGTGTCTGTTCCCGGCGGCAGTTGCGATCGCGGCCACCAAGTCGGACCTCAAACCGGCGAGCAACGCAGAAGAGCTCAGCACGATCCGCGGGGTAGTAAAGGCGACCGCGCAGGCCACTTTGGCCAGTCAGGTCCAAGGTCGAATCAGTCAGCTCCCCTATAAGGAGGGGCAACGGTTCAAAAAAGGGGCACTGCTAGTCGCCCTAGACTGCTCGAAGTACGAGGCTGAACTGGACAGTGCCCAGGCGGAACATCGGGCCAAGAAGAAAACCCATGAGAACAATCTCCGTCTGGCTCAACATCATGCTGTTGGCACACTCGAGCTCGAAATATCAGAAGCTGAAGCCGAGAAAACAATGGCCGCAGTAAAGGCGGCACAAGTCAATGTCAACGGCTGCACTGTGCGAGCTCCCTTTCCTGGACGGGTTGTCAAAACGATTGTCAACGAACATGAAAACGTCTTTCCTAACGATCAACTCATCAGCCTGCTGGACGACAGTCTCCTCGAGATTGAGCTCATTCTGCCGTCGAAAGCTCTTGCCTGGCTCAAGGTTGGCAAACGCTTTGACTATGCCGTCGATGAAACAGGACTTGAGTATCCTGCCGTTGTTGAGGACATCGGTGCCAATGTCGATCCTGCGAGCCAGACGGTGAAGGTCAAGGGGCGGTTTCGCTCCAAACCGGCGAACGTTCTAGCCGGGATGAGTGGGACTGCGATATTTGCTGAACTCTCGCGGTAACGTATGGCCACAGCAGAAGTCACTTCGCTAAGTCCGCCACAGAGGAACACCTCGTTTACCATGTTGCTCGTACTGGAGGGCATGGTACGGGCCGCTCGGACCCGGGAAGAACTGCAATTTTTCTTCGTCAATGAAACCCGCCGTCTTGTTCCCTATCAACAAGCCATCTTTCTGGTACCGCTGACGGCATCGTCGCCCCGTTCCGAAGTGTGTGCCGCCTCGAGTGTGCCGGTCGTAGACCGCACCGCGCCATTAATGCAGTGGACAGAACGATTGGTCCAATGTCTGCGCGAGGCGTCGGCGGGTCCCGATATCCGTCAGGTGTCGGAAGCGGATTGCCCTGTAGAGTGTAGGCCTGACTGGAATGAGTTTACACCAGGTCGCGGACTGTGGTGTCCCCTCAAGCATCCAGATGGACAGATCCTCGGAGGCCTGTGGCTCACGCGGGATCAGCCATGGGCGGACCACGAAGTCACGGTACTGCAACGGATAGGCGAATCCTATGCGTATGCATGGCGAGCGGTGGGACAATCCAACAACGTGCGATGGCGATGGGGGCTGAGCCGAACCGCGACGTGGATCCTTGTCGCCGTAATCATGGGTGCTCTTGCGATTCCTGTCTCCATGTCCACCCTGGCTCCCGCAAAGATCGTCGCGAAGGATCCTGTAATTGTGAGCGCCCCAATCGACGGGGTCATTGCAGAAATCCTTGTTGCGCCCAATACCACGGTTAAAGAGGGCGAGGTGTTATTCAAGTACGAAAACACGACGTTTAGGAGCGAATACGAAGTAGCGGAGCGCAATCTCGACGTGGCGCTTGCGCAGTACCGCCGTGCGTCACAAGGTTCGTTTGTGGAGGCCGAACACAAAGCCGATGTGCCGCAGTTGAAAGCCGAAGTTGAGCTACGGGAAACCGAGCGGAACTATATGTATGAACGGTTGGCAAAAGTCGATGTGAAGGCGGAGCAGGCGGGGCTTGTTCTGTATACAGATAAATCCGACTGGATCGGGAAGCCGGTCGTCGTAGGGCAGCGCATCATGGAACTGGCGAATCCGCAATCGTTGGAGGTGCGTATCGATCTGCCCGTGGAAGACGCCATTGTGTTGCGCGAAGGCGCTCCGGTGAAGCTGTTCCTGAACGCCACTCCCTTTTCCAGCGTTTCCGCTACAGTGAGCCATGCGAGCTATCACGCCGAAGTGTTGCCGAACAATACGCTGGCCTACCGGGTGATGGCGCAGCTTGAGCAGGGATCGGCGGAGTTTCGCATCGGCTGGCAGGGAAGCGCCAAGATCTATGGGGAACAGGTGACATTATTCACCTATCTGTTCCGCCGGCCGATTTCTGCTCTCCGACCCTGGATTGGGCTATGAGTGAGCCGACGCCTCAGGGGCGAGAAAAAGTTCTGCCGCCGTTGCGCGAAGATCTTCGGTTTGTCGAAGGCACGTCGAGTGCCGACGGTTCGCCCACCTGGGTAATCGTCGATCCGGTCCGCGGGAAATATTTTCAGATCGGTTGGGCTGCCTATCAGATGCTGTCCCGCTGGAAAGGGCGGTCAGCAGAAAAGGTGTTGTCCGAGATCCATGCGGAGACGACCTGCCGTGCCACTCGCCAGGATCTCGATGATCTGCTAAAGTTTCTGTACGTGAATCACCTTATGCGGGAGCTGCCGCAGGGGGGGTACCGTGCCTATGCCGACCATGCAGAAGCGGCGAGACCGCAATGGCTGCTCTGGCTCGTACACCATTATCTCTTTTTTCAAATTCCCCTGGTCAAGCCGGACCGGTTCCTTCGCGCGACGCTGCCCTATGTAGAGCGCCTGTTTTCACGATCCGTTGCCTGGCTTGTCGTGATCATAGGTCTGGCGGGACTTTATTTGGTCTCACGTCAATGGGAAGCCTTTACCTCCAGCATGCTGCATTTCTTCACCCCCCGCGGGGTCGCGTTGTACGTGGTCTGTTTGGTCATTGTCAAAGTATTCCACGAATTGGGGCATGCCTACACGGCGACACGCTACGGTTGCCGGGTTCCCACGATCGGTATCGCCATGATGGTCATGGTGCCGATGCTGTATTCGGATACCTCGGACGCGTGGAAGCTGACTTCCCGCCGCCAGCGAGCTGCTATCGGCGCCGCCGGAATGGTTGTCGAATGTTCGCTGGCCGCCGTGGCGCTCTTCGCCTGGAGCTTTCTCGACGACGGCGTGTTGCGGAGCCTCGTCTTCATCGTGGCGACGACCAGCTTGCTGGTGGGGGTTGCCATCAATCTGAGCCCGTTTATGCGATTCGACGGCTACTATGTTTTGTCGGATTTGCTCGGCGTGCCCAATCTGCACGATCGAGCCTCCGCCTTCGGACAGTGGCAACTACGCAGGCTGCTCTTCGGTCTGGATGGGCCGATGCCCGAGGCGGTGTCCACTGCGCGCTGTCGGTTCTTGGTTTGGTTCGCCTGGGCGGTGTGGATATATCGGTTCTCGCTATTCCTCGGTATCGCAATCGTCGTGTATCACTACTTTTTCAAAGTGCTTGGCATCATCCTGTTTGCGGTGGAGATCGGGTGGTTCATCCTGCTGCCGGTCGCGCGTGAGTGCAAGACGTGGTGGAACCTTCGACAGATTATAGGGAAACAGCGAAGAGCATGGGGATCAGCCGGCGTCATGGTGGTTCTTACTGCGGCGTTGTTTGTGCCCTGGTCTGATCGCATTAGCCTTCCCGCAGTGCTGGAATCGACACCCCATGCCACCATCTACGCGCCAGCGCCTGGGAGGATCGTCAGCCTGGCGATCGAAGAGGGCCGACGGGTGGAGCCAGGAGAAAGACTGGTGGTGCTGGAGTCGCCGACGCTCGAAAAAGACATTGCCTTGACGCGCAAACGGATTGAAGTTGAACGCTTAAAAAGCCTGCGTCAGTTTTCCGGTCAGCAAGAATTAGCGAAGCACCAGGTGAGGCTGGAAACTTTGAAGGCGCATCTCTCGCAACTGGAGGGCCTTCAGCAGCAGCAGGAGAATCTCTCCTTGACGGCTCCAATCGCTGGAATCGTGGCCGACCGACCGGAACCGCTCCATATGGGCCGGTGGATCAATAAAGAATTGCCTCTCGCCTATATCATTGCTCCGGCTGCTGAAGAGCTGCATGCGCTGGCCCCTGAAACGGAGGTCGGCTATCTCCAGACAGGACAATCGGCTCGGTTCATTCCAGAGGGGGCGGACCGGCCGAGCGTGATGGCGGAGATCGTCGAGATTCGAGACATCGACGAGAGCAGTTTTACCGTGCCCTACCTCGCGTCTCTGTACGGCGGAGAAGTCCCTGTTCGAGAAGACGCCGCGCACAAGTTGAAACCAGAGGCTTCCGTCTATCGCGTCACTCTGCATCTGACCGAGGCACCGCCACAATGGAACCAGGCGGTGCGTGGGACGGTGTTGGTAGAGGGCCCTCGTATCAGCATCGCTCGACGGGTGTGGGAGCAGGGTGCCAGAATCTTCATTCGAGAAAGTGGCGCGTGAGCACTGCAGCGCAGCGTCGATTCCGCAAGTTCTACCCCCCCGACACTTACACTCCTAGATCAATAAAGGATGCAATGAGACGCAATTTGTCTCCGATGCCGTCCTTATCCGAACGTGCTCATATAAGTAATTGACAAAATTGGGGTAAATTACCTCGCTCAGGTGGCACCGGCTTTGCAATCTCTCTGGTGGATTTCCTAGGTGACTCAAGGACTTATCGCGTTCTGGCCCCGATTATGAGAATTCTTCGAAGAAAGAAAAAGCCGGCGGGCCAAAAGCCGCGAAGCCGGAATTATCCCGCCGCAGGCAAAGAAAGCGCACTACTACCAAGCTCCGTTCTTACCAGTTCATTGCTGTCCCTTGAATCACGCATCATGTTTGATGGCGCCGCCGTGGCTACTGCCGGTGCTGTGACCAACGAACAGCTGGCGCAAGACCAAGCTCAGCCAGCGGTGCCTGTCGATGACGGTGCAACAGGCGATACCGCCCCGTCCGCCCCGACCGGCGAACCTCAGTTCACGACCGATGAACAGGCCTTGTTTGACGCGCTGGCGGCCTACGATGCGTCTACGGCTCGCCAAGAAATCGTGTTCGTGTCTCCGAGCGTGCGTGATTACCAAAAACTCCTCGATGGAATCAGTCCCAATGTCGAGGTGCATATCCTCGACTCCTCCCGCGATGGTGTGCAGCAGATGTCAGAGGTGCTTGCCGGCCGGACCGGGATCGACGCCATCCACCTCATTGGCCATGGCACCGAAGGCGAGATGGAGCTTGGGTCAAGCCTTCTGACGCAAGCGTCCATCGGCACACAATATGCCGAGCAGTTTGAACAGATCAGTCGAAGCCTCTCGGTTGACGCCGACATCCTGATCTACGGCTGCAATTTTGGCCATGGTGAGAGCGGACAGGGAGCCATCCAGGCCTTGGCCATGTTGACGGGGGCGGATGTCGCGGCCTCCACCGATGCGACGGGGCATGCAGAGATCGGCGGCGATTGGGAGCTGGAACTGACCACCGGTTCGATCGAGACCGACGTGGCAGTTGATCAATTCGCGCAGGATAACTGGAGCCATTTATTGGGCGTGGTGGACTGGGATGCGGTGACTTGGACTGGTGGTACCACCGCGCCAGCCAGCCAAGTCATTACGCTAGGCGACGGCAGCAGTGTCACTGTCTCAGTGACCGAAACCGGCGCCGGCACGTTGACCGGCATTACCACCACCAACACCTATACCGGTGGGCTAATTCCCGTGCAGGACGCGCTGCAGTTTGGAATGACCATTAACCCGACTACGGACACCATCACGGTCCGGATCGACTTCAGCAATCAGCTTGGCGGCAGCGTCAGTAACGTGAGCCTTACCCTGTTTGACGTAGATAATAACGAGTTTGCGATCTTCAACAGTAATGTGGGGAACCCAACGTCGGCGACAACCAGCACTACCAATACGTTCAATGGCACCAACACGGTTTCAGGGAATGGCGCTGGTGCAAACCAGACCACCGGCGCCGGGAACACGACGGTTACGTTTGGAAAGACCGGCATTACGTGGGTGGAATTCACCTATGGCAGCACCAGCAATGCGAGCCCGGTCGTCGTGCTCCACGACATACTCTTTAACAGCACAACCGCCGGCGGGCCGACTCTGGACTTAAACGACAACGACGCCGCGCACAGTGCAAGCGACAATTTCGACGATACGGCGCCCTTTACGGCGTCCTATAACAACGCGTCTGGAGGAGCAATCCCCTGGTCCTCGGACTGGATCGAAGTCGATGCTGCAGGGGCCGGCGCTACTGCAGGTGAAGTACGGATCGTGGACGTGGACGCCACCGCGGGTGTGGACGGTGAAATCCGCATTGGCAGGGATACCAATACCGTATCCAGCATTCAACGCTCCGTGAATCTCACCAATTACATCAACCCGACACTCTCATTTATTTACAACACCAGCGGCACGTTGGAAGCTACAGACACGCTGGTCGTAGAGGTATCCAAAGACGCTGGGGTGACGTTCACCACCTTGCAGACGTTCACTGACGATAGTGCGGGCGTGGCGAATCTGAATCTGGCTGGCTATGAATCGGCCGATACGGTTATCCGCTTCCGTGTGACCGGTGGATATACCGCTGCCGATGAGTTTTTCTTTGTCGACAACGTCACGATTTCTGCAGAGCCCACAGGGCACACGGCAGCGTATACCGAAAACGGAAGCGCCGTCGGGATCAGCGACACCGATGTCGTGATTACAGATCCTTCCAGCGCGAACATGAGCGGGGGGACAGTGACCATCGCCAGAAACTTCACCGCTGGCGATACGTTGACGTTCACGAACGTCGGCAATATCACCGGCAGTTACAACGCCCTGACCGGTGTGCTTACGATTTCAGGGGTAGATACCAAAGCCAACTACCAGACGTTTCTTGCATCCGTTCGATACAGCAGCACCAGCGATGATCCCACCGTGGGTGGAACCGCGACCACCCGAACGATCTCCAGCGTCGTTCGCGATCAAACGACACAGCTGCCCAGTAACACAGCTCACGATCACGGTGGCGGCGGTCAACGACGCGCCGGTGGTGGGCGGGGCGGGCGGGACGTTGGCCTACACGGAGAACGATCCGGCGACCGTGATCGACGGGACGCTGACCATCAGCGACGTGGACAGCGCGACCATCACCGGGGCGACGGTGAGCATCACGGGCGGGTTGGTGCCGAGCGAAGACGTGCTGGCGTTTACCAGCGGGTTTGGGATCACGGGCAGCTACAGCGCGGCGACGGGGGTGCTGACGCTGACGGGGACGGCGACGCTGGCGCAGTACGAGCAGGTGCTGGAGAGCGTCACGTACCAGAACACGAGCGACACGCCGAACACGGGCGCACCGTCACGTGGGTGGTGACCGACGGGAGCGCGAACTCGGCGGGGACGACGAGCACGATCACGGTGGCGGCGGTCAACGACGCGCCGGTGGTGGGCGTCAATGCCGGATCTACTGTGGCTCAGGGTGGGACGGATACGATTACGATTGCTGAGCTACAAGTCACTGATGTCGACAATGCGCCGGCGCAGCTCACTTATACGGTAACGGTAGGACCAGTGAATGGGCAACTTGAACTGGTTGGTAATCCAGGTGTGCCCATCAGTAGTTTCACACAGGCGCAGATCAACGCTGGACAAGTCGTTTATGTTCACAATGGTTCGGCGACGGTCAGTGATGGTTTCACCTTCACGGTTAGCGACGGCGCAGGTGGTAACATCGGAGCCACTTCATTCGGGATCTCGGTGACGGGTGTCGTCAATAGCCCTCCGGTTCTGGCCACGAATGCCGGGTCGACTGTGACCCAAGGGCTAGTGGACGTCATCACCTCGGCTGAATTGCGCGTGACGGACGCGAATCATCCGCCGGCGCAGCTGGTTTACACAGTTACGACGTCGCCGCTGGACGGTCAACTTGAGTTGACAACCGCTCCCGGTGTGGCCATCACGCGCTTTACGCAGGCAGATATCGATGCCGGCCGATTGGTGTTCGTCCACAGCGGTGCGGTGAGTACCAGTGATCGCTTCACGTTTACCGTCAGTGACGGCGCAGGAGGTACAATTGGGGCCACCACGTTTGCGTTCGCCGTATCGCCCTTTGCTCCTCCGCCGCCTCCCCCCCTGCCCCCCCCTCCGGATCCAGGCCCCGGTCCAGGACCTGGCCCTGGACCCATTCCGTCTGGATTGCCGTCCGCAGGAGGTGTCCGATCTCTACCCTTTGTACTACCTCCACCGGACAGGGCGTGGATATCAGGCGGAGACCGTAGTGATGTGGCTGGAGGGACAGGGCCGCGGGTTGCAACGTCAAGCCTCATGCTGACGAAGAGTGTCGAAGGAGCGGTCAAGCATCCGCCGCTTAATATTGTACCGGAGGGGCAGACGGTCACCAGCGGCACCTCGTTGAACCTCGCCGGCATCAGCGTGATAGACGAAGACGGCGATCTGGCCACGGTTCAATTGACGGTCACGAACGGAACCCTCACGGTGACTCTGGCAGGGGAGGCCGCCATTGCGGAGGGGGCAAACGGCACGTCAACCATGACATTGTCCGGCACTGAAGATGAGATCAATGCGACCTTGGCGACGCTGACCTACCGACCGGCGTCGAACTATAGCGGGACCGATGCGCTGGTCCTGCTTTCAACTGATGTGAAAGGTTCGATGGACAGCACAACAGTGACCATCACGGTATCAGCGGCAAGCGAGGGGGCACCTTCTCTCGACAGTCTTGCCGCGCAATTGAACAGGTGGGCCGACGCGCTTGAGAGGAAGATGCAGGAGCGAGAAGAGCAGGCACACCTCATTGGACGGATTGCAGCGTTCTCCGGGGTGGCACTGTCGGCAGGGTTCGTAGCATGGCTGCTTCGCAGCGGGTCCTTATTGGCGAGCTTTCTCGTCTCACTGCCGGCCTGGCGCCATTTCGATCCGTTGCCGGTACTGGGTTTAGGGAGACGGCGGCGGAAGGAGCGAGATCAAGAAATGCGCGAAGACCATGAACAGGAAAACCGTGAGTTCCAGGGTCTGGATCGAATATTGAAATCCAAGACGCAGACAACCAAGCAACAAGACGCGAGTCGCGGGAGGCATCCGGAAGCATAATGCGTACGACGCCCTTAGTGTGGGTCAGTCTTGGCTTAGTCAGTCTGACGATCAGTGTAATGCTGGCGGGCGATTTCCTCATCGATGTGGTGCCGAGCCGCGATCGCCAGGTTTTCGACTATCGGCGCAATGTAGCAGAATCGTTGGCCGTTCAATATTCCTCGCTTGCCGAACGCAATCAGCTTGAGACGATCAAGTTCGCGATGGAAAACTTAGCCAAGCGAAATCAGGATATCTTGTCGCTGGCACTCCTTCGTAAGAACGGGACGGCGGTAGCACAGGTCGGAGATCATGCTCGGATGTGGGTGCAGCCGCCCGGTGACGAATCCACGCTCGAATTTCTCCAGGTTCCTATCTTTTCCGGCAAACAGCCATGGGGCACACTGCAAATTGCCTTTCGGCAGGCTGACCCATCCGGGGCGTCATGGCTTCTGACAGACCCCTGGGTACGGTTCCTTGCGTTCGTCAGTGTAATGGGATTTCTCGGTTACCTGTTTTTTATGAAACGCACGCTGCGTCAACTCGATCCCTCAGGTGTCGTTCCTGCCCGTGTGAAGGCCGCGCTCGATGCGCTCACGCAAGGCGTAGTCATGATCGACGACCGGAATTTTATTGTCTTGGCCAACGAGGCCTTTTGCTCTGCGGTTGGAAAGCCGGTGACATCGCTGATCGGGGTTGACCTCGACACTATGCTGTGGAGATCCGATGAGCCAGCGAGGATGATCTCGGTGTATCCGTGGTTTCAGGCGGTGAAAGAGAAACAGTCACAAGAAGGCGTGTCCCTTCTTCTGGATTCACCCCAAGGGGGCTTAAGGAAGTTTATCGTCAATGCTGTGCCTATCATCGATGATGGCGCTTCGGTTAAAGGCGCGCTGGTCTCCTTCCACGATGTCACCGAGCTGAACAGAATAAATTTTGAACTCAAGGAGGCCAACAGTGAATTGGAATGGTCTCGGACTCAGATTCTGGAAAAAAACCAGGCACTCGAGAAAACGAATTCAAGCCTCTCTGTTGAAATCAACGAACGGAAGAAAGTCGAGGCGGAGAAGGAGCAGTTGTATCAGCGGCTGATGCAAGCGTCACGTCAAGCGGGCATGGCAGATGTGGCCTCGAACGTGCTTCACAACGTTGGAAATGTACTGAATAGCATCAATGTGTCGACGGATACCCTCTTGAAGACGCTGCGGAAGCCGATGGTGGGCGATGTGTGCCGGATTGCATCGCTCTTTCGTGAGCACCAAAGCGATCTGAAGGAATTTCTGACGGTCGACCCGCAGGGCAAGCAAATCCCTGGGTATTTGAGCTTGGTTGCCGATTCTCTCAGCGGGAGTCACCAGACGATTCAGGGCGAGCTCGAATCCCTCGTAAACAAGCTTGAGCATGTGAAGCAGGTGGTTCTGTCGCAGCAAGACATTGCCCAAAGAGGTTGTATTCGTGAGCCGTCCCGAATGGTAGATCTGATGGAACAAGCTCTGTTGATGGCCCTGCCTGAACCGGAGAAATATCGGGTCCGCGTGTCCCGAGAATACGGCTTTGTTCCATTGATCATGACGGATCGGCATCAAGTGCTGCAGATCTTGGTCAATTTGATTGCGAATGCTAAAGATGCCATGGCCACGCAACCGGCCGCGACCCACCGACTGTCTGTGCGTGTCGGTATGACCGGGGATGGCACCAATTCCGTACGGCTTGAAGTGGCGGACAGCGGCTGCGGGATTCCCTCCGAACATCTTCCACGCTTGTTTATGCAAGGATTTACAACAAAACAACATGGACACGGCTTGGGCCTGCACAGTGCCGCCATTTCTGCGAAGAACATGGGCGGCTCCATCCAGGCCTCTAGCCCGGGTGTAGGAGGTGGAGCCACATTCACACTTTCTCTCCCGGTGCTCCTGGCAGATGTTGCTGCATGAAGCACGAGGGAGGCATCGACAATCGGCGGATCCTGCTTGTGGACCACAAAAATCCCATCCACGAGGGGTTCCAGCTAATCCTTGATGCGAAGGGTGGCGGATCTGGAATCAGCCCAAGCGAAGTCCCGATTCAGGCTGCCCTTTAATAGATGAACCCCGCCTCGTTGTAAGCTGGATTCACGCCGCCTGGCCGAGATCCTCTCTCCCTCCCCCCGTGTTGCGTATCCACCGTCCCCTTCTTCCAGCGACGCGCAAGCCGATGTGTATACTGTCACAAGTCTCAAAGGCAGCGAAGCCGAATGGTTCTGCTTGAGCTCTTGGCGTAAGCGGAGTACATATGAAGCGAGACGGTCGACGACTCAGCGAAGAGACGGCCTGTCCGATCTGTATGTGAATCTCGAGGGGGCAATGCGGCGTTCCAACCAATTTCAGACCTCGCTGAGCAGCAAAGTCGCCGTGGCTCTAAGTGGGCTAGGCCTGGCTGGATTCGTGAGTTTTCATATGCTGGGCAATCTCCAAGTATTCGAGGGGCCCGACGCGCTTAACCGATATGCCGCGTTCCTGCGCGAGATGCCGATTGTTTTGTGGAGTGCGCGGCTTGGGTTGCTGACAGTTGCGGTCGCCCACATTGCCTTGGCCATCCGGCTTGCCCTCCAGAACCGACGCGCCCGTCCAGTGGCCTACGCGGTCCGTGAATATCGGGTCGCGTCCATGGCTTCGCGCACGATGGCGCTCACCGGCAGCCTGCTCCTGCTCTTCATCGTGTTTCACATCCTGCATTTGACCGTAGGTCTCGGTGATCCATCCGTTCACGATCAATTGGATGAGCGAGGCCATCGGGATGTCTACGGCAAGGTGATCCAGGCATTTCACAATCCCTTCTATGTGGCGCTCTATTGCGCAGGGCAGCTGGTGCTCGGGATGCATCTCAGTCATGCGGTGTCCGGAAGCTTACAGACACTAGGGGTCGAGCATGCGGCGCTCATTCGTCTCTTTAGGGCTGCGGGGCCCGCGGTCGCTTTGTTTGTGGTGATGGGCAATCTGGCGATCATTTTCGCGGTCTTTCTGGGATTGGTACGGCCATGATGACGCTCGACCCCAAGATCCCTCCTGGCCCGCTGGAAACGAAGTGGGAGCGGCGCCGATTCACCGAAAAACTCGTGAGTCCCGGAAACAAGCGGCGGATCAACATCATCGTCGTTGGCACTGGATTGGCCGGAGCCAGCGCGGCGTCGACACTGGGTCAGCTTGGTTATCAGGTAGAGTGTTTTTGTTCCCAGGATAGCCCGAGACGGGCGCACAGTATCGCGGCGCAGGGAGGCATCAACGCGGCGAAGAATTATCAGGACGACGGAGACAGTGTCGCACGGCTATTTTACGACACCATCAAAGGCGGAGACTTTCGTTCACGTGAAGCCAATGTCTATCGGCTGGCCCAAGTCAGCACTCAGATCATTGATCAGTGTGTGGCGCTTGGTGTTCCTTTTGCGAGGGAGTATGGGGGACAGCTGGCCAACCGGTCGTTCGGGGGTGTGCAAGTCGCCCGCACGTTCTACTGCCGAGGCCAGACTGGACAGCAGCTCCTTTTGGGGGCCTATTCGGCTTTGTGTTGGCAGGTTGAGCGAGGGCAGGTGACGATGCGTCCGCGTACCGAAATGCTCGATCTTGTCGTAATCGACGGACATGCTCGGGGTATCGTGGTCCGTGACTTGGTGACGGGGCGTATTACGGCCCATATGGCACACGCGGTTGTGTTGGCGACCGGCGGTTACGGGAATGTGTACTATCGGTCCACTAATGCGAGCAGCTGCAATGTGACGGCAACGTATCGAGCTTGGAAACACGGTGCCGCCTTTGCTAATCCCTGTTTTACGCAGATCCATCCGACGGCGATCCCGCCGGCGGAAACGCACCAAGCTAAACTGACACTCATGTCCGAATCCCTCCGGAACGACGGACGACTGTGGGTGCCGAGTGCGCCTGCAGATCGCCGGCTTCCTGAAGAGATTCCCTTGTCCGAACGGGACTATTTCCTGGAGCGTCGGTATCCGAGGTTCGGCAACCTCGTGCCCCGTGATGTCGCCTCCCGCGCTGTGAAGGCGATGTGTGATGAGGGCCGCGGTGTCGGACCGGGTGGCCACGGTGTGTATTTGGATTTTGCCGATGTCATCGAGCGGCAGGGAGTGGATGTCGTGCGGGAGCGATACGGCAATCTCTTCGAGATGTACCAGCGGATAACCGGGGAAGACGCCTACCGGGTACCCATGCGCATCTATCCGGCCCCGCACTATACCATGGGGGGACTGTGGGTTGATTACAATTTGATGAGTACGATCCCAGGACTCTTTGTCATCGGCGAGGCGAATTTTGCGGATCATGGCGCAAACCGGCTCGGCGCCAGCTCGCTGATGCAAGGCCTCGCCGATGGATATTTTATCTTGCCCTACACCATTGGCCACTACTTGGCGTCGGCAAAGGCCACTCCGGTGGGTGAGGAGCACCGCGCGTCTCGTGCGGCAGTGGAGCGTGTCACCGGGTTGGTGGCGACATTGCTCCGAGCCAACGGGCGCCGCACCGCAGCCTCGTTTCATCGGGAGGTGGGAAAGATTTTATGGGATCACTGCGGAATGGCTCGCTCTAAAGCAGGACTGGCCAGAGCGCTGAAAGCGATTCCTGCGTTGCGCGAGGAGTTTTGGCGAGACGTAGCCGTCCCAGGATCGGGGGAGACATTCAATCAAGAGCTGGAGTATGCGGGCCGGGTGGCGGATTTTCTCGAGTTTGCCGAATTGCTGTGCCATGACGCCTTGCACCGGGAGGAGTCTTGCGGGGCACATTTCCGGGAGGAATATCAAACCGCCGATGGAGAGCCGCAACGAGACGATGAACGGTTCGCCCATGTGGCGGCCTGGGAATATCGGCAGGACGATTCCCCCCTTCTGCACAAGGAGCCGCTCACCTTCGAATTTGTACAGCCGACGACCAGAAGCTATCAGTGACCGAAAAGCGTGAATGGTCTCTTGTGCGGCGCCACAGAAGGACATGAATCGGAGATGAAACTCACGTTGAAGATATGGCGGCAGGAAGGCCCGCACGACACCGGGCGGTTGGTGTCTTATGAGACGGACGAGGTCAGTCCTGACATGTCGTTCCTGGAGATGCTCGATGGGGTCAACCAGCGGTTAATTCTCAAGGGGGAAGAACCGGTGGCGTTCGAACACGATTGCCGCGAAGGAATCTGCGGAAGTTGTTCCCTTGTGATCAACGGGGTGCCTCATGGCCCGGAACGCGGGATGGCTGCCTGTCAGCTCTATATGCGCAGGTTTTCCGCTGGAGATGTGATTACGATCGAGCCGTGGCGCGCGCGGGCCTTTCCGATCATCAAGGATCTTGTCGTTGATCGGAGGGCACTGGACCGGCTGATGCAGGCAGGCGGGTATATCTCGATCAATACGGGTGGGGCGGTCGACGGCAACGTACTGCTGATCGGTAAGGAGCAGGCTGAGACCGCCATGGACGCGGCTTCCTGCATCGGTTGCGGAGCGTGTGTGGCCGCATGCAAAAATGCATCGGCCACGTTGTTCGTGGCAGCCAAGGTCTCTCATCTTGGCACGTTGCCCCAAGGTAAGCCGGAGCGGGCGCGGCGAGTCGCTGCGATGATGGAGGCGATGGACCGGGAAGGATTCGGCGCTTGCGGCAATCAATACGAGTGCGAAGCGGTCTGCCCCAAACGCATCAGTACCCGGTTCATCGCCATGCTCAACCGGGAATATCTCCGTGCCGGCTTCGTCGCGTCGGGATCGCCCGCCGAACCAGACTCGTCGCAGGCTGAGCCTCATTAGCTACCCACAGCTCCCCTGAACGAATCCGTCGACTTGTCGCCCGTTGCGCAGGATGCCAATCAGCTTGACTGTGGTGGAAAGGTCTTTATAGTTCGATCGTGAGAGCGCGGGAACCCGCTTGTCCGTGGTGGAGACCCAAGACTGTCATGAGCCGTCACATCACCTGTCCGAGGTGCCGGAACAGCGGTGTGCTCCAGTCCCGTCCGCAATCGCCGCGGGAACATGTCGCGATGTGGATTGGCATTATGCCGTTCCACTGCCAGACTTGCAGCCATCGCTTCTTAGCCTGGAGTATGGGGAAAGGGGATTCCGGCCATCCGATCGACCGCCGGGAACATCTTCGCATTCCTGTTCGGTTATGTCTGTCATTTTCGGGCGGGAAAGTGCGGGGCGAAGGCACTGTCATGGATCTGTCGCTGGGCGGCTGTGTTATTCAGAGCAATACGCAGGTGCATGTCGACGACATCTTTTATCTGGAAATCGGGATCGCCCCAAACGAGCCCCCTATTGAAGTGGCGGCGATAGTTCGATCTGTCAGCGCGCGCGGCATTGCACTCAAGTTTCTCCGAAAGGCCCAAGAAAACAAACGGCTCCTTGAGTTCATTCATTCTCGCTCAGGTGTCACGTCCTCTGTCTTGTCGAAGGCGGTGGCCTCGCCGATTGCCAGTCCGCTCGTTGAGGGGCAAAGCAATTCCCATGACTAAGAGCCGCTAGAGGGGCGTTTCCCAGGCTGACGGAAGCGGGTAATCCGTCACTAACTGATCATGTTTCGTGAGGTCGTAAGGTTCAACTGTCAGATCGTTCCGATCCAGGGGCTCTGTACACATGGCCGAGCAGAGAAAATCGATGAGCGCGTGTGCTTGGTCCTCGGTGGAAAACCGGCATAGGCCATACTCCGGCATATTGGAAGAAGGATGCCAGAAGGCAAGATCGATCGCACTGCCTTGATAGATACCCAGCGTGTGGTGCCGCACCTGAAATCCGCCGGGCAAATGAGACGACCGTTCGAGAGTCATGACGAGTTCTTGAGGCCGGGACTTGGGGGGAGCCACCCACGATAAAGTATGGAGGGTGGATTTGCACCCATCCGGCCTGATTTTTACCCCCCGGCACTCAATAAATTCCGTTAGGAACCGATAGAGAAGGGCCAGGATCAGGCAAGACGACTCATATCACACCATTTGATGAGAGGGAAGAGGGAGGGGATTGTATGTGGAAGCAAGATAATACTGTGTATGCGGATGAGGGGATGACTCCAGAGGGGCATGGTTCAATCAGAAGCCGACCAGTATCCAGTGAGACCGTGAGCGCTTTCATCGGGACGGGCGTGACGTTCAAAGGGGTGATCACCTATTCCGGTACCGTGCGGATCGACGGGTCGCTGGATGGTGAAATCCACGCCGACGGCGGGTTGTTGGTGGGGGCTGAAGCCGTGATCACGGCCAAGGTCTCGGCCGGGTCGGTGGTGTGCGAAGGGGCCATTACAGGTGACATTCAAGCCACGGAACGCATCACGCTGCTTGCCCCAGCCGTGATTCAAGGCAGTCTCAAGACTCCCGTTCTCTCGATTGAGGAGGGGGTGCGCCTGAACGGAACATTGGAGATGACCGCGCCGGTGGTCGTTCAACAGGAGCCGTCACGCGAGTCAAAGCTCTATCCAGTCGGGCCGTCGGGCCGACCGCTGGTCAAGCGAGTCGAGGAATAAGACGGGTTCAGCAGTTCTTGGAACTCTTCTGGAATCGCGGCATGGACTTAAATGAGGGCACGTGAGCGCCGCCGGTGTTGCCCACAGGGACCCAGATCCATGTAAACAAGGTTGCCCCAACGATCCTGGCCACCTGGCCGGTGATCTCGGTCAAGTCCCGACGTCTCCAACCGACCTTCAGCATCCACCAGTGGGCCTTGGCATGAAGGAGGGTGAACGCCTGGCCGAGAATATGGGCGCGTTCCAGGTGGAAAAACGCCTGCTCAAGGTCATGGCCTGAATACCGCTCCGCTGCTGCAACCAGTTCTCGCTCGTAGGCATCTCGTAATGCTGGGTGCATGGTCCGGCCTCTGTCAACTTTCCATAATGCTGTGGCGGAACGTGCTGGCGATGCAGCCTCTGGCACAACGTATCTTCACGGCCATCGTCATGGTAGCATGAGAACCAAGCTGGAAGAAAAGGGGCCAGGTTTGTCGAAGGAGGGATGGTGCCATGACGTGCGGAGGATTGAAGCAGATCGCGATCAGCTTGGTGCTGGCAGGGGCGCTGTTCGTGTCCGGCTGCGGCTACAACGACCTGCAAGGGTTGGATGAGGATACCAAAGCAGCCTGGAGCGAAGTCATCAATCAATACCAACGGCGCGCCGACCTGATTCCGAACCTCGTGGCCAACGTGAAGGGCTATGCCGAACATGAGCGGGAGACCTTGGAAGGAGTCGTGACCGCACGGTCCAAGGCGACGGGGATTCAGCTGACTCCAGACATGCTGAAG